>JAIUNY010000031.1 GCA_020161505.1 Armatimonadota bacterium | reverse complement strand
CACTACTGCCTTCGACCAGAACGCGATGAACAAGTAAAAGACGCGAATCCATAACCGACCAACCCGAGAAAGGCATGTGTCAACAATGTCCTGTCTCGGAGTGTCAAGGATGTCATGTCACAGCACATCAAGCTCGGAGAGGGCGAATCCAGGAGTCGTCCGCTTGAATCCAGGCTAAGGCGATCCCGATTGGGCTTGGCTCGGCCTCAATCCAGCGTGCTCTCAGTCACTGAAGCCACCGGAGAATCATCGCTCGGCGAAGACGATGCCGTGGCCTTTCTCCGTGCGGTAGACCACCTCGACATTCCCGGTTTCCATGTTGCGGAAAACATAGAAGGGGTAGTCGGTGAGCTCCATCTGGAGCACCGCTTCCTCTGCGGAAATCGGCTTGAGCGAGTATCCGCGCTCTTCGGTGAACGTGGAGTCGTCGAACTCTTGATCCGGGAGAGACAGGAGGTCGTCGGCGACCGGCGTGCCGCGACCCTGCAAGCGCTTGACGAGCTTCGATTTCACGCGTCGCAGGCGGTTTTCGAGCTTGTCAGCGACTTTGTCGATGGCGGCGTGGACATGGGGATCACTCTCCATGCCGTGCAGGACGACTCCGTCGGCGAACACCGTCACCTCAATCCTATGCCCGGTCTTGTCCTCTCGGTAAGCCAGTTCCACTCGGCTGGCGGAGTGGAAGTAGCGGTCGAGCTTTCCAAGTTTCTTGGTGGCATAGTCTCGGTCGTGTTGACTCAAATTACCGTTCGCGTTGCGTACCAGAACTTCTAACATTCAGGGTTCCTACCTTTCTTATCTTCGGCGTATTGTGGCGACGGAATAGGCGGCAATTCCTTCAGTTCTTCCAAGGGAGCCCAGACCTTCATTCGTGGTCGCCTTGACGCTGACCGATGTCACCGGCAGACCACACGCGGAAGCAATCGCGGAGCGGATTTCGCTCTGTTTTCGCATCACTCGTGGCCGCTCTGCCACGACGGTTGCATCTATACTTAGAATACGCCAACCTTCGCGCTCCAGCAATGATGAAGTTTCTGTCAGGAATCGGAGCGAAGGGCAATTTTTCCACTGAGGGTCGCTCGGCGGGTAGTGGACGCCGATGTCTCCCAGGCACGCCGCGCCGAGGAGGGCATCGACGATGGCGTGGAGGAGTGAATCAGCATCACTGTGGCCTTCGAGCCCTGGCTTGTCGTCGGGGAATTCGACTCCTCCAAGCCAGAGAGGCCTGTCGGGGTCGGTGCTGAATCGGTGGATGTCGTAGCCCAGGCCCGTGCGGATTTCCGTGGATTCGAGATCGGTGGGGAGGGTGATCTTGCGGTTCTTGGGGTCACCGGGGACGACTTCGGAGGGGAATCCTGCGGCTTCGAGGAGAGCGATGTCGTCGGTGAGTTCTTCCGTCACTTGGGCGTGGGCGGATAGAAACCAGTCGCGTCGGCCGCCTTGGGGAGTCTGTGCCGCGCGGAGCTCGCTCCGATTCAGGAGTCTGGTGCCCTCTCGAATCGTGTCGGCGACGGGGATTCCGGGGTAAGCGGCACCGGTGCGGGCCACACCTTCGATGACCGCCTGGGTGATGGCCTGGCTGACGAATGGTCGGGCTGCGTCGTGGATCAGGACGACTTCGTAGTCCTGTGGTATGGCAAGGATCCCCGCGTGGGCACTCGCTTGCCGGCTCGATCCCCCTTCCACCACGAAGAACGCCTCCGGGGCGCGTTGCTGGACCGACTCGACTTTCTCCGCGCTCGTCACGATGCCAATCGCATCGATGAGGGGCGAGGCGGCAAGGGCTTGGTAGCTCGCCAGCCACAGCGGGACGCCGCCAATGAGCTGTTCGAGCTTGTCTTCGCCGAAGCGAGTAGAACTCCCGGCCGCGAGCAGGATCGCGCAGACCTTGGGCGGACTAGCGGGTGCCTCGACTGGGCGGTTGCTTTCGTCGGGGTTCTTCGATGGCGATGTCGAGGTCTGCATCAGCAAAGATCATTTTGCCACGCTCGGTCTGGATGACCTGCGTCACGACAACCGTGGTGGCTTCCCCGATGAGATCGCGGCCATGCTCGACCACGACCATCGTGCCATCGTCGAGATAGCCGACACCCTGGTTGCTCTGATTCCCTTCCCGAATGATCATCACGTCCAGGTTCTCCCCGGGGAGAACATTCGGACGGAGGGCGAGAGCGAGGTCGTTGATGTTCAGAACCTTGACGTCTTGGATGGTCGCCACGCGGTTCAGATTGAAATCGTTGCTGACGAGATCGGCGCCCAGAGACTTGGCGAGCTTCACCAAGCGGGCATCGACTTCTTCTTTCTGATTTCCGGCGTATCGGTCGCGGGAGCCCACGTCGACGGTGAATTCGCTTTGGATTCGCTTCAGAACATCGAGGCCCCGGCGGCCGCGCTGGCGACGCAAGCTGTCGGAAGAATCAGCGATGTGCTGGAGTTCCAGGAGCACAAATCCCGGAATGTAAATGTCGCCGTCAATGAATCCGGTGCGGATGAGATCGTACACTCGACCGTCGATGAGGACGTTGGTGTCGAGAATCTTGATGCCGGTGCGGCGCTGGGTCATCGCACTCGATTCCCAGGGCAGATAGGGTGCCAGGGATCGCAGGAGATAGACCATCGCGGCACTGCATCCCACGACAAGGGCGATGGAGATCAGGGTGCCTTCCGGGCGGCCCTGGAAGAGCAGCAGGAACGGCACCGAGACAATGATTCCCGCGACCACACCCGAGAAAGTGCCGAGCACCCAAATGATGCGGTCGCCCGGGGGCATCTTGTCCCAATTCGCTCCGGCGCGGTCACCGACTCGCACGAGGAAGCTGCCGAGAGCCGATCCGAGAATGAATCCGAGTAGCGCCAGCGCGAAGGCATTGGCTTGAAACTGAGGCTGAATCGACGTATCGTCTGCCACGGGTCTGAACGGCGGCTTGGACTGCGTCTCGTTCCCCACGACGGGAGCGCTCGCATTCGCAGAAGGGGACGTGGATGAGCCTGCTGCCTCGCCCTCAGAGAGATCGCCGACGACAGGTGCGGATGGGTCCGCTGGTGGTGCGGGAGTCTGGGCGTCGGGCTTTTCTGGCGTCTTCGCCGGAGGCGAGACGTTCGATTGACCAGGGCCGGATTCTTGTTCCAGCTTCCGGTTCATCGAGTACATCCGCTGACCAATCGCGTCGATCTGAGGCGGAAGCAAGGTGACGGAAAGCAACGCGCCGACCAAGCCACACAGGCCTATGAAAATGATCTTTCCGATGTTCTTCACGCGCAGCTCACCTGATTCTTCCTCTCCCTAGTTGTTTGCAATCACCGTTATCTTGGCACCATCCAGCAAAAAGCCCTGGAGCGCTTCGCCTACCGTACCCTGGGCCGTTTTGATGTACTTCGCCGTCATTTGGAACGGCATTCGAGTGGTGTCGAGTCCGATCCAGGCTTTGCCATCCCAAAACTCCACCCACGCGTGATAGTAGTACGCCCCATCCTGGTACACCAAACCGTTCACAAATCGTGCCGGGATTCCTGCCGCGCGCAGAATCGTTCCGGCGAGAATGGCGTGATCGCGGCACACCCCTTCTTTCGTCTCCAAGATTTCGCGGGCATCGCGCATGACGCCGATGCCAGCATTGACGCCCATAAACCCATAGACCTCGCGATGGATTTTCTCCGCGGCTAAGGTGACCCGCTTTTCATCGCCGACGATTTTCTGAGCGAGATCAATGAACTCTTTGCTGTCGCTGGGCACGCGGATATCGGGCTTGAGCCAGCGCTCCATGCCGTGCTGGGCTTGCGAGATCGTGGCGTTCTTGTCTGCCGAGGTATTGGGTTCAACGGTGACGATCCAGGCATCGGCTTCTGGCTTGATGGATTGCCCCGCATCGCTCGGGGACTTGCTGAGATCGACGCCTTCGACCCGGAGAATGAGCTTCTTGGCGAGAGGATCAAGCTTGCCCGTTGGCACGATCATCGACGCCACGGCGAGATCACCGGTGAAGACTCCGGGAAGTTGCTTCGCGGCGCTTTCGGACTCGGGACGGAACTCCATGCCCATCGGGCAGGTCATCAGGAGGAACTCGCCTTTGTCGCCGACGTACATCGTGGACGGGGCTCGGGGGTCTTGGATGCGCAGGGTTTGAGCCTCGATGGTCTTTCCGTCAATCTCCACATTTTGTTTTCCGCCGGGTCGCACCGTGACTTCAACCAGGTTCATTCCTTCCGGATTGAAGACATACGCTTTGGCTTCGCCGTTTGTCAGAGGGAAACTGCCATCCATCACCTGCTGGCTGGGATCGACGGCGAGCCTCACGCCTTCCGGAATCTTAATGACTTGAGGCTGCTCTCCTGCGGCGGTGATGAGAACAGCTTCGATGCGGTCGGCATAGAACCGGGCATTGACGCCCAGACTCCGTCCGGAGCTTTCGGTGAAATACTCTGTGTAGATCGGCGAGCCTTCCGGGGTCGCGATGGTCACGGATCGCACCGTGATCTTCATCTGCTGGGAGAGCATTTGTGTCTGCACCACCATCCGCATCTCGGATCGAGCCGCTTTCTTGCCTTCAAATTGCGTCTCGGTCGCAGTGGTCGAGGCATAGCCGACCTTGTTCCCCTGCAAGTAGATGCCGACCCATGATGTCTCGGCGGACGCCTGGAACATGGCTCCGAGAGTGAGCATCAGAAGAAAGAGCGATCGAAGCCGAGTCATTGCCACACATTTTAGACGGATGAACCGTCTACTCAATTCGGCGAACGATTGATCCGGGTATCTCGTTCCAGAAAGCGGGAGTTTCCGGGGCAATTAGTCGCCAACTGGACCATTGACCCTTGCTCCCTTGATTCTCAGGGCACGATGCCCGGTAAAACCAGCCCGCCGCTTGAACGCCTATGTCCAAAACCCTTGTCATCGTTGAATCGCCCGCCAAAGCTCGGACGATCAGTCAGTTTTTGGGCAAAGGTTATGAGGTCAAAGCCTCGTTTGGTCATATCCGCGACTTGCCGGAGAAGGCTACAGACGTCCCGGCTGAGCTCAAAGGCAAAGCCTGGGCGAAGCTCGGCGTGAACGTCGAGGGCGATTTCGAGCCGGTCTATATTGTCACGTCCGACAAGAAGGCCAAAGTCTTTGACCTCAAGTCCTCGGCCAAGGATTGCGACACGCTCCTGCTCGCCACTGACGAAGACCGCGAAGGAGAATCGATCTCGTGGCATATCCGCGAGGTGCTGAAGCCGAAGAAGGGCACGAAGATTCAGCGCATCGTGTTCCACGAAATCACTCCTGAGGCGATTGCGGAGGCTCTGGCGAATCCGCGTGATGTGGATGAGGCGTTGGTTCGGGCTCAGGAGACGCGGCGTATCCTGGATCGACTCTACGGCTATACGCTCTCTCCCCTGTTGTGGAAGAAGGTCGCTCCCAAGCTTTCGGCAGGACGCGTGCAGAGCGTGGCGGTGAGGTTGGTCGTCATGCGCGAACGAGAGCGACGCGATTTCATCTCGGTGAAGTACGCCGGGATCACGGCGGATCTGGCGGCAGCCAAGGGGCCCTTCAAGGCGGAACTTCGACGCGTCGCGACCCAGCGGCTTGCTGACGGGTCGAGCTTCTCGAATCGCGGCGAGATGGTCAAGAAGGATGATCTGTGGCTGAGTTACGCGGATGCGGAGCCTCTGGCGACGGCTCTTCTGGCTTCCAAACCCTGGACCGTGACGGATGTCGAAAAGGCGAAAGGGGTCGAGAATCCTCCGCCACCGTTCATGACCTCGACGCTTCAGCAAGAGGCGATCCGGAAGTATGGTTTCACGGCACAGCGCACGATGCAAATTGCGCAGAACCTCTATGAAGGGGTGAATATCGGCTCGGGTAGCGTGGGTTTGATCACCTACATGCGTACCGACTCTCTCAATCTGGCGGAGCGTGCGCTGCGCGAGGCTCGCCAGGTCATCGGGTCGATGTATGGTGAAAAGTACGTTCCGGCAAAGCCGCGAACCTTCAAGAGCAAGGCGAAGAATGCCCAGGAAGCCCACGAGGCCATCCGCCCGACCGACCTGAGTCGCACCCCGCAATCGATTCGGCAGTATCTAAGCGAGGAGCAGTTCAAGCTTTACGATCTGATTTGGAAGCGAACGATCGCTTGCCAAATGAGCCCGGCGGAAGTCGAGCGGACCAAGGTTGAAGTCACCGTCGAGCATGCGGGCAAGGGTCACATGTTCGGGGCGAGCGGAAAGGCCATTCTCTTCCCTGGTTTCTTGCGTGCCTACGTTGAAGGCTCCGATGATCCCAATGCGGAACTCGGCGACAAGGAAACGATTCTTCCTGAGCTGAATCTGGGTGACGTGCTGAATGCAACCGCCGTCACGGCGCGTGAGAGCGCGACGATGCCTCCGGCGCGCTACACGGAAGCGAGCCTCGTCAAAAAACTTGAAGACGAGGGGATCGGGCGACCTTCCACTTACGCCAGCATCATCGGCACGATCCAGGATCGGGGCTACGTGTTCAAGTCTGGCACTCAGCTGGTGCCGACCTTCACGGCGTTTGCCGTCACGGAACTCCTCGAAGATAACTTCGCGAATCTGGTTGATCTGAAGTTCACCGCCGAAATGGAGAACGAACTCGACGAGATCGCAAATGGCGACCGTGATATGGTGAAGCACCTCAAAAGCTTCTATTACGGCGCAGGTGAGGAGTTGGGGATTGCCGAGAAAGTGGATAAAGAAGGGCCGAACATGCCGTTCCCGCATATCCAGCTTGGCGAAGATATCGTGATTCGGATTGGTCGAAACGGGCCGTTCATCCAACGAGGCGAAGGCGGCACGGGCAACACCGCGTCGATTCCGGAGGACATGGCCCCGGCGGAGCTGACCTACGAAAAGGCTCTGGAGCTGATCGAGGATCGCGCCAAAGGGCCGGAAGCGGTTGGCCTCGACCCAGCGACGGGGCAGTGTGTTTTTGCCAAGAAAGGTCGATTTGGGCCGTATCTGGAGGTTGGTCTGACTCCGGCGCAGGAAGAAGCGGGCGAAGCTCCGCGCCGGGTGAGCATTCCTCCAGGAGTCGATGCCAATAAGCTGGATGATCCGGATCTTGCGCTCATTCTTACCTTCCCCAAGACGATCGGGAATCACCCTGAAACGGGTGAGCCGATCGTCGTGCAGATCGGTCGATATGGAGCTTATTTGAGCTCAGGCGAAAAGCGGGCGAACGCAGGCGATTGGCGCGCGGCGGCGAATATTTCGGTTGAGGCCGCGTTGGAGCTGTTTGCAACCGGAGGTCGTGGTCAGCGCAAAGTCGCGGCGGCGATGAAGGAGATGGGCGAACTCGAAGGGTGCGCCGGGCCGGTTCGCGTGATGGAGGGTCGATACGGCCCCTATGTCACCGATGGAACCACCAACGCAACGATTCCGAAGGGAATGAACCCGCTCGAACTTACGCCGGAGCAGGCAGTGGAATTGATCCAGGCTCGAGCCGCGCTGGGGCCGCCGAAAAAGAAACGCGGCTCGACCAGAGGACGAACCGCGTCGCGATCAACGGCGAAATCTTCATCCGCCAAGTCGGCGGGATCCAAATCGACGGCGGCGAAAAAGAAGCCGACGACCCGGAAGAAGAAAGCCTAACTCAATAAATGGTGATGCTTGGGTCGATTTCGGCGGCCCAAGTGTTCATTCCACCAGTGAGATTCCGCACGTCCGGGAAGCCTTGCATGGCAAGGAACTGGGTGACTCGCGCACTCCGGGCTCCGCTTCGGCAGACGACAATGAGGGGTTTTCGCGCGTCGAACTGACGGTATTGCTCCGGCACCTCTCCCATCGGAACGTGGATGGCTCCGGGGATCATGCCGTTTTCAAGTTCATCGGATTCCCTCACGTCAAGAATGGTCAGCTCCGCACCGGAGGCAAGCAGATCGTTCAATTCGGAATGAGTGATTTCCTGATGAGTCGTCATCAATTTCATCATGTCACAGAACCTGGATCAGAGGCGAGGATCGATGCGTTCGCAAATGCTTAGTCAGTGACGATCCGTTGCACTCACAATTAGATTAAGGCCAGTAGCTTGGAAGTCTTACCCGCAAGAATTCTTGTTCTTAACTGACCACGATGAGAGCCTCGTAAGACCTCTGCTCGCGGATCTTTTGGAGGAGCATCTGGTGTTCCGGACGGGAGAGATTCTTGTCGCGATCCAAGATGCCGATGGCCGCCTGGCGAGCCGTTTCCAACACTGGTCCATCATCCACGAGGTTCGCGAGCTGGAACTCGATCTCCCCGCTCTGCCTGGTTCCCACGACATCACCGGGGCCGCGGATCTTGAGATCTTCTTCCGCAATCTTGAACCCATTCGTGGTTTCTTCCAGGATGCGGAGCCGCTTCTCGGAATCGGGGTTCGTAGCGTCTGCCACGAGGATGCAGAAGCTCTGATGAGAGCCCCGTCCGACCCGGCCGCGGAGTTGGTGCAACTGGGCGAGACCAAATCGGTTGGCGTCCTCGATCACCATCACGGTCGCGTTGGGGACGTCGACGCCGACTTCGATCACCACGGTGCTCACAAGAATATCAAGATCGTGACGCCGGAATTGCTCCATCACTTCCTCTTTTTCCGCCGGCTTCATCTGTCCGTGGAGGAGGCCGACCCGCAGGTCGGGATAGGTTTCATGAGTGAGCCGGTAGTGGAGATCCTCCGCAGCCTGAGTCTGCATCTTGTCGCTCTCGCTGATCATCGGGCAGACAAAGTACGCCTGACGGCCTTCCTGGATCAGAGTCCGCACCGTGGCGTAGACCTTGTCTCGATCCCAGGGCTTCTTCCAGTGAGTTTTGATCGGCTTACGTCCAGGCGGGAGTTCGTCGATGACGCTGAGATCGAGGTCGCCGTAGAGCGACATCGTGAGGGTTCGGGGGATCGGAGTCGCGGTCATGACAAGAACGTCCGGATGCCCGAATCCTTTTTGCCTCAACGCCATGCGCTGAACGACGCCGAATCGGTGCTGTTCGTCGATAACGGCGAGCCCGAGTTTGTGGAACTTCACTCCCTCGCTGATCAGCGCATGGGTGCCAACATTGACCTGGGCTTCCCCGCCTGCCGCTTTTTCCATTGCTGTGCGCTTTTGCTTGGCGGTCTGCTTGCCGACCATCAGGTTCACGGTGATGCCGAGCGGATCGAACAGCTTGACGAGATTGAGATAGTGCTGCTCGGCGAGGATCTCTGTCGGGGCCATCATCGCCGCCTGGTATCCGCACTTGACCGCAGCGAGAATCGCGCTGGCGGCGACGGCGGTTTTTCCGCTCCCGACATCGCCCTGCACGAGGCGATTCATCGGGTAAGGCCGCTCCATGTCTTGCCATATCTCGCCGATGACTCGCTTCTGGGCGCCTGTGAGTTCGAACGGCAGCATCGCGTGGACTTGCGTCCAGAGATCGCCTTTGTGATCGCCATCAGCCGCCGCGAAAAGACTAGGGCTAGCTCCCGGCAGAAGGTGCTCGAGCTGACTGATCGGGAAACTGATGCCGACCTCCTGCTTCACCTCATTGCGGCGCATCTGCAACACAAGTTGGAGATAGAGGAATTCTTCGAAGACCAGCCGCCCTCGTGCCAGGTCGAGAGTGTCGGGGCTGTCGGGTTGATGCATCTGCTTGATGCACCAACTGAGAGGTTTCAGTCGATTGGCACGAAGAATCTCCTCGGTCAAGGGGTCTTCGAGCAGGCGAGAGAAGTATTCAATCGCGCTCGCGGCGGCTTTGCGCACCGCCCATTGAGGAACGCCTTCGGTGAGGGGATAGACCGGGGTAATTCGGGCGAAATCGCCGACCTCATCGTCCTCATCGAGGACTTCCCACTCGGGGCTTGTCATTTCGAGAGACCGGCCCTGGCCTTCTTTCACCATGCCGAAGGCGACAATTTCGCCTCCTTGCACCTTTTGAAGTTCCCGGGCGACCCAAGGTTGGTTGAACCAGACGAGACCGACTTGCGAGGTTCCGTCATCAAGGATCGCACGAATGAGCACCTTCCCGCCTCTTGTTCCTCTTGTGGAAACATCGACGAGGCGACCACGCACCGTCTGGGCTTCTCCAGCGCGGAGCATCAGGAGCTGAGGGAGTTTGCTTCGGTCGTCGTATCGTCGGGGGAAGAACCACAAGATATCGCGGACGGTTTTGATCCCCAGCTTGCCCAGGAGCATGGCGGTTTTAGGGCCAACTCCTTTCAGGAATTGCACCTCGGTGTCCAAGCTATAGTTCGCGCCAGCCCCGCTCATCGGATTCCTGTTTTCGTAGACGAAGGATAACCCTTTTCTGAATCAGGTCATGCTGATCTTCCGGGATTTGCGCCTACAATGGGCGCATGATAACGAATCCTGAGAACGATCTTCCCGGTGGGGGAGCGGGGAATCCGGCGGAAGAACTGACGGATCGCGCCGCGCAAGCTCGGCGCGAGGCTCAGGAGGAGATGGCAAAGATTGATCGCGACTTCGCCGCGAAGGCGGAGGCTCTCAACGCTCGTCTGGATGAAAGTCGCGGGCGGTACGAGAACGCGAAGATACAGGAGGAGAAGGAGAACCGCTCGACAGGCGAGGCTTCTCGGGGTCTCGGGGTCGGGATGACGGTGGCCTACGCGATCATCGGGATTCCTCTGTTTGGTGCGGGCGGAGGCTGGTTGCTGGATCGTGCGCTGGGTGGGAACGCTTGGCAGCCGATTCTCACGATCGCGGGAGCCTTTGTCGGGGTCGGATTCGCGGTTTTTGTTCTGAACAAGCACGACAAGTGACACCCCTGCTCATTGCTCTCGTTTCTTCGGTCCTCGGGCTCTCGGTCGGGCTCGTGGGCTTTGTGGGCTTGATGGGAGTCATGTGGATTTTGACGAGAAATACCTCGTCCGACCCGAAACCTTTGCTTCCCCCAGCCGTGATGATCTTTGCGCTTCTGTCAAAGTTGCCCCTGCTTGCGGGGGGCTGGTTGGTAGTCCAAGGTCTCGGTGGCCCAGGGCCCGGTTGCTACGGGCTTGGGGTGCTGTTGGTATACTGCCTTGCGGTCTGGAGGGTTCACGTCGTGAGCCTTCGCGACTGATGACGTCCCATGCTTTCTCTCTTTCAGAATGTGCAATGGCTCCTGGCCGCAGGTGATTCCGCTCATGGCGGAGATCACGGCGGTGATGCCCATGCCGCCCTTGCGATTGAAGGCCTGTGGTTCTACATCGGCCTCGTGGTTCTGATCTCGTTTGGCCTCATGGTCATGGCGAAAAAGGAGTTCGGACAACGGTTCTTCCGCACCCGCATTTCTCAGTACGCCGAGCAGCTCTACATTTTCATCGAGAACCTCGTTGTCGGCATCATCGGTGCCCACGGACGCAAGTACATGCCGATGATCATGACCTTCTGGATCGTGATCTTCATTAGCAACTGCGTAGCTCTCTTCTTCCCCACTTCCCCGACCGCGGACCTGAGCTTCAACCTTGGCATGGCCCTCATCGCGGTGGGATATGTGCAGTACGAAGGGATGCGGGCGAACGGCGTGCTCGGACACTTCAGCCACTTCGCTGGCCCGAAGATGGGCCTCGCGCTCATTCCCATCAACGGGATGATCTTCATCATCGAAATCATCTCGGAGACGATGAAGAACGTCTCCCTCAGCCTCCGACTCTACGGAAACATCGATGGCGGCCACCGAGCCGCCGTTGCTATGAATGAGCTGGGCGAAGGAGCAAACATCCCGGTTGGTGCGTTCTTGCTTCCGGTCAAGCTTCTCACCTGCGTTGTCCAAGCACTCATCTTCTGCTTGCTCTTCTGCGTGTACATCAGCCTCGTCACGCACCACGATCATGAAGAAGGTCATGGACACGATCACGCCGACGACCACGGGCACGACCCGGTTCCGGCCACCGCCTAACACGATTTCACCCACCGCTCGAACTTACAGGAGAAACTAGAAAAACATGCTTCCTATCGCACTCGGAATGGCCGCACTTGGTTGCGGAATTGGCCTCGGTCTCATCGGTTTCGCCGCTATGCAAGGCATGGCACGACAACCGGAAGCCATCGGCAAGATGCAAACCGCGATGCTCATCGCGCTTGCCTTCGTCGAACTCGTCTTCCTGCTCACCGTCTTCGTCGGTGCAGGCGCATTCAAGGGCTAATCCAATCGTCTTTCTGGGGCGACTCTTCACGGAGTCGCCCCCTCAACCCCCAACCAACCCCAGTTTTCTGAGAAGAACGAAATGACTGAGAACACTCAGCCCAAGAGTAATCCCGCAATGGTCGTGGGAATGATCGTGATCGGCGCCATCCTGATGGTGGCCGGCATGGTGGCGTACAAGGCTCACGCTTTCGACGCGATCGAAAAGCCGCTTGCTGGCATGGGGATCCCCCTGAACTTTGGCAAGACGATCTCCACGATTGGCGTGTTCTTGATCCTCTTTAAGGTCATCGAGTACTTCTTCTTCAAGCCCCTTCACGAAACCATCGACCACCGCACCGGCGAACTGGAGAAGACCTTCACCGAAGCCGAAACCCTGCGCGCGGACATGACTCAGATGAAGGCGGATTACGAAAAGCGACTGGCCGACACCGAAGCCAGCGCCCGCGAACAGATTCAAGCGCAAATCAAGGAAGCGCAAGACCTCAAGAAGTCTCTGATGGCCGATGCCCAGCGACAAGCCGAGGAATATAAGCAGACCGCGATTGCAGAAATCGAAGCCGAAAAGCGCAAGGTGCTCGGCGATCTGCGCGTCGAAGTCACCAAGCTGAGCCTACAAGCCACCGAAAAGCTGCTTGGAGCCAACATCGACTCCGACCGGAACCGCAAGCTCATCGACGAATTCCTCAGCACGGTCGAGGTTAAGAACTAATGGAAGATCGCCGCGTCGCCAAGCGTTATGCCAGGGCGCTCTTCAGCGCGGCGTCGAAGCAAGATATTGTCGGGAGCGTCAGCTCGGACCTTGCGACGGTGAACGGGGCGATCTATAACAGCGAGGCGTTCCGAACGTTTCTGAAACGCCCAAGCACTTCCCCCGCCGACAAAACCACGATCTTCGAGAAGACCTTCGGCGACAAGACGACGGCTCTCACCCTCGAATTCATCCGATTGCTCATCGACAAGCGACGCGACGACGAACTCGTCGGCATCCAGCTGGAGTTCGAAGAGCTTCGACGCCAAGCAGAGAACGTCACCAAGGCCACCGTAGAAAGCTCGGTGGAACTTGACGACGCGCAACGCAAGGCTATCCTCGCGACCATCACCGAGAAAACTGGTCGCAATCTCGACCCCGAATTCATCGTCAACCCCGATCTGATGGGTGGTGTGAAGGTCACTTATGGTGACTACGTCCTCGACGGTTCCGTCCGTGGACAACTCAGCCGCCTGAAAGATCGCCTGCTCTACGATTTGCTGAAACAAGCCTGACCCCCCAAAAACGACCATGGCCATTCGACCAGAAGAAATCACCTCGATCCTCGAACACGAACTTCAAGCCTTTAACAAGAAGGCCGAAGTCGAGCACGTAGGAACTGTCCTCCAAGTCGGCGACGGCATTGCCCGCGTCTACGGCTTGCCCGACTGCCAAGTGGGTGAAATGCTCGAGTTCCCCGGCGGCGTCATCGGCCTCGCTCTGAACTTGGAAGAGGATTCGATCGGTGCGGTTCTCATCGGCGATTCCACCGCCATCAAGGAAGGCGACCCGGTTAAGGAAACCGGTCGGATCATCGAAGTGCCCGTCGGTAAGGCTCTGCTCGGACGAGTGGTCAACGCTCTCGGTCAACCGATCGACGACGCAGGAACCATCGCCGCAGAACAATTTGCCCTGCTCGAAACCATCGCCCCGGGCGTTGTTGACCGACAGCCGGTCACCGAACCCCTCCAAACCGGCATCAAGGCCGTCGACGCGATGATCCCCATCGGTCGTGGTCAGCGCGAACTCATCATCGGCGACCGACAGACCGGTAAGACCTCGGTCTGCATCGACACGATTATCAACCAAGCCAGGCTGAACGAGGAGTGCGAAGAGAAGGAGCGCGTTTACAGCATCTATGTCGCCATCGGTCAGAAAATGGCGAACGTGGCCCGCGTCGTGGAAACTCTGCGCGCCCACGATGCCATGAAGTACACGATCGTCGTGGTTGCTTCGGCGGCCGACACCAACGCCATGCAGTACCTTGCTCCGTTCGCCGGTGCGGCGATGGGCGAATACTTCCGCGACAACGGAATGCACGCTCTCGCGGTCTACGACGACCTTTCCAAGCACGCGGTTGCTTATCGCGCGGTCTCGCTGCTTCTTCGCCGCCCGCCGGGTCGCGAAGCCTATCCGGGCGACGTTTTCTACCTCCACTCCCGCCTTCTGGAGCGCGCAGCCAAGCTGAGCGACGAGAACGGCGCTGGTTCACTAACCGCTCTGCCGGTTATCGAAACCCAAAGCGGCGACGTTTCTGCGTACATTCCGACCAACGTTATCTCGATCACCGACGGTCAGATCTACCTCGAACCCGACCTCTTCTTTGCGGGCGTTCGACCGGCAATCAACGTTGGTATCTCGGTGAGCCGGGTTGGTGGAAACGCTCAAATCAAGGCGATGAAGTCGGTTGCTGGTCGCATGAAGCTGGAAATGGCCAACTTCCGCGAAGTGCAAGCGTTTGCCCAGTTCGCCAGTGATCTTGACCGATCCACTCAGCTCCAGTTGCTCCGAGGCCAACGCCTCACCGAGCTTCTGAAGCAAGGGCTGGCGGGTCCCTATCCGGTTGCAGACCAGGTCATCTCGATCTTCGCTGGCACCAACGGTGTGATGGACAACGTTCCCAACGAGCATGTCTCGGGTCTGGAAACCGCGATCCTGAACACGGTCAAGGAAAAGTATCCCGACGCCTACGAAGCCATCCGCACCACCAAGAAGCTGGATGACGATGTGGCCGAGACCCTGAAGAAGGCATTCGCCGAAATCGTGGCCGACTACAAGAAGGCTCACAACCTCAGCTAATCTCTTCCCGAAGAAAGATCAACTAGAATGGCGACGCTCAAGCAGATCCGACAGCGCATCCGCGCGGCCAAGAACACGCAGGCCATCACCCGAGCCATGAAGCTCGTGGCGGCTGCGCGTCTCACCAAGGCCAAGAATCGCGTGGAAGAAGCCCGGCCGTACAGCGAGAAGATGCGCGAGTTCATCCTCTCCGTCGGCGGTGCGGGAGAACTCCCGGCTCACCCTCTGCTTGAGCAACGCGCCAGCCCCAAGAAGATCGCGCTCGTGCTCATCACGGCGGATCGTGGTCTCGCGGGATCGTACAACACGAACCTCTTGAAGGCGGCCCAAAAGTGGTTCAGCGAGCAAGCCATCCCGACGGCGATGCTCGCGGTGGGTCGAAAAGGCAACCAGTTCTTTGGCAAGCGCGGTGTCGAAATCATTCATCACATGAGCGTTCCGACGGCGGGGGCTGATCTCAGCGATGCCGTGGAACTCACCAATCGACTCACCGAGGAATACACCTCCGGTCGGGTGGATGCGGTGTATCTGTGCTACAGCAAATTTTATTCGCCAATCCGACAGGAGCCGCAGGTCGTTCAACTTCTGCCCATCGAGCCTCCGAAGTCGGAAGGCGATGACAAGAAGGGCGGCAAGGAATACAAGTTCGAGCCTTCTCCGGAAGATCTGCTCGGCTTGCTCTTGCCGAAGTATCTGCTCACCGTCACCTACCAAGCTCTCCTGGAAAGCTCGGCCAGCGAGCACGGCGCGCGGATGACCGCGATGTCGAACGCCACGGACAACGCGGGCAAGATGATCAGCGAACTGACTCTCACCGCCAACCGCGTCCGCCAGGCCAGCATCACCAAGGAGATCTTGGAAATCGTAGCCGGTGCGGAAGCTCTTTCGGGCTAAACTCATCGCTGCCCCGGCTAGGTACTAATACCTACCCCCCGAAAAAAATTTGGTGTCCATAAGCGGTCGTGTTACGATTGGTGTATGGAGACGAAGGGGGCTAAGGGAAGTAGTCTCACTCTACTGGCTGTTGGACTTTTGGTTGCGGTAGGCGTCTATCTCGTTCTCGTAGGTAGCCCGAGAGAGTCGGCAACGCACAAGTACCGGGTGAAGGATCCTGAAATCGGTACCAAACTCATGGTACCGCTCCAACACGACTCTGAAGCGTTTGTTGTTTTGGGCGGTGCCTGTCCAACATGCTCCTTCCAAGATATTTGCCGGGTATTTCAGAATGAGTCGCCAAAGCAGCGGGTTCTTTTTGCGTACACATCCGATGACGCTAAAGAACCTGCCTGCGGTCAGCTTTCTGTGAAGGGAAACTCAGGGAGGCTTCTTCACACGCAGCTGAATGCCTACTTCCGACCAAGGGTTGCTCTCATTGATGCTACTGGCAGGTTGAAGTCGATCCAAAGCGAACAAGAATCGGTGACAGGGTTCGTCAGGAGGGTTCAGTGAATCATCTCCACAAGCAAGCCTTTACAGTCGTTGAGCTCATGGTGGTGATAGGGATTATTATCATTGTTGCAGCAATCACATTTCCGATTGCTAGCAGCGCAAAGGAGTCGGCTCAACGAGCTAACTGCAGGAGTAACCTTAGACAACTACATCTCGCTACTGAGCTTTACAGAGCAGATTGGGCGGGTGATGCCCGGTTTGGATCAGTACAAGAGATGGGACTTCCGTACAAGGCGTCTGCAGCAGATCAGTATGTGTCTGAGAAGTTGAAGCTGAAAGGACTTTCCTGCCCTCAGCACGGCAAACCGTGGGAGCAGCACGCCCCAGAACACTATGCTTACTTTCCAATGCAGGAGCCTGATCTCACAGCGGTAGAGCCCAGTAATACGCCATTCGAATGGAGCAAATTTTCCGCCCGATACGGCGATGAAACTATTCTATTTGGCGATGTGTCACACAACCCCGTCGATCATCCTTACCTGAATGACGAATTCCCGATGTACGCTTTTGGAGTGACCCTCGGCGGCGCGCTAATATCGCACCGTAAGGGGGGCGACCCCTACAACCACTACTGGTGGCTTAAGGAGAACAACTAGCATGAAATACACAAACAGACACATGAAGATGGCGGCTGCAATCGGGGCCCTTACCGGTTGCCTTGCCGCGCTGACGCCGACCCCGGTTGCGGCTCAATCCGGCGGTTCGGGATCCTGTTCGCCGCTGAGTCCTCAGATGTGCGAAGGCACGACCGAGGCTGTAACGTACGGATGTAACGATGGCGGTCTTGTCTGCTGCTGGGTCAAGGATGTAAAGCGCCTCTGCGACGACAACGTGACTCGGTATTACACGTTCCAAAACAGGGTCGAGCCAGGGATCTGTGACGGTTCACCATGGAACGGCACTGGTTGCATCCGAAGCGGCGTGGGCGATTAGGGAACTGAGTCGCGAGGATGACAAACTTGCCGATGAGACGTTTCGCACCTATCGTGTTGTCGATAGTCGTCCTCGCGACTATCCTCGTCATCTGGCTGTCGCGCCCGAAGCGTGAGGACGATATAGCAAAGGAGGCAGGTCGGTGTTTCTTGGCTGCTGACTTTCATTGCCTCATGGCTCTGGCCAGCCCTGAGGAGAAAGAGGCGTTCAACCTCTCTCCAGATCAGCTCGACAAGTTGTCCGCCTTTGCGAGGCAGAACGGCATCGGCAGCTTATCGCAAGTATCTATCGGCGCGACAAACTACTTTGCGCCATCGGCACAGGGCGGCTTTTCTGTCGATGTGGAGACAAGGAACAAACAGCAACTCACGCTTACATTTCAAGTCGAGCGGACAAAGTCGGGCAGCTTTTATCCATTCACACACTCGTTATTGAAATTCTACTACGTGAGGATCCGGCAAGAGCAAGAAACACGCCTCGATGGACTCGCCGAACTCGTCGCGGTGCGCGAGCACATACGGAAACACGCGGGGGAATACCAAGAGCTCGGACTGATGGGCCACTACTCTATCAAGGCAAACGGCCTTGTCCCCTTCGATGAAGTTGCCGCGCGATATGATCGGATTGAGCAACAGGTACTTGCCGAGCGACAAAAGTCACCCTAGAGAAGCCGAATTGTTTTGAAGCAGGTCGGGCCCCAGAAAAATGGAAGGGCCAGACCTGCTTACATTCCCGTGATGAGCCCTTCACCCGGCGACAAAGCCGTGATTTGACTTCATCTGCTCCAGCACTTTGCGGAGTTGCTTGTGGGCGCGGTGGAGGCGGCTGCGGATGGTGCCGACGGGCGCTTGGAGGCGCTCGGCGATTTCGTTGTAGGGCACGCCTTCGACGTCCGCCATCCAGACCAGCTCGCGCTGATCCGCGCTGAGTTGCTTCAGGCCGTACTCCAACTCCTCGCTCAAGGACTCCATCAGGAGAGCCTGCTCGGGGGTTGGTCGGGTGTCCGCGCTCTCGAACCGAACCTCATCGGCTCCATCCGGGTGCAGAGGTGCATCGCTGGAGACCGTGTTCACGCGTCGGCTGCGGCTCCGCTTGAGATCCAAGAACAACCTGGTCACGATCCGGAAAATCCAGTTGTCGAACGGGCGGTCGCCTTCGAAGCTCTCGTACCGGCGGTAGGCGCGGAAGAAAGCCTCTTGGGTCAGATCCTCAGCATCGCTTCGGTTTCCGCTCAGCCGATAGGCGAGATTGAAAACCTTTTTGTAGCTTCGGTTCATCTGATCCTGAAACTCGGCATCCGAGAACCCGGCGTGCGTGCGCAGGTCTTGGGGGAATGACGAGGAATTGAGGGTGGCTTGCATCTTCTGTTCCGCTCCTGTGATATTGTTTAGAACTCACTTCCGAGACGAATAGTTCCGGAATAGGACTTTAGGGAACGCTTCGTCTCGTATCTCTCACCTGGAGGCCCCCGGTTGATCTCATCGCGAGCCGGACGGGGCCATACCCATAGAATGACGAGACCCCAGTGAGAAGTTCCCTTCCCACGGAGGTCCCTGTAGAATTTTTCGTCGATGTCATTTCATCTGCCCGTCGATCGCTTCCATGGCGTATCCTGGAGAGGATCATGATTGGCGCGGTTCTCGCTCTTTCCGCTCTGCAAACGCCGTGGAGTGTGCTTGTCTTCTCTCGCACAACGGGATTCCGACACGATTCCATTCCGGCAGGGGTAGCGGCGATCCAGGAACTTGGGAAAGAGGGGGGATTCTCGGTCGTGGCCTCGGAGGATCCGTCGATCTTTACCGACTCGGGGCTCAAGAGCTATCGGGCCATCGTGTTTCTCAACACCACAGGCGACATTCTGAACGATGACCAGCAAGCCGCGATGGAACGATTTGTCGCCAAAGGAGGGGGATTCGCGGGAGTCCACTCAGCGGCGGACACCGAGTATCAGTGGTCTTTTTACGGCAAGCTGGTGGGGGCTTACTTCAAATCGCACCCCCATATCCAGCCTGCGGATGTTTTGGTGAAGGATCGCAAGCACCTCTCGACTCAGCATCTTGAGGCGGTATGGAAACGCACGGACGAATGGTACTGCTATCAATCGCACCCGGCGGCGCACGTGAAGGTGCTCTGCGAGTTGGATCAGAAAAGTTATCAGGGCAGCACCATGCCCGATCCTCACCCGATTGCCTGGCACCATGATTCTCTCGGGGGTCGCGCTTGGTACACAGGCGGCGGTCATACGAAGGAGAGCTACGCGGAGCCCGCGTTCCGCCGGCATCTTCTGGGCGGCATTCTCTACGTGGCCAAGCGGGACTTAGAACATAGCCACAACTAGGCCTTTGTGCCCATTTACTGCTTCCACTCCCGCCGAACTAGCTACAAATCCCCCCCCCCCCCCCTTTTTTT
>JAIUNY010000005.1 GCA_020161505.1 Armatimonadota bacterium | reverse complement strand
CTACTGCCTTCGACCAGAACGCGATGAACAAGTAAAAGACGCGAATCCATAACCGACCAACCCGAGAAAGGCATGTGTCAACAATGTCCTGTCTCGGAGTGTCAAGGATGTCATGTCACAGCACACTTGACTCGAGGAGGGTGCCCAAAGGGCGGGAGGGGCCGCGTACCACATACTCTCAATCGACGCGCCCAGATCGAATCCCCCACCATAAGCCTAAACCCGGGTCTCGTGAACCCACTAGGTATCCTCCCGCCATGTCTACCTTCCCTGGCCCGCGTGATTGGGGACGCTTACTCACCGCGATGCTCACACCGTTCAATTCCGATGGATCGGTGAACGAAAAAGAAGTCGCCCGCATCGCCGCCCACCTGGTAGACGACCAAAAGAACGACGGTCTCGTCGTTGCTGGAACCACGGGAGAATCCCCGACTCTCAGCCACGAAGAGAAGCTCCGACTCCTCGAAATCACCCTCGATACCGTCGGAGATCGCGCCGCTGTCGTGATGGGGGCGGGAAGCTACAACACCGCCGAAAGCATCGAAATGACCCGCGCGGCGGAAAAGCGTGGCGCCCACGGCATCATGCTCGTGAATCCTTACTACAACAAACCTGGGCAAGCTGGACTCTATGCTCACTTCTCCACGATTTCCGCGGGGACCGGGCTCCCCGTGATGCTTTACAACATCCAGCCCCGAAGCGCGATCAACCTGGAGACCGATACGCTCCTCCGCCTTGCCGAGATTCCAAATATCGTCGCGGTGAAGGAGGCCAGCGGCGACCTCAACCAAATCAGCGATGTCTGTGCCCGCAAACCCGAGGATTTCCGGGTCTATAGCGGCGACGATGGCCTCTGTCTGCCGATCTTGAGTGTGGGGGGACACGGTCTCGTGAGCGTCGCCGCGCACGTGCTGGGCCGAGATTTTGCCGAGCTGATCTCTGCCTATGCAAGCGATCCTGCTCGGTCAACCGAGATCCACCAGCAGGTTCTCGGCAAAGTTCGAGCCGTCTTCTCCGCGCCCTCTCCCGTGCCGATCAAGTACCTCCTGGCCAAGCAAGGGTTCGACTGCGAAAGCGTCCGCCTACCTTTGGTTCCCCTCAGCGATCAAGAAAAATCACGGATTGACCAAGCTTTCGCCTAAGTCGCCCCGGGTGTGTGTCGCTTGTTGAGAGCCTATCCTTGGGTGGCGTCAACCACCATCGCGTCCATCGCCTCTGCAACTTCGTCCGCGATCTGCGCCGACTTCTCGCCTTCGTAGAACTCACCGAGCATCTTCGGGTCCAGCCAGGTGATGAGGGTTCGGCCTTCGCGCTCGGTGATGGCAATTCGACAAGGGAGCTGACCCAGCACACGAGGATCCTCCGCCAGCATCGCGTGGGCATGAACCGCGTTGCAGACCCCCAAAATCACCGTCGGGGGAGCCGTGAGGTTCTTCTTCGCGAAGTTCGCCGACAGATCGATCTCGAACTGGACACTAAAACCGTTGTCCACGACGGCTTTTTTCAGCCTGGTGACCGTTTCCGTTACGGAATAAGGCGAGATCGCCTCCTTCTCCATCTGAGGTCGCGTTTGATTCATCTCTGAAGGAGCAGAGACATCATGACCAGAAAAGGATTCCACGGAAGTCGCAACGAGACCGGAAACGCCAAGAATCATCAAGAGGAAGGGCATCCGCATGGAACAACAGAGCCACCCATGAGGCGAAAGGATTCGTGGCTTAGGCCGCAAGGAGCCTTCCCGGTAACCTTGCGGAAGTATGCCGAAGCTCATTCTCGTTCGCCACGGGCAATCACTGTGGAACCTTGAAAACCGATTCACCGGCTGGGTGGACGTTCCCCTCACCGCACAAGGCGAAGCCGAAGCCCGCCGCGCGGGTGAGCTCCTCAAGGGCCATTCGATCGACGTTGCCTACACCAGCGGTCTCCGACGTGCCCAGGAAACCCTGCGACACATCATGGAAGCGGGCGAAATCAACGTCCCCGTCATCCGAGATGCTGCTCTCAACGAGCGGGACTATGGCGATCTCGCTGGCCTGAACAAAGACGACATGCGCGCGAAGTACGGCGAAGAACAAGTTCACATCTGGCGCCGCAGCTATGATGTCGCCCCGCCGAACGGCGAGAGCCTCAAAGACACCCGCGAACGCACTTTGCCCTTCTTTGAGCGAGCGGTTTTGGGCGATATCAAACAAGGCAAGGATGTTCTCGTGGTCGCCCACGGCAACTCCAACCGAAGCATCGTGATGGCCCTGGAAAACCTAACGCCGGATGAGATTTTGGCCAAGGAACTCGCTACCGGCGTGCCCCTCGTCTACGATCTGAACCTCGACGGAACCATGAATTCAGTCGAGATCTTGAAGTAAATCGAGCGATTTTCGACGAAAATTCGATCAAAAAGCACCCCAAATCCATGCGATTTGGGGTGCTTTTTGTGCCAATTCAGGCCGCTTCTTGCCCGTCGAAGCCCGGGAAAGCCTCTTCCCCACTCGGCATAAACCCTCCTCGACCAGGGCGGAGTTCCTCGAATTTCGGGGCAAGGGCGGGGATTCCGAGTTGTTTGAGAAGGGTCTGCAACCGCGTGATCTCCTCGTCCTCAATTCGCCGCAAGGCTCCCAGTTGGGTATCGAGTTGGCGATTGAGGTGATTGAACACGTCGTAGCTCTGCTTCGTCGGTCCAAATTCGCCGCCCTGGACCACACCAAGAAGCGCGGCGAGCTTGTTGTTCAGCCGGATCGGGTGGTTCAGGAAGTCCTGCCCCGATTCCGCCTTGCCCTGATGCAAAGCATCTTCGATCATCGTCAATCGAGCCGCGATCTTCTCGGCCTGCTCGGCGATCTCCTTTCGATCCGTCGGAAGGGAGGCGAGCGCGGTCTTCCATCCTCGCGCACGGACGACACCCTCATGCGCCGCCGTCACTCGATCCGCGATCTGCTTGGAGAAGCGGAATTGCTCGCGCAAGTCCGCCTCGGATGCAGGGGTCAGAGGGTGCTTTTGCCACTGAACCATCGCGGCGAGAGTCATTTCACCTTCGGTTTCCAGGGTCACCGAATACTGCCCCGGAGGTGCCTTCAGAGGGCCTCCGAAGCCGGACCACATCCGCAAATTTGCGAACGATTTGTATCCCGGATAGCTCGGGTTCAGGGCAACTCGATTCAGACCAGGTTTTGCCTGCTTCACCACAACTCCGGCAAGCTCGTTGGCATCGCCATCCTTGATCTTGATCGTGATATCGCGCGGCTTATCGACCAAAAACTCGACCACGATCCCGTTGAGCGCAGGGTTTTCCCCGACCGGCTCCGCGATCTTGGTTCCCGCACCCACCGGCCCAAAGCGGGCGGGGTTGGCGGGCTTCGGGGTCAAGAGTCGCAGGGCCGGAGTGGCTGGCATGTCGCGGAGCTGACGGAGAAGATGAAGCTCCTCCATCACCCAGAACGACCGACCGTGAGTGCCAACGACGAGGTCATTGCCCTTGAACACGAAATCGTGCACAGGAACCTCGGGGAACTTGCCGCCCAAGCGCTGCCACGGCCCGCTCGGGAACCTGACATAGAGACCATGCTCTGTTCCGGCATAAACCATGTTTGGGATCACGGGATCTTCGCGCACCACTCGAACAATGCAATCCTCGGGAAGCCCGGAAGACCAGGACTGCCAAGTCTTGCCATTGTCGCGAGTCACGAAGATGTATGGCTTTTGGTCACCATTCTTATAGTTATTTGCCGCCACCCAAGCGGTCTGCGCGGCATGGGGCGAGGCGTCGATCATGCTGATCAACAATCCACCGGGATTCCCAGCACTGGAGGAAGGGGTGACATTTCGCCAAGACTTCCCTTCGTTGGTTGTCACTTGGACATTGCCATCATCGGTGCCGGCCCACAGAGTTCCCTGCTTCAGGGGAGACTCCGCGATGGTGAACACGGTGCAGTAGTACTCCACACTTGTGTTGTCTTGCGTGATGATGCCGCCGCTGCTCTGCTGCTTGCTCTTGTCGTTGGTCGTGAGATCGGGGCTGATGACATCGTAGGATGCGCCCAGATCCTTGCTCCGCAACACGTGCTGCGACCCCACATAGAAGACATTGGGATCGTGCTGACTAAAGACAATCGGGAAAGTCCATTGGAATCGATGGGTCATCGGCGCAACGCCATCGCCCATCGGATTCTCCGGCCAGGCTTCGATGCTTCGACCAATTCGAGTTCGATGGTTTTCCATCTCCAGAAGCCCGCCGTAGCTGCCGCCGAGGACGATGTCTGGATCATCCGGCTTGGCGACGACGTAGCCGCTTTCCCCACCCGCTGTGCTCGTCCAGTCTTCGAGTCGGATGCCCGCGAATCGCGTTCGGCTCGGCAGGCGAACGGTGGAGTTGTCCTGCTGAGCGCCCAGAATGTTGTACGGGAAGGCGTTGTCCACGCTGACGTGGTACATCTGCGCGGTTGCGAAATCCTGCTCCGTCCAAGTGCGCCCCCGGTTCACGCTGACGGTTGCCCCGCCATCGTTCCCCATGATCAGGCGGTTGTTGTCCGCCGGATCGATCCACATGTCGTGGTGATCGCTGTGCATCGCGCTGCTGGGAGCCAGAGTCTTGCCGCCATCGGAGGAACGGTAGTAGAGAACGTTGAGGACATAGACCGTGTCCTTTTCCGTCGGGTCGGCGTAGACGCGGAAGTAGTACCAAGGCCGTTGCTGAATGCCGCTTCCTCGGTTCACCGCTTCCCAGGTTTCGCCGCCATCATCGGATCGGTAGAGGCCACCTGCGCGGGCTTCAATCATTGCATAGACCCGATTGGGATCGGCCGCGCTGATGCTGACGCCCACCTTGCCCCAGGGCTGCATCGGGAGCCCCGGGCGATCAGAGATGTTCTTCCAGGTCTCTCCACCATCGGTGCTCAGATGCATGCCGCTGCCCGGCCCACCAGAGTTGAGCGAATAAGGGGTTCGGTTAACCTCCCACGTCGCCGCGATCATCACGCTGGGGTTCTGCGGGGCAAAAGTGAGATCATTCGCACCGGCTTTGTCGCTGATAAACAGGGTTTTCTTCCACGACTTCCCACCATCGGTGGTCTTGTAGATTCCTCGGTCGGGTGAGCTTCGGAAAACCGGACCAATCGCCGCGACCCAAGCGACTTCGGGATTGGTCGGATGGACATGGACGCGGCCGATGTACTGCGTTTTCTCCAAGCCGAGGTGACGCCAGGTTTTGCCGCCATCATCGGTTCGATAGACGCCGTCGCCGTGGGTGATGTTGCCTCGGAGAGCATGCTCACCCATCCCGACATAGACGGTGTCGGTTTGGCTCGGGGCAACCGCGATGCCTCCGACCGTTCCGGTTTTGAAGAAACCATCGGTGATGTTCGCCCAGCTCTGACCTTCATCCAGCGACTTCCAGAGACCGCCCCCTGTGGTGCCCATGTAGAAGTCTTTGGGCTTACCGGGCACACCGGAGACAGCGACGGATCGGCCGCCCCGGAACGGGCCGACCTCCCGCCAACTCAGAGAATCGATGAGGGATTGCGGAGCCGATTGCGCAAAACTGGCGACTGCCATCGCGCACAGCGCAACGACCGAGAGGAATCGCGGCATCCCAGCGTTTTACCTAACCGCACATGGGAATGAGGCTTGGGGGCGATTTTCTTGGAAATCTTGTTCGGGACGCACCAGTTGAGAAACGTTTCGCGTAGACTGGAAATAGCCTTTTCATGGTGATTCAATGATGATCAGCCTGGTAGCCGCCTTTGCGATTGGAACGACGATTCCCGATGTTGTTGTGAGGAAAACGGAGGGCCGAGTTCAGCTCACCGTCGACGGGAAAGCCTTCCCCATCAAAGGAGTTGGCCTTGGGAATGCCCCGATGTCGATGCTGAAAGAGGCGGGCGGGAACACGATCCGCACCTGGGGCACCGACCAAACCGACAAAGTGATCGACGAGGCCGAAAGACTTGGCCTCAAAGTGATTGCGGGCATCTGGATTCAGCACGCCAATCACATGGATTACGGCAACGCCGCAGAAGTCGAGAAACAGAAGCAGGCCGTGCTTGCGGATGTCCGTCGGCTGAAGAACCGCAATTCGATCATCGTTTGGGGCATCGGCAACGAGATGCACGGTTTTGGTAAGCCCGATCCGCGCGTTTGGAAAGCGGTGAATGACATCATCGTGGAGATCAAGAAGATTGACTCTCGCCCGACGATGACGGTGATCGCCGAGCTTGGCAACGACCACCTGAACTTTATCAAGAAGGATGTCCCGGCGGTCGATATCATTGGCGTGAACAGCTATGGCGGAGCCTTTAGCCTGGCGGAGCGGTATCGCCAGGCGGGCGGCGACAAGCCGATTGTGTTGACCGAATTCGGCCCGCTCGGCCCGTGGGAAGTGCCCAAAACCGGTTGGGGAGCCGCTCAGGAGCATTCCTCCACCGAGAAAGCCGACTTCTATCGCCGCGCCCAAGCAGAAGTTGAAAAGCACAAGGATCTGTTCCTCGGTTCGTGCGTGTTTCTTTGGGGAGATAAGCAGGAAGCCACCGCGACTTGGTTCGGCATGTTCCTGCCGGGTGGCGGTCGCACAGCGTCGGTCGATGTGATGCAGGAGTTTTGGACGGGCAAGCCGCCTAAGAACCGCGTGCCGGTGGTGAGCAAGCTGAGTTTGCCGGAAGGAATTGTCGCCGGGTCGTCCGTGCGGGCGACTCTGGAAGCACGCGATCCGGAAGGGGCGCGACTTCGCGTGGTTTGGAAATTGAAGCAGGAGGCTGAGAAGTATGGCGAGGGTGGGTTCCCGGAGGATAAGCAGCCCGAGTTTCCTCAGGCCATCAAGGCTTCCACGCCGAGTTCGGTGACGTTCGAGGTTCCGAAGTCCGGGGCGTTCCGGTTGTTTGCCTACATCTATGATGATGCGGGCGGAGCGGCAACGATCAACGTGCCGTTCTTTGCGGGTGCTCGGTAAGGAACGGGTTGACGGGGCTTCCTTGATAGTGGGGTCGCCGAGGAGAGAGTTCCCGACCCTGAAGGGTCGGGGCACCCTGAGCGAGTAGTTGGAGTCTCTGGCCCCGGGGCCGCCGCGCGGGGCGGGAGAGGCCCGCTGCTTGCGGAGATTCATCGCTCGTTTTCTCGGGACTCGGGGGAGTGGCCTTGGGCCGCGCGGCGGGCTCGGTCTCTCATTGTTAAGGCGCGAATTCCGTCGTCATAATGGGATCCATGAAGGTTCTCTATGTGTGCGTCCACAACGCCGGTCGGTCTCAGATGGCGGAGGCGTTCACCAATCATCTTGCTCGTGCGAAAGGACTGGATGTCGTCGCCGAATCAGCAGGAACCGTGGGGGGCAAGGTTCTGAATCCGATGGCGGTGGAAGCGATGGCCGAGTTGGGAATCTCCATGGAGGGGCATGCGCCGAAGCTGCTCACTCAAGAGATGGTCGAGGGTGCGCGGGTGGTCTCGATGGGCTGCGGCGTGGATGCTGAGGCCTGCCCGGCCAAGTTTATCCTCGCCGAGGATTGGGAGCTGGAGGATCCGGCGGGACAAGGATTGGAAGCGGTTCGGGTGATTCGCGATCAGATCCGGCAGCGGGTCGAGCAGATGCTCTCTGAAGTCGGTGGTTGATCGGGGTGGGAGATCCCGACCCTCCAGGGATCGGGGCATGCTGCGCTCACCGAAATGAGAAGGGCGGGGTCGAATCGACCCCGCCCTCGGCGTTTGCGCGAGTAGTCTCGCTTAGTTGAAGAACCCGACGCTGCGTGCGAGGCGCACGTCGTCGTTTCCGGTGAGCTCGTCGAGATCCTTGAGGCTGAGTTCCTTGTTCGCCTTGTCCTCGACACCGACCTTGAGACAGAGCGAGCGAAGCTCGTTGACCAGAATCTTGAAGGATTCCGGAATGCCCGGCTCTTGGATCGACTCGCCCTTCACGATCAGCTCATACGCCTTCACGCGGCCCATCACGTCGTCCGACTTGATGGTGAGCAGTTCTTGGAGGGTGTACGCGGCGCCATAGGCTTCGAGGGCCCAGACTTCCATTTCACCGAATCGCTGACCACCGAACTGCGCCTTACCACCAAGCGGCTGCTGGGTGACGAGCGAGTAGGGGCCGATGGATCGGGCGTGGATCTTTTCGTCAGCCAAGTGCTCCAGCTTCAGCATGTAGATGCATCCGACGGTGACCGGGTTCGGCAGTTCGTCGCCGGTCAGGCCATCGCGGACAAAGCTCTTGCACGACTTCGGATCGAGACCTGCGCGGTGGAACACGTTCGCTTGGATGCGCTCCATGATTCCGCTGTAGACGTCTTCGCTCGCCTTGAATGCCTTGCCTCCGACCTCGTTGACTTCTTCGATTTCGAAGTCATCAACGCTGACGTTGGCCAGTTCGTCCACCGACTTGGTGGACGGAGCCGCGACGATTCGGCTGACGCGCTCCAGAGAGTCTTGGTCGAGGGTGCGAAGCTTGGCTTCGACCATCGCCATCATCTCCTCGAGGTTTGCGTCGCCCGGGAATCGGATGTTCAGGAACAGTTCGGTGTTGACGTATCCGTTCAGAGCCTTGGTGCGCAGGTGAACGGCGAGCCGCTCCACTTCGCTCAGGATTTCCGCCTCGGTTGCACCTTCGAATGCCGGGCACTCGTAGCGCAGATCGAGGTGGTAGCCCACGTAACCCAAGTGGGTTTCGAGGATCTGACCGATGTTCATCCGGCTCGGAACACCGAGCGGGTTGAGGATGATGTCCACCGGGCTGCCGTCCATCAGAACCGGCATGTCTTCGACCGGAAGGATCCGGCTGATAACACCCTTGTTTCCGTGTCGACCGGCCATCTTGTCACCCACCATGATCTTCCGCTTTTGGGCCACGTAGGCTTGAACGGTCATGTTGGTGCCAGCCGGCAGTTCATCGCCTTGAATCTGCAGGAGAGGCTCTTCGGTGCGGTCGCAGATCAAGCGATCGCGCTTCTTCGACTCCTTGTAGATGTAGTTGATGCTCGGGCTGAGATATTTGTATCGGCTGAAGACCTTGACATCGATGACGGTTCCCTTTTCACCGTGCGGAACGGTGAGGGAGACGTCTCGGGTCTCTTCGGCCTTCTTACCAAAGATCGCGATGATGAGCCGCTCCTCGGCGGTCATTTCGGTTTGACCCTTCGGGGCAACCTTACCGACCAGGATGTCTTCCGGTCGGACTTCGGCACCGACGCGGATGATTCCGTTCTCGTCGAGGTCGCGCAGGGCGTCCTCGCCGACGTTGGGAATGTCGCGGGTGATTTCCTCGGGGCCGAGCTTGGTATCGACGGCTTCAGTTTCGTGTCGCTCGATGTGGATCGAGGTGAACACGTCGTCCTTGACCAGTCGCTCGCTGAGGAGGATGGCGTCTTCGTAGTTGTAGCCGCCCCACGGCATAAAGGCAACAATCAGGTTCTTACCGAGAGCCAGACGACCTTGGTCGGTGTTCGGGCCATCGGCGAGAGGGTCGCCCTTGAGGACGTATTGACCGGGCACCACGATCGGCCGGTGGGTGAAACAGGTCGATTTGTTGCTTTGGTACATGTGAAGAAGCGGATAGTGATCCTCTTCTCCCTCGTCCGTGGTGATGACAATCTTGTTCGCGGTGGAAAGGGTGATCGTTCCGCTGCGCTTGGCGATGATCGAAGATCCCGAGTCGATGGCGGCTCGGCGCTCGTGGCCTGTGCCGACAACCGGAGCGTCGGATCGCAGACACGGCACAGCCTGTCGCTGCATGTTCGCACCCATGAGAGCGCGGTTCGCGTCGTCGTTTTCGAGGAACGGGATGAGCGAGGTCGCGACCGAGATGATCTGCACCGGCGAGACATCCATCAGATCCACGCGGCTCGAAGGAACTGCGGGATAGCTGGCTCCGCCGAACTGCTTGTCGCCACCTGGGCAACGGACGGTCACCTGGGCGTTGACGATCTTGCCGTTCTCGTCCAGCAGGGTGTCTGCGGGAGCGATGCGGAGGTGGAAGTCCTCTTGAGCCGTCAGGTAGACGACTTCGTCGGTGACGACACCTTCTACGACGCGGCGATACGGAGTCATGATGAACCCGAACTCATCCACGCGGCCGTGAGTGGTGAGCTGGCTAATGAGACCGATGTTCGGACCTTCCGGCGTTTCAATCGGGCAGATTCGACCGTAGTGGGATCGGTGCACGTCGCGGACTTCGAGCTTTGCGGAGTTGCGCTGCAGACCACCAGGGCCGAGGCTGGAGAGACGTCGCTTGTTCGTCAGCTCGCTCAGCGGGTTGGTTTGATCCATGAACGTGCTGAGCTGGTTGCTGCTGAAGAAGCTCTTGATGCTCGCACTCACCGGCTTGACCGAGAGGATGATCGACGGGAGCAGGTTGTCCTGATCGGCCGACGTCATGCGCTCGCGGGCCACCTTCTCCATTCGGACGAAGCCGAGTCGGAGTTGGCTTTGCAGAAGCTCGCCGACGGATCGGACGCGCTTGTTCCGCAGGTCGTCGATGTCGTCGTGATCCGCTTCCTTAGTGAGGTACGGCTCCATCTCGATGATCACGCGGGCGAGGTCATCGGAAGTGAGGTTGCGCGTGTTGATCGGCACATCCAGGCCGAGACGCGTGTTCAGGAAGCGACGACCGACCTTGCCCAGATCGTAGCGGCGCATGTCGAAGAACAGGCTGAAGACGAGCTGCTTGGCGGCATCGTCGTTCGCCGCTTCGCCCGGTCGCATCCGCTTGTAGATATCGAGGATGGCTTCGCGGGTGTTCGCCGTCTTATCGGCAGCCAAAGTGGCTTCGATGTGCTCCGGAATGCGGATGACTTCGATGGTCGCGAGACCCATGTCAGCGATCTTGACGGCGGTTTCGTGCTCGATCCGCTGCATCGCGCCGATGATCGTCTTCTTCCCTTCCTTGATCTCCTCGATCGGGCGGGCGCCCTCCAGGTCGATCACGGTCGGGGTTTCCAGCACTTCGCGCTTGCCGAAGTAGTGGTACATGTCGTCGGTCGAGCCGAGCGGGCTCTCCATCAGACACTCCAACGCCTTGTGCTCGTCGCTCAGGCCGTTGAAAACGGACTCCGAGAGGATCGTGCCGCGCTCCAAGATGACTTCGCCGGTATCTGGATCCACGAGCGGATCGCCGAGGCGCTTGCCGAGGCTGTTCGCGATCTTGCGCACCTGTCGGTCACGACCTCGATCAAAGCCGTGGAGGGCCTTGATGAGCTGCGTGATCGGCAGTTTCTTGGTTTGAGAGATTTGGGTGTTGACGACCTGGTTTGCGTCGTTCTCGACCTCCAGCCACGGGCCTTCCATCGGAATGATCCGGGCGCGGACGATCATCTGCATCGACGTGTCAACGTCTTCTTCAAAGTAGAGACCAGGAGACCGGCTGAGCTGGCTGACAATGACGCGCTCGCGGCCATTGATGATAAAGGTGCCCTTATCGGTCATCAGCGGGAGATCGCCGAGATAGACCTCGGACTCGATCACTTCGCGGTCTTTGCCACCGAAACGAACAGTCGCCTTGATCGGGGCCTCAAACGTGAGGTCGCGGTCGCGGCAGTCGGTGATCGAATACTTCGGCTCGCCGAGGACGAACTCGGTGAACTCGATGTAGTTCGTTTGTGTGAAGTCCCAAATCGGAGAGAATGTCGTGAAGAGCTCAGGAAGGCCCTCCTCAACAAACCACTTGTAGCTGTTCAGCTGGAGTTCAATAAGATTGGGGACCTCGAGGAATCGGCCAATTCGTTTCGAGGATGGTTGAATGACTCTCATAGCGCAATAAGGAGGCAGACGGGAAGTCCCTTACTTTACCCAGGTGAGCGTTTTTGATCCTGGGAAGTTTCGGAATCCGTGGGGCTTTTTTCGTCGTGATCGAACCATCCCGCCCCCGGGTGGAATCGGGGCACACGGCTTATTCTTCCGGTGTCGGCGCTCGGCTTGCTTCAGGGGCCGGAGGTTTGCGACCTGGGCGGATTCTGGCCCTGAATGGATCGGGGCACCCCAGGTCAGTAGCTGGTTAAGGCTGAATCCGTTCGCTCAGCGGTTCGGCGGATTCGGCTTGGCGATCTCGCTCAAGGCTCCAGACGAGGCCCTGGACGACCTCTTTCAGATCTGCCACCTCGCGGCGCAGGCTCTCGATTTCTTGCGTGGGCTGTTTGGCCACCGCGCCCTTCGGGAGCTTTTCCGTTCCCGCGCGGATACGGGCGAGGCTCTTGATGAACTCAAAAATCATCGCGAGACCGAACAACCCGGCGGAGACCGAGAGACCGATGATGGTGACGATGGCTCCGCTTTCCATGGCGATCAGGCGTCCTGACTGAGACGTTCACTCACGGCGGACTCGGTCGGGAGTCCTCGCCGAAGGTCGTCCACGAGGAGTGTTTGCTCGTTGAGCTGTTCGCGGAGCTTGGTGACCTCGGTTCTGAGCATCTGCACTTCGTGATACAGCGCGGGAACCTGATTATTCTCCGCGCTCTTGCCGTGCATAAACTCCGCCATCTTCTGCTGGTGCTTGGTCAAAATCGCAATGATGGGGATGCCGAAAATCATGAGCACGGCGGCAAGCGGGATCAATAGTTCGAAATCCATGACGTTTGCGAGTGATACCCGCTAACTCAGGCGCTCGGTATCCCATTGCGCCGGGGCAGGTTGGGGTGTGGTGTGGGCGAGAGCTTGGCGAAGATCCTCGATCTGCAGGGCTTGGGTGGTCACTTGCTCCCGCAAGCGCATGAGCTCGTGAACCATCAGATCTTGGTTTTGAGCGGCCTGACCCTGCTGTTGCTGCGCCTTGCCATGAATCATCTCCGCCATTTTCCGCTGGTGATTCGTCAGGATCGCGATGATCGGGATCATGAAGAGTAGCCCGAACACCAAAACCGACGCGACTTCTTCACTCATGCGCTCACCTCGTGGCTTCCTTGACGGGCCGTTGCCCGAAGCTGCCGAACCTCTTGCCGAAGTGCCGCGAGCTCCTGCTGGAGAACCTGCTCACGCGTGGAATCGACGTGGCGCTCTCGAATGAGTTCAGCCATCTTGCGCTGGTGGTTGAGCATGATGCTGACGAGCGATGTCAGTCCGACGAGCGCGCATCCCAACAGTGGGATGATGATGAGAAAGTTGGCGGCATCCATGGCGTGTTCCCTGCCCTCAGGCGGAAATCATTCACCACCGGTCGGTGGGCTTGCGGTCCCCCTCGCGAATCTATCCTGCCTTCGAGATGAGATGGTCTTGCGGTCCCATCCATGCCCTCATCGGAAAGCGGCTTGGCTTGCGAGTCCTACCGAACTCGGTGGTGTTTCAATAATTTACACCAAAGTTCCGGTTAAACATCAATTTATGGGACTGTTTTCTTGATAATTTTAAGATTTTGCCAAGACAGACTCAAGATTCTTGATCGCATCGGCCACTGTGAGCTTGCCTTCGTAAATCGCTTTGCCGACGATGACCGCCTCGCAACCGGTAGAGCTGAGGCTGAGAATGTCCTCAACCGAGGCCACGCCGCCGCTTGCGACGACGGGTCGAGAAAGCTCGCTGGCCCAGGTGCGCATCATGTCGAGATTCGGCCCAGCCAGGGTGCCATCGGTGGAAATGTCGGTTACGTTGAATCGCTCGCAGCCGAGGCTTTCGAGTCGCTTGGCCAGATCCAGGCCGCGCTGGGTGGAGGTTTCTTCCCATCCATGAACGGCGACGAGGCCATCTTTCATGTCGATGCCGGCGATGATTTTGTCGCCGTACTTTTCAAACCAACGAGCGGCTTCGAGGCAATCTTGGGTGAGTCGGGTGCCGATGACAACGCGAGCCACTCCGGCACTCAGAGCACGTTCGATGGCAAGCGAGTCCCGGAGACCTCCGCCGAACTCCACCTGGATGTCGACTTTGCGAACGATCTCTTTGACGACGTGCAGGTTGATCGGGGTGCCCGCCTTGGCTCCATCGAGGTCGACAATGTGGATCCACTTGGCGCCTTCCTCGGCGAACTGCTGCGCCATCGCCACGGGATCTGAATCGTAGACGGTTTTGCGTGAATAGTCACCTTGGGTGAGACGGACGCACTGACCGTCGATGATATCAATGGCGGGGATTACGAGCATTTAAGGAAGTTCTCCAGAATTGTCAGTCCAACGTGACCACTCTTTTCGGGGTGAAACTGGGTAGCCCAGATCGCCCCTCGTTCAATCGCCGATGGGTAGCGCAGACCGTATTCCGTCCAAGCCGCCGCATCGCTGGCATCCGCGCAATCGGTGTAGAGCGAGTGCACAAAGTACACACGATCTTGCGGGGCCACGCGCTGCATCAAACCCGATCCCTCGCGGGGTTCCAGGACGTTCCACCCGATCTGAGGGGTCTTGAGTCCCAGGTGTTTGGGGAAGTACTTCACGTGTCCCCCGAGGATGCCGAGGCCCTTGGATTCGCCAAACTCCTCGCTGGATTCAAAAAGCAGTTGCTGGCCCAGGCAGATGCCGAGAAGGGGTTGACCTTGGCTGGCCCAGGCGCGAAGATCGTCGGCAATGGGAGCCAGGTTCTGCATGGCTTGAGCAAAGGCTCCGACGCCGGGGAGGATCACTTTGGTGGCGCCATCGAGGTTTGGTTGCACCCGCGCCTCGTGACCCAGGTGCTCGCAGGCTTTGAGCACACTGCGCAGATTCCCCATTCCGTAGTCGAGGATGACGACCATGATTTTGGTTAGAGAACGCCTTTGGTGCTCGCCGGGCCTTGCCGGTCCACCGGTTCGGCGGCGCGGTTGAGCACGATCCCGAATCCTTTGAAGAGGGCTTCGCAAACGTGGTGATCGTTCTCGCCCGCGACCTTGTGCATGTGGAGATTGATCCCCGCATGGAGCGCGACGGACTTGAAGAACTCGCGCACGCATTCGGTGCTCATGTCGCCGATGGTTTCTCGGGCGAAGGGCACGTTGAAGCCAAGGGCTCCGCGTCCGCTGACATCAATCGCAACCAAGACGAGGGCATCGTCCATGGGAACGTGCAGGCTGGCGAATCGGGCGATGGGGGAATCGTGGAGGGCTTTGCGGATCGCTTGGCCGAGGGAGATGCCAACATCTTCGATGGTGTGGTGGTCGTCGATGTGGAGATCGCCTTCGCAGCTCACGCCGAGATCGAGCATGCCGTGGAAGCCGAGCTGCTGAAGCATGTGGTCGAAGAATCCGACGCCTGTTTTGATGTCTTGCTTCGATCCGCCATCAAAACCAAGATTGATGTAGACCTTGGTTTCTTTGGTTTCGCGTTCGATTTCCGCGTGGCGCAGGCCCTGCGACGACTTGCTCATAACTGTGTGCATTGTATCGGTCGGGGCCGGTTGAACCAAAGTCTGGGCCTAGGGGGTCTTTACCTGGTGGTCGCCGTCCGATCACAATAGAGGGGCTCTCTTCGGAGGGTCTTGGCGCGGAGCGGTGTCCGAGCGGTTGAAGGAGCACGATTGGAAATCGTGTATAGGGCAACCTATCGAGGGTTCGAATCCCTCTCGCTCCGCCATTTTTTGTTTTAGCGGGTGAGGAACCTTAGTCTTTTTCGGCTGGAAACTCAGTGTAGATTTTGTTCCACTCGTCAAGACTCATCACGATGAGGCTGGCTGGAGAAGTCCAGGGAAGCCGCTTTTGAAGGAATCCGGCTAGTTGATCGCTCAGTCCCAGAAGGAGTGCCTTATCGACTGCGCGGGGCGGCTCCACGATCGCCACATAGAGAATGGGCTGTCTTTCGAGGGTTCCAGTCAATCCAAGGTAAGCGGCTGTTCCAAGAAACTTGTCTCGAATTTCGCGGGCCAGGGATTTCGAGCTAATTTTGCCGACGTATTCCCGCTGTTTTCCTCCCCGGAATCTAGGGGGAAAACGAGACAGGTCGAAGTTCTTGATTTCGATCCAGAGGTGCTCACCAGTAGCCGTGACGCACCGGAAGTCAATGCCGGACCAGCACTCGTGACCGCCGTCGGCCTTTGAATCTTGCCGGACAACCGACTTCATCTCTGCGAAGTCGAAGGTGATGCCGCTCTCCCTCATCTGTCTCATTGGGCTTTCTTTCGCCCCGTTTTTCGCGTGATCTCTCGGTCGTATAGGTCGTTGTATTGCTCCAAGATCGGGTTGGGGTGGACTTCTGCGAGAGTATCGAACGGAGTGACCTTGGTGCCGCTGGATTCGGTGGGTTCAAAGAGGAAGTAGCGGATCGGGTCGTCCTCGGCGATTTGCAGGTCGAGTTCCTTGAGGATCACGTAGCTGTGGGTGGTCAGGAAGATTTGGACACCGGAGCGGGCGAGGAGGATGAGGGCTTTCACGAGTTCATCCATCAGTTTCGGGTTCAGCCCGACCTCGGGCTCGTCCCAGAAGAGAGTGGTGCCTGGTTCGAGGGCTCCAACCCGAAGTAGTCTGTCAAGCGTGGCTATCTTTTGCGATCCTTCGGCCACTAGCGGCATCGAAAGAAGGCTTTTACCGACTGAGACGAAAAATCTCTCGCCTTCGAGGACTACATTCCCGGGAAGCAGAGCTTGTAATTGATTCGATATTTCCTCCCAGATGAATACCTCGGAGCTTCGCAACTCCGGCGAAAGCAGGTAAACGACGATATCCCTGGTTGTCCGATCAAAGTCGATATCAAACCTCTCAAATGTGCTGAGAAACCCCTCGGTGTGGGCAATCATGTTGATCGAGGGGATATACACTGCGGATGCCCATCCTGACTCAAACAGATCAATCGGATGAGTGCCGAAGAACGCTGCTAGTTCAGCGTAAAAGGAAAACTCACTAGATTCTGGCGAGAAGGGATAGGCCCAGTTCCTGCCGCCAAATGCACCGGCGATCTCTCCGACTCTGTCCTCTAGGGTGTCCGATACTCTGAACAACTCTTCCTGCGAATATGCGCCGAAGACCTCTGTTAGATCCACAGACGATCTGCGCTTCCTAGCTCGGAAATCGCTTACCAGTGTTTGAATGCCATACAGCACCTTCATCACATGTGTTTTCCCCGTGCCGTTCTCGCCAATGAAGACGTTGATCCCTGGCACGAACTCGAAGCTGGCTTCCTCGAACGCGGTGAAGTTCTTCAGAGTCAACGACTCGTGGTAGGGGTGGGGGTGCTCCGTGCTCACTGACAGCTGTCCTTGAAAATCCATGCTACCTGACGGCGGTTCTCCCTCATCATCGGCAGAAAATGTTCCGGAGACATGGGTAACACCCGACTTCCCCACGGGTCGCCCGGGGTTTCCGGCTTGCAGCTTCTTGACGGCTCGCTGGCCCGGCCGAACTCTCTCCGCCTCACCCCTGCCTCCCTTCCCCGCTCTCCACGAACCACCGCTGCCGAGTCGGCGGCCGGGGCGGGAGAGGCTCGCGGTGCTCGCTCAGATTAAACTGCCACTTGCCTCGCGAGACTCGGGGGATTGGCCTTGGGCCGGGCGCCGACTCGGCGTTTCGCTCACCACTCGTTGATCGCGATCTCCACCGAGGCGGCAACGAACGCCATCACGCGCTCCCGGCGTTTGATGTCGTAGGCAGGAATCACCCCCAGGACTGCCTTCCAATCCGACTCCAGGCTCATGATCCGCATGTTGGTTTCCTCGACCGCCGGGCCGTAGTTCCGCTCCATCATCTCGGGAGAAATGCGTTTGAATTTCGCCTTCAGTGCCGCCAGACGCTCCCAAACCAGAGCTTGGGTGGCGCGAGGAGTGTGCTTGGGAGGGTTCATCAACACGCCGATGACATCATCCACTTCGCTCAGGGTCGAGGCGTGGCTCAGATTCCAGATCGTGCCCCCGCCCGAGAAATCGCTTCCGATATTGATGGAATGAGTGCGCACGCCGGAAATCAGTTCACGCACGTTCAGGATCCGCTCTCGATCCGTTTTCGGCATCTTGGCGATCAGCTTGTCGCGCTCTTCGGTCTGGGCGACTCCGAATGTCCACGCCGCCATGGTCATCGAGTGGGTCGTCTCGCCTCCTTCTTTTTTGTACACCAGGGCGAACCACTTTTCGGATCCCATTTTCACGACTTGGGCGCTGGTGTAGCCGTAGGAGTCCTTGAGGTCCAGTTTGGTCTGGCCGAGACCTGTCTCTTGGGGGTTCGCCAGGGCGACAAGGCAGACGAGGGCGGAGAGTGCGTGCATAGATACCTTCCAGACGCGCGAAAAGGCCGCAAGAGACATCAGTCCCTTGCGGCCCTAGGAATTCAGTTGGGCTCTTAGCTCTTGAACGGCTTACCCATCAAGGCTTCGAAGCGGTTGAGCTGGATGGCTTTCACGGTTTTCTTCACGGTGATGATCCAGTCGTCGCGGAGTTTCTTGATCGTCGGCTCGAGCTTCTTGCTGGCGGCCTCGGCTTCCTTGGCAGCATCCTCTTGGAGCTTCTTGGCTTCTTCCTCGTTCGCCGGCTTCTTGGAGTTGTACTTATCGTAGATCGGTTTCAGCACCTTTTCTTGCTCGGCGTTCAGCTTCTTCATCATCGCCTCGAACGTGGAGCGGAGGCGTTGCTTTTGCTTGTCGGTGATCCCCACCTTTTTGGCGACGTCGTCGTTCATCAGGGCGGGGAATCCGACCGATTGGATGGTCAGCTCACGAAGGCGGACGATTTGCTTGTCATTGAGCTCTCCCATGACCCGCTTGGCAAATTCTTGCTGCAGCTTTTGGATCTTGGCTTCCGGGGGAGCGGGTTGCTTGCCCGATTGCCGTGCTTCTTCTTGGAAGGCGTCCTGGAGCTTCTTCATTTCGCCATTGAACCAGTCAGCATGCTTGTTCAGCTTCGCGCGCATGTCTTCGCCGATGCCCATATCCTGCTGAACTTCTCGCTGCTGGAGCAGCGAAATGTTGGCGTTGTTGCGGTCAAAGGCGTCGGCGGCCAGGGCCATCGTGGCACCAGCAAGGGCGAGAATCGCCACGGCAACGGTTCGGAATTGGGATGGTGTGTGGGTCAAATCTGAACTCCTGTGGTGATCATATCGCACCGCGTCGCCCTTCTGCTCCCGGCGACCGGGACTTGTCGACCTCTTGGGTCAGGCTGGCTCCTGGACTTCTTCGGCCATGACTCCAGCGTGGGTGATGACTTCGACATCGCAGTCGGCGAGGCTTCGCTCGATTCGCCGAAGGAACTCTTCGCTCGGGCGAACCCGCTTGAGCATCACCATGGGCGAGGCATTCTTCGCCTTCTGGAAATGGATCACGAGTTCGTGGTAGCCGGGGTGCTTGTCGATCCAGCCTCGGAGCCATTTGAGCTGGGCTTCCGTCGCGGATCGGATGCGGACCATCACGCTGCCCTCGACCGACTCATCGTCCGAGACCTCCATCGGCGCGCCCATCTCCTCGACGTCAAAAATCTGCAGCTCGGGAGTGCGCTCGGTGGCCTGAGATCGCTCATCGAACTTCACGCGACCCCCGATGATGACGACCTTGTCTTTCTCAAGCAGGCTCTGATACTTCGTCACGGTGTCGCCGAAGGCGAAGCAACTCACCTGCCCCGTGAAGTCCTCGATGGCGAGGCGAGCGACGAGGTTGCCGGTTTTTTGGCTTGGACGGATCGAGACCTGGCTGAGAACCCCCGCGACCTTCACACGGATGGGCTCCTCTTGCTCGAGCACCGCCGCGCAGGTATGGGTCGCGGCCTGGCGCAGGGTGAACTCGTACCCACGCAGAGGGTGGTCGCTCACGTAGATTCCCATCGTTTCCTTTTCCATTTTCAGGATGTCGGAGCGGTCGGGCATTGGGGCGTCAGGAAGCGTCGGCAGCTGGAGTTCGAGTTCGGCGGATTCGCCAAACAGGGAATCCTGCCCGACGATTCTCTGGCGATTTGCATTGTCCGCGAAAATCAGCGCACCCTCGTAGGCTTGGAGGAGCTTGTTCCGGTTTTTGTCGATGCACTCCAGGGCTCCGGCGCGGATCAAGGCTTCCAGCGAACCCTTGTTGAGTCCGTGGGGGCGCAGACGGTCGCAGAACTCGAAGAGGTGGGTGAAAGGTTCGTTCTCGCGTTCCTCGACAATCGCCCGCACGAGGCCAGATCCAACACCCTTGATTGCTCCCAAGCCAAACCGGATCGACTTGACCGTGCGCTGCTTCTTGCCCGATCCCACGGTCTGGGTTTCAATCGTAAAGTCGAGCCCGGAGAGGTTGATATCCGGCGGCAAAACCGCGATCTTGTTTCGGCGACATTCCTCAATGAAGGTCGTGACCTTGTCTTCCCTTTCCCGGAAGACGCCGAGCAAACCGGCGAGATATTCGACGGGGTAGTTGGCCTTGAGGTACGCGGTTTGGTAGGCCAGGATCGCGTAGCAGACCGCGTGGGCTTTGTTGAAGGCGTATCCGGCAAAGGGCAGGAGGAGCTCCCAGACCTTGTCGGCGACCTCTTGAGCGACGCCATTCTCCAGACACCCGGCGATGAATTCGCCCTGCATCTGATCCATGATGTCCTTGTCCTTCTTCCCCATCGCGCGGCGGAGGATGTCGGCTTTTCCAAGACTGAATCCGGCGAGGGCCTGGACGAGCTTGAGAACCTGGTCTTGGTAGACGATGATCCCGTAGGTTTCCGCCAGGATCGGCTCCATCTTGTCGTCGAGCACTTTGATCGGCGTACGCCCGAATTTATTGCTGACGAACTGTGGAATGTGCTCCATCGGGCCAGGCCGATAGAGCGCCACCATGGCCGCGAGTTCCCGCACGTTCTGCGGTTTGAGTTCGATGATATTGCGGCGCATGCCGCCCGATTCAAGCTGGAACACCCCGACGGTCTCGCCCCGGCTGAGCATGTCGAAAGTCGGTTGATCCTCGAACGGGATCGCCATGTGGCCGCCGTCGATGACGGGGTGGTCGCTGATGACCTGATCTTTCGGCAGATCGGCGTGGGTTTTGCGGATGTGATCGATGGTTCGGGCGAGCACCGTCAGGTTGCTCAGACCGAGAAAGTCCATTTTGAGGAGCCCGATTTTTTCGAGAATCCCCATTTCGTAGGCGGTGACGGCTTGGCCATCGTTGCCGCGATAGAGAGGGACATATTCGCTCAGCGGCTCTTCGGCGATCACGACGCCAGCAGCATGGACGCCGGCGTGACGGCTCAAGCCCTCGATCTTGAGGGCGGTATCGACGAGCTTCTTGATCCGGGGATCTGACTCGACGACCTGCTTGAACTCGGCGACTTCCTTGAAGGCCTTGTCGATGCTCCAGCCTGGTCCGGTGGGGATGGTTTTCGCGACTCGGTCGGCCTCGATCGGCATGAAGCCCATCACTCGCGCAGCATCGCGGATCGCGGCTTTGGCGCCAAGCGTTCCGAAAGTGATGATCTGAGCGACCCGCTCCTCGCCGTACTTCTCGGTCACCCATTTGATGACTTCGTCGCGCCGGGCATCCTCGAAGTCCATGTCCACGTCGGGCATCGAGACGCGTTCCGGGTTGAGGAATCGCTCGAACGTGAGATCGTAGTTCACCGGATCGACATCGGTGATGCCCACGGTGTAGCTGACCAGGCTCCCCGCCGCCGACCCCCGCACCCCGAACATGATGCCCTGGTTGCGAGTGAACTGGGCGAACTCTTTGACGAGGAGGAAGTAGGTGTCGTAGCCCGTTTTTTCGATGACACCCAGTTCGTAGTTCAGGCGCTCGTAGTAGGAATCGTCCGGGTTTTTAACGCGCTCTTTCAGGCCCTTTTCGGCGAGGTAGCGGAGATAGCTCGTGGGGTTGTGGCCCTCTTCGAGCTCCGGATTCGGCATGATCGCGCGGCTTGATCCGAGTTGCAGATCGACCATATCCGCGAACATGAGGCTGTTTTCCATCGCCTCGGGATGCTGCGGAAAGAGGCTTGCCATCTCCTCGGGAGTCTTGACGTAGAACTCCTCGCCCGTGAACTTGAACCGCTTCTCGTCGGACATCTGGCTGCCTGTGCCGATGCAGAGCAGGACATCGTGGGGTTCGGCGTCGCTTTTGCAGAGATAGTGGGCGTCGTTGGTGCAGACAAGCGGGAGCTTGAGCTCCTTGGCGATTTTGACGAGCCCTTCGTTGCAGAGCTTTTGCTCAGGCAATCCGTGATCCTGGAGTTCGACGAAGAAGGAGTCGGGGTCGAACATCTCCTTGTACATCCCGGCGATGTACTGCGCGCGGTCGTAGTTGCCCTCCAGCAGGGCTTGATTGACTTCGCTCCCCAGGCAGGTCGTGCTGGAGATCAGACCCTTGGCGTGCTCGCGCAGGATCTCGTGGTCGATGCGCGGGCGGTAGTAGAAGCCTTGCAGCGCCGCCGCTGTGTGGAGCTTGCAGAGGTTCTTGTACCCGTCCATGTTTTTGGCGAGCAAAAGCAAGTGGAAGGAGTCTTTGTCCTCCCCTCGCTGCTTGTTCTGCATGCCGTTCGGGGCGACATAGGCTTCCATGCCGATGATCGGCTTGACGCCCTGCTTTTTGCACTCGAAGTAGAACTCCATGCAGCCAAACATCACCCCGTGATCGGTGATGGCCATGGCGGGCATATCGTGTTCTTTGGCCCGTTTCACCATGTCCTTGATCCTGGTGGCCCCATCGAGAAGCGAGTACTCGGTGTGGTTGTGCAGGTGGACAAAGGGGCGGGAACACATGTCTTGGTCGGCTCGGCGGGAAGGAGGATCGTCGGGCGCGACGAACCGCTCCATGATACGTGGAACGGGCGTCGGAAACCCTGTGTTCAGGACGCAAAAGGGCCTCCGGAGGCCGCGCTTTTCTCCCGGTTTTTCCCCACTCGGCAAGTGGAATTACCTGGAATCTCGCAAATGCGCGCCGCCATCCCCCGTCCCCGTAAATTTTCTGTTAAAATGGCTTTTCAACTATCTTTTTGGTAGAGGAATTTTTATGAAGAGAGTATCCCTCATCGCTTTTGCGTTCGCTGCGGTAACGTCCGCCCAGGCTACTGTTTTGATTTTCGAGACGTCCAGTGGCGGCTCAATCACCAGCTTCACCGCTCCTTCCGGGGAAGGCTACGGGGACAGAGTCACCGCGACGACCCAAGATGGATTCAACTACGGCCTGGCTTCCGGGGCGACCGCCAATGTGGTCGTGGATTACTCAGGCACCAGCAGCAATCCGCAAGGTTACGGCACGGGCTACGGGGATCTTTCGAACGTGATCTGGGGAAGCGGATCGAGCGTAGGCGAGAACATTTACCGCATCAAGTTCACAGCTGATGCGGGCTGGCTGGTTCGACTTCGCCGCCTGGATGCCGCCGCGTGGCCTGGTGGTCAGCCGTCTTCCACGATCCGAATTCTGAACTCCGCCAACCAGGAGCTCACGAGCTTCAGCGGTTTGCTGCCTCAAAGTGGTCACCTGACAATCGACTACTCCTTGATCAGCACGGTTGTCGATACCTCCCTGACGATCGAGGTCTCGCAAGGCTGGTGGCACGCGCTCGACAACATCGAGTTCAGCCAGGAGCCCGTGCCGGAGCCGGCGACGATGGCGATTCTGGGCTTGGCTGCGGCAGGGCTCGCGGCTCGCCGACGCAAGAGCTGATCTCTTTCTGACAGGTTCATTCGGGCTCCCGCTGCTTGCGGGAGCCCGAATTGCTTTACGCCTTCGGCCGCTGGAGGGCGAATCGGGATCCGTCAGCGAGGTCAATGTAATCAGGCCCGCCGAGGCGTGCGATCGGCTCGATGCGTCCAATCTCTTCCCCGCTGAGAAGATTCTCTGCCACGTGCATGGCGAGAATCTCCCCGATGACATAGCGCGAGGCCCCCGCGCCTTCGCCGTGAGAGACGATCTGGAAGACGCGGCACTCGCAGCTCAGAGGACTCTCGGCGACTCGGGCGGGGCGCACATGAGAGCTTGAAACCTGGGTGAACCCGCTGACTTCCCACTCATCGAAGTCGTGAGGGTAGGGAGCGCTCGTTTGGTTCATCCCGTCGGCCATGCTTCGGGTGACGAGATTGACGACGAACTCGCCCGTTTCTTCAAGGTTGCGCAGAGTGTCTTTGGGAGTTCCGCCGCCACCCAGGGTCGGGCAGAACGCGAGGCTGGGCGGATTGGGGCCGCCGATCATAAAGTAGCTGAACGGGGCCAGATTGGCATGACCGGACGCGCTGATCGTACTCACAAACGCGATTGGTCGAGGCACGATGAGGTTCGACATCAGGTCGTAGGCGCGGGCCGCGCCTGCGCTCTTGAGATCGATCTCGACGTGGCTCACGCCTGCTCCAAGTGCTCGCGGAAGAAGACCACCGCTTTCCGGTATGTGTCCTCCGCCGCCTCGTGGTCATAAACCTCGGGTCGGTCGGAGTTGAAGAAGGCGTGGTGGGTTCCTGGGTAGGTCGTGAAGCTGTAGGAGACTCCAGCAGCCTTGAGTTGCGACTCCAGAGCGGCCACGGCGGAGGCACTGGCGTAGTCGTCGTGCTCGGCAAAGAAACCCATGATCGGAGCTTTGCAGGCGGCGAAGTCGGGTTGCACGTGGGGGTGGATACCGTAGTAGTTGATGCTCGCGCCAATGCGTTGATCCAGGCAAGCCGCGAACATGCTGAGCTGCCCGCCCATGCAGAACCCGACGACGCCGACTTTATCGCTCGGGCCCGATTCGTGGGCGACCAGCATGGACACCGCGCCGCGAATCACCTGCTCGGCGTCGGCGATGTTCAGGGCCATCATCAGGGAGCCCGCTTCGTCAGGTTCGTCGGTGGCTTTTCCGTGGTAGAAATCCGGCGCGAAGGCCACGAATCCTTCGGCGGCATAGCGATCGACGACATCTTTGATGTGGCCCACCAGCCCCCACCACTCCTGGATCACGATCACCGCCGGGCCTGAGCCAGACTTGGGTAGCGCGAGATATCCCTGGTAGCTCGTGCCGTTGCTCTCAAAGTTCACCATCGTTCCATTCATAGTGCGATTCTACTTTCGAGGTGCCGTGGTCGATTGTTAGCGAAGGGGATACACTTCACGCGGTTTGTCCTGATGATCCGATCTTTTTTTGCCCTCGAACTCTCCCCCGATGCCCTCAAGGTCGTCGAAACCGCGCAGAAGCATCTCGCGCAGTTCGAGGGGGTTTATCGGCCGATTGGGATTGAGCAGCTGCACCTGACGCTGGCGTTCTTGGGTGAGAACGATGAAGAGACGACGACGAAGCTGGGAGATCTTGCGGCGGGACTGGAGTTTCCCCAGTTGGCTCTGCGGATTCAGGGGTGGGTTCCGCTTCCGAAACCGGATGTGCCGCGCGTTCTGGCGGTGAACATCGTGGACGAATCAGGCGAGTTGGTGAGGTTTCAGCGGCGGTTGCAAGATCGAGTGTTTCAGCTGGCCGCGCATAAGGAAACGCGTCCGTTTGTGCCCCACATCACCTTTGCGCGGCTGAAGAAGGAGGTTCCGGCATCGGCTAAGGTGGTCAAGAAGGGTCTGGCGGGGATGCCGAGCTTGCGATCTGAAGTTTGGACTCCGCGTGAGTTTTTGCACCTGGCGAGCGATCTCTCGGGGGATTCGGCGCGTTACGAGGTGTTGCGTCGGTATCCGGGCACGGGCGAGGTGCCAGGGGCATCGTAGAAAACATGAAGGGGCTTCTCGATTGGTCGAGATGGATGGCGCTCGTCGGCATGCTGAGCGTCATCACCCTGAGCGGATGCTCCCGGTTCGGGTCGAGCGCATCGCCGCGTTCTGATACGGCGAAGAGTGAGCCACCCCTGTCTCTCGTCGTCCGTGGCGGGAACGAAACTCTGAAAATCGACGGCCGGAACCCCGCCGCCCCGATCGGGATGGTTTTGGAAACCGAGGAGGGTGTTCGGGAAGTCCATTCCGCCGTTCAATATCCACGAGTTGTCTTGCCGAACGGCAGACCGCTGATCGACCCCACTCGAAATCACTGGGCTCTCTCTCTGTCGAAGGCCGGACGGACTTATCCAGGCGAGATTGAGTTTATCCTCAACGAGTCGGCCGTGGATGCTGGGTTCATGATCAGTCTTCAGATTCCCTCGCCTCCTCCCGGAAAGTACAGGATTACCGCACCGGAGCTGAATTTTCTCATCTGCGCGGTTGGTCAGGGCTCTGCGCCACAGACGCAGCTTGCACCCGGGCAAGAAGTGACCTTCGAGGCTCAGGGCGAGGAGCCTCTCGTCATCATGCTCCTTGCTCCACATCAGAATTGGCGCCCGATCGCTGAGTTCGGGGCTCAACACGTGTGGCCCACAGATCCGACCAACGTGCCGATCCGAGGGCTCATCCGCCAGGTTCAGCGGCTGCTGTCCCTCTCCGAAACTCCCTCCCCGTTCGCGGGAACAGACATACGTTTCCAGAATCACGTCTTTTGGGATGCTGATGTGTGGATGTTCCCCGCCGTCGCGATATTCGATGAGGAGCTTGCGAAAAAAATCTTCGATTACCGTTTCGACCGAGTCGCGGCGGCGCGGAAGAACTTCGCCAAGTGGCGGGAGGCGGGCTACCCCACCGCCAACAACACCAAACACACGCCGCTTCCGGAACTGACCAAACTCCTGCCCGGCGTGGTTCCGGCGATGTTCCCCTGGGAGAGCAAGCTCGATGGCTCCGAGGGGTCACCGAGCGACACGCTGCATCAGCATCACGTGACGGCGGCGGTTGGGCTGATGGCGATTCAGGCCGAGCTGCATGGGATCGGATCGCCCGGCGAGCGCAGAGAACTCCTGGCGGGGTGCGCGGCGTTTTACCTCCACCGTCTCGCCAAGAATCCCGACGGAACCTACGGCATTCTCAACACGCTCAGTCCGAGCGAGTGGCACACCGCGAGCAACGACCTCTACACGAACGCAGCGGCGGATGTGATTCTCCGCCATTCGCTTGGCCCGGAGAAATGGCCGCTCGGCAAGATGAAGCTTCCCCGCAGAGCCGATGCCGGAACCTTCGCGACCTTCGACGAAGACACGTACACGGAGTACCAGCAAGCGGCCGCTCTGCTCGCAATCTGGCCCGCGCGACACCCTTCGGTGACCCCCGAGAGCAACAAGATGCTGGAGTTCTATCGAGGCAAAACGAGCGAGTTCGGCCCGGCCATGTCGCACTCGCTCCACTCGCTGATTGCCGCGCGTCAGGGGCGAGTTGACCTCGCTTGGGAGGAGTTCGAGAAATCTTGGCGACCCTACAGCAGTGACGTGCGCACGGAGTTCCGTGAAAAGCCGAACAGCACAGCAAGCTACTTTGTCACGGGCGCGGCGGGGGTTCTGAATGCGTTTTTCTATGGATTCCTGGGTTTCGAGGTGAGTTTTGAGGAGCCCAAGACGCGCAAGCTCCGCGCAGAAACCCGAACCGGAGGCTGGGTGAGTTTTGATCCTAAGATTCCCGATGATTGGCCCGCGATTCGCCTCCCGTATCGGGAGTTTGAACTCCAAATCAGTGAGCTTGACCCGGAGAAAAACCAGCGATCTGCGTCCCTTTTCAGTGGCACTGAGCTCATGTTCACCACTTCCCTCCCCGCGACCGGATTCTCGACAAAAGCCCAGAAAGTTCGCTGAACTGGCGCTCCCCGGTAAATCCACGGGGATTTCGGTCAATAATCCTTATTGTCTCATGAGGAGTTTGAAGTACGCGCATTCATTTGAGGTCATTCGGGAGCTTCCCGATGCCCTCGCCCATCTCAAGGATCTGGCTTATAACCTTCGCTGGACGTGGAATCACGAAGCCCAAGAGCTTTTCCGCGATACCGACCGAGAACTGTGGTCGCAACTTGAGCACAACCCGATCGAACTGATTAACCAACTCTCCGCCGAGCGAATCCAGGCCCTCATGGACGACGATGTCTACCTGGCGCGACTCAGCCTGGCGAAGAAAGATCTCGACGAATACATGGCGGGGTCCAACTGGTTCGACACCAAGTATCCCGGCGAACGAGCAGAAACCAAGATTGCTTACTTCTGCGCAGAATTCGGGATCCACGAGTGTTTGCCGATCTATTCCGGCGGTCTCGGGGTTCTCGCCGGTGACCACCTCAAGGCGGCGAGCGATCTGGGAATCCCGCTCGTCGGCATCGGATTGCTTTACGCCCGGGGCTACTTCCGGCAGTTCCTGAACTCCGAAGGCTGGCAGACCGAGCAGTATCCGCAGTACGACTTCTACCGCCTCCCGCTCAAACTGGTGCGGAACGACGAAGGCGCACCGATTCGCGTGAAGGTTGAATTCCCGGATCGCACCGTGACGTGCCAAATCTGGAAAGCTCAGGTGGGACGCGTGCCGCTCTACCTGCTCGACTCGAACATCCTGGAGAACTCACCGCGCGACCAGACGATCACGGATACGCTCTACGGCGGCGATGAGGAGATGCGCATTCGGCAAGAAAGCATTCTCGGCATCGGCGGATTCCGCGCCCTTGTTGAGATGGGGCTGAAGCCATCGGTTTGCCACATGAACGAGGGCCATGCCGCGTTCCTCTCGCTGGAGCGATTGCGGCAGTTCATGAACGAGCACGGATGCGATTTCCGCACGGCTCGTCAGTGCGTGGTTGCGGGCAATGTCTTCACCACCCACACCCCGGTTCCGGCCGGATTCGATATCTTCCATCGGCCTCTGCTGGAGAAGTACGTCAGCAAGGCAGTCAGTGATCTCGGGTTGCCATTTGAGCAATTCCTGAGGCTGGGCCGCATTCAGAAGGACAACCCAGAGGAGAATTTCAACATGGCGGTTCTTGCCATGGAGAACTCGAACTATGTGAACGGCGTGAGCAAGCTCCACGCAGAAGTCACGCGGGAGATGTTCCATGACCGCTGGCCGAACTATCCGCTCGTGGAAGTGCCGATTGAAGCGGTCACGAACGGGATCCACACACCGACCTTTATGAGTCACCGGATGATCGATCTGTTTGATCGCACATTCGGCGCGGATTGGCGCGATGATTCCAGCGCGCGCAGCACGTGGGAGCGCGTTTCGGAGATCAGCGATGAGGATCTCTGGGAACTTCGCGAGAATGAGCGCGGCGACTTTGTCCGGTTCTGCCGACGGTATCTGCGCAAGCGGATGGCGATGAATAACGCGTCGCCGATGGATGTGCAGCAGGTCAATTCGGTGCTGGATCCGCGGATTCTCACGATTGGATTTGCGCGGCGGTTTGCGACCTACAAGCGCGCGACCCTGCTGTTCCGCGACAAGGAGCGACTTAAGTATCTGATGAACCACTCGGAGCGGCCGGTTCAATTTGTCTTTGCTGGCAAATCGCACCCCCGAGATGACGGTGGCAAGCGCCTGATTCAGGACATCGTCCACTTCATCCGCAATGAGGGTGCGCGGAATCGCATGGTCTTTTTGGAAGACTACGACATGAACGTGGCTCGTCACCTGGTGCGAGGCGTGGACGTGTGGTTGAACAACCCGCGTCGGCCGATGGAAGCAAGCGGCACCAGCGGCATGAAAGTCGTGCCAAACGGTGGTCTCAACTGCTCGATCCTCGATGGATGGTGGGCGGAAGGCTACAAGAAAGGCGCTGGCTGGGCAATCGGCGACGGCAAGGAGCACGGGGACGAAGGCCACCAAGATTGGCTCGACTCGAAGGCTCTGCTTGATCTGATTGAGCACGAAATCGCTCCGACGTTCTACTACCGAGCCGAGAACGGACTTCCCTCGAGATGGATTGAGATGATGCGCCACAGCATGGCGGATCTGGCTCCGACCTACAGCACGCTGCGCATGGTGCGCGAGTATGCGAGTCGGTTCTATGTTCCTGCATCGCGCTCGTTCAATCGCATGGGGGCGGAGAATCTGACGGCAGCCAAGAGCGCGCTCATCTGGCGCGATAAGGTCGAGAGCGAGTGGGGCAAGGTTCGGGTGACGCATGTCCATGACTCCGCTGGCCCAGCGGCGAGCCTTGGGACGGAGTTCGAGGTTCATGCCGAAGTCGAGTTGGGTGGCCTTTCTCCCGAGGACGTGCGCGTTCAGGTGCTGGTGGGTCAGGTGACGAGCAATCGTGAGCTGGTCAACCTCGACCTCCACGATCTGCACCATGTCGGCACGCAAGGCCCGATCCACGTGTTCGAAGGCAAAGCGCGATGCGACTATGCGGGGCACAAGGGATACATCGTCCGCGTGGTTCCGCACCGCGAGGACGTCAACGTCCCGGCCGAGCTTTCGCTCGTGGCGTGGGAACCGTCGGCGATTTAGTTCGGCCAGTCTGAAATGGATCTAGGGGCACCCTCCGGGGAGCCCCTTTTTTCCGTGGAACATGGCACAAACCCCGGAATTTCGTGAATCGTATTCATGCAAAAACAGAGATAATGTATTTATGGAGAAGCAAACGCGCTCCCGTTTCCTGTCAGTCCTACTGGCGGTACTGTTCGTCACGAGTCTTGTCGGCGTCGCCCGGGCCATCGAGAGCGGCGACAATCCAGATATCTACCCTTGCCCCAGTGGAACCGGAGGAAATCCTTAATGCACATGCGGGTTTTTTCTGGGGTCTGCGTTGTTGGTCTCAGCATCGCCGCAATTGCCGGCATCCCCTGTCCCGATCCGTTTTCGTACAAAATCGTTCACGGCTCGTGTGTGCCAGCTCCGGACTTGCAGGGAGGATATATCGTCGCAAACTACAGCTATACTCCAGGTGGTTGCAAGACTCCGGGAACCAGCGCATACTCCTGTGAGGTGAAGTCAATCGTGACGACAGCCGAGCGAAAAAAGGGTGAAACATTCATGCGATTCACCTGGGCTGATATACCGGTTTACTTTAGTTGCGTGGATGACACCCCGATAGCCATTGTCGGGGCCAGGTACGGCCAGTCGAATCTCACGAAACCCTGTGACTATTGCACAGGGACTTGAACATGCAAAGCGTTACGACTGTTCGTTATCAAGGCACTTGGCGATACGGAACGGAGGACTCCGAGGCAGGCTCTTTGTGGAAGAGCCTGCCTGCGGGCCTTGGATCTGACTTGAAGGTCGAGGTCGTGATCTTTAAGAGTGGAGATTCTGTCGTCAGGGCAGTCTCTGGAGAGAAGACGCTGTTCGTCAGCGCCCGCGACAAGAACACGCAGTTTCTTTTCAAGCCAGCAGAGAACAAGGTTGTCTTTACGCCGCTTGAGAGCAATCCTCTCCCGCCTTTCTACGGGTTTATTCTGCCGTCAAATCTCACGGAGCAATTCACGCGGAGCGGCGATACAAACGCTTTTGCTGGCCAGAAAGGGTGTGAGCCAGGTGAGGCCGATTGCCAATCGTGGATCGTAGACCTCGGCAACGGAGGGATGCCTGCCCTCGTCGCGGAACGCCAGAGTGGCTACGACTACAGTCTGACCTACCAGGGCAAGACGGGATCGCGGCGAGAGTGGAGGTTTGCGGAGAAGGACAGCGAAGGATTTCCAAAGGGGATTGAGTACCGGGAATACAGACTTGAATCCAAGCCTGTTGCCCACGTTTCCTTTGAATTGCTCGACAAGAAAGCCTCGCAGGAAGAGTCGAACTTCCGAGCCCTGCTCCCCGAGGACGTTAAAGTGGAACTCCGCAAAGACAACGTTTCCTATGGAGGAGGGATTGACAAAGACTCGACAACTCTCTGGCAAACCTACGAGGCGCAAGAGGCCATGCATTCTCAAGTAGCCGAGAAGGAACAGAGTGTCTTCCCTCTCGTAGCGGCAGTCACGTTGCTGGTGGGAATCGTCGCTTTCGTAATCGTCATTTTGATTCGGAAACGCCGTGGCAAGTGATCTCGACTTCACCTGGTACGACGCAGGACGGTTTTCGTTTGCACTGGCCGCTGGCGTGCTCCTGATCCCTCTGACAAATCAAATGCTCGGAGGAACCGCCCCGTGCCTGATTGGTGACGGATGCGCGGTCGCTGAACAATTCTCCAGACTCATCCCTTGGTACCTATCGCCGGCACTCCTGGGAGTCACCGCAGGGTTTGGGCTGGTGATCTTGGCGTCGCTCCAGCAAACTGCCAGGATCGCGCAGTGGCTGGGTGGAATGACGGCTCTGATCGCTGTAGGCCTGCAGGCCAGGTTGATCACCTCGGGTGTTATCTGCTCAACGTGCCTGATTGCCGCTGCCCTCTTTGTTCTCGGCTCGATTGTCAGTTGGCGAAAACAGTTCTCCGCGCCTTCTATTGTATCTCCGATGATTGCTCTTGTCGGACTCTGCCTCCCTCTCACCCTTACCCTCCTGTTGCCCAAAGAGAGAAATCTGGTCTCCCGACCAACCGCCACGTCACTGGGTAGTGTTGATCGGCGAGAACTGGTCGAAGGACGCTCCTCGAATCAACTTGTCATCGTTGCTTTTGGTAGCCCGATGTGCCCGGCCTGCAGGCGCGAGCTGCCCGAAGCTAGCCGTCTTGCGACACAACTGAAGGCAGAGTTTGTCTATCGATTCTCCCCCGTGAAGACCGGTGATCGGCAAGAGTGGAGCTCGGCCGCGCGACTAAAAGAGATGGTTTCCCGTCGATACACCGTACAGTGGCATGCCGCACTCAGCTCGCCGAAGATGGTGCTGGGTTCGGATGAAATCATCCTCTCCCGCGAGGAGGTCACTGAGGCTCTCCGCAAAACACAGTTGGACGAAGTTATCGGCAAGCAGATTGGTCTGATCCAGTTACCGACGGTGGCAATTTGCGAGCCCGCAACGCCATGTCGCGAGATAAGTCTCCAAGAATTGCGCGAGTTGGCTCGCTAGCTTGCCCCGTCAGTTTCTTTTTTGCGGCGTCATCGAACCTGCTTGACTTTGGCTTCCCGAAGGCCTCGGAAAATCTCTTTTGTGATTCGAATCACCATTCGTTCCTGCACGAGGAGTGAATCATAGAAGGCATCCCAGATTGCTGGGAGGTTTGATATGAATCACACGACAAATCTGTCAATGGGGAGGATTCGGCGTTCCGTTCTTGGGGCCACGATCCTGTCGTCTCTCTTTGTCCCCTCGGTTGCCTCGATGTTTACCTTCACCGACGGCAACATGTTCAACTTGTTTTACGCCAAGACGGAATACCAAGCGGGTGCGGGTGGCACGACGAGTACCTCCGGTAGCTCCTCGGGAAATCCGGGCAATGCCCGTGCCGTGGTGCACAACGTCGCCGGTTCGGGCGGGACAAGTCGAGTCGGGGCATCGCACATTGCGACGCAATCACTCACGACCACCCCACCCACAGGATTCCTTTCCGTGGAATTTGGGATTGATGCTCAGGTCCTCACGTCGTCCACTATTCAGATCGGTCGGCTTGCCTTTGTCGTCGAGCAAAACGGAACCCTCTTCGCGTCCGATACGATTCCCTGGACGGGTAACGGCTGGACCGGCATCTTCACCGATAGTCTTATCGAGGAAGACTTTGAGCAGATCAACTTCCAGACGAGCACGTACCGAAACAGCGGCGTGAATCCCGACTTTGATCTGGCCGGATCGAGTTTGAGGTTTGGTTTCTTGACTTGGGCCGAGTCGTCCTCTCTGGATGCGCAGTCCGTGACGATGCTGTTTGACAACTTCACCGTGAACTTCACCGCCAATCCGGTTCCGGAGCCTGCTACTTTGTCGGTGCTGGCGCTGGCCGCTTTCGCTCGGCGTCGTCGCTTGAAATCAGCCTAAGAGATTTCCTCCGTCTCCAGGAAAACAAACGATCCCGGTCGCGTGATGCGACTCGGGATCGTTTTGTTGTAGAGGAAGTAAACGTAAGGCTCAGGCCTTCTTGCGGCGGCGAGCAGCAAGCGCGCCGAGAGCGAGAAGGGTCATGGTTGCCGGTTCGGGAACGGATTCGACCTTGAGGTTATCAAAGTACGTCGTACCCGTTGCACCAGTGTTTCCGGCGTAGTCAGAACCGAGGTTTAGATTCGCAATTGCGCCACCAGGAGCGAACGTCTTGCTGTAGACCGCGTTATCGGAGAACCCGGACATGCTCGCCGTGACTTGGGCACCATTGAAGCTCATGCTGAACGTGATCCAGCGATCAGCGAAGGTACCTGCCGCAGCTTGCGCATCGAAGGCAACATCGTACGTACTGAGCCAAGTGGATCCCATGCGCACCTTTCCGTCGCCACCCAGGGTCATGCCAGCGGTCGTGCCGCCAAGAGTAGACGTCGCCGTGCTGCCGAGGTACATGCCGGAGAGGCGGTCGGCAGCAGTGGAGCTCGCCACGTACACCTGAACGCTGATCACGGCAGGCGTCGCAACCGTCGCGCCGAGGGTAGGCAGGGCTCGGCGAACCGAGGTGAAGTTGGTCAGCGAGGTTTGGGCGATCCTCAGTGACTGGGTTCCGCCTGCCGCAACATCGGTGCTGACAACGTTCGGGGAACCGGCTCCGGAGCCGTTGGCCCATCCGTCAATCGTGTTGACTCCGGTACCAGCCGTGTAGGTCGGGGCTTCGAAGCCAGTGGAATAAAGAACTTGGGCTTGAGACGCGGAGACAGCAGCCACAGCCATGACGAGTAAGAGAGATTTAGTCCTCATCCGAAACACCTCACAACTCCCGGCAGTAGCCACATTGCCACGGAAAACCAGCAGAGTGATGGGAGGATTTTAACAAACTTCTTATGTTTTTCGTGACTTCACTCACGTTTTTCCGTCAGAACTGGCAATTTTTCTGGGTGTGCGCGAACTTTTTTGCCCCGACGAAACGACGGTGCCCCGGAAGCGAACTTCCGGGGCACAACTGAATCTCCCACCCGAAGGCGGGGCTTACTTGTCCAGAGCGACCTTTGTCTTGCCGCGAACCGCTGCTTGAGCGGCTGCGAGGCGAGCGATGGGCACGCGGAACGGGGAGCAGCTCACGTAATCGAGACCGATTTCGTGGCAGAAGTAGATCGACTCAGGGTCGCCACCGTGCTCACCGCAGATGCCGCACTTCAGATTGTCGCGCACTCCGCGACCTTCATCGACTGCGAGCTTCATCAGGCGGCCAACGCCCGTGGTGTCCACCGATTCGAACGGGTTCGTCGGGAGGATCTTTTGCTCGACGTAGCGCTGCAGGAACTTGCCTTCTGCATCGTCTCGGCTGTAGCCGAAGGTCATCTGGGTGAGGTCGTTGGTGCCGAAGCTGAAGAACTGAGCGTACTCAGCAATCTCGCCTGCCGTGAGAGCGGCGCGCGGGATTTCGATCATCGTTCCGAACATGTAGGGGATATCCACGCCTTGTTCTTGGATGACCGTCTTGGCTTCATTTTCCAGCAGACCTTGCACCACACGAAGCTCGTTCACGTGGCTGACCAGCGGGATCATGATCTCCGGATAGACTTCCTTGCCTGCCTTGATGAGCTTGGCGGCGGCACCGAGGATGGCTCGGGTTTGCATCACGACCAATCCAGGAAGGATGATCGAGAGGCGAACGCCGCGCATACCCATCATCGGGTTGGCTTCCTTCATGCCTTCAACGGCGGTGAGGAGGGCTTCCTTCTCTTCCAGCTTTGCCTTCAGACTCGGATTGGTTTCGCTTCGAACATGGAGTTCGGTGACTTCGCGCACCAGCTCTTCGTGGCTCGGGAGGAACTCGTGGAGCGGCGGGTCGATCAGGCGAATCGTAACCGGCTTGCCTTGCATGGCTTCGAAGATGCCTTCGAAGTCGGCTTGTTGCACAACTTCCAGCTTCTTGAGCATGTCTTGGCGCACGGCTTCATCCTTGGTGAGGATGAGTTGCTGGACGAGCGGGAGTCGATCGCGCTCGAAGAACATGTGCTCGGTTCGGCAGAGTCCGATGCCTTCGGCACCGAATTCGATCGCTTGCTGAGCGTCGGCCGGGTTATCGGCGTTGGTGCGAACCTTGAGGGTGCGCAGGCTGTCGGCCCACTCCATCAGTTCGCCGAACGATCCGCTGACCTCGGGGGCAATGAGCTTGAGCTCGCCCTTGTAGACCGCTCCGCTGGAGCCGTCCATCGTCAGGATATCGCCTTCGCGCAGAACCACATCGCCGACGGTGAGGGTCTTGACCTTCACGTTGACTTCCAGAGCCTCGGCACCAGCGACGCACGGAATTCCGAATCCGCGGGCGACAACGGCGGCGTGGCTGGTCTTTCCACCGCGAGCGGTGAGAACGCCTTGTGCGGCGAGCATGCCGTGGACGTCATCCGGGTTCGTTTCTTCGCGAACCAAGATCACGCTCTTGCCTTGACCACCCTTACCGAGTTCGGCGGCGGTATCGGCATCGAAGACGACGATTCCGACAGCGGCACCCGGCGAAGCGGGCAGACCCTTGGCGAGGGCATGGACGCTGCCCAGGCTATCCGGATCGATGCGCGGGTGAAGGAGCTGGTCGACTTGGGAACCGGTGACGCGTTGCACCGCTTCTTCCTTCGTGATCAGGCCTTCGTGAACCATCTCGACCGCGATCTTAACCGCAGCCGGGCCGGTGCGCTTGCCATTGCGGCATTGGAGCATGAACAGGCGACCGTGCTCAATCGTGAACTCCAGGTCTTGCATGTCCTTGTAGTGGTGCTCGAGCTTGTCGCAGTGAGCCACAAATTCCTTGTAGACCTCGGGGTTTTGCTTTTCCAGCTCGCTGATGGGCACCGGGGTGCGGACGCCAGCGACGACGTCTTCGCCTTGGGCGTTCATCAGGTACTCGCCGAACAGGTGGCGGTCGCCGTTGCTCGGGTCGCGGGTGAACGCAACGCCGGTTCCGCAGTCATCGCCTGCGTTGCCGTAGACCATCGACTGAATGTTGACGGCGGTGCCGATTTCGTCGGGGATCTTCTCGGTGCGGCGATAGACGATCGCACGGTCGTTGTTCCAGCTCTTGAACACCGCGTCGATCGAGAGAGCCAGCTGCTCCCACGGATCTTGCGGGAACTCGCGGCCGGCTTCCTTCTTCACGTAGTCGAGGAAGAGGTCGCAAACCTTCTTGAGGTCTTCGGCGGTGAGATCGAGGTCGTTCTTGGCGCCGACTTGCTTCTTGTATTCAGCGAAAATCTCGTTGTCGAAGTGGTGCTTGCTGATGCCGAAGGCGACATCGCTGAGCATCATGATGAGGCGGCGGTAGCTATCGTAAACGAATCGCTCGTTGCCGGTCTCGTCGATCATGGCCTTGATCGTCACATCGTTCAGACCGAGGTTGAGAACCGTGTCCATCATGCCCGGCATGGAGAACTTGGAACCGGATCGAACGGAGACGAGGAGGGGTCGGCTCGAACCACCGAGGGTTCGGTTCATGTCCTTTTCGACATCAGCCACGGCGACCTTGATTTCGTCCATCAGGCCTTCGGGCAATTTCTTCCCTTGTTCGTAATACTCTGTACAGACTTCGGTAGTAATCGTGAATCCGGGAGGCACGGGGAGACCAATGTTGGTCATTTCGCAGAGGTTTGCACCCTTGCCACCCAGCAGATCGCGCATGGTGGCGTTGCCTTCACGGAACAGATAGACGCGTTTGAGACTCATGGTTTGTTCCTTCTGGGAAGGCCGAACCGCTCTGGCATCTTTGGCAAAGACGGAGGCTTTTCTCGGATGAGGTCAGTTTAGCCCGACCAGTTTCAGAGGCCCTGAGCCTGGTTCCGCCTCAAGAATCTTCTTTGTTTTGTGAAGATGCACCGATATGAGTGATCTATTCGGAGACGCCGGGAAAATGGCTACGCAATGGGAGGTTCGGCGAGATCTTGCCGGCGCGAGAGGGCGAAAAGGAAACAGGCTCCCACACCCGCTGCGCCGCACATGAGCATCGTACGAAGGCCGAATCCATCCGCCACCCATCCCATCACAAGGGTTCCGATCGGAGCCAGTCCAGCGATCGCCCACATGTGCATACTGATGACACGTCCACGCAGTGCCTCCGGGGACAGCATCTGGAAGAGAGTGTTTGTCGTGTTGAACTGCATGATCGTGCAGGCGCCGAGAAGGGCGACGCACGGCAGCGCAAGGATCGGACTGGGAGCGATGCTGAGAAGAATCATCGCCAGCACAAACGTGCCCATCGCATACCGAACGATCTTGGTCTTGATCGGCCGAACAGAGAGGCTGGTGATCGTGATCAGCCCCAGGAACGCCCCCACACCGACCGCCGAGTGGAACAGCCCGAGACCCGCCTTGTCGAGCCCGAAGAGATCTTTGGTGATCGCGGGCATCTGAAAGAGATAGGAGGTGCCGAAGGTGGAGATCGCCGCCTCCATGAAGAAAAGGAGTCGGAGGTTTGGATTGCGGAAGGTGTAACGAATCCCCTCGGCGATGAGATCTTTGATCGGCTGGACGCGCTTTTGAGGCGGAGCCAGTTTGGTTTTGATCATCGAAGCCGACACGCCCACGGCGAGGAAGCTAACCGTATTCACCCAGAAGCAGATGGCGTAGCCCACGGCGGCCGCCAGAATGCCACCGATAGCCGGGCCGATGACCCTGGCAAGATTAAACGTCATCGCTTGGAGAGGGATGGCAGAGGCGAGCTCCTTGTCCCCAACGACTTCCCTGACAATCGTTTGACGGCTAGGAGGCTCAACGGTCTGGACAAATCCCCCGATGAGGGCGACGGCAATCAGCTGGGCGTAGCTGAGAACACCCATGCTTGCGGCAATCGCGTTCGCTCCCGTAACCGCACTGAGAAGAATCGACGTGCCAATCATGATCTTGCGTCGATCCCAGATATCCACCATCGCGCCGAGAATCGGTCCGAAGATCGTCACGGGAATCATGGAACAGAACGTCACGAAAGCCAGAGCGCTCTTGCTCCCGGTGATTTCGTACACGTAGGCACCCTGGGCGACCATCTGCACCTGGGAGCCGGTGAAGGAGAGAAACGCCCCGATCCAGATCAGGCGGAAATCGGGGAAAGCGAAGACGCGGAAGCCAGGCCATGCCTTGATGGCGGCGATGAATCCATTCCGGCCGGGCTCCATGAACTCCAGCTTATTCCATTCACGAACCACGGACGGCCCCTTGGGGCGAGATCAGCAGTTTTGGAGCCGCGTCACCCTGTAGAATGACGGGCAATGAAGGAAGGATGGGCTCTTGTTCTCGATCTGCTGATCGCCCTGAGCGGAGCCTTGCTGCTCGGCCTTTTCTTCGAAAGAATCCGTCTGAACGCGATCATTGGCTATTTGCTGGCTGGGGCGATCGTCGGGCCGGGCGGATTTGCTCTGGTCAGCCAGAACGACCAGGTTCTCGTGATTGCCGAGATCGGGGTGGCCTTGCTCCTCTTCACGATCGGACTCGAGTTCAGTTGGAAGAGCGTCAAGAAGCTCGGCGCGCCGGTTCTCCTTTGCGGGGTGGCGATGATTCTAGCGATCATCGGCGTGGCGATCCCGGTGGCCATTGGGTTTGGGCTCGCGTGGCAGACGGGATTCGTTCTTGGTGCGGCGTGCGCGCTGAGTTCCACCGCGATCGTGATCCGTGTTCTGCGGGCCAAAAATGACCTCGATTCTCGGCACGGCAAGACCACCCTCGGCGTCCTGTTGGTTCAAGACATCGCGGTGGTGCCGCTGGTGCTGGCCGTCACCTTCATGGGATCCGGGAGCAAGAACGTGCTCGCGGATATCTCCTGGGCGCTTGCTTCGGCGGTTCTGCTCGTTCTTGGATTGATCGTGTTTGTGAGCCAGGTGGTTCCCCGCTTGCTCCACGAGAAGATCGTGGCGAAGAATCGGGAGTTGCCGATCATCCTGGCGATTGTCACTTGCGTGGGCGCAACCTGGGCAGCGCACGAGCTCAAAATCTCACCGGCGCTCGGGGCGTTCTTCGCCGGGATGCTTCTGGCCGAAAGCAAGTTCAGCCACCAAATGCGTGCGGATGTTCTGCCCCTGCGAACCTTGTTTGTTACGCTCTTTTTCGTCTCCGTCGGGCTCCTCGCGGATGTGACCTGGATGGCGCAGAACATCGTGCTCGTGCTCGGGATGACGCTGGCGGTCATCGCGATCAAGGTCGTGGTGACTTACCTGGCCCTGCGATTCTTCATCAAAGGGATCATTGAAGTTCTGGCGGCGGCGATTGCGCTGGGGCAGATCGGAGAGTTCAGCTTTGTCATCATGAGCATCGGCAAAGATGCGGCGCTGCTCCCCGAGAACATCTTCCAACTCCTGATCTCGACCACGCTTTTGACCCTCTTTGTAGCGCCCTTCACGACCGGAAATGCCCTGCGAATCTCTCGGCAGATGGCCAAACGCATCTTCCCGGCAAGAAAGCTCGCCCGAAATGAACGCGAAATCAAGCAGACAACGCTTCGAGATCACCTGCTCATCATCGGGTACGGCGAAGCGGGCCAAGCCACGTGCTTGGCTCTGCGCGCTCTGCCCAATCCGCGGATTGTCGTTGATTTGGATCCTCGATTGGTCAGGCTCGCCGAGGAACATGGGCACCGGGGATACATTGGGGATGCCACGAGCCATGAGATTCTGGAGGCGGTAAACATCCATGACGCGGAGGCGGTTCTCGTCACGATCAGCGATCACCATCTGGCCCGACTCGTGGTGGCTCAATGCAAGTCGGTCGCGCCGGACACGCCGCTGGTGGTCCGAGCCCGTTACCATATCTATGCCGATGAGCTCGGCACCGTTGGAGCGAACGATGTTGTGGACGAAGAAATGCTCGTCGGCGAGCGGATGGGCCAACTCGTGGCAGCGCTCCAAGCCGTGCATCAGTCCGATGAGCCGGAAACGTCCGACCCCAGCATCGACTGGCAAAAGACAACTCCTTACAACTAAAGTATAAGAGAAGAATAAGAGCGAAACGCGACGTAAATGTATTGATTAATGCTGAATAACACGACGAAAACGTCGTGTTTCTTAATAGATAGAAGTCCTAGGCATTTCCCCCACCTTCTTGAACCTGCCTATTCTACACATTTTCGTTACCATTTTCTTCCTTTTTGAGGTTCCTCAGAATATTTAACGTATGGGACATATATCTCTCGCTGCCCGTCGGGAGGAAGGTCCACAGTGACTGCGGAACTTCTTGCCCGAATACAGTTCGCCTTTACGGCGGGCTTCCACTTCATCTTCCCTCCCATGTCGATTGGCCTCGGAATCATCCTGGTCATCATGGAAGGCCTCTATCTGAAGACGAAGGATCCCCTCTACCACAAGATGACCCGATTCTGGGTTCTTGTCTTTGCTCTGACCTTCTCGGTGGGCGTCGCCACGGGAATTCCCCTTGAGTTTCAGTTCGGCACCAACTGGTCAACTTACTCCCGCTATGTCGGGGACATCTTCGGAAGTGCCCTGGCAGCAGAGGGTGTGTTCGCGTTCTTCCTCGAATCCGGTTTCCTCGCGATCCTGGTGTTCGGCTGGAACAAAGTCAGTCCGAAGATGCACTTCTTCAGCACGTGCATGGTCTCGCTTGGTTCGATGTTCAGCGCGATCTGGATTATTGTTGCCAATAGCTGGCAGCAAACTCCGGCCGGCTACCGAATCGAAACGCTCGCCGACGGCACCACCCGAGCCAGAATCACTGATTTCTGGGCCATGGTGTTCAACCCTTCGACCGTTGACCGCTTGACCCACACGGTAGTGGGCGCGTTCCTCACCGGTGCGATGGTCGTCGTCTCCGTGAGCGCGTACTACATGCTCAAGAAGCGACACCTCGAGTTCGCGCGGGCTTCGATGAAGATCGGAATCACCGTGGCGATGCTCGCCTCGCTCGGACAGCTTTGGCTCGGTCACGACTCCACGATTGGCGTCGCGAAGAACCAGCCCGAGAAGTTCGCCGCGATGGAAGGCCACTTCAAGACAGGTCAACCGATTGATCTGACCCTTATGGGCACCGTGAACACAGAAACCGGCGAAGTCAACGGAATCAAGATCCCTGGTCTCGCGGGTCAGCTCCTTGGCCCCGAGGCCGCGACCCAAGTCGGCCTCAACGACATCCCGAAGGACGAGCAACCTCCTGTGGCTCCGGTCTTCCAGTCGTTCCGCCTCATGGTGGCGATTGGTGTCTTCATGATTCTGCTGACGGTGGTTGGTTTCATCCAAGCCATGCGCGGCAAGTTGGAAACAAACAACCTCCTCCTGAAAGTCATGGTGGTTTCGGTGGCCCTGCCGCACGTCGCCAACATGGCGGGATGGATGGCCGCCGAAGTCGGTCGCCAACCGTGGAGCGTTTACGGACTGCTTCGCACCAGCGAATCCCACTCCAAGGTTGTCAGTGCGGGACAAATCGCGGGCTCGCTCACGATGTTTATCCTGCTCTACGCGCTCCTTTCCTTCCTGTTCTTCTATCTGCTGGACAAGCGGATCAAGCTCGGGCCGGATGTGGACTACGAAGAGCCCGAACCGGAGTGGCTCTCCAAGGTTCCGTTCCAAGAGAAGGCCAAGTCTGAGGTGACCCAGTGATTCAATATCCCTTCGACCTCGCGACCGCGTGGTTCATCCTCATCGGAGTCCTGCTGACCGGTTACGCCATCCTCGATGGCTTCGACCTCGGCGCGGGAGCTCTCCACCTCTTCGCTAAAACCGACAAAGATCGCCGGATCATCCTGAACGCCATCGGCCCCGTCTGGGACGGGAACGAAGTCTGGCTGCTCGTGGGTGGTGGTGCGCTCTTTGCCGCCTTCCCCGACGTGTACGCGACCGCGTTCAGCGGTTTCTACACCGCGTTCATGCTCGTCCTCGCGGGCATCATCTTTCGAGCCGTCGCCATCGAATTCCGCAGTAAAGAGAATTCGGCCAAGTGGCGAAAGTTCTGGGATTATGCCTTTGCAATCGCCAGCATTCTGCTCCCGATTCTGATGGGTGTTGCTCTAGGCAACCTCATCCTCGGTGTGCCGATTGATGCGAACAAGGAGTACGCCGGATCGTTCTGGACGCTCCTGTCGCATCCTCTCCCGATCCTGCTGGGAGTGACCACGCTCACCATGTTCATGCTCCACGGAGGCATCTACTTGGTGCTGAAAACGGAAGGTGAACTGCAAGAGCAGATGAAGGGTCTGGTGAAGAAGGTGATGTGGGGCTACTTCGTGAGCTTTGCGCTCGTGACCGTCGCCACGTTCATCTGGGCACCCCACATGGCGAAGAAGCTCCAAGAGATGCCGATCCTGTTCGTCCTTCCGGTGCTGAACATCCTGGCTCTGGCCAACGTGCCGCGCGAGATGCACTTCAAGCGTGAGTTCCTGGCCTTCCTGAGTTCCTGCTTCAGCATCGTGGCGAACCTGGCCCTCTTCGGCATCGGCATGTTCCCGAACATGCTGCCCGCAAGCAACGACCCCGCGAACAGTCTGACGATCATGAATACGGCGGCAAGCCAAGCCAGCCTGACCGTCATGATGACGATCGCGATCATCGGTGTTCCGTTCGTCCTGGCCTACACAGCAGCCATCTATTGGGTGTTCCGAGGCAAGGTCGATACTACGCACCTCCACTACTGAGGCACGGTCTGCCAGGTCGCCGAGTTCTTCGGACGATCTGACGGGCAGTCAACGGCCGGGCTCCGGGGTTCTCCTCGGCAAGCCCGGCTCGCCTCTTTTTTGCAGGCTTTTTTGTAAAAGGGCCGCCACGGCCAAGCATGATTCGCCGTAAACTTCACTAGATCAAGATGGAGCCCCTCGACCTCATCCCGACCAAGCGACGCAAGCGCCGCCGATGGCCTTGGGTTGTCGCGCTGCTTGTGCCGATCCTGGGGTACGCGGGGTATCTGGGATATCAGGAGTACGAGGTCTATCACCGTCCTTTGCTCCTTACTGAGGTTCCGAAGGATGTTCTGGTCAAGCAGCCGGAGATCGCATACGCGGTCAAGCAGTACCAATTCAAAGGCAACGAGTATATTTGGGGTGCAAACGACTGCTCCGTGTTCGTGATGGACTACCTGAAAGGGTGCGCCAAGCCGGTCTGGATGAGACTCACGACGAAGGAACTTTTCAACGACGCCACCATGGCGCAGCTCGGATTCAAGGAGGGTGATCGGAAGGATCCCAAGCCGGGCGACATCATTGTCTACCGGTACAAGAAAGACAACGGTCAGTGGCGGGGACACACGGGCATCGTGGTGAAGCACGAGGGTCGGCACTGGGTGGTGCACAACTCCATCAATCACGATGGCGTGGTCGTGTACGGCTACAACAAGTTCGTGTTCGGCGCAGACCGGATCACGGGTCGCCGATCTCTGGTGAAGTTCTTCCGTCGGAACGATTTCAAATCGTGGGAGAAAACCTACGCCAAGCGCGAAAAGGCTCTGATCGAGAAAAAGGAACGAAAGGCTTCGGGCTAGAACGACGTTTGTTCCGTCAATCAGCCCGCTTGTTGAGCCACCAGCTGCTCGAGTCGGAGCGACTGGGCTTCCCAATCTGACATCGCGGTCTCCAGCGAGGCCTTCGCTTCCTGATAGCTCAAGCTCAGGGCATGGATGTCTGCCCCAGCGGGGGGTGCTGCGAGAGTGGACTCCAGGGTCGAAATGGCTTCTTCTCGTGCGAAGACCGTCTCCTCGCACGTCTCGACGACCTTGCGCATCCGGGCGATCTCCTTGCTGAGCTCGCGTGGTGTCAGAGTCGGCTCGACGGATTCAGCCGTTTTGGTTTGGCTCTTGGACTTTCCGCTCTCGGCAAATCCCGGTTTACTTCCCCGCTCCCGGTACTCCTGATACCCTCCGCTGAACAAGATCGCCCCGGTTCGCCGGACATCCAGGATGCTGGATGTGACTTGACCCAGCAGCCAGCGGTCGTGGGAGATGAGGATAAGCGTTCCCTTGTAGTCGTTCAGAACGTTGGCCAGAGCCTCCCGAGAATCCATGTCGAGGTGGTTCGTCGGCTCGTCGAGCACGAGGAGATTGGGATTCGCGTAGGTGAGGCCGGCGAGAACGAGCTTGTTCTTCTCGCCGCCACTCAGCGTGCGGATTGGTCGGAAGACGTCGTCTCCCTCGAACAGAAACCGCCCGAGAAGATCGCGCGCGGGGCCGGCATCCATCCCGTACTCCCACACGAGATAGTCGAGCGGGGTGGAATCCAGATCAAGCTGAGTGGCATCTTGGGTGAAGTAACCCAGCTCCACATTCGATCCAACCCGGGAGTGTCCTCCAACGGCGGGATGCTTCCCCAGCACGGTTTTGATGAGAGTCGATTTGCCCGCGCCATTCTCGCCAATCACGCCCCAACGATCTTGGTACTGAACAATCCAATCGAGCCCGTGGATGAGCGTTTCGTCCGAGAAACCAACGTCCAGCTTCTTGGTTTCCAGCACCAGGTCGCCGGAGCGCTTGGTTTGCTGGAATCCGGCCGCCATGCCGCGATCGTGCTTGGGTGCGTCGATTTTGGTCTCAATCAGGCGCTCCATCTGCTTGCGCCGACCGCGAGCCTGTGCCGTGCGCTGAGTGTTGATGAATCGCCGGACATACTCGTCCATCTTTGCGATTTGGGCCTCTTGCTTGGCGGCGAGCATCGCCTGCTCCGCCTCATATTCCGCCCTGAGCTGGAGGAACTTGGCGTAGCCCGCGGGGTAGTTGCGGACGCTGTGCCCCTTCAGTTCCAGAACGCGCTGCGCCGTTGCCTCCAGAAAAGCTCGGTCGTGGCTGACCAGGAGGACGGCTCCGTGGTAGTTCTTGATCCACCCTTCCAGCCATTCGGTGGCTTGGAGATCAAGGTGGTTGGTGGGCTCGTCGAGGATCAGGAGCTCGGGTTCTTCGAGCAGGATTCGGGCGATGGCAAGTCGGGTTTTTTCGCCGCCACTCAGGCTCTCGGTGGGCTTAGAAAACTCGTCTTCGGTAAACCCCATCCGCAGGAGCACGGTCTGAACATCACGCTCCGCACTATAGCCGTCTTGATCGTTGAAGTGTTGGCTGAGGAGCGAGTATTCGTCGAGATCCTCGGGGGTGGGGCTGTGCTCGAGCGTGGCTTCGAGTTCGGTGAGCCGCTGCTTGAGCTCGAGCAAATGCGCGAGCCCTGACTGCGCCTCTTCCAGCACGGTTCGCCCCTGGGTGACGGGTGCTTCCTGCTTCAGATAGCCAATCGACGCACCCCGTGCGACCTGGATCGAGCCTTTGTCCGGATCCATCCGCCCGGTGATCATCTTGAGGAGGGTGGTTTTGCCCGTGCCGTTGCGCCCGACCAGAGCGACCTTCTCGCGAGCATCAATGCGAAAGCTCACGCCGTCGAGCACGTACTCGATGCCGAATTGCTTGGTCACGCCGTTGACGCTGAGGATCACGGCGATAAAGGTATCCCACGCGGAGACTAGCCGTTAGCCGAAAGGCGCAGAAGCCGCTCCAGGGCGCGCTCTTGGTGCTGCTTCTGCTGCGGCTGAACCAGACCCTGCGGGTGGTAAAGCCAGTCAGAAACCGGCACCCCCACCGCGAGCAAATCGTCGTACAGGCTTCGACCATACGCGACAATGATCGGCTTGGCGAGGTCTTCGTAGTGGCTCATCCCGATGGTTTGCCATCGAATTTTGATGAGCTCTCGATCGTTGCGGTCGCCGTGAAGGGTGGAATCGATCAGCCAGATCCCTCGCTCGTGGAGCCCGAGAAGGATGCGAGCCTTGGATTCGAGTCGATCCAGCAATGAGGCCTGGGCGTCGTACTCGGGTCGCTCAGCGAGCTTGGCCAGCACATTCCAGAAAGCGATGCTCGCTCCGCCGGGATCGCTCGGAGTGCCGTTAACGATGTCCGGTTCGCCGTAGCCCAGACAATAGGGGGCGCGGACGAAGCTGTCTGGCGATTTGTGGCCTTCGCATGTAAGCCATTGAGTCTTGACTCGCACAAGCAGCTCCGGGGGAGTCGTGCGCTCGCGCAAGGAAGTAAAGAGCACTGTCCTGACCTGATGCGGCTTCCAAAACCAACGATAGGTTTCGGCGGAGAGAGCAACATCAATCGATTCCTCGTCGGTGAGGCCGTTGCGTTGCATCCATTCTTGCCCGAGAAGATACGCCCGACCGATTCGGGTGATCATCTCTTGAGGCATCAGTGCCATATCGTTAGTTTGGGCGATTGATCCTGAATCTCCAAGTTTGGCCTAGGCCAAGGGGCCACGATATCTCGGTAGGTAACCTCAACCCTGTGACTCGCCGGAAGATTAATTGGCCCCATCCGGCGTTGATGTTTGTCGTGATCGTGTGGGGTCTCAACTTCGTGGCGATCAAGTATGCGTTCCAGGAGTGGGATGTCAAGGCGATCGCCACCCTTCGCTATCTCTTGATGCTGCCCCTGATGTTCTGGATGGCCGCGGTGCTCAAGCAGACGGTCAAGCTGAGCAAGGGCGAGCATCTCAAGCACTATCTGGCTGGCTTCATGTCGAGCGGCCTTTACATGGTGTTTTTCCTCGAAGGGATGGATCGCGTGGGAGCGGCCCAAGGTGCGGTCTGCCTGGCGACGGCACCGTTGTGGGTGAGCCTCTTTGCCGTTGTCACGAAGATCGAGAAGTTTCGCTGGACGCTGGTGTTCGGAGGATTGCTCTCCTACTTAGGCGTTGCCACTGTGATCCTGGCGGGAACGGGAGAGAGGCATTGGACGCCGCTTGGCCTGGCGCTCGTGTTGATCTCAGCGATGATTTGGGCATGGTCGATTATCATGATGCGTCCCCTGCTCATCGACCGCCCCGCGCTGGGAGTCTTCACCGCCACTTTCCCGGGCGCGGCGATCATCATGGTTCCCTACGGGGTCATCCCGATGATCCAAACCGATTTCACTGCCATCACCTGGATCGGCTGGAGTGCTCTGGCCTATCTCGTGGTTCTCGCGGGTGCGGGAGCGTTCGCGTCGTACTACATCGGAATCAAGGCCGTGGGGCCGCAGCAAGCCTCGATGACTCAGTACTTTGTCCCGATTGTCGCCGCGCTGGGAGCCTGGGGCCTCCGAGGGGAGCCGATGAATCTCATTCAAGGGCTGGGGGTTTTTGGAGTTCTGCTGGGAGTGTGGTGGGCAAAGCAGGGCGCTCTCCCACCGAACCCCGATCCTGAAGTTGCGACGTAAGACCAAGCACGCAAGCCCTCAGATCGGATAGGATCAGGTCATGCACGTTGGCATTGTTGGCACGGGCGGCATGGGCAATGTCCATGCCCGACACTACAAGAACATCCCAGGGGTCGAAGGGATCTATGCCTTCGATCGCGATGCCGACAAGCTCAACGCATTCTGCAAGCATCACGGCGCCAAACCAGCAGATTCCGCGGAGCATCTGCTCTCGCTCGTGGGCTCGGTGGACATTTGCTTGCCGACTCACTTGCACCAGGAATTCGTTCTGCAAGCACTGGCCTCGGGGGTTCCGACGCTTGTCGAAAAGCCAATGGCCCGCACGGTCGAGGATTGCCGCGCGATGATGGCAGCCGCTGACAAGGCGGGGGTTCAGCTGGGCGTGGCCCATGTCGTGCGCTTCTTTCCTGAGCACGAACTGGCGCACAAACTCGTGAAGGAGGGCAAAGTTGGCACTCCCGGAGCGGTTCGCATGCGTCGAGGGGGCCGCGCACCGGTGGGATCGGATGCCTGGTTCCAGGATGCCGCTCTCTCGGGAGGAGTGATCCTCGACCTCGCGATCCATGAGTTCGACTGGCTGCGCTGGACGCTCGGCGAATGCACTCAGGTCTATGCTCGATCCGTGCGCCTCGGGAAAACGGTGGATGCCGGACCGTACACCGGCGACTACGCTCTGTGTACTCTGAGTTTTGAGTCCGGAGCAGTCGCGCATGTCGAGGCAACCTGGATGGATCCCAGCGGATTCCGCGCGACGATCGAGGTGAGCGGCTCAGAGGGGATTCTTGAATTTGACTCCCGGCAGAACCCTGTGCTGCGCACTCATACCGACTCGGGAAGCCGCAACGAATCCCAGATGGCGAGCACCGACGACCCCTACTACAAGCAACTGAGCGGCTTCGTGCGGGCCATTCAGAACGGCACACCGGTTCCTGTGGATGGTCGAGAGGGGTTGAAGGCGGTTGGGATCGCCGAAGCAGCAATCGAAAGTGCGCAAACGGGCAAACCAGTGGTTCCCGTCTACGCCTGAGCTGCCTTTGGTTTCAACGCAAGCTAATTCGCCTCCGATTCGATTTTATTTGAATCGGAGGCGAAAATCTGTTGAGGTCAGCGTCCTAACTTTCCGGGACGCAGCTCGGGCACGCGCCGGATCCGTCGCAACTGGGGCCGCTGGCGGCTGCCGGTGCCGAGGTTTTGGAGGCATCGTTCACGTAGAATCCTGAGCCTTTGAACATCACGGCGGTGGGTTGCATGATCCGCTTAACCCTTCCATCGCCGCAGCCGCAATCGGTCAAAGGATCCTCGGTGATGCGTTGATCAACTTCAAAAACTTTGCTGCAAGTATCGCATTCGTAGACGTAAGTCGGCATCGCTTTTCCGTACCATTGTGGGCCAGATCCCGGAGAACCTCAGCCCAAGTTGAGGCTCATTCTAACCCATACGAGATCGCGGTTTCATCCGTCCCAAAGCCTCTTTCGGGAACCGAATGGGGAGGTTCAAACCTCACAGATCCTGCGAAGTCTCAGACTAGAAAATTGAAGAAATTGCAACAATTTCTCGCATTTCTACTGAACATCAGCCAGGAATGACCCGTTAATTGAGGCATAATGCTCCGAGTTATGAACCGATGGCTTGCCTGTCTGGTCCCATGGATGGCGATGACAGTGGCCTGGGCCGCAGGGTTTGAACCTGCAACCGTCCAGTTCGCTTATCAACCCGCCGCCACGTCGGACGCCTTTAAGCGCGGTGACGAAGCATTTGTCACCACGAAACTCGCCCGTACCTGGGGATGGAACATCTCGGCGCGCGGCTCCGAGCTTGAGATCGCTGCCGAAGGACGATTGTTCCGCGTCGCCGCCGTCCAACACCAGGGTCAGAACCTGATCAACCTGAGCGAGTCGGCCCGATTCCTCGGGACGACGGCAGACTGGGAAGGCAACGTTTTCCGAGCCCTGGCGCGCATCCGGAGCATCAGTCTCACCGAGCAAGGGTTGGAAGTCGATTCCACCGTGCGCGTGAAGGCGAAGGCGTTTCGCGTTACTGGCCCCGATCGATTGGTTTTCGACTTTGCCGGAGCAAAGCTCGACACCCCGGAAGCTCCGACTCTTCCCACATGGTGGCGCGTTCGCCAATTCAGCGTGGACACCGCTCGCATCGTGATCGAGCACCCCGCTGTCGTGGCCGCGACGAACAAAGATTTTGATCCCTCAAGGTCGTTCCGCATCACGATCCCTGATCTGGTTCGACAGGATCCCGGCACGATCACTCAGGCGATTGCGCCAGCTTCCACCACCCCGCCGGAAGTTGTTCTCAGTTCGCCCAAGATCACTCAGAACACCGATTCGGGAACCATTCTCTCCGTTCCGACGACAGCGCGGCTTGCGATTCCCCCCGCGGTTCGCTACCTCTCGCCGACCGAGGTTCAGGTTTCGATCCCGAAAGCCGAGTTCGCGAAAGATGCGAGCAATCAGTTTGGCGGCTCCCCGTGGATCAAAGAACTGACGCTGAGCGGAGACGGCACCAATGCAATCATCGCGATTGAACTCAATCGCCCGATGGCCTTTACCGTCACGAATCAGGCGAACCAGTTTCAGGTTCGATTCTTCCGACCCGGTGGCTCGGCGAGCCTGATGGGCAAGGTAATTGTCATCGATCCAGGGCACGGCGGACGCGACCCCGGTGCCCGTTACGGCACGGTGAACGAGAAAGGTCTTGTTCTCCCAATCGGACTCGCGCTCGCCAAACTTCTGGAGCAAGAGGGTGCCTCGGTGATCATGACCCGCACCGTTGACACCTACCCAAGTCTGGGGGATCGAGGCAAGTTGGCGAACGATAGCGATGCCGATCTCTTCCTGAGCTTGCACATCAATTCGCTCAACGTGGAGAACGGTCGATCCGGAACGATCACGTTCCATCACAAGCAGGAACCGGTGGGGCGTTTACTCGCCGAGTGCATCCAGGACGAGATTGCCAAGGTCAGCGGAATCCCGGATCTCGGGGCCTGGAGCGATCAACGCATCTATCAGAGCGGTTTCAAAGTACTGAGAGATAGCAAGATGCCGGGCGTTCTCATCGAGTTTGGGTTCATCAACCACAAGCACGATCGAGCTGTGATGACAAGCAAAGACTTCACTGACAAGATGGCCAAGGCAGTCTTGCGCGGAATCCAAGTATTCTTTGGGGAACAGCACTGATGGGTAAGAAGCAAAACAACAAGACCACACTGGCCGTTGTCGCGATCGCGGCAGGGGCGGCAGCTCTGGCGGGCACCGGTTACTTTGTCGCAAACCCGATGACGGCGAAGCCCGAACCAAAGCAAGAGCAAGCTGCTCAAAAGCAAGATGTTCCCATCAAGGTCGATGTCCGACCCGACGATCCGCAGAAGATCACCTCCCTGGAGCCCAAGCTGGATGGAGACGATGTCAAGTTTGTGAAGTCGGACGACACCGCTCCTGCCGGCGAGGATCCGAAGCTCTTTGCGGTTAACAAGTACCTCGACACGCTCAGCATCGTGCCAAAGGACGCCAAACTCCTGAGCTACAACATCGAGGACAAGGTTGTCACGCTGAACTTCAATCAGGCGATCATGGCGGGCTATGGCACCAGCGACGAGATGGTCCTTGTCAACGGCGTCCTCACCCTCATGGGCACCTTCAAGGATGTCGATGCGGTTCGGTTCCAGGTGGAAGGCGAGAGTGTCGACACCTTCGGCAGCGCGGATCTCTCGATGCCGCTGAAGGTTCTGCGATAAATTCAGCTTCGCCGGAATAATAAAAGACCCCTCCGCCTGCTGGCTGGAGGGGTTTTTGTTTACGCGGTGGCCCTATTGAGGCCAACTCGAACGATTGGGATCATACGTCGGTGCCGCCGGAGGTGGAGCAATCGGTGGTGGCGCGATTCCAGCGATCGCATCGAGTGCTCCGGCCTTCGTGAGAGGGGCCTTGGAGCCTGAACTTGCGCTCCGCCAGAGCCACTCAATCGGGCCCATGGCGAACTTCTTCGTCCAAAGTGCAGCAAGAAGGATGAGGAGCACCCACACCCCGAACACAACCCCGTAGTGCTGAGCGTAGGTCAGCTTTCCGAACAACCCGCCGCCCCAACTGTAGAAAATGGCGCAGCAAAGCAGGCTGGTGGAAAGATAGACCGTCAATGCGACCTTGCCCACCATCGCAAACATCGACGTGACCGGCCTCAGCCATCCTTTCTCCACTATGATCGCAATCCAGATCACGTAACCGATGGCGAGCGGCACATTCAGGCCGTTTTCGATCAAATCGGAATATGCGAGGTCGGTGTTCAGAGCAATCGGGATATTCAGAAGGTTAATCACCAATCCACCGATTCCGATGAGGGAGAGGGTTCGGGTCAGGTCAGGATTCTTGCTCGGTGCGGCCAGGACACCCGTCCGCCCGACGATCATGCCGAACAGGAACATCGAACCGATGTGAGGGAGCATGAACGGGAGCTGGAACAGCATCAGAATCGTGAACCAACCTCGGTACTGCAACTGCTCCAGATAGCTTCCCGTGGCGAAGATTCTCGTCTCGTTGGCGGGCAGGAAGTAGTCGAAGAGATCCAGGCCCCCCGTACGGTCGGTACCCGCCCCGGCCATCTGTCCGAGCCCGACGATCAGGGCGACAAACATCAGTCCCATGGCGATCCAGAACAACACCTTGTTGTTGAACTTCACCAGCCACATCGCCACTAGCGCGGTGACGCCGTACAGGAGAAGGATGTCGCCATACCACACAAACAGCCCGTGAATGAACCCGAGAAGGATTAGCAAAAACGTCCGTTTGAGATAGCTTCCCGGCCACTTTTGACCAGCGGCGTGCGTGCGCTTGTTGAACTGGAGCATCATGCCGACGCCGAAGAGAAACGCGAGCATTCCCCGAAACTTCCCTGAGACGAACGCCTCCCGAATGGCCTCGGCGAGGAGTTCTCCGCTTGGCAACTCCGGATACCCAAAGAAGGCATAGCCGATCTCGGGCCGGGAGAACGCCCAGATGTTCGCCAGCAGGATCATCAGAATGGCAAAGCCACGCATCACGTCAAGGCTCTGGATTCGGTTTTGAAGAGTGGGCGTCACGGCAGCCATAGGGGTTCGTGCTCTTCTACCCAATCTGCATAGTTTTCGGTTGCATGCATGCCGCAGATCACCTGAATCAGTCCTGAAACGCCCCAGAACACGCCACCGAAGTCGGCCCCGGGCGGTATGGTGAGAGGCGCGTTCGCGCTTTCCCCCATGTCGTTCCTGAGCAAAGGTGTGCTTCGGCACCGCGACTTTCGGAGATTGTTCTTCGGTCAGATCATTTCGCAGTTTGGCGATTCGGTCTATATGCTCGTGCTTCTGTTCATCGCCAACAAGGTCACCAAAGATCCGATGGCGGTCGGACTTGTTGGGGTGATGCAGGCGCTCCCGTTCGTCTTTTTCAGCCCCTTCGCAGGCGTCGCCGCCGACCGATTGGATCGCAAGAAGCTGATGTTGTTCAGCGATTCAGCGAGTGCCGTGATCACGTTTGGACTTGCATTCTACGCATTCGTCGAGCCGAAGCCGTCGGTCGCGGTTCTGGCCGCGTGCGCCTTTCTTCTGAGCACGGTCAACACGTTCTTCATGCCAGCACGAACGGCGGCGATCCCCCGCTTGGTTCCGCCCGAGGATCTGATGGAAGCGAATGGCCTTGCCGTCGCGACTCAACAGTTCGTGGCCATGGCGGGACTAGGGGTTTCAGCGTTTGTTTTGGGAGCGGTCTACCGACTCAATCCCGACTACTTCTTCTTTTGGGCGGTGTTCATCAACGCGATCACCTTCGCCGTTTCCGCCCTCTTCCTCACCGGACTGCCCGAAATCAAGGCCACGCGAGAGCCTTCTGTCGAAAGCGATGCTCCTCCGCAATCTTGGCGCGACAACATCCGGGCGGTGATCCGCACGATGAACGGTGATCTGCGCGAAGGTCTGCGGGTGATGCGCCAAGATCCCGTGATTGCCGTCGCCCTCCCGATCAACGTCCTCGGAACCCTGGCGATCTCCGGGTTCATGGTGGTTTACGTGGCGCTGAACGATGCCTGGTATGGCGGAAACTTCGATACCCTCGCCCTCATCGAGTTCAGCTTTGTCGCGGCGATGATGGTGTTCTCGGTCGTGGTCGCGAAGCTGAAGCTGGCGCGCGTCGGACTCTTGTTTGCCGGGATCAACATCGCTCTCGGAGTCCTGGTCGCCCTGATGGCGATCAGCAAGCCTTATCCGCTCTTCCTGATCGTCAACCTGCTTTGCGGAGTGGTGCTTCCCTTCCTCATCATCCCGATCAACACCTACATGCAAACCGCTGTCCCCGACGAAGTGCGCGGTCGGGTCTCAAGTACCTGGGGCATGGTGTCGATGGCGATGCAGCCGCTGGGGATCGGGCTCGTCGGCCCAGCACTTGGGCTGATCGGCATCGAGGGAACTCTCGTGGCGATGGGCGTGGGCCTGGTGCTCGCGGGAGGCTACGGGTTCCTGAAGCCAGCCTTCATCCGCGCAACCTTGCCGAGCTCTGCCACCAACACTTAGGCCGCATAGATTCCGGTTTGACGGCTAACCTCGCGCAGAACGAAGGCAAAGTCCTCAAATCCATCGCTGAGGGTTTGGAAGGTCGGGGCTTCCTGATCAAACGGCGCGAAGCTGAATGTGCTCACCAAGTGGTAGCTTTCTTTGCCTTGGCGCGTGTAGTCGCAGACCAGATCGAAGCCAGACTGGAGCTTGACTTTGCGCAAGAAATCGGGATAGACACCGCTCCAGAAGAGGATGAAATCGCCAATGTGCTTGTGGACTTCCCTCTCTCTGGCAAATGAGTCTGCGTGAAGCCGCACGTCACCCTCCGCGACCATTTCGATGATCGACTCCACCTGGTGCCCGCTCGCGTTCTTCACCGCGAAAACGCGCTCCATGCGAACAAACGCGACCAGGAGATCGACGAGATACTGCTCCGCCGACGTTGAAATCTCACCCAGATGCTTCACGGTTTGCTCGTGAACCACCTCATGAAACATCTGGTTGAGAGGATGAAGGGGCCTCTTCTCCATGATTGTTTTCCTAGACGCATTCGGACAGCGAACTGTTTCGCCCGAATTGGAGTGATCTTCGGCACGATGTCCCGTCGTTTTGAGTGAAGAGGCAGATAAAACCCGCGAAATTGCCGGTGTCAGAGAACCCGGCCGAGGGGAGAAATCGTGGAACGCGGGCACCTCTGGGCCGCGAAATGCGTCCTAAAGGTGACGGCACGCCATGAATCCGCAGGATCCCTACGCAAGCGAATCAAAGAAGGCCAAGACGATGCTCTGGGTTGGTCTTGGGGCCCTTGTCGTTGTGCTCGCCATTGGCGGCGGCATGGCCGCGCTGGGGCTCCTCACACCAAAGGGTCAAGGCGTCACGGCTCAGGTTGTGCAGAGCACCCCCGCGCTCCCTGCCGTCCCCACACAGCCCGAACCATCACTCCCTCTGCCGATCGAGGAAGCCAAAGGGATGCCGAAGGATGTTCTCGACTGGCTGGAGCATCTGCGCCGAATTGAGGAAAAGAAGAAGGGGTTGGTGGCCCAACAAATGGGAGAATTCGCCGCGATTCAAACCAAAATGCAGGCCTTGCGCGGCGCGTCTTCGGTTGAATCCTTGATCGATCCGGAGAGCGATCCCCTCGCCGATTCGCAGAAAGAAAGTCAGAACACTGCGTCTTCCATTGAAGATCACACCCAGGATTGGCAGAATCTGCGCCGAGAGTTCATGGCCTACCCGGCACCCACGGAGTGCGTGCCCATCCAGGCGAGCTATAGCCAAGCGATCGACGAGACAGGCAACATGTTCAGCGAAATGAGTGGCTTTTTCGCTCGCATTGCAAGTGCCGATCAAGGGGATCTCCAGGGTCTGCTGGGCGAGGCGTTTGGCAAGCAGGGCAAGTCATCCTCACGTGTTGATTCTCTGCGTAAGCAGACGGATCAGCAAGTCGATGACATCTGCCGCAAGTACGACACGCGCAAGTGGTTTTCAATCCCCGGCGATCTCGGCGGCGGCGGAATGCTCGGCGGCATCCCCGGCTTCTGATTTGCCCGTCGTCGAAATCCCGTTCACGGCACACGAGATCGGTACACTGACCAGCTATGTCGCTGAAGCGAAATGCGCCAGGGATCAAGGCTCTCAAGGGCAAAGAACGGGTCGTCTGTGTCACCGCCTACGATCTGACGAGCGGGATGATCGCCGACCAATCAGGTGTCGATGTGGTTCTCGTCGGGGATTCGGTCGGAAATGTGGTTCTCGGTTACCCCACCACCGTTCCCGTGACCCTGGACGAAATGGTTCACCACGTGAAGGCAACGCGACGCGGAGTCTCGCAGGCACTCCTCGTGGCCGACCTTCCGTTCGGGAGCTATGGGGCCTCGGTGGAGCAAGCCGTCGAGAGCGCCTTTGCGCTCATGAAGGCGGGCGCCGAGGCGGTGAAACTCGAAGGCGACTATCCCGAAGAGATCCGGGCCATGATCAAGGCGGGGATCCCCGTGATGGGACACGTCGGATTTACGCCGCAATCGGTGAACAAATTCGGAGGGTTCCGCGTTCAGGGCCGCACCGAATCCGACCCGATCGTGGCGGCAGCAAAGTCGATTGACGAAGCAGGATGCTTTGCCATCGTCCTTGAGTTGATTCCTGCGCCGTTGGCCTCCAAGATCACGCAAGCCGTGGGATGTCCGACGATCGGGATCGGAGCGGGCATGGATTGCGATGGCGAGATCCAGGTTTTTCACGACATCATGGGTCTGAGCCCCAAGCTGCACAAGCACACCAAGAAGTTCGGCGACGCCGGACGCGTGATGCGCCGAGGCATGAAGCAGTATGTTCAAGCGGTTAAGGATCGCACCTTCCCTACTTCCGAGAACAGCTTTTGAAAATCGTTCATTCCATCAGCGAGTGCCGGGAGGCGCGCTTGGACTACCCTCGCCTCGGATTTGTGCCGACGATGGGAGCCTTCCATGAGGGCCACTTGTCCCTGATGAAGAAAGCCAAAGCAGAGTGCGGATTTTGCGCGGTCTCGCTCTTCGTGAACCCCTTGCAGTTTGCTCCGACCGAGGACTTGGCGAAATATCCGCGTCAACACGAGCAAGATTTTGAGATGGCGCGGTCAGTCGGTGTTGATCTGATGTTTGTGCCAGATCACGCGGAACTGACACAAAACATACAGACAAATGTCATCGTTTCTGGTGTTTCTGATCTTTACGAAGGCCAACGAAGACCAGGACATTTTGAAGGCGTCGCCACGATCGTCGCGAAGCTGTTTGGCATTGTTCAACCTGATATTGCTCTCTTTGGGCTCAAGGATTTACAACAGTGCGCAGTGATCCGCCAGATGGTTGCCGATTTGAATATGCCTCTGCGCCTGATTTTTGAAGAAACGGTACGCGAAGAAAGCGGCCTGGCGATGTCCAGTAGAAATCAGTATTTCACTCCCGAGCAGAAGTCGGAGGCCGCCGAATTGTTCCGCAGTCTCACGAAGGCTGCTCGCACTCTTTCCACGCTGAATCCAGGTTCAAATGATGCGGTAAGAATCACCCTGGATGAGACAACTGATTCGCTAAGATCTAAGGGCTTCGGAGTCGAGTATTTGGATGCTGTTGACCCAAAAACCATGCATCCTGCCACGCATATTGAGCAGGACTCCAGGCTCGTCGTCGCCGCCAAATTCCGTACCGTGAGACTTATCGATAACATTCCTGTATTCGACAAGCCGTGAATAGGTCCTTGATTTATCGCGCAACAGTTGGTCAAGATACTGACTAGGAAGACCTGGGAGAAACTCTCTTCCAAAGGATAGTACGAGAAAATGGCTCGCTCTCTTGACAAGATTAAATTTGGTCTGAAGCTCCGCACCGAAGCAAAAGAAGGTGCACTGAGTCTCAAAATTGGTACGCGCAAAGTTGTGCTGCCCTACGAAGTCCGATTGGTTCAATCCGATCAATTCATCTTTGTTCACATTCCTCCCGCAGCAGAAATCCTCAAGTTTGTGGATGGTGGCGTGGAAGTTGTGACCAACGACGCCGAAGGCGAAGCTGCGGTTGCCACCTTCAAGCGAGGCCGCAAGAAGGCCAAGGCGGGCGGTCGCAAGAGCGTTGAGCTCCCGGACGATGTGGCCGCTGCTCTGGCCAAGATCCCGGCTGGCTACAAGCTCTCCTACGGCACCGACGGTCAACCCCGACTCGTCAAAACCCGCAAGCGCCGCAAGTAAGAGCGACCACGCAATCGAGCAATCGGAGAAGGGTGGTCTCAGGCCAGTCCCCTTCTCCGATTCGCTTTTGGGTACCTTCCCTTCCTACTTGCCCGATTAGCTCAGTGGTAGAGCAACCGCCTTGTAAGCGGTAGGTCGTCAGTTCAAATCTGTCATCGGGCTCCACTCTCCGCCTTTTCGACGAGACACTTCTCGTTTCATCCGAAACCGGCACGACCGATGCCGAGTAAACTCAAACGTCTATGTCCAACGATGTGCTCCTCTCGCAAGAGGGATTTGAAAAGCTCAAACATGAGCTGGAAGAGCTGAAAGGCTCGGAGCGGGCGCGGATTGCCGAGAACATCCGCGAAGCGAAGTCACACGGTGACCTGCGCGAAAATGCGATGTACCACGAGGCCAAGCTGAATCAAACCCGCCTCGAAGCGCGCATTGCGGAACTTGAGCGCGTGCTGATGAACGCCAAAATTGTCTCCGGCCCTAAAAACGCGGGCGAGGCGCATCTCGGCTCGACGGTTCTGCTCGAAGATGTGGAATGGGGCGACAAGCTCACCATCGAACTTGTCGGCGCTTTTGAAGCGGATCCGGCAAACGACAAGATTTCCATTTCCTCCCCGCTCGGCAATGCGTTGCTCGATCAGTCAGCGGGATCGGTCGTTGAAGTGGAGGCCCCCGGTGGAACGCAAAAGTACAAGATTCTGGAAGTTAAGTAGCCTGGTTTTGCTCCTTGGTGGAGCGCTGGCAGGCTGCGATCCCTCTGGCCTGGCCTTGAATCAAGGCGAGACTGACACCCTCACGGCGAGCGACGTCAAGCTCACCTCTGCCCACTTGAGCTGCGATCTGGCGATTCTTGCCGAAGAATCGGTGATCCGCATCGGACAGAAGCATGATTCCGCCATGGTGGGCGATTTTCGGGCTCCCGCGCGCAGCGTGAAGCTCAGCGAACTCCCCCCGATGTTCGACGAGAGTTTTGGAGCGGCAGGATGGGAAACCCCGACTCGCACGGTCAGCCTCGTGACCTCCGATGGCAATGTTGTGCTCGCGCTCGACATGAATGAGGCTCTCGACGCCGCGCCGGTCAACGAGATGATTGAGAAGTACCGGGGCAACTTCGGCGTTCCGAGTTCCTCCGTGAAGACGGAGCATAGCGAATACCTGTTCTGGGAACGTCAGGGCGTGCGCCTGATGCTCTGCATCTATCGTCAAAAGGAAAAACCTGCGACTGTCACCAAGGCTCTCGGGCTCACCACGCTGATGGACCGTCTTCGCATGGATGCTGGCTCGGCCCAACGCGATTCTGCCTCCGCAGAGACACTTCTGAACCCGCGCATCGAAAACAATGCAACAGATGGCGCGCCGAGTGCGTCCGAATAAGTATCTTCGCTTTGGCGGAGAAATCAAACCAAACAGGAGGTGGTGCCTAGCACATGAGTAACAGTAAACGGAACCACCTGGGAGGTCGTGGGTTTTAGCAACCCGTGACTACGGACACGGGGTTTGTCATGAACTCCGGTCTTCCAGGTGAAAACCTGAAAAACAACACCCCGGGCCACCTCGGCTCCGGGGGTTGTTTTTGATCCCGGGTCAAATTCGAGCCGGGCCCCTCACTCAGCCATAATTCCAAGCGTGGTGATGGATGCCTCGCTTCCCGATTCGTTGCGGCTCTCCGACGAGCGCGTTCGGGAGATCGCCCAATGGGGAACCCCGATCTATGTCCTCGATGAAGCGATCATTCGGGCGAAGATCGCCCAGTACCGCGATGCCCTGGCCCTGAGCTGGAACTCCACCCGACTGGGGTACGCCAGCAAAGCCAACTCCACCTCCGCCGTCCTGAAGATTGCCGCGAGCGAGGGTTGCTGGATTGATGTGGCGAGCGAGGGAGAGTTCCGAGCCGCACTCCTCGCCGGGATTGATCCGGCTCAGTGCTACGCCCACGGGAACAACAAGTCTCGAGTCGAACTGGAATTCGCCCTCGCCCAGGGCATCGGAATGATCGTCGCGGATAGTTTTGAGGAGATTTCCTTGCTTGCGTCTTTGGGATCCAAAACACCTCTGCTCCTGCGTCTCGCCCCCGGGGTGGATCCCAAAACTCATGGCAAAATCAGCACCGGGCAAGACGATACAAAGTTCGGCTTTAACGTCAGCGATGGCTCCGGCCGACGCGCGGTCGAAGCGTGCCGGGACGCCGGTCTGAACCTGATCGGCGTGCACTGCCACGTGGGCTCGCAGCTTCTGGATCCCACCGCGCAGATCACAGGCGGCGAGGTGATTGCGCAATTTGGCCAAGAGGTCTTCCCTGCGTTTGGATTCGAGCTGCAGCTCGTGAATGTCGGGGGCGGACTCGGCGTGCGCCATTCCGGCGAGTCTCCCCTTGCGATTCAGGAGTATTGCCAGCGCGTGGCCGACGCCATTCGCGCCGTGGTGAGCGACCAGGTGATCCTGATGCACGAGCCAGGGAGATCCTTGGTCGCCGAGGCTGGGGTCACGCTGTATTCCGTGGGAAATGTCAAGGATGTGCCGAGCCGTTCTCATGGCACGCGGCGCTACGTTGCCGTGGATGGCGGCCTCGCCGACAACCCCCGGCCCGCTCTGTACGGAGCAAAGTATGAGCTTGCTCTCACGCCTTCGGAACCTCGAAAACTGGCGGAAACGCAGGCGAGCACCATCAGCGGACGGCACTGCGAAACCGACAAGCTGTTCGAAGATGTTCCTCTCCCCGGATGTGTGAGGGCGGGGGACTGGGTGCAGGTTTTCGGAACCGGCGCGTATAACAGTTCGATGGCGAGCAATTACAACCGCTACCCGCGTCCGGCAACGGTTCTGATCCGTCTGGATGGCTCAGTGAGCGAGATCCAGCGAGCAGAGACGTGGGAACAGGTTTTGGGCCGCGAGGCTCTGCCGGAGGATTTGGTCTAATGGACTTCGCTGCGATCAATGCAAATCAAATTATCGCGATCATCATCGTGATCTTCCTTGCCATCGGAATCCACGAGTACTGCCACGCAAAGTTCGCGGATCTCGCCGGAGACCCGACACCGCGCAACCAAGGCCGCGTGACCCTGAACCTCACCAATCATTTCGAACCTGTTGGCACGATGATGATGGTGCTCACCGCCCTGGTCGGATTCGGGATCGGTTGGGGCAAGCCGGTGCCCATGAACCCGGGACTCATGAAGAACCCTCGCTGGGATTACTTCACGGCGGTGCTTGCCGGGCCGGTCTCCAACTTGATTCAAGCCGCAGTCTGGGCTTTGATTTTCCGGATTGTCGCGATGACCTCGCCGACCCTGCTCATGGGCGAATCCTTCCTGTACCTTCTACTGCTGAGCGGGGTTCTGATCAACATTCGGTTGTTCTTCTTCAACTTGATTCCGATTGGCCCGCTGGACGGACAGTGGCTGCTCGGCCTGTTGATGCCAGAACCTCAACGCGTGAGATGGTTCCAGTGGCACCGCGCTTATGGGGGCGTCGTCTTACTCGTGCTCGTGATCGGAAGCCAGTTGATGGGAAGTGCCATCGGTTTCAGCCTGTTCACCCTGATCGACCTGCCTTCCTCTTTCGTTGTGAGATTCCTCCTCGGAGTCTAAATCCCTTCGAGGAACTTGAGCGCGTCGGTGGTTGCCTCGGCGACGATCATCAGGTGCTCGGCGTTCGGGTAGACCTTGAACGTCGAGTCCTTCCGATCCGCGAGAGTCGCCCCCATGCGATCCGCTGAGGCTTTGAGCATCGCGATCTCCTTCGCCCCCACCGCGAGGAACGTCGGAATCTCCGGCACCGAACCCTGCCCGGCTGGGGCGAACATGATGAGGCCATCAAGCTTCTGTGCCCGGGCGGCGTTGAGCGCCAGTCCGCCGCCCATGCTGTGACCCGCCACCACGAGCTTCTCGATCTCCACTTTCCGATCGCTGACCAGCCACTCCAGACAATCGCGCACCGCGCTGGGGGTCGCCCGGGGGCTCAAAACCACCCAGCCACGATCCGCCGCGCCTTGGACAAATCGACCCGCTCCGTATCCTTCCGGAAACATGTTCTCGGATCCTCCCGCGCCGTGCAGGGCGATGAGCACCTTCACTTTGCCTGAAATCAGCTTCTTGGTGTTGATACGGAAGATCGTCGTGTTCTTTTCGCTCGCATACCACGGGGCGGGGTCGCCAGGCTTGGCCGCTGGGCGCGAAACGAACGCCAGCAAACTCCCCAACGCCTCTCTGCCGAAGAAGAATCCCGGCTCCATCTGCGCTTTGAGAAGAGGGTCACTCAGGTTGGGATAATCCCTCTTGTCGGCATGATTCGACCAGTAAGCATTGATCGGGAAATCCTTGCCTTCGATCGTCACGAATGCCTGGCCAAAGGCTCCTGGTTTGCTGGCCTTCCGCTCGATTGTCTGAACCTCCTGACCATATGAACCACCTGCGCTGAATCGAACCTGCTGCCCTTCAAACGTCACGACCAGATCGTCACGCCACGGCTCGCCGTAAAGGCGATAAGCCTCGAGATACACCTTCTGCCCAGGAGCGAAGATAGTGGGGAAGACTCGGAAGCCAAATCGATCCCATTCCGACTTCTTCTGTCCGGTGAGCGAGGTGTGGGCCGCATCCAAGTGTCCGGACACTTCCCCAAAAATCCCCGAGAAGAATCCCATCACCGAGTTGTTGATATGGGGAATCGCGGCTTGCTTTTCCGCATCGCTTGCCTTGAGCCACGCCTCCTCAACCCTCCGAACCCGCAACGCGGCATCCAGGCGATCCGGCATCGGAAACTTCGGCTGAGCGACTTGCCCGCCCAGAACCAAAGAGAGAGAAACCAGGCACACCATCATCCGCTACACCGCCGCCTGATACAGCGCGAAAGGTACGCCGTCGGGGTCGGAAAGAGCGCACCAGGCCCCTTCGCCTTCATTTTCGACCACGGGATGAATCTCCGATGCTCCCGCCGCGAGAGCTCTCTCCCGAGCCCCCGCCAGATCATCAACCATGAAGTACGGCAGCCAGCCTCGATATCCCTCAAAACCAGGGAAATCTTGGATCAAACCGAACACGGGAATTCCATCCTGAACCGCCGTCCAATCGTCGTGATCGTCCATCTCGGTCGGCTCCATCGTCCAGTTGCAGACCTTTTGGTAGAAGTCTTTGCTCTCGCTCGCATCCCCCGAATGATGCTCGTACCAGCCGATGATTCCCGATTTTGGTGTCATGCCCCATTCTAGCCGAACCAGCGGATGCCGGTCGCTCGGGTAAAACCACAGGGCGCAGATGAATGGAATCGGAATGATCGGAATGGGCACGATGGGGTTGCCCATGGCGGGCCACCTGGCCAAGAGCCTCGCCGGTTCGGATTCATGGATGATGGTGTGGTCACGCACCCCGGGCAAGGGTGACTCGCTGCAAGAACACGGCGTCACCCTCGCCGACTCCATCGAAGAACTTGCAAACTGTGGCGTCATCGTGCTGTGCATTTCGCGCGATGAAGATGTCCGCGCGGTGCTGGCTTCCCTCCTGCCGGTGGTTCAGCCCGGAACTCTCTTCATCGACCACTCGACGACTTCTCCGGGCGCGGCGATGGAGTTTCATCAGACCTGTCAGGCGCATGACTGCGCTTTTCTCGATGCCCCCATCACCGGCGGCTCGATGGGAGCCCAGGCCGGAACCCTCACCATTTTCTGCGGCGGCACGGAGGAGAGCTACGCCAGAGCCCTTCCCGTGATGACTCCCTACGCCAAGCGCACCGCTCATGTCGGAAGGGCCGGCGCGGGGCAGATGATGAAGATGGCGAATCAAATCGCCGTCGGCGGGGCTCTGATTGGACTCTGCGAAAGCCTCGCCTTTGCCGAGAAAGCTGGACTCGACCTGGCCCTCACCCGAGAGCTTCTCAGCGGAGGCGCCGCCGGAAGCTGGGCGTTCGACAACTATGGCCCCAAGATCCTCAATCGCGACTGGACACCCGGATTCCGCGTGGATCACCAGCGTAAAGACTTTGGCTACTGCCTCGAAGCCGCCGATCAGCTCGGCATCGCGATCCCCGCAACCGCCCTCACCGATGAACTCCTGAGCGCCCTTGACCGCGTCGGGCGAAGCGGCGACACCACAGCGGCCCTGTTCGACGTTCTCTCCGGGAGAGTGCCCCAGGAATGAGCGCGGAATCTGTGGTCGATCTGAGCGGAATCGTTCAGAAATTTGGTCGCGTCACCGCGCTCGATGGCGTCGCCCTCACCGTGCGTAAGCAGACGATTCACGCTTTGGTCGGCGAGAACGGCGCGGGCAAAACAACCCTGATGAAAGTGCTTTACGGAGCACTCAAACCCACCGAAGGCAAGGTCATCGTGGAGGGTCAGGAGCGGCATTTCACCAAACCACAGGATGCTCTCGCCGCCGGAATCGGCATGGTGAGCCAGCACTACAGCATCATTGGCGAGCTCACATGCCTGGAGAATCTCATGCTCGGCGCCGAGCCAGGCTGGACGATTCCCTTCGCCAACGCCCGAACCAAAGCCACCGAACTTGCGACTCAGATGGGCTTCAGTTTTGACTGGGATGCCCTCGCCGAAGGAATCGGGCCCGCCCAGGCTCAGAAGCTAGAGATCCTGAAACTGCTCTGGCGGGGCGCGAGGATCATGATCCTCGATGAGCCCACCGCGATGCTTTCCCCAACCGATGCGGATCTGCTCTTTGCCAAGCTTCACGAGCTCGCTGATTCCGGCACCACGATCATTGTGGTCACCCACCGCCTCCCCGAGGTCATGGATCACTGCGATGACGTCACGGTGCTCCGTGGAGGCAAGCTCATCGCGAGCAAGCCGGTCAGTGAGACGAACCCTGAGGAGCTCACCGAGATGATCGTCGGCCATTCCGTCGATATCCCGGCTCCGACTCCCGCCACTCCAGGTGCGGTGATTCTCGGGGTCTCCGGACTCACGGTCAAGGGCGAGCGTGGCGACGATGCGGTCAAGAACGTAAGCTTCGAGCTTCGCGGCGGCGAACTGACCGGACTCGCTGGAGTAGATGGCAACGGTCAGCGCGAGCTGTTCCAAGCCATTCTCGGCTTGCTTCCCTTTTCCGGATCGGTGGCGCTCGATGGCGTTGACCTCACCAAGAAATCGACGAAAGATCGCCTCGTCGCAGGCATTCGACTGATTGCGGAAGATCGCCACCACGAGGCGGTGATCGAAGATTGGAGCATCGAGCTCAACGGCGTGCTCGGGCTGCATCACACCGAGCCGATTCGACGAGGGATGCTGGTCTCCGCCAACGCCCGGAAGGAAATCGGCGAAGCCGTCACCAACCGATTCCCCACCAAGTTCGACCGAGTCGGACAGCGTTTCGGCGATCTCAGCGGAGGGAATCAGCAGAAAGTCGTGACGGCGCGGGCCTTCCAGCAAAACCCCCGGCTCATCCTCGCCTTCCAACCAACACGCGGGATCGATATCCATGTCAGCGCGCTCGTGTTTCAGGCCCTCAAAGAGCAAGCCAGAGCGGGCAGCGCCGTGCTCCTCGTCAGCTTTGATATTGATGAGATTCTGGAGCACTGCGACCGGGTGCTCGTCATCAATCATGGCGAGATCAACGAGCCGCCCGAGCATCTGCGCGGGGATCGACAGGCCATCGGACGTCTGATGGTGGGGGCAGAATGAACTGGCGTTTTGCTCTCCTGGCCCTCGGCGGATTCGCCGTGGTCTATTTCGCGCTGGTCGTCTGCGGCGTGGTGCCGTTGGAATCTCTCGCGAAAATGATCCAAAGCGCGGTCGGATCTCCGGCCGGATGGCGGAACACCCTTCGGCAAGCGACTCCGCTCCTCATCCTTGGAGCAGCCGTTTTCGTGGCGCTTCGCGCAGGACTCTTTAACATCGGCGCGGATGGACAGTTTGTCATGGGGGCGATGTCGGGCACGGCGGTCGCCCTCGCGAATCCTGGCCCAGTCGGGATGGTTCTCGGCATGGTGTCTGGGGCACTTGTGGGCGCACTTTGGGCACTTCCGGCGGGCTGGATCAAGGCGTATCGAGGTGGTCACGAAGTCATCACGACGATCATGCTGAACAACATCGCCCGGGTGCTCAGCCTCTGGATGGTCACGGGGATCATGAAAGACCCGGATGAGCAAGCGGCGACGACCAAGTATCTCCCCACGGAGACCTTGCTCCCCCTGATCTACCGAGAGAAAGCCCTGCAGATTAACCTCGCCCTCCTCCTCGGGATTGCCGCCGTGATCGGGCTTTGGTTCTATCTCAAAAAGACGGTGAGCGGCTACGAACTCGAAGCCACGGGCGGGAATCCGACGGCGGCGCGCTTTGCCGGGATCGCGGTCAAGCAGGTCACTCTCAAGGCGATGTGCCTCTCCGGTGCCCTCGCGGGGTTCGCGGGAGCCCTCCAGGTTCTTGCGTACGAAGAACGGTTCTACGGCGGATTCTCTGGTGGCGTTGGTTTTGATGCGCTGGGTGTCGCCTTACTCGCAGCAGGTTCGCCGATCGCTCTGCTGCCTAGTGCGCTCCTCTTTGGCATCATCGCCCAGGGAACCACGGCTCTCAGCCTCGACGGGGTGCCCAAAGGCATGTCGGGGATCCTCCTGGGTGTGCTGATCATCGTCTTCGCCGCGTACCGCTACCGCAAGGAGGCCGCCCGTGATTGATCCGCTGGTCATTCTGTTCGGCCTGGCGAGCATTCAAGGGCTAACCCTTCTCACCAGCGCTCTCACCCTGAGCTCACCGCTCATTCTCGCCGCGCTCGGTGGGCTCTGCAGCGAGCGATCTGGCGTCGTCAACATCGGTCTGGAGGGCAAGATGCTCGGCGCGGCCTGTGCGGCAGGGATCGTCGGCCAGCTCAGCGGGAATCCGGTGCTCGCGGTGCTTGCTGGGATCGGGGTCGGAACGGCCCTCAGTCTTCTGCATGCGCTGCTCACGCAAACCTTCCGGATGGATCACATCATCAGCGGCATGGGAATCAATGCCCTGGCGGTGGGAGGAACCTCGCTGATCGCCAAAACTCTGAGCAACCAACTCAGCGGGCGCATGGCGAGCTTCCCGATCTTCATCTACTGGGTGGCCGCCTGGACGGCGGTCGTCGGGATTTGGTGGTATCTCAAGTCGACGCGGGGTGGATTGCGGCTCAATGCGGTCGGAAACGACCCGGATAAGGCTCGCCAGATGGGGGTGAACCCGGTTCACGTGCGACTCTTCGCTTTGCTCTGGACAGGAATCTTTTGCGGGCTGGGAGGAACCCTCATCGTCACCAACGCCGGGAGTTTCAGCGACGAGATGACCGCCGGCCGAGGCTACATCGCGCTTGCCGCTCTGATTCTTGGCGGATGGCGGCCTATCCCGACTCTGCTTGCTTGTCTGGCTTTTGGATTTTTCGAGGCGATCAACTTGCAGATGCAGGGCCAGTCATTCTTCGGGCAAACCATCCCGCGCGAGTTCTGGCAGTCCCTTCCCTATCTGGTCACTCTGGTCGCACTCGCGGGATTCCTTGGCAAGAACAAGCCCCCCAGCGGTCTCGGACGTCCTTAATATCAGCCTATGCTTCTCGCCGCTCTTGCCGCCATTTCCACCACCCGAAACGTGGACTTCTTCTCGAAGGTGCTTGCGACCCGCCACGCTGCGGTGACTCAGGAGCATATCGTGGCGGTGAGTGCGGTGATCACACCTCAAACCGCCGCGAAGACGCGGCACGAGATGGATGTGGTTCGTGGCAAACGAGTCCATCTTCTTGTTGACTCGGACTTCCGACCATTCGACGAGATCGCCTACTACGTCCTCGGCGACGAGCCCAAGGCCACCGTTTTTCGCTCGGATCTGGGGCAGTACATCACGCAGGAGTATCCGCAGATCACCACCTTCGCCGAAATGGTGCGGACGGCCACGCCGAGTTACGATTCCTTCCTCGGAGCGCTGCTCGATCCCAACGGGATGGCCGATTTTCTCGCCGCTTTCAAAGCCGCAGGGAAATGGACGGAAACCTCTGGAAACGGCAAGCCGATCAAGCTGAACTACATCGAAAAGCTCAACATCATGGAGCTGACGATGGATCCCAAGACGGGGAGGCTCGTCAATGCGCTCATCGCCAACGACAAGGGCAGGGTCGAGTGGAAAATCACCTATTCCCCGCTCAAAAACCGACCCGATCCGGCGAATGTCAAGGGAGCATTTGCCGTCAAGAACTTCAACGAGACTCTCGCCAAACCCAACGCGCCCATCAATCGGAACGAGGCGATGACCAAGATCTTCGACCGGCATGAGCCGGGGCAGAGCTTCGGCTACCTGGTGGATGACGAAGGCGAACGAGTGAAGATCCTTTCGACCCCCAACATCGTCGCCCAGGACGACGGGGTTCTGCTCTGGACCTACTCCAACGGGATGCTCACGATTCGGAACCTGAAGTCGAAGGCGGTCTACCGAGGCAAAGCCAGTGCGAGCCAGGTGATTGATGCGGTCGCGAACGCAGGGAGCCGGGTCGATCCGATTCTCAGGGATGTTCTCCTCGAGATCAATCCGTTCCGGGGCATGTTGGAACAAGGCGGGTCGTCGGTTGTCACCTCTCGACAAGGATCGAAGTTTGTGACCACCGCAAAAGTGGAGACCACGACCTTCCGAATCACGTCGCAAGCCGATGGGCAAGTGCTTGAAATCATGACCGTGATCAAGGATGCGACCGGGGCACTCCTGACGCAGTCCTCCAGAAAACTCACGCCGGACTCCTCGTGGAAGCCCGGCGTGGAATCAACCTCACCGGCGAAGCCGATTAACCAGCTCTTTTCGCCGGAGTAATCGGCTTCTGCAGCAGCTTGATCGCGGTCTCCAGCGGCTCATCGTGCTCGAACGTGCGGAGTTTGGCCCGGTGGGTGGGTTCGACCCCGTTGCCTTCCAGTCGCTTGCCTTTGATCGTCAGGTAGTCGGTGAGGGGGTACTGAATCCAGAAGCCTTCATCGCCCGCCAAGGGAACCACCACCGAAGCGAGCACCGCGCCCGCCGTCTGAGTGCCCACCAGCGGCGCCGACTTGATCTCACCGAGAGCAGCGGCCAGAATCTCGCTCGCCGATCCCGAACCGCCATCAATCAAAACCGCGACCGGCTGCTTCAGCAGAAGCTTCAGCCCATTGCTACTCGCCCGTGTCTTGAGAGGAGAAGCGTCGGCGATGGCTTGGAGATCGGTCGTCGGGCCATGCTTTTGCTCGTAGGCCAAAACCTGCATCTTGCCGATGAACGTTCCCATCGGCTCGGCTCGAGAATCCAGGAAGAACGAGGCCAGGTGCTGAAGGTTGGGCACTCGCCCACCCGGATTGCCACGAAGATCGAGCACCACGCTCTCTGACTTCGCCGCAACCTCGGCCATGATGTTCTCGACATTCTCTCGGCTATAGCCCATATCGAATGTCGGGACGCGCACCACAGCGGTCTTTCCTTGCCACGTCACGCTCTCGGGGATCACGGTTTTGTAATCCCGGCGGGTGACTTCTTTGGAAATCTGCTCGGTTCCTCGAACAAAAACGATCGTGGATTTCTGCCCCTTGTCGCCCTGCAGGTCAGCTACCACACGAGTCGGTTTACCGTCGCACTCGATGATCAAATCGCCCGGCTGGAGACCGGCATCCGTGGCGGGGCTGTCCGGGAAAACATCCATGACCCGAATGCCTTTCGATTCAAGGGTGATGCGAATCCCGATGCCTGATCGGCGTTGCGTGACCCTCTGCTCGCCGTAGCTCGGCGGGAAAAGCACAATATGGCTGAAGCCAAACTCTTCCATCGCGCCGTTCACCACATCGGCGAACTGACCCCGAGTCTTGGCCTTTTCGAATTCAGCCGCGCGTTTCTTGACCATTTCCGGCCACCGTGCAAAGCTGACTCCGGGCACAAAAGCATCGCGAAGGAGCACTTCTTCCAACGACTTGAGGGCCGCTTCTTTGGCATCGGCGGTCATGGCCTGCGCATCTGACGATTGCGCCGTTCCCGCACCGATCAGGGCGAGAGTGGCAACCCCGAGGGCGAGGCCCCGTTTGAGTGATGAGAGCACGTTCATGGTGAGGAATATTCTCGTGAGTATGACCTCTCTACGTCTGAACCAAGATCGCGAGTGCCATATCTTTTGTTCAGACGCGCAAATCCGGGGATTCGCCTAGTTTTCTGTAGGTCGCGCTCTATGATTTCGGCAAAATCCGCAGGGCGATCTCGAAGTAGATGATGAGCCCGGTGGCATCCACGAAGGTGGTGATAAAGGGAGCGCTCATCACCGCCGGGTCAATTTTCAGGCGCTTCGCGGCGATGGGAAGCAAGCTCCCGACGCTGGTGGCCCATAAGACGATGGCAGGGAGAGCCAGGCCGACAACCAGGCTCAGCCCCATGCCAGTGTTCCAACCGAACAAGGCGCGCGCAAAACCAATGAGTCCGAGCGAGCCTCCGACGAGGAGTGCGGTGGCAAACTCCCGGCGGATGACCCGAAGCCAGTCACCTGGCACGACTTCTCCCAGCGCAAGCGCGCGAGTGATCGTGGTGGTGACCTGCGAGCCACTGTTTCCACCCGCGCCCAGAATCAGCGGAAGGAACAGCATCATGGAAGCCGCCGTCGCGGCGGCTCCGTCCGATGGGAAATAGTGGCGCATCACTTGACCGGTGAGCGTCTCCGCGACGAACAGGGCCAGGAGCCAGGGAAAACGTCGTTTGTAGAGTTGCCACACACTCAGCGACATGTACGGCTCGGCGTCACCCGAGACAGCGCCAACCGCAAGAACGTCTTCGGTTTCCGCTTCGCGCAGGATCGCCTGGGCGTCATCGCCGGTGAAGATTCCGACCATCTTCCCGCGATCGTCCACGACGGGGAGTGCATAGAAACCGTACCGAGCCATGAGACGAGCGGCGGATTCTTCGTCTTCAGAGGCCCGAACCGTGACGACATCGCCCTTCATCAGAGCCGCGGCGGTGGTCGTCGTGGGAACTCGGAGAACCTTACGCAGACTGGTCACCCCGATCACATGCTCGTTTTCATCGAGCACGTAGAGGTCATTGACCATCTCATACTTTTCATCCGGAGCAATGCGGATATCGGCAAGGATCTCCTTGACCGTGGCCTCCGGCTTGACCCAGAAGAAGCGCTCCGTCATCAAGCGCCCAACCGATTCCTCCGGATACGCCATCAGGCGGCGGATTTCTTGCGCGTCTTCCTTCGGAATGACGTTCAGGAGCGATTCAAATCGGTCATCCCCGAGTTCCTCGCGCAAATCCATCGCGTCGTCCATTGGCAGAACGTCGAGGTACGCGGCAAGAACATCGTCAGGAAGCTCGCGGACAATCGCGCGGACCGTTTCCGTGGGGGCCTCGACCAATACGTTAGCGGCCTGGATCGGCTCCATTTCCTGGAGAATTTCTGCCGCGTGCTCGGGCTCGATGTGGACGACCTGCTCGGCAAGATCTTCAGGTCGGACTTTTTGGAGCTCTTCTTTGGCGGCCTGCGATTCGCTCGGGCGACTGAGGCGCTCTCGGAGGTGCAGAAGCTGGGCGATCTTTTCTTGCAATGAGTTCATTTATGCCCCAACCTCCGGTTGCCGAAGTGTACCGAGGCCAGGCAAGTCTGGCCCGATGCCAGGGACGGTTGCCGCAGTAAGATTCAGCCGTGATTGACCGTCTGCGAGCCGAACTCGACCGTCTGGGCGTGATTGTTCCCGGACGTCCGCTTGTCGTCGGCTACTCGGGCGGGGCGGATTCTGCGTGTCTTCTCGATCTGCTCCGCAAGCTTGAGGTTGATGTCATCGCCGCTCATCTCCACCATGGAATGCGCGCGGAGGCGGACGAAGAGCTCCTCCAATGCGAGAAGTTCTGCGAGGAACGCGGGATTCCTTTCCTGAGCGGAAAAGCCGATGTTCCGCAAATGGCTCGCGACCTTCGGGTCGGGCTGGAGGAGGCTGGGAGGTGGGCGCGGCGACAGTTCTTCCGTCAGGTCATGCATCAAGTGGAAGCCCCCTGGACGGCCCTCGCCCACACTGAAGACGACCAGATCGAGACGGTGCTCTTCCACATTGCGCGCGGCACCGGGCTGCACGGCCTGATTGGGATTCCGGGACGCGAGGACGGGATCTGCCATCCGATGCTCTCTATCAGCCGTGAGGAGACGCGTTCCTATTGTGTGGCGCACGGCCTCTGGTTCCACGATGACCCAGCGAACCAGGAGATCGAGTTTGCGCGCGTCCGTCTCCGCCACCGAGTGATCCCTGAATTTGAGTCGGTTCATCCTGGTTTCCGCCAAAGCCTCATCCGACTGAGCGAGATCGCCGCGGAGGAGGATGCCTTTCTCAACGGAATCGCCGCCAACTCGCTGGAAGGAATCGAGCAGTTGCCAAACGGGAATCTGGCCTTTTTGACCCGCGACTGCGAGGTCATTCTTTCCCGGGGAGGCCTGACTGCCCTCCCCGCTGTGGTTCAGAAACGTTGCCTGCGCTTGATCGCCCAGTACCTGGGAGCCGAGCCGAGCTTCGACCAGATCGCTCTAATTGTCAAGGCCCTGGGGGAGGACGGCTCCGGCAGCATCACATTCGAAGAAGGCGAAGTCGTGACCGAGATCTTGGGTGACACGATCCACTTGCGGCAACTGCTGGTGGATGAAGTGTTCCGCTTCCCTCTCACCGTGCCAGGGGACACTGAGAGCGACCACTTCGGATGGAAACTCACGGCTCAGAGCTGGGATCCAGGCGATTTTAGGCAGCAGCCCGGGAGTCTGGAAGTGGTCATTGACCCGGATGCCTCCGCCAAAAACCTCCACTTCCGCTCCCTGGAGCCGGGCGATCGCATGGAGCCGCTCGGGATGGAGGGCACCAAGCTTGTCAGCGATTTGCTCAATGAAGCCGGACTCACCCTGGCTGCGCGGCGAAGATTGCCGATCATTTGCGATATGGCTGGACCGATCTGGGTGCCTGGAGTCAGGATGTCGGATCGGGTCAAGGTGACAGATCGGACAAAACGCGGGCTAAAGCTCTCGTTCGGCCCGCTTCAAGACCCATCCTGGTCATAATGATAGGAACGGATAACCGCCCTCGGACGTACAAAGGGGGAGCGGAAACCCGCTTAGGTGTGCAGATTTGAAGGGCGCTCGATTATTGCTCGTTGCGGTTGGCAGTGTGTTGCTGCTGATCCTCCTTATGAATGCTCTCGGTAGCAATCCCAACTTCGTCGCGAATGCTCCGAAAAAGCTCAACGAGAGCTCATTCCGACAGGAGATCGTGGATGGTCAGATTGCAAGCCCGGTGAAGTGGGAAGGCACGGTCATCACCGGTAAGTTCAAGGACAAGAACGAAGAGTTCATTGTCGAGACCGTTGGCCCGGATACGCAACTGGGAGCCGATCTCGCGGGGTTCCTGCGAGAGAAAAACGTCCAGTACGAGACGCCCGGGCCATCGGCGGCCGCGGCGATGATGCCGATCCTCGGCTACGTTCTGTTCACCTTCCTGATGATTGGGTTCATCTGGTTCATCTTCTCCCGCCAGGCGCAAGCCAGCGGGAATCAGGCGATGAGCTTCGGCCGAAGCCGTGCTCGGCGGGCCGGGGAAAACACTCCCAAAGTCACTTTTGAAGATGTTGCGGGGATCGACGAAGCTCGGGAAGAGCTTTTCGAAGTTGTTGACTTCCTGCGCAACACGAAGAAGTATGTCGCGCTCGGAGCCAAGATTCCGAAGGGCGTGCTGCTTGTCGGCCCTCCAGGCGTTGGAAAAACTCACCTCGCCCGGGCGATCGCTGGCGAAGCGGGCGTGCCCTTCTTCCACATCTCTGGTTCGGAATTCGTCGAAATGTTCGTGGGCGTCGGTGCGGCACGGGTTCGCGATCTGTTCGAAACCGCCAAAGCCCATCGCCCCTGTCTGATCTTTGTCGACGAAATCGACGCGGTGGGTCGTCAACGCGGCACTGGTGTCGGAGGCGGCAACGACGAGCGTGAGCAGACCCTCAACCAGCTCCTCGTCGAAATGGACGGCTTCGAGACCAACTCCGGTGTCGTGGTGATCGCCGCGACCAACCGATCCGACGTTCTCGATGAGGCGCTGCTCCGTCCCGGACGCTTCGACCGCAAGATCATGGTCGACGCCCCCGACATCGACGGTCGCGAGGCAATCCTGAAGATTCACTCTAAGGGCAAGCCGCTGGCTGCCGACATTGACCTGCGCGCCCTCGCAAAGAGGAGCCCAGGCTTCACTGGTGCGGATCTGGCCAACACGCTGAACGAAGCAGCCTTGCTCGCCGCACGGCGCAATCACCCCAAGGTCGCGCAGGACGACCTTGAGGAAGCGCTGGATCGCGTCATCGCTGGCCCAGCGCGGAAGAGCCGAGTCATGGATGAAAAGGAGCGCAAGATCACCGCGTATCACGAAGCTGGTCACGCTCTCGTCGGCGAGCTTCTGGAGCACAGCGACCCGGTTCACAAAGTCACGATTCTCCCGCGAGGCATGTCGCTTGGTTCCACCTGGCAACTGCCGGAGAACGACAGCTACCACACCTCTCGGCAAGAACTGATGGACGATATCAGCGTCCTGCTCTCAGGCTTGCTCGCAGAAGAACTCGTCTTTGGCGAGCGCTGGACGGGAGCGTCGAACGACCTGGAGCGAGTCACCCGCATTGCTCGGGCGATGGTCACGAGATTCGGCATGAGCGACAAGCTCGGCACCCTGGCGATCGGTCGCAACGTCAGCAATCCGTTCCTGGGCCGCGAGATGCAAGCGGATCGAGATTACAGCGAGGACGTCGCTCGCCAAATTGACGAAGAAGTTCGCCGAATTGTGGATCACTGCAACCAGCGGGCTCGCACGATCATTGAGGAGAATCGTCCGAAGCTGGATGCGATTGCCGACGCGCTTCTCATCCACGAGACGATTGATCGCGAAGATCTCCTCGCTCTTCTGAAAGGCGAAGAACTCCGACCGCGCGAAATCGCTCCGCCGACCACGCCGAGCGAAACAAGCGAAACCTCCACGCCGCCCATCACCGGAAAACTGGAACCAGGCCCGGCGTAAAGAAATCTAAAAGCCGTGTTCGTTGCCAACACCAAACATCCCCGGGATAAGTTTGGTATGATGACGGGCACGGTTTCTTTTCTCCGATGAGCGACGATCTCTATCAAAAGGGCTTTGATGCCCGATGCGACGGCCGATACCGCGAAGCCAAGATGTATTTCGAGGCAGTTCTCGCGGCCAACCCGAATCACTCCGATGCCAAGTGGCAGTACGGTTTGGTTCTCGGCTTCGAGGGTGATTTCGATGGAAGCATCGCGACCCTGCAACAGATCGTTGATGCCAACCCCGATCACAACAATGCCCGCTACGATCTGGGCATGACCATGATGATGCTGGGTATGCAAGAGGAAGCCTGCGCGCAGTTCCAAGAAGTTCTGCGACGAGAGCCAGATCATGAGAAGGCTCATCAGCAGATGATCTACTGCCGCTGATCTGCGGCTCTCACTGCTAGTCTCCACCTGTGCGCGGTAAGCTTGCGCCGCAATGGATGGCCTCTCGCGACTCAAACAGCCCTCGTTTTGGCTCCCCATCCTGATCCTCTTTTTGGTTCCGGCGGTTGTTTTCTGGCCCGCTTTCTCGGGACAAGCGCTCGGGCCGTGGGGGCACATCTCTCCAATGGCGGGCAACGGGGTTCAAGATTCGAAGCGGGCCTGGGATGTTCTCCAGGCGGATGGGGCCCTGCAGTTCACGGTTTGGCGTGACCTTGTCTTTTCGGCTTGGAAATCGGGGGAAGCCCCCCTCTGGAACCCCTGGCAACTCGCCGGCACGACATTAGTCGGTAACTCGCAGTCCGCACCCTTTTATCCACTGCACATCCTCTTCGGGGTGATGGGCGTCGGCACTCTCACCGCGATCATTTGGCTCGGATGGATCCACCTCTTTGTCGCCGGCATGGGCATCCGCGCGCTTGCCTTGCGCCTTGGAGCGCGTGAGGAAGCTGCCGTTCTGGCGGGGATCTTCGTCTCCCTCTCCCCGTTCTTTGTCGCGTGGAGCGCCCTGCCCAGCGTGACAACAACCGCATGCTGGATTCCTGTTGCGCTCAACCTGACCTGGCGCGCGGTCCGGGAGCCATCGCTCAAGCCCGGCGCCCTACTCGGGCTCGTCACGGGTTGTATGTTCTTGGGGGGTCACCTCCAGTTCGCCTTCTATGGCCTCATCGCGGTGTTGTTCTGTGCCGCTCTCTGGCTGTGGACAGAGCGACCGGCGAAGATCGTCGCTTCGGGGGGTGTGCTCGTCACCGGACTCGCCCTCGGCGCGATGCTCTCTGCGGTGCAGGTGATGCCAACACTCGAATTCAGCAAGTTGAGCCACCGCAAAACGGAGGCGACGAGCGAGGGATTCCAGGCTTACGCCGGAAGCGCGGTGAAGCCCTGGGAGTTGATTTCCCTCGTCACGCCAGGATTCGTCGGGCTCCCCGGCGGATCGGAAGAAGATTCGCCAGAAGGTTTTCGTGTGCCCACCTACTGGCCCAGTCTGGTGAAGCCGGGCGCGAACTTCGCCGAGTCTGCGGTTTCAATTGGCCCCGCCATCTTGCTCGGACTCTTGATGCTGACGGGATCTCGGCTGAAAAACCGGAGCCTGTGGCCCCTGCTCGGACTTGGAGTGGTCGGGTTACTGCTTGCGCTGGGGACGCCGCTTGCTGCGGGGCTCTACTTCGGGATTCCCGGATTTGCTTCCACCGGATCACCTGGGCGCGCGATTGTGCTCTTTGTGGTCGCACTCGGTGTGGTGAGCGCGGTCGCTTGGCCCAATGCCACAGAAGAGCCAAATCCCAAGGCGAAAGCCTATGCCGTGATTGCGCTTTTCATCATCGCGGTGGTTTTCATTCTCGGGATCAACTCGCTCGGTGGGCTCACGAACTGGATCACACAAGAGCCCGTCGGGGTTCCCGTGGCTCGGCGCATGGTGGAAACCGTGCCGATTCTCATTCTCGGATGTCTGCTCGTGGCCGGGGCTTGGTTCTTCTGGGTGAAGAAAGGGCAAATTTTGCTCGGCTGTGCGCTTCTTGCCGCCGGACACTTAGCCGCGATTCCCACGCAGTTTCTTCCCTTCGGAACGCCTCCCGCCAAGTGGCAGGAGAGGCCACTTGTTCGCACCGCCTATCTCAACCAAAACTGGGATTTCCTGCGCCCCACCACGGCTCTGATGCCCCCGAATCTCAGTGCCTGGAAAGGCGGCATGGATATCGCCGGTTACGATTCACTGCTCGCGCTCGGCACGGTGGAGATGCTCAAGGAGATCAACGGCGGCAACGACCCGGCTCCCCCGATCAACGGGAACATGATGTTTGTGAAGCCCGGATTCAGCCCAGATGCGCTGGCAGAAGCAGGCGTGACTGAGGTTTGGTCACGCGGTGCGCTTGACGGGGTTGCCCCGGCGGAGGAGCAGGAGGGATTCTTGCGCTATTCCCTTCCGGGGCCAGGGCTGGTGAGTTCGGAGGGCGGAGCAGCAACCCTGGGCGACGTTCGGGCCCAGGGGATCGACCTCCTCGTTGAAGAGCCCGGCGAGTTCACCGTGCGATTCCGGAATCTCCCCGGTTGGCGCGTGGATTCGGGCGGAACCCTGGTTTCGACTCCCGAAGACCGGTGGCTGAGGGTGAAGGCCGATCAGGCCGGAAAGGTGATCCTTCGATTCGATCCGCCGGGATATTCCACCGGCATGATGCTCAGCCTTGTTTCCCTGCTCATCTGCCTCGGCGTCCTCGCGGGTTCCCTCCGAAAACGACCCGCGAAGGGCATCCTTCCGGAGCAAAACGTCGTAGAATGAAGGCAGGCGACGTGGGGTCGCCTTGATTGCTATGTCCCGCCCCGAGCTCTTGCCAGAATCTCACCAGGAAACAGGTTCTGGACGCTACATGACCTTGATCTTCAACAACGCACACAACTCGTTTGATGAAGTGGTCTTTGTGCTGATGCGCGCGACTGGCTGCGATCTCGAAGAGGCATCCATCGAGGCCTGGGAAGCCCACCACTACGGCAAAGCCCCGGTTCACTTTGCCAGCCAGGATGAGTGCGCCTCGGTCGCTCTGGTGATTTCCTCGATTGGCGTGGAGACGGAGGTTCGCAAAGAATGGGAGGACTGACCATGCTGGGCTTTGCCACCGCAACGCGTGACATTCCTCGCTGGGCTTTGGTGGAGGCACCGGATTGGCACAACACCCAATCCCCCGTCTTGGAGCCGGAGCTCGACGAAAAGCTGGAAGGCGGAGGCGCGGGCTGGGCGGTCACCGTGTTCAACAACGATGTCAACACCTACCAAGAGGTCATTGCCATCCTGGTTCTGGCCACTCAGTGCACGGTGGAAGAGGCATACATCGAGGCCTGGGAGATCGACCACTTCGGCCAATCCATGGTTCATCGAGCTGGTGAAGCCGAATGCCGCCACGCCGCCGCCGTGATCTCCACCATCGGAATCCGGGTCGAAGTCACTCCTGAATGGGAGTGAGGGCAAGAGATCATTTGACCGTGAAAACACGGTAACGACCGATCGGCGAAAGGGCGGCGACTCGCCCATTCGCCGACCTCATTCAATTCAGAATGACGATTTCGACCTCGTACCACGCCTTGCAATCCCAACAGTACTCCAGGAAACCGGCGCAGCCGCAGAGGTGTTTCCAGGTCACCGAGCTGCTACTCCACCAGTCCCGTGAGCACTCATTGCCGCAATATTGACACTTCTTCGGCCTTGCTGGATGAGAGGGAAATGGCGACTTCTTGCCCGGGTTTTCTGAGAAGTAGGTCTCGATCTCGCGCCACGAAAACGGGGCCCCGGGCCGGTTGTCCCAACTTCCGGAACTGGTCTCTCCCTCTCGGCGCATCCCACGACCGCTCCCCGAATTCACGTACTGATTTTAGCTCAAGCGTTCCCGACGGTCACAACCGCCACATAAACCCGAACTCGTCGTACTCCAGTGGCCCCTCGGAAATTGATCGTAATCCCACCTTCTCCGCCCCGAGTTTTTCGTAGAACGCGTGCGCCAGGGTGAATTCGATGTCGGACCAAATCTCCAGGAGCTCAAACCCACGCGCGAGCGCCTCCGCCCGGATCACCTCACACAGAGCCCGGCCCAGACCTCCCCGCCTCAGCCCAGGATCCACGTAGAGACGAACGAGTTCGGCGGGGCACCCGCTCACCCTTAAATCCCCTTCAAACGCCACCATCGAACCCGGCTCCCCCGGCACCGGCGAACTCCAATCCAGCCCGCCGCACGCGAGCACTGTGTCTCCCTCGACTGCCACCCAGAGCGCCGCCTCCTCGCCGTCATAGACAAAGTCGAGCAGGTCGCGCATCTCATACTCGGGCACCCACTTGAAGCCGTATTCCTCGAACGTGCGGCGAAGAATCTCCAGAATCGCCGGGACATCATCGGGGGTAGCGCGGCGAATCTCCACGCCTCACCTCAAACCGGCTCGCCGAGGTACGCCTCGATGACCTTGGGATTGCTTCGGATCTCGCTCGGTGGGCCTGCTGCGATCTCCTCGCCGTGATCCAGCACCACGATCTTCTCGCACAGCCCCATCACAAACTTCATGTCGTGCTCAATCAGCAGCACGGTTTTGCCAAACTCGTCGCGGATCCGCAGAACCACTTCCTTGAGTTCTTCTTTCTCCTGCGGATTCATGCCCGCAGCGGGCTCGTCCAGCAGAATTAGACGAGGATTTGTCGCCATCGCCCGGGCGATTTCCAGGCGTCGCTGCTTGCCATAGGGCAGGTCGCGCGCGCGAGCATGGGCGACGTCGGTGAGGTTCACCACTTCGAGCAGCTGCATCGCTTGCTCTTTCAGCTCCTCGGTCTCCCGAATAGCGCTTGGCCACAGGGCCAGTCCGCTCAGCAAGCTCGTTTTGTGGCGCAGATAGCCTCCCACCATCACGTTTTCGAGAGCCGAAAGCGCGCCGAACAATCGGATATTTTGGAAGGTTCGGCAGATCCCGGCCCGTGCGATCTTGCTCGGATTGAACCCGGCAATCTCGTTCCCCTCGAACTTGATTGAGCCACCGGTTGGCTTGTAGACCCCGGTGATCAGGTTGAAGCAGGTTGTCTTCCCCGCTCCGTTCGGTCCAATGAGTCCGAACAAGTCGCCGGGCATGATCTCAAAACTCACCTGGTTCACGGCAATCAAGCCGCCGAACTGAATCGTCGCTCCTTCGAGCTTCAGCAGGGGGTTGGGCACAACGGGCAGCTCATCCACATTGACCTGCGAGAGATCCAAATGCTCGCTCACGAGATCGACTCCTCAGCCACCGGCTTGCGACCCGTCAGAACCTTTTGAACCCACTTCCAGCTGAACTCGTGGTGCCCCATCACGCCCTCCGGACGCAGGAGCATGACGACGATCAGCGTCACCGCGAGGATCACGTATCGCAGGTTGTTGAGCTCATACGTTTGGTCGCTCAGATACGTGAAGGTGTGCAAAAGCCAGCCGAGCCCGAGCCCCGCCAGAGGCACGCCGACGACCGTCGCCACGGTGATCATCCGCCCCTTCGCCTTCGGGCCATGGTATCGCTGCTGATGGTGGCGGAGCAGACTCACAAATCCGATCGCCCCCGCGGTCAGGCCGATCAAGTAGGCCAGGCTCACGTCGATTTTGAGGAGTCTCGGGAGTTCCGGAATCGCGAAAAGGGTGAGCGCGGCCAGCACCGATCCGGTGATCGATCCCGCACCGCCCAAAACCACCATCGTCAGGATGAGGAAGCTCACGTCCATCTTGAAGAGGTCGGGGTTGATGTAGCCTTCGTTCATTGCGAGCAACGCACCGGCGGCCCCCGCGAACGCCGCGCCAATCACAAACGCCGTCACTTTGGTCTTGGTGAGGTTAATCCCCATCGCCTGAGCCGCAACTTCATCCTCGCGCACCGCCAGAAAGGCGAGGCCGTGAGAGGTTTTGAGGAGGTTCCGGCAAACCGCCACGCAGATCACCGCCAGAAGCCAAACGAGCCACAGGCCTTGCACCTTCGGGGCAAATCCCAGGCCGCTCGATCCACCCAGCTCCGGCTGATTTATCACGATGATCCGGATGATTTCCCCGAATCCTAGGGTGACAATCGCCAAGTAGTCCCCGCGCAACCGCAAGGACGGGAGTCCGACGAGAAGCCCGGCAACCCCAGCGAGGGCGGCTCCCGCCAGAATCATCGCGATCAGCCAGGCGACCGCGCCCAGCGGGCTCGCATCATAGAAGAACTTTGTCAGGGTTCCGCCCGTGTAGGCTCCGACCATGTAGAACGCAGCATGCCCGATGGAAAACTGCCCGGTGATCCCGTTGATCAGGTTCAGACTCACGGCGAGCGTGATGTAAATCCCCGCCAAAAAGACCAGTCGGACGATGTAGTCCTGCAGGTACGTCTGCGCGGCATAGTCCAGGGCAAGGCACCCGAGAATCGCGACCGCGACCGAGAATCCCCGCACGGCAAAGAATTTGCCCAGGTTCATACCTTCTCCACCTTCGAGGAGCCAAGAAGACCACCCGGACGGAACATCAGCACGATGAACAAGATGACAAACGCCACCGCGTCTTTGTAGTTGCTGAACCCGAGCCACGTGACCAGAGTTTCAGCAAGCCCCATGAGAATGCCCCCGAGAACAGCTCCGGGGATATTCCCAATCCCGCCAAGCACCGCCGCGACGAACGCCTTCACCCCCGGGGCCATGCCGAAGAACGGCTGCATCGAGGTTCCTTCAAAGGTGACGAGCATCATGGCACCCGCCCCGGCAAGTGCCGAACCGAGCATGAAGGTGAAGGTCACCACGCGGTTCACGTTGATCCCCATGAGGGATGCGGAGTCAAAATCGTGGGAGGCCGCGCGCATCGAGCGTCCGGCCGGGGTTTTCAGAACAAGAAATCTCAGGGCCGCCATCAGCACGAGCACGGTCAGGAGCATCACGATCTTGCCCTGAGTCATCGTGATCGCGGTGGCGGTCGCCGCTACCTGGCCTTCTAGATCGTTCTTTTTCCGCTCCAGGTCGCCGATCGTCTCCGCATCGGCCCCCGATTCCTTGGCGGCTTCAAGAGCAGAGACAGAGTCGTCAAACTTATCCCGAATCTCCTTCGGGGCGGGCACCAGTGTGACGGAAACGTTGGTTTGGTAAGGATTCACCTCCATCGCCACGCTCGGCGGTGGAGAAGCAGGCAGGAAGAGCGAACCAGCGTATTGCAGGAGCAGAGAAACCCCAATCGCGGTGATCAACGCCGCCGTGCGTGACTGATTCCGCATCGGTCGGTAGGCAAAGAACTCGATCACTGCCCCGATGACCGCGCAGACCGCCATCGCGAGCAAAATCATGATCACCAGATTGAAGGGATCTGCCGGAATGGAGCGCTCGACGTAACTCGGATCGGCCAGTTTCTTCGCCGCCTCCGACTCGTAGAACTTCCGAATGGCATCTGGGCTGAAGCCCATCACCCAGCTACTGAGCAGCGCCGTGTAAGCACCAAGCATAAACACTTCGCCATGCGCGAAGTTAATCAAGCGCAGCACGCCATAGACCATTGTGTAGCCCAGGGCGATCAGCGCGTAAATCGACCCGACAACCAGGCCGTTTACAAGTTGTTGCGGTAGGGACGACCAGTTAAGGTCAATCCCTACCAACGTGTAGAACAGAGCGTCCATGCGGAGGATTACTTCGCGACGACTTCAGAGGGCTCGTAAGCCTTCACAAACTCTTGACCGGTCTTGGTCACTTGCACCACAAGCGCGCGCTTCTCCGGGTCGCCGTTCATGCCCTGGAGAGTGATCTTTCCGCTCACCCCTGGGAAGTCCACGGTTTCGGAAATCGTCTTCGCCAGAGTCGCGCTGTCCATCGTTGCCTTAGCTGCGTCCATCCGCTTCAGAGCATCGATCATCAGCATGGTGGCGTCGTACCCAAGCGCAGCCATCGTCGTTCCCGGATCGTTTCCGTTGTTGGCTTCGCGGAACTTCTTCAGGAAGTCTTGGACTTCCGGGCGATCCTCGGCGTTGTTGTAGTGGTTGCAGAAGTAACCGCCGACAATCGCGTCGCCGCCGCTGGAAGTGAGTTCCGTGCTGTCCCAGCCGTCGCCACCCATCAGCTTCACATTGGTCATGCCTTGCTGGCGAATCTGTCGCGCCATAGGGCCGACTTCGGTGAAGTAGCCGCTCATGAAGATTCCGTCCGGGTTCTTCGACTTGATACTGGTCAGCTGCCCGCCGAACTGGTTCTCGCCGGATTGATAGAACTCTTCCCCAACGATCTCGCCGCCGAGCTCCTTGAATCGCTTGGCGAAGGAGGCGGACAGGCCTTGGGAGTAAGGCTGCTTGTTGTCCGTCATGATCGCGACCTTGCGGAGTTTCAGGTCATTGTAGGCAAAGAAAGCCATGACCGGGCCCTGCACGTCGTCGGTGTAGCACACGCGGCTCACGAGACCATTGGAGTCCTTCGTGACATCCGGGTTCGTAGCGCCGACCGCGATCAGAGGCAGGCCTCGATCCATCGCCACCGTCTTCATTTGCAGGGTGATGCCGCTCGCGACTTCACCGACCAGACCGATAACGCCTTCACTTGCGAGCTTTTCCGCCGCGCTCTTGCCCTCTTCGGGCTTCGAGTTGCTGTCTTCGACGATCAGCTGGATCTTCTTGCCGCCGATCCCACCGGCTGCGTTGATTTCTGCCTCCGCAAGCCGCGCTCCGGCGATGCAGTCCTGCCCCCAGGGACGCAGGTCGCCGCCTTGGCTGGCGACAAGACCAATCTTGATCACATCGCCCGTGGCTGTGGCACCGCCCCCGCTGGCGGCGGGCTCTTTTGTGTCGCCGCCGCTCGCTGCAGTATCCTTACATCCGCCCAACCACGCGAGGCTTGCCAGCGCCATGGCGCAGGCTCCGATTTGTAACAAGCTGTTCCGAATCATCGATTTCAAACTCCATCGCCGCGCGTCTTGTCGCCAGTGGCCCTCCACTCGTGCGAATACCGGGGCTGTAGAACCGCAAGAGCATACCGGAAATGATCAGAAGATGCACCCTTTCGTGAAGGATCGCGGAAGCTCTCGCCTGGTGCCTGGTGTGACCCGTGCCGGAAGGCGCTACTTCGCGCACAATCAATCCATGATTCGGTGGATCGCTCTGGCCAAAGGGGCGGGTCTCGTTTTTTGCGTGCTGGCTCTCGCCGGGTGCCCCTCAAGCACCTACGTCTCCCCCACCGAAAAGTACACCTTCCGGGCCAGAGAACCGGTTGATAACGACGTCGAGATCTTCCGCCGCAACTACCTTTCCTTCGCCGCCAAAACCGCGGATTCCCTTCCGAAAATCGCGGGAAAGAAGCCGGTCGCGATCAGTCTCGTCGGGACATACCAGATCGGGCTCGCTCTGCTCAGCGGAGCCGAGAGCCAGAGTTTTGGCGCGGTGACTTCCCTCCTCGCCTCAGACCAAGCGGATGAGTTCTCGCTCAATCAGGGATTCAGCGACTGGCTCGGCCGTTTGCGCGGCTCCGATGCCATCCGGGTGCGGTCGTCCATGTGGATGATCTGGCCGATGAAGCTCGAAGAGCCCTTTGTCAAAGACATGGCGGAGCATAACGACGTTGACATCATCCGCCTGGGCAGCGTCGGTCTCACCGCCGAGCGTGCCGTCGATACGTGGATGAAACGCGCCACCGGAGATCCTGCCGCCGTTCATCCCAAGCCGTTCAGCAAGCGTGTGATGAGCCTCGGTGTTGCCGTGACCGCCCTCACCATCAACCCCGAACCTGATCGCGCCACCTTTTTCCAGATCGGAAACGTCACCGGAGCGGAGATTCCGATCAACGGTCCGGGACTGAAGCTCTTTGCCTGGCCCGCTCAAGGAGCGACCGCGCAGTCGATGCTCAATGGGTTGCCCGACACATCGAAGTCTGGCGAAAAATTCACCATTCCTTCGTTGACCCTCCCTGCCAAGTTCGATCTGGAATCACTGATCGAACAACATGGCGCGGCAAGCATTTTTGAAGGTCAAAACGACTTCCGAAACATGTCCGTCGAGATCACCGGTGACTACAAGCTTGGCCCGATCTGGCAACACATGAACCTCCAAGTCCCCGGGGAAAAATCCACCACGTCCACCTGGTTTGTTCTCTGGGATTCGGAAGAAGAGCTTCCGCTTGTCCTCGCCTACGTGCCATAATAACCCCTCCTCGGGGGGCCCTGACCGGGAGCTAATCGACTCTAAATCGCGCCCATCTGGTGCAAGCTGACGTACTTTCCTTGCCCGATGATGATGTGATCGAGAACGGGAACATCCAGGAGCTCTCCGACTTCAGCCAGCTTTCTCGTAATGGCCAGATCCTCCGGAGACGGGGTGGGATCGCCACTCGGATGATTGTGGGCCACGATCACACTCGCTGCATTTTCACGAACGGCTTCCCTAAACAACTCCCGTGCCCCCACGACGCTCATGTTCAGCGTTCCGATATGGATCACTTTTGTGGAGAGAATCGCGGCCTTGGTATTCAAGAATGCCGCGCAAAAGTGCTCTTGCGCCTCGTTTTCCAACCACCGAAAAACCTGATACGCCTGCTCCTGATCAGAAATGCTCTCGACCAGCTGCTTCCCCTGCCCCGCCACTCGACGCCCGAGTTCCATCGCGGCGAGAAGCCGAAGACCTTCGTATCCCTCGATCCCAGCGACTGAATGAAGCTCAGCCTGACTGAGGTCCATCAGCCGAGAGCCTGGGTAGCGGCGCACGATGTCCATCGCGGCCCGCTCATTGGCTTCGATATCCCGCTCTTCCCGGCTCAGGATCATGCACATCAGATCCGCCGTCGAGACCGCTTTGAGCCCGTGCTGCTGAATCCGGCGGTAAGCGTCCCCCACGCTCATTCCCACCCCACCACTAGGGATTCCGTGATGAGTTCGCGGCCGAGGAAATCCTCCGGCGGCGCCGCGTAGGCCGCAATTTCCTCTCCCGAAAACGGATGCAGGAACTTAAGAGCCGCTGCATGCAGGTGCATCGGGCCCGACTTCCAGTCATCCGGCGCATAGATCGCATCCCCCAGCACGGGGAAACCAAAGTGACTCAGGTGCACCCGGATCTGGTGCGTTCGGCCCGTTTCGAGTCGGCAGGCGAGCAGGCTCCCTTTGTCTTCCGGAGCGACCCCGATGACTCGCACATGGGTCACGGCCGCCTTCCCGGTGTTCTTCACCGTCATCCGCGTGGGAATCCCCTGATGACGCCCGATCGGGGCATCGATCGTGAACCGCTGATGCGCGGGAAATCCTCTTGCCAGGGCCACATATCGCCGCTGCACGGATCGAGCCTGAATCTGCTCGCTGAGCTCTCGATGCGAAGCGTCGCTCTTCGCGACAATCATGAGACCCGTGGTCTCTTTGTCCAGTCGGTGGACGATGCCGGGGCGGAACGATCCCCCCATCTCACTGAGCCCATGTGCCCGCGCGAGCAGGCCGTGAACGAGTGTCGGGCCGGTGTGGCTATCGGCGGGATGAACCGCGAGTCCGCGTGGCTTGTTCACCACAAGCAGAGCCTCGTCTTCATACACGATCTCCAAGTCCATGGGAACCGGGGTCATATCGTGGGGAGCGGTCTCAGGAATCTCCCCGATCTCGACTTCCCAGCCCGGCTTGAGCTGGAACCCAGACTTCGTGGCGACTTCGCCTTCCACCAGCACCGACCCGTCTTCGATGCACTTCACAATCTTGCTCCGGCTGTGATCCGGGAGCTTTCTCGACAGAAAGCGATCCAGCCTCTCTTTGCCTTCTGCCACGTATTTCATCCCCCGAATCTACCTAGCCCCAGTCTTTTTTCGAGCGATTTCGGGACGTCATTAAACTCTTCCGGCTGCGGCGCGTCAGAACGGGCATGAAGACGTTCTCGCGCACCGCTGGCCTGATTGCGGCCTTGGGATGCGTCGCTTGGGTTCAAGCGCAAAGCATTTCCCTCACCATCGGCGCGGACACCCTGGGGGATGTGATCCCCGCGATTGGGCAGCAAGCCGGCACTCCGCTGGCCGTTTCGCCCGCCATCGCCAATGAAGTGGTTGGTCTTCGGGCAAACGGTGTTGAACTCCAAGATCTGATGGCGCAGATCGCTGCCGCCACCGGTTTCAAGTGGATTCCCGGGCAGACGGGTTACATCCTCACCCGAGGCCAAGATGTCGATGCCGCCGCCAAGCAACAGATGCAAAAGTGGACGGCAGATCTGATCGTCAAGGCCCAACAAGCCCCGGCCCCGACGCAGCAGAGCGCGGGGGGAGGACAGAGTCTTCCGCCGGGCGTGACCATCCAAGGTGGCCCCGGACAGGGTGGCCCCGGCGGAGGCCCGGGAGGGCGCGGACCAGGCGGAGCTTTCGCCCAAATCATGGGATCCGACGATCAGTATCAGCAGATCGCGGCCTCGCTTCCTGCCGCCCAGCTGGCTCAAATGGATCTCGGTCAGCGCGTGGTGTTCAGCAACCGCCCGAATCGCTACCAGAAGCTCGCCCCCAATGCGACACAAAAGGTTCTGGCCGTGCTGGGCAGCCAGTACAAGTCCGGCATGCAGTCGGCGCTGAAGCAAGCGCAGGACGCACTCAAGCAAGCTGAAGCAAGCGGGAACTCTCCACGAGGAATGTCGGAGCGACTCCAAGGCCTGGCCCAGATGGCGGATCGAGAAGTCGCGAAATACCTCGTCGTCGTCACCCGGAACGGACTCCTCACCTACTCGATCCAGGTGCAAATGCTCGACCAAAACGGCATGAACATGGGCGGACGTGGCACATTCCTCGATCTCAGTCGTGGCCTTACGACCAACGTTCCATTCGATGTCAGCCCCGGGGCGACCAACTCGCCGAACGCCACGATCTTGGCTCTCATGGGCAGCGATCGGCCCGACATCAATATGGTCACGCCCGAGGTGCGAGCCAAGCTCAATGATCCGGTCACCCACGAGCCCTGGGCTCCGGCTGGAGAAGTCATCCTCGGCGCGCTTCCGCAAGGACAAAACGTGGTCATCAGCTTCCCCGACGAGGTCTTCACGCAGATCGCAGGTCTCCTTGGTCGTGGCGAAGTGAATTCCGCTCTGAGCAACCCTCAATTTGCCACAACCCAAGAGAACGGCTGGATCACGATTTCCCCCGCCGTCAGGTGGCACTCCTGGAACACGCGGCGTGACCGCGGAGAGGTCAAGTCGGTCTTCGCCGCGTTTACCGGGGCCAATCCTGGCCTGACTCTCGACACCAAGGCCAAGTTCGCGAGCACTCTCACCGATTGGGCACGCCCGACCGGCTGGGAGTTCCGTAGTCTTCGGCTCCTCGCGGGCGGATCCACCGAGGGAGAACTCCGGGATCTGTATTCTCCCAACAACGAGGGTCTCATCATGTACGCCGCGCTCAAAGGCAAGATCGGCAACACCGAGACGACGAGTCTTCCCCTGAACGCCTTGAGCAAATCCTGGCTCGACTGGACCGTGTTTAACTCACCCCAAGGCCCGGCGAGGATCACGCAACAGGATGGTCGAGGAGAGGCCAACGAACGACAGCGCGGTGGCCCGCAAGGCATGGGCAGAGGGGGCATGTTCGCGCAGGAACGCACCGAACTCCTCAAGGATGGACTCGCGAATCAAGGCCAAATCACGGTGAGCTTGGATGTTGACCAACGCGTGATTGCGCGCAACTCACGAACCGGGCACACCGTCACGCTGTCGGCTGAGCAAGTGGGGATGGCGATGTCGACGGTGCAGATTCAAGGACGCCAGCGAGGGGATCAATTCGACTTGAGTCAGTTCAACGAATACGCGCCTGTCAACGAAGTTGAGTACCGATTCACCGTCACTTGGGCTGACAATACGGTGATCCAGCGGCGCGCCGACGGAATCACCCAAGCGCAAAAGTTCGGCTCCTACGAGTCGCTTCCGACCGAGTTTCGAGAGAACGTCCAGGCCGTGATGGCTCGCATGCAAGAGTTCGCCAACCGACGCAACGAGCGTCGCCCGCGCGAAGTCCCCCCAACTTAAACCCAACACGAGAATATCAGGGTAAAAGCCAATCGCCAGCCGATCATCCTCGCGGATCCGGCTGGCATTTTTCTTTTTCGGGCCGCCTCCGCGCACGCCCGGGAAACCTCGTGGCTCGCGGGTAAAACCGAAGGATGCACGACCGATACGAGCCCGCCCTGTTTGAGCAGAAGTGGCGCGATCGCTGGAAGGAACAAGACCTCTTCCGCACCCGCGAAGAGGATGGCCGCGAGAAGTTCTACGGCCTTGACTTTTTCCCCTACCCCAGCGGAGCCGGGCTCAGCGTTGGTCACTGCCGAAACTACATCCCCACCGACGTTCTGTGCCGCATGAAGTACATGCAAGGCTTCAACGTGCTGCACCCGATGGGGTTCGATGCCTTCGGCCTTCCTGCCGAAAACGAGGCAATCAAAAACAAAATCCACCCCGCCCCAATGATCGACAAATACGCTGGTACCTACCAGCGTCAGATGGAACTCATCGGCATCAGCTACGACTGGTCGCGCGAGTTCAAATCCAGCGATCCGAGCTACTACAAGTGGACGCAGTGGATCTTCAAGCTCCTTTATGATCGAGGTCTTGCCGAGCGCAAGATGATCGAAGTCAACTGGGATCCCATCGACAAAACCGTGCTTGCCGCCGAGGAGATCATCGGGGGCCGCGCGGAGCGATCCGGAGCCCTCGTCGAGAAGAAGCTGATCCCGCAATGGATCTTCAAGATCACGAACTACGCTCAGCAACTGATCGACGATCTCGACGAGCTCGACTGGCCCGAGGGGATCAAGCAGCAACAACGCAACTGGATCGGTCGATCCGAGGGCGTGGAGTTCGAGATGAAGGTCGTCTTGCCCGGCGCAGCTTCGGGGCCGGACGAAAACGGCTTTGAGGTCATCGAGAAACCCCATACGTTCCGCGTCTTCACCACTCGAATCGACACGATTTTCGGGATGACGTTCTGCGTCCTCGCGCCGGAGCACCCCCTGATCGCGGAGATCAAGAAGCACTCCAACGACGCCAAGAAGGCTGAGATTGACGAATATCAAGGCAAAGCCAAGGCCCTCAGCGACATCGACCGCCAAGCCGAAGGCCGCGAAAAAACCGGCGTGGACACAGGAGCCCACGCGATCAACCCCGCGACTGGCAAGAAGGTGCCGATCTTCATTGCCGATTACGTAATGATGGGCTACGGCACCGGAGCAATCATGGCGGTGCCCGCCCACGACCAGCGCGACTTTGACTTCGCGGTCAAGTTCGGCCTGGATGTCGTGCCGGTTTTCAAACCAGATACGGCGTATCTGAGCGAAAACAACACCTCGGAAGCCGACTACCTCGCGGATCCCAAGCAGTTCAAGAAGGTCTTCGAAACCAAAGACGGCATTCTCGTCAACAGCGGCGAGTACTCGGGCATGGGCTATGCCGAAGGCAGCGCCGCCATGGCAGAGTGGATCGTGGCTCTGGGGATCGGCGAGAAGAAGGTCAACTACAAGCTCCGCGACTGGCTGATCTCCCGCCAGCGATATTGGGGATGTCCCATTCCGATCATTTACGACAAAGAAGGCAATCCAGAAACCGTCATCGACGACCTTCTGCCGGTCGAACTCCCCGACGTGGACAACTACGAGCCGAGCGACGACGGCTCCAGCCCGCTGAGCCGAATCACCGACTGGGTGAACACGACGACCCGCGACGGTGCTCTCGGTCACCGCGAAACCGACACCCTGGGTGGATTCGCGTGTTCCAGCTGGTACTTCCTCCGCTTCTGCGACCCGCACAACGAACAGAAAGCCTGGGATCCCGAGCGGGTGAAGTATTGGATGCCCGTGGACTGCTACGTCGGAGGAGCCGAGCACGCGGTCATGCACCTGCTTTACGCCCGGTTCTGGACAAAAGTGCTCTATGATGCCGGACTTGTAGATGTCAAGGAGCCGTTCGCTCGCCTGATGAATCAAGGCCAGGTGCTCGCCCAGACCCCCTATCGCCAACCTAAGGACGGCGAATCCCTCGGTGTCGGCGAAGATGGCATTCTCGTCGCCTTCAAGGATGTCCCCAACTATCAGCCCGATGAACTGACTTACAAGTGGGTACGCATGTCCAAGAGCAAGGGCAATGTCGTCACGCCGGATGAAGCGGTCGAGCAATTCGGCGCGGATGCCCTGCGCGTCTACGAACTCTTTGTCGCTCCTTTTGAGCAAGCGGTCCAGTGGTCGAACGACGGCATGCAAGGCGCCGTTCGGTTCCTCTCTCGCGTGTTCCGGCTGGTCAGCGACATGAGCACGCACTGGGACGAATCCTGGAAGCTCAGCATCAACGCGACCGCGATGGAAGGCAAAGCGAAGGACATCCGCCGGATCACCCACAAGCTGATTCGCAAAGCCACCGAGGATATCGAGCGATTCGCCTTCAACACCTACATCTCGGCGACGATGACGGCGGTGAACGACTACAACGATCTCCTGAAGAGCCTGGGAGAGCCCAATCCATCCGAGCGACTCGCCCTGAGCGAGGCGATCCAGAGCCTTGTGCTCGTCCTCAGCCCCGCCGCTCCCCATACTTCCGATGAGATCTGGGAGCAGCTGGGTGGTCAGGATTCCACCTACCATCTGGACTGGCCGAAGTTCCAAGCCGAACTCGCCCAAGACGACACCATCACGATGGCGATCCAAGTCAACGGCAAGCTCCGGGACACCTTGGAAATGCCCGCCGACGCCTCGCAGGAAGCGATGCAGGAAGCCGCTCTCTCCAGCGAGCGCGTGAAAGTGCACACCGAGGGCAAAACCGTGCGCAAAGTCATCGTGATTCCTGGCAAACTTGTGAATATCGTTGCGAACTAGCGCCCCCGTCCTGACTCTGATCGGCTCGCTGCTTCTGGTGGGATGCAGCGGGCTGGAGCAGGGCATCATCCGGAGCGAAATGGAGTTCGCCGAGATCAACAAGCAGGTTTCGGCCCTCACCATCCCGCCGCTGAGCCGGGATGCACAAGGGAGCAATCTGACCGCCGATGAGGTCAAAAAGGTCGCCACCGCCCTTCCCCTCCTCGCACAGATGCGGCAGTACCGGCCGACCGATCTGAACATCTACTCCCTCCAGGGAAAGGTGCTCCGGGTCACGGGGAAGCAGGAAGAATCGTTCCGGGCGTTCAAAGATGGCATCGCCCTCTCGCTTCAACCTCGAACCGACGAGGATCGCCGGGTTCGGGCCGATGTCCTGGGCGAGATCGGTCGGCATCATTACCGGCTGAATCAGCTCCCCGAGTCGATAGCGGCCTTGGAGGCGGCGGTTGCTCTGGATGGAGAGGCTGCCGAACTCCGGGCCCTGCTGGGGCGATCCTATTGGTACGCCGGAGACAAGGCCAAAGCCGAGCAAAATGCCGTCGATGCCCTCTCTTTGGATTCACAAAACACGAACGCGCGCACGCTCTTGAACATGGTGCTCAAGGGTCGTCAGTCACCCTGAGCGGGCTTTAACTTCCCTTCATCCCAAGCGGCTTCGCCTTGATCCTCGCCCAGGTGCGAGGGTACGTCTCTTGGGTTTCCCGAACCTTGCGGAACACTGGGAAAAGCCGGACGACATCTGTGCCCAGGAGAGGCACCTCAACGAAGTCCTCCAGTTTGAGGCCAAGAACCCCGATGTTCGTCGCGGCGATCTCCTCGCGCTCTGCCGGAGTGCGGAACGGGACAAAGAGCCCGCCAACTTTCACCCAGGCGGCCGAGAGTTCGGCTTGGATAGCGAATGGGGCGAGAGCCCGGCCGGTCACGACATCAAATCCTTCTCGACGGGTGACATCCTCCGCCCTCTGCTCTCGGAGAATCAGGTTCTTGAGCGGGACGGTCTGCAAGAACCGGTGAACCTTGGCCGTCGCATCCAGTGCGTGGACTGTGAGCTCGGGTCGCAGGCAAGCGAGTGGCCACGCGGGAACCCCTGGCCCGGTGCCTAAGTCGATCACGCTGCCGCTTTCAGGTAGGAACCTGAGGAGGAGCAGCGAGTCGCCAAGGTGCTTGATCACCGCATCCTCCAAGGGAATCCGGGTGAGATTGGTGTGGGAGTTGGTTTCGTAAAGGGCCTGCAGATACCCTGCCAACTGCTCAAGTTGCTCCGGGGAGGCACTCGCCCCCTGGGCTTCGAGAATCGGCATGAGCGGCGAGAGGTCCATCGTCTGCGCCTCACTCTACCCCTCTGCCAGAATGCACGCGTGGTGCCTTCGACAACCATCCCCAAGCTCGGATTCGGGCTTTGCATCTTGGGACTGCTGATTGCCGTCGCCAGCCTGATCCCGGGAGTCGTCGGGCCAACTGACTTCCCGTGGCCACTTTTCGTGGGAGGCTTCATCTATCTTCCCGGAGCGTTTATGGCTTTCTTCGCCACTAAGCCCAGCGAGAGAATGAAGATGATGAACACAATCCGGATGATCCGGGTTGGGTTCTTTATGATTATTGCTCTCATTTTTATGCGTTTAGCCCAATAGCATCTTCTTGCAAAAAAAGGCACCGGGCTGCAGCAGCAACCCGGCGAAGGAATGGGCAACAAAGGAGAGGACTGGCCAGAAAATCGTCTTTACGCGGCGCGACTGAGTCCGTACCGCCGCAGGAGTGAGGCGACCAGGTGATTCCATCTGGCCCGGCTGAGCCGGTCGGCATCCAGAATCTGCAAGCCCAGCTCGCAGGCTTCCTTCTTCACCGCTTGATTGGTGCGCACCACTTTTGCCACCAGTTTCAGTGAGGCCCCGTTGAAATCCATCTTGACCTCAACCTGCGACCCGACCGCAAACGCGGTGTGGCTACTGATCAGCAGACCTGATTCCGAGACGTCACAGACCGAGACCGTGGCGGAAGATTCGCCATTGGAAACGTCGGCAATGACCCCTGGAGCGATCACACGCGGGGCTCTCTCCATTCCGGGAACCAGAGACTGGGCGGTCACCCAAAGATCGGCAGAGTTATGGTTGACCGTGACGACCGTTGCCGTGATCTTCACGTAATTCATACCATCGCCGACGCCACATTCCAGCTCATCATCTGGATGAAGATCGGTTCCGCCGCTAAAGTCGATCTGGAATACCGGACTCTTTGCCGTGATGACTTCCCCTACATACGCGCTCTTGTCTCGGAGCCTGACCACCGTAATCTTCCGGCCGACGATAGCTGATAACATCTTTTCCCCACGTCATCACTGGATGACTTGGGAAATATCTTCGGGCCTAACTTTTTTCCGGTATGCAGATTCTTTGTGCATTCTCGCGCAATTTCGATTCCTTCCCGGTGAATATAGGGTGAAATGGGGCCGCCCTGTCGTCGAATCGCCGAGCAAAGGGCGGTCCCACATTCAAAGTGGCCTCTCTGTCATACTCCTTGGTTGCGCCCACGCGTGCCCGGCACTTTCGTGCCAGAGCACGACGTGAAACCAAAGGAAAAGGCTCAAACAGCATGGCGACCTATCGAGGACGAAAAACAGATATCTGCCGCAAAGTCGGCTTTAACATTTGGGGCAACGCAAAGTGCCCCTCGACCAAGCGACCGTACCCGCCAGGACAACACGGCCCCAACCGACGCGACGGACGAATGTCCGAGTACGGCGAGCAGCTTCTGGCCAAGCAAGTCATCCGACGATACTACGGCATGCTGGAAAAGCAGTTCCGCCGCACCTTCGAGAAGGCGAGCAACATGCACGGCAACACCGGTCTGAACTTCCTGCGACTGCTGGAAATGCGACTGCAAACCCAAGTCTATCGACTCGGCTATGCCCGCACAATCTTCCAAGCTCGACAATTCGTCAGCCACGGTCACGTTTTCGTCAACGGTAAGCCGGTGAACATCGCCAGCTATCAATGCAAGGTCGGCGACGTGATCAGCGTCCGCGATAACGACGCGAGCAAGGGCATCGCCCGAAGCAATGCCTACGAAGGTGCTCCGGTTCCGGCTTACATCACCCCCGATGTGCCGAACATGGCCGGAAAGATCGTCGCTCTGCCGGAGCGCGAAGACTTCCCCGACTTCTTCCAAGAGCTGCAAGTCGTCGAATTCTACGCCCGCTAAAACCTGGCGCAGCACAAGTCAACAAAGAACCCCGAGGTCAGAGACTCTCGGGGTTCTTACTTTTTCGAGGGATCGCCGCTCAGGCAAAACGCGGGAGAGAGTCGACCCAAGCCGAAATCATCTCCGGCGTCGATTCGCCCATTGGACTCACCTGGAAGAACCGATCGGCCAGCTCGCCTTTGCAGCCATAGATCACGAAGCCCTTCTCATAGTTCTCCCGGAACCAGACCGGATAAGGCTTCGGGAGCCCCGCCATGATCAGGGTGACGCTCTGCTGGGATTCCTCCAGGGCCAGCGGATATCCCTTTGCCGTCAGCCCATGGAGCATGATCTGCTTCTTCTCGGAATACTCACGATGCCGCCCCGCCTGTCCGCCTCGAGCGACGAACTCTCGCAACGCTTGGCGAAATGCTCGCAGAGTGGGAACCGGTGCGGTCATGGGAGGAAGTTCTCCCTGGTAGCGACTCAAGTCCAGAGTGTAGGTTCGAGGTTTCTGGAGGACGGGCACAGGGTCGCGGGTCAAGACGAATCCAACTCCAGGCAACCCGTGCAAACACTTATTCGCGCTCGCGACCACGGCGTCGAGCTTGGCAAACGGAACCTCATCCGCCCCGAGACTGCTCATCGCATCCACCATGAGCTTCGCGCCCGTCTGATGCACCAAGTCCGCCAACTCCCCCACCGGATTGAGCCGCCCGGTGGTCGTTTCGTGATGACAAGCCGCCACCCACTCATATTCAGCCTCATCAAGGGCTGACCGCACCTGATCCAAATCCCATCCCGACATCCAGTCGAACGAGAGAACCTTGGCGGGGATGCCGTGGATGGCGAAGATATCCGCCATGCGCTCACTGTAGTAGCCATCGGCGAGGATCAAGACCGGACCCCGGGCGACCAACGAGGTCGCCATGGCTTCCATCGCCATTGATCCGCTACCGGAGATGAGAGTCGGGATCATGCCTCCGCTGAGATCGCGGAGATGCCCCCGAATCACCCCGATCAATTCCAGAAAGGCCGGATCTCGGTGGTTCAGATCCTCGCACGCCGCCGCCTGACGCACGGCCTCCGATGTCATGCAGGGGCCAGGAGTCAGGAGGATCATGGATCTTAGCTCCTGGTCGCTGACTTCAAAGCAGCAACCTGCGCCCCAATGGCGGCCGCTCCCTCGCCCGATTTCCACTCCCGGGCAAGTAGATCCACGAGCCAGCTCCCGACCACTGCCCCGTCTGCGTATTCGCAGACCTCCCGCACCTGATCCGGACTGCTGATTCCGAAACCAACGCATACCGGAACCTCGGTCATCGCTTTCAAACTCGTGACCAGGCCCCTGGCGTCGCTCGATGTCTGAGACTGGGCCCCCGTCACCCCTGTGCGAGAGACCGCATAGAGGAACCCGGTGGAGACTCGGCATACTTGTGCGACCCGGTCCGGCGTCGAGGTCGGGGCAGCCAAAAAGACGGTGTCGAGACCAGCCGAATGGGAGGCAGCAATCCAGTCGTCGCCCTCCTCCGGAATGAGATCACACATGATGGTTCCGCTCGCTCCGGCGAAGCGGAGTTCTTGGGCATAGGCCGCGAGCCCGCGCCGATGCGCCGTGTTGTAGTAGCCCATCAGCACAATCGGGATCGGAACCTCCATCCCCTTGAGGGTCTCCAAGATCGCACCCGGTCGAACTCCTCGGTCGAGCGCGCGCTGACTGCTCGCCTGGATGGTCGGGCCGTCGGCGATCGGATCGCTGAACGGTACGCCGATCTCCAGGATGTCCACTCCGGCTTCTACCAGCATCGAAATGATCCCGGGAAGATCCTCCAGAGAAGGATCGCCTGCTGTGATGAAGGCAATCAGAGCCTTCTCATCACGGGAGCGCAGCTGGGCGAACTTCTCGGCAATCGTCATTGGTTCCAAGGTACCCGGAGCCTCGACCCGTCCCGTGCCTGCCGAGGATTCTCATTGATCCGGCAAGTAATTCTACGAGTTTCCGTGACACGGCGGGCCGTTTATTCGCCCTCCTACCCAATCGCCAGGATGAATCGTGCATACTGCCTTCGCTCGACGTTCCCATTGGGGCGTTTTGAGACACTGGTCTCAATTTTCGAGAGGAGCAATATGAATATCAAGCGTCTCATCGCAGTGGCTTTTGCCGCCATCGTCGTCGTTCCGGCTTTCGCCCAGACCGTTTTCTCGAACAATGTTGGGGGCGATTCCTTCACCCACGCTGGCATCAACACGCAGTCGCAAGACCTGGTGAACTCTCCGACGGCTCCGGTCGTCAACCTCCAGGGCCAACCCGCCGTCGCCCGATGGCAGTACGACGACGTCCGCAACAGCGGCACGGTGGGCATTGACACCACCTATGCTCGAAGCGGCAATGGCTCGGCCCGAATCACCACGCCGATCGGCAGTTCGACCCAAGCGAGCATCGCTTTCACGGCCAACCCGACCGACAGCGTCACCAACCCCGGCGACAAGGGATTTGGCGGTTCCTTCGCCACTTTCGGCTCGCTCACCGGATGGGGATACGACATCTACCGAAACGAAGCCTACGACAACAACAACTTACCGGCGTCCCTGCAAATGGTCGCTCGCGTGGAGCTTTTCACTGCGGCAGGCGGCTTCGGTTCCGCTTCCGGCTACCTCGGCAACCTGATCTTCATCCCGGATGCCGCGCAAAACGTGAGCCTCGTTGGCACTCTGGCTGACGACACCTGGCACACGATCGACATCTTTGCCATCGACGGCTATCTCGCCAACTCGCGAGCCCTGACCATCGGCGCTACGACTTTCAGCGCGTTCAGCTACCGACGACTCAGCGAGTGGCAAGCCGATCTCGGCCTTAGCACGTTCATGAGCCAGTTCAACGCGGGTGTGGGCAGCCACAGCAACCAGTACTTCGATGGCGCGGTCGACAACTACCGCATCAACATCGCGGCTGGCGCGCTTCCTGCGCTGAACGCCACCTACAACTTCGAAGCCGTTCCAGAGCCGGCTACGATGAGCATCCTCGCCCTTGCCGCCGCTCTCAAGCGTCGCAAGGCCAAGAAGAACGCCTAATCCCCCCGGGATCCTCCATCCACCCCGTCCGGCTTCCAGTCGGGCGGGGTTTTGTGTTTTCGTAGCAAATCCTACAGTCTCGAAAAATTCTCCTTGGTATCCAGGCCACCCTTTGCTATACTGGACAAGATCGTTCCTCCAAAAATCGATCAAACTCGTACACCACATATATGCCATTGAATCGCCCCGCTTCATCGCGGGGCTTTTTCGTGCCTCAGACCCCACCCCCGCCGAGGGATAGAATAGGGGTATGTCAGGAGAATTTTCGTTCGATATCGTCAGCGAAGTCGACAAGATGGAGGTCAAGAATGCCTTCAATCAGGCGGAAAAGGAGCTCCAGAACCGCTACGACTTCAAGGGCACCAAGGCGGAGATGGAGCTCGCCGACGATTCCGCCATTGATCTCACCGCCGACGATGAATTCCGCATGGGCCAGCTCTACGACATCGTCTTCAGCAAGCTCATCAAGCGCAACATCGACGCCAAGATGATCGAAACCGGCAAGATTGAAGCCGCTGGCGGCATGACCGTGAAGCAAAAGGTCAGCTTCAAGCAAGGTATCCCTCAAGATCAAGCGAAGGCGCTCGTCAAGCAGATTAAGGACAGCAAGATCAAGGTGAACGCCCAGATCCAAGGCGAACAGGTTCGCGTGAGCAGCAAAAGCAAGGACGATCTTCAGAAGACCATGCAGTTCGTGAAGGGCCTCGATCTTCCCTACGCGATCAACTTCACCAACTACCGCTGAACCATTGCGGCCCAGCCGCGTCCAAGCCACCATGATCCTCACGGCGCTTCTCGGACTCGCGATCTCGCTCCCTGCCCAAACGAGCGAGATCGCCAAGATGCCGGAAACCATGTGCCCGGTGATGAAAGGTCGCCCGACGACGTCGAGGTTCGCGGTGGACTATGGCCCCTTCCGAACCTACGTCTGCTGCGACACCTGCGTCCGGACGTTTCGAGACAGCCCCGGTCGATATATGGAACAAGCCGGTCGACAAGGCACCAAGGTGGGCATCATCTTGTTCCACCCAAAGACCGGAGAGCGGCTCGATCCCAAGGCGGCCAACCGTTTCCAAGAACTCGGCAGCTTCTTCGCCCCGCTCAAATCCGGAATGCCGGATGTCGATTCTTCCCTCCTCTCTTGGGAAGTCATCCCGAGGCAGGAGTGTCTGACGTGCCCGATCACAGGTAAGGAACTGGCGTGCAGCGGTCAAGCCGCCGGATACCTCGATCTTGAAGGGCTTCGCGTCTACTTTGCCACCCCCGAAGCCTTCTCCGAGGCAGGAACATCCAAAGATTGGCAAGCCGCCGCTCAGAAATCGGCGCAGCCGCTGAAGGCTCGGGCGATGCCGGTGCCTGGCGTCAAGTTTGAGTAACGCTCGGCAGAACTGTCACCCCACCCCGCGCAAAGATCAGGCACAATGGAAATCAGAGGTAACTCATGATTCTGTCTACTCTTGTTGCATCTCTCGTCATCGGACAATCCTCCCCCGCGATTGTCTGCACCGTCAACCCTGGCCACGATGCCGATTTGGAGCTCAGCCTGGAATACGCGGGCGTGAAGAACTACTTCTGCTGCGAAGACTGCGTGCCCAAATTCAAGGCCGAGCCAGCCAAGTACATGAAGGGTGCCGCCGACCTCAAGGCTCCGGTGGGAGAATTCCTGTTCGACCCCATCTCTGGCAAGCGCATCAAGTCCGACAAGGCCCGCGGGACTGTGGACTACAAGGGAGTTCGATACTTCTTTGCCAGCAAGGATAACATGGATGCCTTCAACAAGGATCCGAAGAAGTTCAGTGCCATCCCGGCGAAGGAGTCTCTGGTCTGCCCGGTGATGAAGGAAACCATCGAGACCTACAGCAAAGCTGACTCCTACGTGGACTACAAGGATGTGCGCTACTACATTTGCTGCGCCGGCTGCGTCAAGCCCATGAAGACCGATCCGGCCAAGTACGCCAAAAACGTCACTCCGACCGCTCCTAAGGTTCATTAAGGCTTCGACTTGTGTTCTGCTCCTTTGGCTCAGCCAAGGAGCAGAACATAGATCTTAAAGGGGAATGTTCTCGTAAATCTTCCGGATCGTCGAACCCGGCCCCAGCACCCGACCCACATCTTTGGACGTAAACTCGCATCCCTCGTGGTGCAGAACGAGAACGGAACTCGTACCAGTCTTCACAATGAAGTGTCCTTCCGTGAACACCTCCACAATCTCGCCGGGAACCGCATTCGGGAACACTAACTGAGAGTCGAAAGGAATCGCCGACCAGATCGAAATCGGACGGTTCGCGTCGCCATCTAAGTACGTAAAGGCCCCTGGAAATGGATCGGTCACCGCTCTGACTAAGTTGACAATGTCCATGGTCGCGTCCGTCCAGAAGATCATTCCGTCTTCGTGGGTACGCTTGGGATAGTAAGTAGCTCCGTGCTCATCCTGAGGCGTATAAGTGACCGATCCTTCGAGGAGAGAAGGAAGGTGCTCGACCACTAACTGCATCATGGACACTGTGTTCTTATAGTGCAATGTGAGCGCCGTGTCGTAAGGCGTGATATCAAAAGCCTTGAATCCAACCACATCACCATCATCTACCCCTGGTTTATAGCGGAAGAGATGGGTGAAGAATGCGGTCTTATTCTGTAAGAGAGACCAGTTCATCGGACTCCGGCCCCGACCATACGGAAGATGACGGCTTGAGCCGTGCATCCCAAACGCTCCGATCGGAAGCGATTCCAGCCACCAATCCGGGATCAGCCGTTGCCACCCAATAACAAAGAGGATATCCAAGTTCAGCCCCAACAAAGCCGTCTGATCTTCCTCCGATTTGAGGCTATAGCGGTGCGCCCATGTGTGATCGATTGAAGATTCCGTCAAGAACGGACGGAGGTCGTGGTATCCGGCGACGCTCTCCTTCGCTCCTTTCTCCGGCGAGATCGTCACCACATGATCCGGTGTCCATCCGTGCCGAATGAGAGCCGAAATAAACTCTTGAGTCGTATGCTTGCAGCCAGCGACTCCAATCCGCTTGCTATAGCCTTCTTGTCGTCTCACTTGGAACCCTCCGAGGCCAGCCAGCCAACTTGATAGACCTTGCAGTTCGCCGCCATCGAGCGAGCCAAAGTCTCACTCTTACGATCCGCATACTGCTGCAACACCTCAAAGGGTGAGGTTGCAATATCTTGCCACCAAATGGGGTGAACCAAAATATGAAGATGCTTCCCTTCCTGACGAGCAACAGAATCTAAGGGATCGCCCTTGGCCCACACCCCGCGAGAATCCGACATGTAGGCAATATCGCCTTCCGTAAATGTCTTCATGTAGGTATGAGGTCTCGGAGCAGAAAAGGCAGGATCTCCTGTCAGGACATCCGCCGCCGGGCGATGGTAACTCACCACTTCAACCGGGCGCGAGAGCCAGCTTTCCAACATCTTCGCTTCGCGATCACACGCTTCCGCCAGTTCTTCCCGACTCATGCTTAAGGGATAAGATGCGCAATCAAAGTGCAACGCTAGCGAATGACCCGCGTCCAAAATCTGCCGAACCATGCTGGCACCGTTCTCCGAGAACACATTGTAATGGTCTGTCCTCACCATCAGGAAGTATGTGGCATGAACCCCCTCTTCCTTTTCGATCAAAGCCATTTGCAGAGCAGCACCAAGATCGAAGTCAATATCGTGCCGCATCAAAGCGACCTTTCTCGACTGAGACCTTGCCGCTTCCAGGTCAGGAAAAGCAACGAATTCATACCCATCACTCTTCAAGCCGCGCAGAATTTCCCGGTATCGCGTATTGGTTAAGGTCGTCGAAGCCGCTACCGGAAGCTCAGGAAGAGACCCCATCCGATGCCATCGCCCATCCCCAATCGACTCCTGCCCCACAAACTTCCCAATCTCCTCCACCATCCGCTGACCGCTTTCGCCATCACCAAACAGCCCAACCGGAGCGGGATTCGCCGGCACAAACGAGTTCAGCGCATCCCCGAGCACGTCGGCGTCGGTGCCCACTTCCACCGCCCAACCGGATTCCACAATCTCAACCCACCAGCTATTCTCCATCGGGATGATGCAGGGCTTTAGGGCAAAGAAACTCTCGCGCGTCACGCCGCCCGAATCGGTGACAACCCGAACGCATCCGAGCAGCACACTCAGGAACTCGTAATAGCCAAGCGGATCAATGAACTTCAGCGACTGCTTCGGCGTCCAGCCAGCTTCCTCGGCAACCTTTCGCGTTCGTGGATGGATCGGGAAAAGAACGGGCAAGTCGGAACGATCCATGGCCTCCAGAATCGGGAGCAGCACCGCCGGACTGGTCGTGTTCTGCGCCCGGTGGATCGTCGCGAGGTGATATCCGCCCTCCTCGACCCCAAAGTCGGCCGGATGCATAGTCGCCCGGTCGCGATAAACCGCCTTTCCTTGCAAGAAAAGGTCGTACATCGTGTCACCCACAAACCGAACACGATCCGGGTGGAATCCCTCTCGCATCAGATAACGCTGCGCTCTGCGGGTGCTGGTGAGGCACAGGTGCGCCGCATTGTCGGCAATCACCCGGTTGATCTCCTCGGGCACCTCAAACCGGCGAAACACACGCTCCCCGGACTCGAGGTGAATGAACGGTATGTTCAAGTGGGTCGCGGTCAGCGCCGCCGCCAGCGTCGAATTTGTGTCCCCATAGCCCAAAATCGCCGTCGGTTTCTCGGCTCCCACAATCTCCTGGAGCCCTTCCATGATCTTGCCAACCTGGTACCCGCTGGTGCCCGAGCCGACTCCCAGAGCGTGCTTCGGTGCAGGAATCCCCAAGTCTTGGAAGAACACGTCGCTCATGTTGGCGTCGTAGTGCTGCCCGGTGTGCACCATCACTTCCTCAAAAGGAGCCGCATCGCCGAGCTGGGCAAGCACTTTCGCGAGGACGCCTGCTTTCACAAACTGGGGCCGCGCACCAACAACCGTCAAAACCTTTGGCATGGGAGATCCCGAGTCTACCCAGCATCAATTACAGGATCCGCAAAGCCCCGGCTCGCTCTCTGGCCACGTGCAATCTCAGCCCGAGTGACAGAGATCACAGCTTTTCGGGATGCCAGAGGGTCAGCATCAATCCGGTCCGGATCCAAACCGAAAGCCGCCGAACCAAGAGGCAACATGAAAATACCTCCCCTCCGAATCATCACACCGCTCGTGCTCTTCGCGCTCAGCGCGTTCACTTGGGCACAAAAGAAAGGCGATCCCGTGAAAGACGTCGATGTCAGCCTTGGAATGAAACCGAGTGATTCTCTCAGCATCGCCAAGGACGATCTCATCAAAACCTGGGGCAAGCCGACCCTCGACCCGACGATGGCTGGATTCCGCGCCTCCGAGTTCTCGGCGTCTCGTGGAACCGAAGAGCTGGTGTGGCAGTTTGATCTCGCGGTGCCGTCCGTCTACACCTTCTCCAACCGGGGTTTCGCCGCTGATCCGGATCGGCAGGCTCAGATCGGAGTCCTCTGTCATGTCGTTTTCGACTCAAACGGAAAGCCAATTCTCTACGCCTGGCGGTGGCGCGGACGCGACTTTGTCGATGTCGGCACGGTGGTTCGTGCTCTCACCAAAGGCGAAGGATTTCCCAGCGATTCCAAAACCTTGCTTTTCTCGGCAACGGGTGCCGAAGACGCTGCATTTGAGACCCTTGATACCGTCGCCGAGCGTCTCCGACTTCTGAGCACGACTCCCCAGCAAGGTAACTTGAATCCAAACCGAGTTCAAATGGGAACGCCCGTGAAGTCGCTCACCAACGGCCTCGAAAACGAGATCCCGTGGTTAGTCGTGGGAGAAGCCTACGCGGTCAATCCTCTTGGGCAAATCGAGAAGTTCCAGGGCGAGCGTCTGCCCGCCTGGCCGCCGCCGATCCTCTGGCAGGAGCGAGAGTTCGATCTGCTTGCCTCAACCGCGCCAGCGTATCCTGGATCGACCGTCCCTGGGGTCGATATCATCATCAAAAAGTGCCCCTGTAGCGGTAGTTTCGTCATCCCGACGGGAGTTGTGGGCTACGTTCCTCGCGCTTTGCTTGCCCTCAAAGGGAAGGTGAACCGAGACCGCCTGGCCCAATTCACCCGAACCGGCAAATGAGAAGCCATGGCCCGAGCCAGGTGGTGAGGAGCAGAGTCCCTCTTACGCCCGGCTCGGCTCGCGACCAGTGAACACGAATTCGCCACCACTCACGTCCACAACCACATCCTGACCATCGCGGACTTCACCGCTCAGGAGCTTCATCGCCAGAGGATTCATCACCTCTTTCTGAATCGCCCGCTTCAGAGGACGCGCGCCGTATACCGGATCGTAGCCCGCCGTGGCAATCTGAGTCTTCGCCACATCGGTGAGCTGCAACGTGATGCGTCGATCTTTCAACCGACCAATCAAGAGCCCGAGCTGGATCTCCACGATCCGCTTGATCTCACCCACGCCCAAGGATCGGAAGACCACAATGTCATCGAGCCGGTTGATGAACTCGGGCCGGAAGTGGAGCCGTAACTCCTCCAGCACCTTGCCCTTCACCTCCTCGAAGCCAGCGCCTTCAAGGATTCCTTCGCCGTAGCGGTGGCTTCCGATGTTGCTCGTCAGAATCACCACCGTGTTCTTGAAGTCCACCGTGCGCCCTTGTCCATCCGTTAAGCGCCCATCGTCCAGCAGTTGAAGCAGAACGTTGAACACCTCCGGATGCGCTTTTTCGACTTCATCCAGCAGCACAACCGAGTAAGGACGGCGGCGCACGACCTCCGTGAGTTGGCCTCCCTCTTCGTAGCCGACATATCCCGGAGGAGCCCCGATCAGCCTTGCCACCGAGTGGCGCTCTCCGTATTCGCTCATGTCGATCCGCACCATCGCGCGCTCGTCATCAAACATCAAATCGGCGAGTGCTTTGGCCGTTTCCGTCTTGCCGACGCCCGTCGGGCCGAGGAAGAGGAACGAGCCAATCGGGCGATTAGGATCCGAGATCCCCGCGCGGCTTCGGCGAATCGCATCGCTCAAAAGCCGCAGGGCTTCGTCTTGACCAACCACGCGCTTGCCGAGAAAGTCCTCCATGTGGACGAGCTTGTCGATCTCGCCCTCCATCAGCTTGCTCACCGGAACCCCTGTCCAGCGACTGACAATTTCCGCGATATCTTCCGCGTCCACTTGCTCCTTCAGCAATCGACCTTGCTCACTCGCCTCGGCGGCTTCCTGGAGTTGCTTCTCCAGCCTTGGCAACTGACCGTGCTGGATCTCGGCGGCCTTTGCCCAGTCCAGATCCCGCTCCGCGTTCTGCAAGTCGTTCCGCAGAGACTCAATCTGCTCCTTCAGTCCGCGCAGATCTTCAATCTTGTCCTTCTCAGCCTGCCAGCGCGATCGCAGAGCATCCGCCTGCTCGCTGAGCTCCGCCAACTTCCTCTCGGCTTCATCCAGACGCATCTTGCTCGCCTCGTCGTCTTCCTTGCGCAACGCCTCACGGTCGATTTCCAGCTGTCGAATCTGACGCTCCAGCACATCGAGCTCGTGCGGCACGCTGTCAATCTCGATCTTCAGCCGACTCGCCGCTTCATCCACCAGGTCGATCGCCTTGTCGGGGAGTTGCCGGTCGCTGATGTACCGACTGCTCAGCGTCGCTGCCGCAATGATCGCCGAGTCCGTGATTCGCACGCCGTGGTGAATCTCATATCGTTCCTTGAGGCCCCGCAAAATCGAGATCGCCTCATCCACCGTCGGCTCATCTACCAGCACGGTCTGGAATCGACGCTCCAGCGCCTTGTCCTTCTCTACATGAAGGCGGTATTCGTTCAGGGTTGTCGCGCCGATACACCGGAGTTCCCCGCGGGCAAGCATCGGTTTGAGCATGTTCGCCGCATCCAGTGAGCCTTCGGCCTTGCCTGCCCCCACCAGAGTGTGCATCTCGTCGATGAACAGAATGATCTGCCCGCTGGCCTGTTTGATCTCATCCAGCACCGCCTTGAGCCGTTCTTCAAACTCGCCCCTGAACTTGGCTCCCGCCACGAGTGCGCCCATGTCCAAGGCCACCACTCGCTTGCCTCGGAGGCCCTCGGGGACATCGCCGTTGACAACGCGCTGGGCCAATCCTTCCACGACCGCCGTCTTCCCCACCCCTGGTTCGCCAATCAGAACCGGGTTGTTCTTTGTTCGTCGGCTCAGAACTTGGATCGCCCGTCGGATCTCATCGTCGCGGCCGATGACAGGGTCAAGTTTGCCCTGCCGCGCCCTCTCCGTGAGGTCGATTCCGTACTTCTCGAGGGCTTGGAAATTCGATTCTCCGCCCGCGTCGCTGACCTTTCTTCCGGCACGAATGCTCTCGATGGCCTTCATCAGCGTGGGCTTTGTGACGCCATGGCTCACCAGGATCTTGCCCGCCGATCCCTTGTCTTCGGTGAGAGCAAGCAGAACATGCTCGGTGCTCACGTATTCATCCCCCATAGACTCCGCCACCGAGAAGGCGGCGTTGAAAACGCTCTGCAAGCGAGTGCCCAGATTGCTGCCAAACGAGGCCGCGCCTGTGACCTTCGCCGCCCGCTCAAGGGCCGCTTCACTATCGGCGCGAATCGCCCCCACCGGGGCTCCGCTCTTTTCGAGCAGAGTCAGGGGTAGCCCTTCCGAATCCGCGAGAAGCCCGAGCGCCATGTGCTCCGGCTCAACCGCCTGATTCTGATACCGAACAGCAGCTTGCTGAGCCGCTTGAAACGCCTCTTGCGCCTTGATGGTCAGCTTATCAAATCTCATCTTGAGTCACCTACACTTAAGTAACGTATCAGAGCAACTCGCACGTTTCACCCTGGGACTACTTTCTTAAGTGCTTTCCCCACCACGGGATACCCGAACAGGCGGCTGAGCATATAAGAAATTCTTAACGCAATGTCCCGTACAAATACCGGCCCAGAAACCCCCACCTCCCCGTGAATTCCTGTATCATGGAGTCGTCAGCGCATTGGCGCGGGCATTTCTCAACATTTGAGAGGAGCACATACATGAAGATCACCCGTTTCGTGGTGGCGTCGTCAGTCCTTCTGGTCTGCGCGGGCGTCGCCTCGGCAAATCTCGTCACCAACGGTGGCTTTGAAAGCTACACCACCAGCATGGCTACCTCCAGCGGAACCTATTCCGGTGGAAATTACTATGTCTTCCCTGGCGCCAACCTCGGCATCAACGACTGGACGATCAGCGCAACCAGCGTTGATATCGTCGAAAGCGGTGTCGGCGTGGATGTCAACTCCGGACTCGCCGCCCTCGACCTGGTTGGAACCCCTGGCCCCGGTGGCGTCGAGCAAACCCTCGCCACCACCGCCGGCGGAACCTACACCGTCAGCTTCTGGGCGAAGGGCACCGGCGGACTGAACAACATCGTCAACCTGGCCCTCGGCACGGACGTTCGCACGGTGAACATCACCGGAACCTGGGCGCAGTATTCTGAGGTCTTCACCGGTGTGGTTGGCAGCGATCTCCTGAAGTTCTATTCCGACCCCGCCAATGCGGGCAACGGCAACACCTTCATCGACGACATCGAGGCCGTGCCGGAGCCAGCCACGATGACCCTTCTCGCTCTCGGTGCCCTCGCCGCCCGACGACGCAAGAAGGCGTAGCCTCACCACTCTGATACAACTAGGAAATCGGCCCGAGACACCTGCTCTCGGGTCGATTCTTTGCCAAAACTTCCCGGGAGGTCACGACGCTTGGAAGATACAATCTCCCCACGAATGACAGAGGTCACCCCACCCACGGAAGGGCACGAGGCGGAACCGCTCCCGCTCTCCCAAGAAATCCTCGATGTCTTCGCCAAGATCGGCGAAGAAGCGACGATGCACGACCTCTTCCACCAGATTCAGCACCGTGGATTTGGGTTCCTTCTTGTCATCCTCGCGATCCCGCCCGCCGTCCCCGGCACCTCCGGTGTCGCGACGCCTTTCGGCATCCTCATCGCCCTCCTCTCGCTGCAAATGGTGTTCGGCCGCGATGAGCCGTGGCTGCCCCAGTGGGTTCTTAGCAAGAAGATTGGCAAGTCAATGAGGGCGATGTTGAACGCCACCGCCAAGCTTCTGAAGAAGCTGGAGCGCTTCCTCCACCCTCGATTTTCCTGGCTCTACCACCATGTGCCGTTTCGCTGGTTCGTGGCTCCGATCCTCGTCATCAGCGGGCTTGCCATCGCGATTCCGCTGCCCGTGATCAACTCGGTAGCGGGAATCGCGGTTCTGCTGATTGGGCTCGGAATGCTGGAGGAGGACGGCCTCTTTGGCTTCGGGGGCCTCGCCATCGCTTTCGCCGGAATTGCCCTGGCCGTCGTCGCTCTCTATTTCATCATCACCTACGGCCCGCAGGGGGTCGAGATGTTCACGAAGATGATCAAAGGCTCCGGCCACCTCTGGCTCGACCCCATTCCCATCATTCATACAGTGTTTTAAAAGACCCCGCGTGAGCGTCTTGGACTTGCCCTCTCCGAGCTTGCCTCGGGGAGGGTGGCCAAAGGCCGGGAGGGGCGGCACCCCGCCTTCTCACAAAATTAGCCGAAGTAGCCAAAGCGGAGAGAGGCAACAGAACTCCGGAGATGCCACGCCATGAACCGTGCGCCAAAGTATTGGACTCGCCCTCTCCGAGCTTGCCTCGGGGAGGGTGGCCAAAGGCCGGGAGGGGCGGAAAACCACCCGAGCCTAAAGGAATCGGGATCCGAGAGCACAAAAAAACTATGCCTGCGCGAGCTGATTCTCCAGACTGCCCAGCTGACGATCAATCGACTCTGCCAGCGAATCCGCATCTCGATCGCGCTCCTCCTGAGCCTTGCGGAGCACATTCGCGAGAACAAATCCCGCCGCAACGCCGACAAGCAGGAATCCTAAACCTTTCACGATTCCAGTTTACTCGCAACCGCCCCCGCCGGTTTCACACCGCCCGCAGAGGTTCGGGTGAATGATAGTAAGAATTGTCGTAAAACGGAATCTGCAGCAGGCGTGCATAGAGAGCGCCCTGTTGCGCCAGCTTCCCGGCCGAGGAATTGATCGGAGAGCCGTGCATGATCGAATAGGTGCCCTGCTCGACAATCAGGAGCGGCATCCGATTTCCCTTCCAATGCAGAACGAGCCGGTAGGTCACCGTCGCCCCAGCCCCAAGCACCGAAGGCCCGAGTTCTGCCATCAGCACCAGCGCATCGAGCTCATCCAGCCCCCCGGCTGCGAACCTTTTGAATACCCCCTGACCCTCTCGGCGCGTGTACCGTCGCCCTCTCAGATCGCAGGTCATCCGCTCGCTGCTCAGCTGACCCCACAGCCCGGCGAGGAAGACCACCGGACCAAGCCAGATGAAAATCCATGGCCCGAAGCCTCCGATCACCGTGCTCGTGAAGCTCAAGAAAAACACCACGGCCCCAAACACCAAGCACCCGATGGTGAGGATGTCGTACCACGTCGGAGGGGCGAAAATCAGTCGCGTCTCGCGCCAAATACGCCCGCTCAGTGGAGTTTCCAGACCATTTTTGGATCGAGACCACGCCACCTGAGGCCGTTCGGGAGTAGGACGCTCGGGAATCATTGCTCTTCCCTATCGTAGACCATCTCGATGGCCCTTCGCGAGACAACTGCCCACGTTTCTGCCGATCCTTACCGCGCCTACCGACCTTGGTTCTATGCCGCGGCGGCTTACAACGCGATCTGGGGCGGGCTCGCGATTCTCTTCCCGAGCCTGGTTTTTGAGCTCTCTGGCATGAATCCGCTTAACTACCCCAGCGTGTTCCAAGGCGTCGGCATGATGGTCGCGGTGTATGCGCTGGGCTACTATTTCATCGCCAAAGACCCGGAGCGGTATGGCAACTTCGTCTGGATCGGACTCCTCGGCAAAACCTTCGGACCAATCGGGTTTGTGTACGGATACCTGACCGGCGAACTCCCCCTCGGCTTCGCCTGGGTGTTCCTCTTCAACGACCTCATCTGGTGGCCCGCCTTCTGGTCATTCGCCCTGAAGCACGCTCGGAAGCCCTTCAACTGAGTGGAAAAGTGATCACTCTTGTTGCCGCAGCTTCTTCCGATTTGTGAAGACGCGTCCATCCCCAGGTTGACAGGATACGAGTGCAAGCAAAATCTGGTCGACCAGCGCGCGTGTGTTCGCGACACCCTGCCCCTCCGGTTGAACGACATAAACTGCTAGCCTGCGGCGAGAAATATCGTGATCTTGTGGGATTCCCTCATCGAAGGTGATGAGCACCTGGTAGCCCTCCTCCTCCGCCCTTGCCAGCAGTTCGCCGTTCTTGGTTCCTGCCCAGCCAAGAAGAATCACATGGTCACAGTCGTGTCCATGAAATTCTTTCCTCAGAGGAAGGGGAAAGTTCTCGTCAAGAAGAATTCTCATCAGCCAGCCCGGTCTAAGCCAGCAGCTTCGCGTAAGATCCCATTCCCCCAAGTCACCACCGCCTGGACTTGTTCTCGGGTCACGCTCGGATAGTTCTCCAAAAACTCGTCAATCCCCATCCCTTCTGCCAAGTTATCGAGAAAGATTGATAGGGGAACCCGGGTTCCGGCGAAACAGAGTTTGCCGTGCATGATGTCTGGGTCAATGCGCAAGATTGACTCTAAGCCTGTCGGGATAACCATTTTCTACCGCCTCTATTCTACGTCACCGCCCAAGCAAATCGAAAAGCGGGCTTACAACCCGACCATCTCTTCACCGACCATCCAGGCTGACGTCTTCGCCGCTTCCCTCTGACGATACGCCTCCTCCACCGAGATCGACGGGTTCACGAACTTCAGACCCTTGAACGCCAGGAACTTCTCGAAGAATGTCCGGTTCAGCACGATCCCTTCGAACTGCTCCTTGCCCGGCCCCACCGCCGAGATCCATGTGTAGTCCCCGTTGTGGCTCGTGCCCGTCCATCCGACATTCCAGTGCCGACTCATCACCATGCCCAGGCCGGCATATTGGTAGCTGTACTGGGTCACCCCGTCCAGAATCTTCTCGTCTCGATTGCGAATCACAAACTTCGCCTGCTCGGCCGTCAAAGTGACTCCTGTGTGCTCCGTCACCTTCGCGATGTAATCATCCGGGTTGGTGATGTCCTTGAGCAAGGGCAACAAAACCTCGAAGCTCATCGTGCTCTTTGGCAGCAGGTAGAGTCCGGTGTCTTTCCCCGGGAAGAGCTGATAGTTCAGCGTCGGGCCGCCGCATCCGTGGTCGCTGGTGACCACCACCAGAGTCTCGCCATTATTGCGGGCAAACTCCAACACCGCCTCCACTGCGCTTTCAAAGGCGAGCTGATCGCCGACAATCGCTGCCGCGTCGTTATTGTGAGCGGCATGATCCACCCGGGCCCCCTCGATCATCAGGAAGAATCCTTCCTTACTGCCCTTGAGCAAACGCAGAGCCTCGACCGACATCTCGCGCAGACTCGGCATCTGCTCCTCCAGAGCCGGGGTATTCACCCGATCCACCTCGTACGGAGTCTGATTCTCGGCAAACAGCCCGAGAACTCGGCCCTTCGCCGCCTTCAGAGCCTTCGTCGAACGGGCCACCGCATAGCCCTTCTTCGCAAAATCACCCGAAACATCGCGCTTATCCGACCGAGCCGAGGCATCGAAGAACTTCGAGCCGCCGCCCATCACGACATCGACTTCCTCGTTCAGATAGCAAACCGCAATCTCTTCTTCGCCACGCCGGCTGATCGTGTAGGCGGCAAAGCCCGCCGGAGTCGCGTGGGTGGCGCTCGCGGTGGTCACGAGACCGGTTTTCATCCCGGCTTGACGGAACAAGCGGCAGATTGGCGTCAAGAAGGTTCCATCGGGGAAAGCGTTCACGTAGCCGTTGAGAATGTGCGTCCCGCTTCCCCATGAGCTGGCGGCCGCCGCAGAATCCGGGACAAAGCCCTCGAGTATCCGCGGATCCATCAGGCCGTGAACCGCATCATCCGCCCGCTTGAGCTGCGCCCAGACCGATTTCTTGCCGAGAACGAGTTCCGAATACTGATTCGCCATCACCGGAACACTCGGCATCATCCCGTCGCTCACCATCAGAATGATGTTCTTCGGCTTCTTTGGGGCACTCGGAATCGAGGCCCGACCGAGGAGCGGCGCACTCACCGCGCCCGCAACGGCGGTACCCAAAAGACCACGACGAGAAATGCGATCTGCCATGCCTCTATTCTACTGAGACTGGCATTAACATTTGCCCAAGACTAGTGCGTTCCCGACTTCTTCGGATCCGCCATCGCTCTCAGGCCATCGCCGACAAAGTTCAGGGCAAAGATCGTCAGCGAGAGAATCAGACACGGCCAGAGCAACAGAAGCGGATACGAGTTCTTGTTCAGGTTCCCCACCTGAATCATCTGACCCCAACTCGGCTCGGGCGGCTGAACGCCAATTCCCAAGAAGCTCAGTGTCGATTCGGCGAGAATTGTCGCCGCGACATCCACCATCATCACCGCAAGGAGAACTCCCCAGAGGTGAGGCAAAATGTGCCGGATCACGAGATAGAACGTCGAAGCCCCCATCGCGCGACTCGCCGTCACAAACTCGCGATCCTTGAGGCTTGCCACCTGATTCTTCACCAAACGCGCCACCGGAGGCCATGCCCCGACCGCCAAACCAAGAATCACCGGCCCGACCCCCATGCTGAAAACCCCGACGATCATGATCGCGAGGAGCAAATCAGGGAAAGCAAACATGCCGTCGGTGAACCGCTGCAGGGGAATGCTCACCCACTTCGGCCCGAACACGCTCAGAACTCCCACCAGAATCCCGACCGCCACCGCGATGACCTGCACCACCACGCCAATGAGCAGCGAAAGCCGCGCCCCGTAGGCCAGCCGAGAAAAGATATCGCGCCCAATCTCATCGGTTCCCAGCCAGAACTGACCGCTTGGGGGGAGGAATGGCGCGCCCACCGTCACATCATACGGATGCTTCAGCGATGGGCCGAAGATCGCAAACAAAACCAGCAGCACCAGGTACCCCACGCCGCACCAGAACAAACCGTTCCCGCGCGTCCGCGTCCTAGCGACCTTCCCCGCCGCCGCGATCATACTTGCGACTCCCTGATCCGTGGATCAATCAGCGGCAAAAGTAAGTCGACGATAAGATTCACCGCGACAAACATCGCGCCCGTCACCAGGGTTGCCGCGAGAATCATCGGCGTATCCCGCTGGGTGATCGCGGTGATCGTCTCTCGCCCAATTCCGGGAATCGTGTAGGCGTTCTCGACCACAAACGATCCCGTGAGCAGATAGCCAAAGCTCGTCCCAATCGCGGTGAGCACCGGAATGATGGCGTTGCGGAGGCAGTGCTTGAAGTAAAGCTGAATCCGTGGCACGCCTTTCGCAACCGCCAGCCGAACGTATTCCTGACCCAGCGTTTCCACCATGCTTGCCCGCATGAGGCGCGTGAGCGTCGCCATCGGACGAAGTGACAGCACCACCACTGGGATGATGAGATAGTAGATATCCCCCGCCACCCGACGCCCATCGGGCTGCCAAGTCGCAGGGAGCTGATCCCACTGCACGGCAAACAGATAGACCAGAACAGGGAGCAACACATAGTTCGGAATCGTGACCCCGAGCGTACTCAGGCTCAATATCGCCCGATCCGCCGCCCTATTCTCCCGGATCGCCGCAATTGTCCCGAGCGTGATCCCGACAATACTCGCAAGGAGAATCGCCAGCACGGCAATCCGCATGGTCACAGGAATCGTCGCCGCGAGCCTCTTGTTGATCGGCTCCTGAATCCCCACCGCGCTCACCCCGAAATCGAGCCGCGCCGCATTCCCCATGAACTCGACATACCGAACCGGCCAGGGCCGATCCAGACCCATTTCCCGGCGAATCCGCTGCACCTGCTCCGCCGTGACCTTATCCCCGGCACGGATCGTCGCCGCATCACCCGGAGCGATCTCATCCGCCATGAAGGTGATGAACGAAATGAAGATCAGGCTGAACAAGCTGTAGAGCAAGCGCAAAAGAATCGCGCGACCGGTGAGTTTGGTTGCGCGATCCCCACTGCTGGTGCGAACGCTTGAAGTCGATGAATCAGCCACGCGAAATCGTGACGGAAGTTACCTGATCGCCGGACTCTACTGCCGACACGATCTCCATTCCCCGCACGACTTGACCAAATACCGTGTACTGCTTATCCAAAAACGGCTTGTCATCCAGCATGATGTAGAACTGACTGTCGCCGCCATCGCGGTCGCGAATCTCGGTGGAGAGCCCAACCGCGCCCTTCACGTGGCTCTTGCCGGTCTCTTCATACGGGATGCGCGCTCCCGATCCACCTTTGCCAATCGACTGATCATCCACCGACTTGCTCTTGGTTCCAGGGTCGCCGAAACGCACCAAAAACGGCCGGGGATCCTTCATCACGCCAAAGAACTTCTGACCGTTGTAAAAGCCAGAATCCGCGAGCTTCATGATGTGCTCGGTGGTTTTGGGGGCTTCCTTGGTGAACAGCTCGATCACTACGTCGCCCTTTCCTGCGATCTTGATCGTCATCGTTGTGGGCGCAGGAACCGGCGCGCTCCCCGCAATCGCGAGCAGCAGCCCCAGCATCATCGCCACCATCACCAACCGTAGTCGTCCGATCATTCTCGTTCTTCTCGCTCTCTCCTGTGAGTTATAGACGAGGGAACGCCCCAGAGGTATCCACGTGGTCCTATTTGAACCTCCACAGAACATTCCTCACAAAAAACTCACAACTCCGACCCACAATACACCCAAGGTATGAGACTCCTGATTGTCGAGGATGATCTGATCATCGCCAGCGAGCTGGAACGCGCGCTCCGCCAGCAAGGACACCATGCCGATATCGCCCACGATGGCGAATCTGGCCTCCGTTTCGCCTTCGACAAACCCTACTCCGTCATCCTCCTCGACGTGATGCTCCCCGGGATGACCGGGTTCGAAGTCTGCCGAGCCCTCCGCAAGGCCAGCATCTCGACCCCGATCATCATGCTCACCGCCCTGGACAGCATCGACGACAAAGTCGAGGGCCTCGACGCAGGAGCTGACGACTACCTCCCCAAACCCTTTGCCCTCAAGGAACTCTTCGCCCGACTCCGCGCCCTGGAGCGCCGCGAATCTCAGCAGAAATCCGAAGTCATCGAAGTCGCCGATCTCCGGATCGACACCGCGCATCACACCGTTACTCGGGGCGGTCAAGAGATCTCCCTCACTAAGCGCGAACTCTCTCTCCTCATCGCCCTTGCCCGGCACACGGGCCACGTTCTCGACCGCGAAATGATCCTCCAGCGTGTTTTCCAGAACGAAGAAGCCTTGCCAAACACCGTCAACTTCCACATGTCGTCACTGCGCAAGAAGATAGACCCGCCTCACCTTCCGCGCCTCATCCACACCATCCACGGGCTCGGCTACAGTCTCCGACCACCGGACCCGGTCGAGGAGACGCCATGACCCTCTCCCTCCGCGCCCGCCTCTCGCTCTGGAACGCTGCGGTGCTCGCCGCCGCCCTCCTCATCGTCAGCACGGTTCTCATCTTCATCACCCAGCGCATGATGCTGGATTCGATCGATCGCGAGCTCCTCGCCCGAAGCCTCCGCGCTGGCCCCGATCGCCCCCGGGGACAAGGCGGCCCGGGCGGCGGAGGGTTCGGCCCGGGTCGAGGCCAACCCCCCCTTCAAGGCCAAAATCCCGGCGAAAACCGCGGATCGGGCTTGCGAGGAATGCGCCAAACCCAAAGCAATCCAGCAGAGCAAGGCACCTTCGGCCAATCCCCTCCGCCATTCGTGATTCCAGATGGCCTGGATTCCGAAACCGCACACCTCCTCAACCTACTGCGCCCGAGATTCTTCCCCGCCAACCCCGATTCGGCCCGTCCCCCCGAAAATCCTTGGAGCGAATCTGGCCTGCGCGCCGCGCAAAATGGTCAACTCACGTTCTCGGCCGACAAGGAAGGAGAGCGGCCGATCCGAGTGATCTCGCGGCCCGTGCGGGTGAACGGACAACAGATTGGCGTCATCCAAGCCGCCACCAATCTCGAACCCCTTGAGAACCTGCGCCGCGTCCAGCGACTCCTCCTCCTTGCCCTCATTCCTGGCTCGATTCTTCTTGCGACCGCCGGAGGGCTCTTCCTGAGCGGACGCGCCCTGCGTCCGATCGAAGTCGTTACCCAAGCCGCCGAGAAAATCGACCTCGACACTCTCAACACCAAACTCCCGGTGCGAGGCGATGACGAAATCGCCCGCCTGAGCCAGAGGTTCAACGAAATGGTCGAGCGTCTGGGCGAATCCGCCGCCGTCAAGCAGCGATTTCTCGATCAACAAGCCGAACTCCTCGACCAGCAGCGCCGATTCAACGCCGACGTCTCCCACGAGCTCCGCACCCCGCTGACGCGGATCAAGCTCGTCGCGGAATCTGCCCAACTCGATGACTCCCTGCCCGATGACACCAAGGAGCGATTCACCACCATCGAGCAAGCCAGCGACGCAATGTCCCACCTCATCGAGCAGATGCTCGTGCTCGCCCGATCCGACGCCGGAGCTTTATCCCTCTCGCTTTCGGATCTCAATCCGCACGATGTCGTCAGCCGCACCCTCATGCTCGCAGGAATGTCCGAGGGAGATCGCGTCAAGCTCTCCATCTCAGAGGTCTCGAACCTCCGCGCCGATCGTGATTCACTCGTGAGGATTCTCCTGAATCTCCTCACCAATGCGGATCGGCACACCCCTGCCGGAGGCACGATCACTCTGTTCCTGCGGTCGGTCGAGGGTGGCGTGGTCTGGGGAGTGCGTGACACCGGCGAAGGCATTGCGCCGGAGCACCTGCCGCATCTCACCGAACGCTTCTACCGAATCGACAAAGCCCGAACGCGCCAGGACGGAGGCACCGGACTGGGGCTTGCCATTGTCGAAACCCTTGCCCGTGCCCACGGCGGACAGATTCAAATCATCAGCCAACCCGGCTCGGGAACCACCGTCGAAGTTTTTCTTCCCCAAACCGCCTGAATCCAGAAAAAGCCGCGTTTCCTCACAAATCCCTCACACCAAAAACCTAATCTTCAATCAGACCGAACTCAAACGAGTGGTTCGGAAAACTCGGAGGAAACGATGAAACACACAACCCATCTCTTGACCCTCGCCCTCGCAACTGTGGCCACTGCGGGCAGCATCTTTGCCTCGCAAGTCACCGAGACCCGAGCAACCCACGCGACTTCCCGCGACACTCTCGTCGCCGCGACGGAACTCCTCAACACCACTCCGATGATGCTCGTCAGCGACGTAACTTCGGATGACGAGACCGGTTGCCTGTTCGCCCAGCAAGGCCCGCGCGGTCAAGGCGGACAAGCCGGCCCCGGAGGTCAGGGCGGCCCGGGAATGGGAATGCGCGGCGCGCCTCCCCTCCTGATGGTTCTGCGCGATCCCCTGGTGCAAAAGGAGCTCAAGCTGACCCAAGAGCAACTGGATCGAATCGCTGAAGAACTGCGACCTCCCCAAGGCGGCCCCGGTGCTGGCGGACAAGGCGGACGTGGTCAAGGCCAAGGCGGCGGACAGGGACAAGGACGCGGTCAAGGCCAAGGTGGCCCGGGAGCAGGTGGCCCCGGCGGTCAAGACGGCATGGTGCTCAACAAGCTACAAGAAATCCTGACCCCGCAGCAGTTCACGCGACTGCGCCAGCTCGAACTCCAGTTCATCGGTGCCCCGGCGGTTCTCCGACCGGATGTGGCCAAGGAACTTGAGATCACCGAAGTCCAAAACGAGCAGATCCGAGCCATTCTCGACAGCTTCCGACCCCAAGGCGGCCCCGGTGGCCAAGGCGGACGCGGACAAGGTCAGGGTCAAGGCGGCGGACGTGGTCAAGGCGGCGGTCAAGGCCAGGGCGGAGGACAAGGTCAAGCTGGCCCGCGTGGCGGCGGACAAGGCGGCCCGGGAGCTGGTGGCCCGCCGCCGATGATCGACCCGCAGGTGAAGGCTCAGATCGAGCAAAAGATCATGGCCGTGCTCACTGAAAATCAACGAAGCGAGTGGCGATCCATGCTCGGCGCGAAGTTCACCTTCAGCCCGCCGCCGCAAGGCGGACAAGGCCGCGGCGGTCAAGGCCAAGGTCAAGGTCAAGGCGGTCGCGGGGGACGCGGAGGCAATGGTGGTGGCGGTGGCAACATCCCGCCCGAAGCCTCCACCACCAGCTTCATCGCCTAAGATCGCTCGCGACGAGCGTTGACTCCCCACCCCCGGCCCTCGCGCCGGGGGTGTTTTTTGATGCTTGCCTCTTGACAAAAAAAAGACCCCAGAGCCATGCTCCGGGGTCTTCTCGAGGATCAAGCAATCGGGCCGCGATTAGTCGCGATGCTTGCGATGCTCGCGCAGGAACGCCGGGATATCGATTTCGCTATCCGACTCCTCGTAAACCTCGCTCGGCTCGGTGACCGCTTCGCGCTGAACCGCGCGGTTGCGATCCCAAATGTCTCGGATGGCGTTGGCCGTCGGATTCGTCATCGCCTGGCTCCGCGGAGCCTCCGGAGCCTCAACCACCGGCTCTTCAACCGGAGTCGTAACCACGCTCTCCGTGACCACCGGGCGCTCGATTTCGCGCGGGGCCGTCACGGTTTGGAAGCTACGCACCGGCGAGGCTTCCACCACGCGATTCGGATCGAAACCCGTAGCCAGAACGGTGATGCGAACCTCACCCTCCAGGCGCGGATCAATGACCGTGCCGAAGAAGATATTCGCCTCTTCCGCGTCGCAGAGATGGTGGATGTAGTCCATCGCCTCGCTGACTTCGCTCAGCGTCAGATCCTCGCCGCTCGTCACGTTGACAAGCAGGCCACGGGCACCATTGATGGTTTGCTCTAGCAGCGGGCTGCTCGTGGCTTGTTGAGCCGCTTGCAGGGCTCGGTGCTCGCCCACTCCGTAGCCGATTCCCATCAGCGCCGGGCCGGCATCCATCATGACCGCCTTCACGTCGGCGAAGTCCACGTTGATCTGCCCAGGAACGGTGATGATGTCGCTAATGCCCTGCACGCCTTGTCGCAGAACGTCATCCGCGACGGCGAACGCATCCTTCAGCGTCGTGCGGCGCTCCACCACGTCCAGAAGCCGGTCGTTGGGGATCGTAATCATCGTGTCCACGCGACCCACGAGGCTCGTGACCCCGTTGTCCGCCATGCGTCGTCGTCGCGGGCCTTCGAAGCCGAACGGTCGCGTGACAATTGCCACGGTGAGCGCGCCCAGCTCGCGAGCCAGATCGGCGATCACCGGAGCCGCGCCGGTACCCGTACCGCCGCCCATGCCCGCCGTGATGAACACCATGTCGGCGCCTTCCAAAATCTTGCGAACGTCGTTCTTGGTCTCTTCCGCGGCCGCCTTTCCGACCTCCGGATCGCCGCCCGCACCCAGCCCGCGCGCAAGATTCGCGCCCAACTGAACCTTGCGGCTCGCCATCGACTTATCCAGAACCTGCGTGTCCGTGTTCATCGCCACGAACTCGACGCCCTGAATTCCTGCCTCGATCATTCGGTTGACTGCGTTGCATCCGCCACCGCCCACACCGACGACCTTAATCACTGCACCTTCGATATTCACCATCGCCTGATCCTTTTTGTTGCGACTACCGCCGCTCGAAATGAAATGTGTTTAACCTTTTCGGTCAAACTTAGAAATAAGAGCCCTCATTCGATCCCGCCAACCGGAGCTGCCGGAGATCGGTGCGAGTTCTTCGTCACCAGATTCTAAAGCGTACCGCGCAACGCCCACCACCGTGGCAAGCATAGGCGATGCGACCTGTCCCGCAAATCTACCGGAAACCATCGGTTGGCCCCCTTTGACTTGCGCTTTGGGCAAGATTCGGAGCAAAAGCTCCTCAGTTCCCGGAAGAAGGCTTCCGCCCCCTGAAAGTACCACACTTCTCGGCACTCCGCCGCTCAAATCGGCTTCGTCCAACGATTGGGCCGCAAGGTCGAACAATTCCTTCATCCGGCTCTCGATGATTTCGCAGAGGACACGCCGTTGCATCGGTCGAGCATGATCTTGATCAAATTGCTGAACCTGAACGGTCTCCCCGCCATCCGCCGCGTCTGCGAGGGCCGAGCCGTGCTCCAGTTTCAACCGCTCGGCTTCATCGAACGTCGTACGCAAGAGCTGCTGCAGATCGCGTGTGACCAAGGCACCACCGATCGGAATCACGTCCTGATAAACATAGGCTCCGTCCACAAAGACCGACAAATCGGTTTTTCCCGCGCCTATATCGAGCACCGCGCACCCGAGATCCATTGCTTCTTCACTCAGAACCCCGAGCCCCGATCCGAGCGAGCTGGGCACCATCCCCAAAACCTTTCGGCCCGTGGCCTCAATCACATTTTCTGCGCTCTGAATCTGGACGGTCGCCCCGGAAACAATGTGCGTGGAGACCTCCAATCGGCTCCCCGCCAGCCCGATTGGGCGCATCATGCCCCGCTGGCCGTCGACGATGTATTCACGAGGAACCGCCAAAACTTGCTCATGTCCGCTGGGCAAGGTCACTTTGCGGCTGTTGCCGAGCACCTGGTGAATATCCTGTCGCCGAATCGCGCGACCACCCGGATAGATCGGCATCATCGCCAGACCTGTAGTGCTTGTCAGGCTCGATCCGGATGCGGAAAGCCAGATCTCGCTGGCCCGTACCTTCAGATGGCGCTCAATTTTTCCGAGCACGTTGTCCACGCCACGCGCCGCTTCGGCCACATCCCGCACAGATCCCTTCTGGATACCCTCGCTCGGAACGTATGCCAGCGATTTGATCTCCAGGCACCCCGATGCATCGACCACTGCCGCCACGGCAGCGATCTTCGCCGTACCCAATTCAACGGCAATCACCAGATCGTTCGTGCTCATCTTTTCTTGACTAAACCTATCCTTTTCTCACGCCCTTTGTGCGCAAACTTCTACGAACCAGAAACGGCTTCGCCCTCGGTTCTTGTCGCAAGTTCTGATTCCAGCTGCTTGCGTTTTCTCGCATCAGTATAGCGGGTAACCACCAATCGCCTGATCAAACTCAGGTTGGTAAATATCCTCATTCCGAACACAACTCCCGCCGCGAGCATGAGATTTATACCAATTCCCAAGCCCAACCATACAAAGAACACTGCAATGAGGATGTTGAAAAGAAATCCGGTGACAAAGATGTCCGTCTGGAACTTCCCCTCCATGTGGCTCCGTGATCCGCCGCAGATCGAATCCAACCCGGCCAAGACCGCAACGCTCAGATAGGGAGCAAGGGTCGGATCGACCCCGCCACGCGAGATGGAGAGCCCCAAAAGTAAGCCAACGATCAACGCCAGAATCGGGATCAAAATCAAGGTTTGACCTCCGGAACCTTACCAAATTGACCGGTCGTGGTGCCATCAAAGGCGGGCAAGTATAACTTATCCGCAGGTTCAACTTTGGCCATCGCGGGGTCAATGGAGCGCAAGTCTTCGAGAATTCCGCCCGGCATGTTGATCGCCCCCATGAGCGTCTTTTGATCCCCAATCGCCTGAATCACTACGGGAGGAGCGATCTTTTGAGAGTCAACCAAAATCGTTGTCCCCACGCATCGGAAGTCCGTTCCCGGCCCGACCCTCAGGCCATTCACCGAAATCGCCTCGGCTCCCGCATTAAAAAGCTCGTTCACGGTCTTGAGGACATCGATGAAGTGAACAACGCCATCGTTCGCAATCAGCATTTCGTCCGCCGATTTCTTCGAGTCATCCAACGTCACAATGAGCCCTGGCCCCTCCAGATCAGTCAAACCAGCAAACTTCTTCACGTCTTGCAGGCTCTTGTTCAGCTCACTGCTTGCGTTGCCTTGGTTCGCCAGAGTGCTCTCAAGTCGCCCTTTTTCCTCGCGCAACTTCGAGACCTCGCTCCGGAGTTTTGCGACCTCATCGGCCAAATCGAGCGATCCCAAAAGGGCCGGATTGATGATCTCCGGCGGAAGATTTCCCATCCGCGAGTCCACCGCTTGCGTTGCCGTGAAGGCAATCGAGATCAAAAAGCCGCTCAACAAAGCCACAATCGTGACTGGGATCACCCATCGGGAGGGGTTCTTCTTTCGCTGGGCAAAGGGGTTCATGGCAGTGCGGCAGGGTTAGGGGCTATAGGTCGGTCGATCCGGAGCGGTTAATTGAATCACCTTTGCCCGCTTAAACTTATCCTCTTCATTCGCGATGATGCGCGACAAGGCCTCCATCTTCAGGGCAAGATCACTCGATGAACCCAGAACAACCACCGGTCCATCCTTAACACGTAAGGATAGAACGCTTTGCGAATCAACTTCAACCGAATAGTCCAACTGCGGTGCCTTAGACCGGGTTAATTCGATCACTTCCACGACCGCCCCCGGTTCCCATGTCCCCAAAATGGCGCCGGAGGGTGACAGGGACTCTACCGGAACAAGCACATCGGGAAGATCGGCCTGCGGATCAATCTGGGCCGGGGCCTCGCTCTCTTCCGAAGTCTCCTCGGTGACAGCCGCCAATCTCGGATACCGAGGATCGCGGTACAGATCGCCGCGAGCATCCAAAAACAGGTCGATTGTCTCGCTGAGACGAGCGACGGGGACGCGATAGATCACCTTTGCCGATACTCTTCCGAAGACATTTGCGGTTAGATCCACCCGCTCAATACGATCCGCGACCCGCAGCCGCGAGGCCAAATCGGCGGTATTCAACCGGGCCCAGGGGATCGACTTGCTGTACTGCGCCGCCTGCTTCATCGCCGGCACATCCAGAGGATCCACGTCCTGCGCGCTCAAGCGACGGGGAGCCGTCAGAGGGCTCAAGAACATGCCGAGTCCCAGATTAAGAAGCGCGAGCATCCAGAGCCATGCACCGAGCGTGAGTTTGCTCTTACGTCGCCGCTTTTGGCCGCCAGACTTAGACTTAGTGCTGCGAGAGGGCATCTTCCACGATCCATTTCACCACATCGTTGAAGCTCATTCCCGCTTCTTTTGCACTTCGCGGCACCAAACTGGTGGGAGTCATGCCCGGCAAGGTGTTCGTTTCCAGCGCGACGATCCGATCTTTTGTCACGATCATGTCGGTTCGCGTGATGCCTCGGCATCCCAAGGCTTGATGTGCCCGCACCGCTTGATCCATCGCGATTTGTGTCTGTTCCGGAGTGAGCCGAGCTGGACAAATCTCCTCGGTTGCGCCGGGGGTGTACTTCATTTCAAAGTCGTAGGAACCACTCTTGGGCACGACCTCAACAGGAGGCATCGCTCGGTCTCCGAACACCGGCACGCTGATCTCGACCCCCTGCACCATCTCTTCAACGAGGCACGCTTCGTCATGAGCCAAAGCCTTCTCGATCGCGGCAGGAAGCTCGGCAGCATCATGCACAAAACTTAGTCCCACGGTCGATCCTTGGGAGTTCGGCTTCACGACCACCGGCATCGGGAGATCCGGCAAAGGATCGCCTCGCCGAACCTGGACACCTTGCGGAACTGGAACACCTGCGGCGGAGAGAACGCGCTTCGTGGCCTCCTTATCCATCGCAATGGCGCTTGCTTGGATGCCGGATCCTGTGTACGGTATATGAAAGAATTCGAGCAGTCCTTGCGCCGTTCCGTCCTCATCTCCTGGACCATGAAGGGCGAGGAATACGAGGTCAGGACGATCCGCCCCGACCAGAACCGAGAGATCGCCCGAGGAAAGAGCCACTTGGCTCAGATCCACCAACTGGGCGTCGTAACGCAACTCTTTCAAGCCAGCGAAGATCGCTCGACCACTGTGGATGGAGACTTCCCTTTCCGGGCTCGAACCAGCGTAGGCTACAAGAACCTTAGGCGTGGGTCTCTCGCGGCGCTTTAGTTCGGCGGCGAGACCAGGCGCAAATTCACTGATATTCCCTGCCCCCATTCCCACAATCACATCGCCCGGCTGGATCCACGCGGCTACTTCGCGCGGCAGCAGGTAACGGGCCGGGACATACCGCGAGGGCTTGGTCAGCTTCTCGCCGATCCGAACACTGCTCACCCCCGGAATCGGAGCCTCCCGGGCCGGATAGATGTCGGTGAGAACAACAAAATCAGCTTCATCCAGGCTCGCGGCAAACTCGCTGATAAGCGGGGCGGTCCGTGTGTAGAGGTGCGGCTGAAAAACCACAACTAATCTCTGACGCTTCCCGGTCGCGATCCAACCTTCCCGAATCGCTTGCAAGGCCACCGTGACTTCGGTCGGATGGTGCGCGTAGTCGTCGAGAATTGTGATCTCACCCGTTCCCCCGGGGGTTTGACCCTCGAAAATCACTTGTTGACGTCGCTCGGCACCGCCGAATCCCGCGATCGCTTGGCGTCCGGCATCGGTGGACTCTCGGCCAACCGCCTGCGAAAAGCCCGCCAGGGCAGCCAAGGCGTTGGCCCGGTTATGGGCGCCCTTTTGAGCCAAGCTCAAGGGCGCGCCCGACTCATCGACCGGAGACCCGCTCGGCTCGAAACCCACGCCCTGGCATCGCACGCGGCCCGCGATTTCTACCGAGCCCGCATCCGCTGAGTTAAAGACCAAGTGCTCGGCGCGATTTACAAACCGAGTGACCGAATCACGCAGGTTTTCCCACGTCTCGTGGAAGTCCACATGATCCAGTTCCAGGTTGGTCAGCACAACGGTGTGAGGGTCAAAATCATGGAGGCTATCGTAGGCTTCGCAGGCCTCGATGACAGCATAGTCACCCGCGCCCTCCCGGATCGAGGTTCCCCAAGCTGGAACCTCGGCCCCAACCACGACGGTGGGGTCGAATCCTTCTGCGACCATCGCGAGGGCCAGCATGCTGGTCGTGGTGGTTTTGCCGTGGGTTCCGGTGACCGCGATGGTCTTTTTGTCGCGGAGCAGCCAACCCAGCACCTGAGAACGGCGGAAGAGCGGCACTCCGAGCTCCATCGCCCGAGCGACTTCCGGAGAAGTATCCAGGGGGATCGCATCGGTGAGAACCAGAGCATCACCGCGCTGAATCGACTCTCCACTGTGTCCAATTTTGACTTCGATTCCTGACTCAATCAGATCCAGGATCAGGTCGCTGGGGGTCGAATCGGTTCCCCGAACCGTGAAGCCTCGGTTCTGCAGCATTCTCGCCACGCCCGACATTCCCGCTCCGCCGATTCCGACCAAAAAGAACGATTGGATCGAATCCAGCTGCTCTCGGGGAGCGAATCGAGTGGCGATTTCCTGCTTTGTCCTCATCAACGACCTGCCGCGCTCTTGATCATCCCTAAAATCTGAGGCACTGCGTCCGGCACGTCCCATTCGGCGAGGGCCTTTTGCGCCGCCTCCACCCGGTCGGAATCGTTGAGCCACGAGAGAACACGCGACTCAATTCGAGCAGGATCCAGATCTTTTTGGGCGATGATTTCTGCCGCGCCAAGATTCACGAATTCCTCCGCGTTGATTCGTTGATGATCGTTGAATGCGGCGGGATACGGCACCAAGACGCTCGGTTTTCGGAACGCGGCCAGTTCGGCCATCGTGCCTGCACCACTGCGACATAGGGCCACCGAGGCGTTGAACATTGCCGAAGCCATTTCATCCCCCTCTACATACGCCTTGATCGTGTAGTCCGAACGGATGCCCATTTTCTGGAGCGAATTCATCGTGCTTTCGAAGTGCGAAAGGCCCGTGAGGTGGAGCCACTGCACTTCGGTCGAGGCCATGCGCAGAGCTGTGCCAAGCGCATGATCGTTGAGCGCCGCGCTGCCTTGCGATCCTCCCATCACCAGGACGAGAGGAGCCGCTTTCACGGCACCGGCATCCAGGAGCAGACGGCCTTGGGCACTCTCTCGCATGGCTTTGCGGATCGGCATTCCCGTGCGCTGAACCTTCCCTTTTGGAAAGTGTTGAGCGGAGGCGTGGAAAACCGTGCAGACCGTTTGGGCGGATCGGGAAGCCAGCAGAATCGTCCGTCCGGGAACCGAATTCTGCTCGTGCAGCACCACAGGAATGCGCAGCTTTCGGGCCGCGTTCAGCACAGGAGCAGCAGAATAGCCTCCGGTGGCGAAGATCACATCGGGGCGAATCTTCTCAAGGTCGCGCTTGGCCTCGCCCGAACTTCTGAGCAGGTTCAGCAGGCTCTTCATCCCGCGGATCGTGTGGAGTCGGTACACCGGCTCGCTGCCGTAGGTGCGGATCGGCAGGTTGACTTTGCCGCAGATCGACTTCTCCTGACCACGCCGCGAACCTAAGTACTCGACATCAGCGCCTTGATCTCGAGCGGCAAGGGCGACCTCGATGGCAGGATAAACATGCCCGCCCGTTCCGCCGCCGGTGACAACCAGCCTCATCTCACCGACACCTTGCGGTGGAACTCGGGATAGGCTTCCTCCAAGGAGGGGTTGTCGTTTCCGGAGCGCGCGCTGGGCTTGCCCCCATTTGCGACGACGGCTTGGCACAGCCCGAGCATGATCCAGATGGCAATGCTGCTGGTGCCGCCGCCGCTGATGAACGGGAGAGGAATCCCCATGGGAGGCAATGTGCCGTTCCCCATCATGATGTTGGCGCACGTTTGGCTGCCCACCCACACGGCCGTTCCCACGAGAACAAGGCGACCGAAGAGACTCTCGCTCTGGTTGGCCAGCGACATCAGTCGCCACACCAGCCAGCCGAGCAGTGCGATGACCACCAGGGAGCCGACAAGCCCAAATTCCTCGCCGATGGTGGCAAAGATGAAGTCGGTTGTCGGGGCGGGAAGAGTGTGCTTAGCCCGGCCTTCTGCGAGCCCAACGCCAGTCATTCCGCCGCTGGCGAACGCGATTTCTGCTTGGGTGGTTTGGAAGCCAATCGTGTCGATATTGGCTTGAGACCAGCGGTCAAAGTGGTTGTTCAGCCGCTGAACCCGGTGTCCGCCTTGAAACGCGAAATAGCCAAGAGCTAAAGCCCCAGCAATCCCCAGCGTCCAGAGATTCTTGCTCGAGACTCGGCCGATGAAGAGCATCGCAAAGGCGGTGAGGGCGATGACCGCCGCCGTGTCGAGGTCGGGGCTGCGCTCGACCAGCAGCACGAGTCCCATGACGGCGAGAAAAGGAAGGGCGCGGACGAAGCTCTTCACCGCCACGCGGTCGAGCCAGTCGATCGTGTCTTTCGTCTGCGGACGGTTCCAGAGAGGCTTGGTCGCCAGCGTGGCGGCCAAGAAAATGATGACACCCACCTTTGCGAATTCGCTGGGCTGAATGCTGATCGGGCCGATGAAGATCCATCGTCGCGCCCCGGCGATCTCTTTGCCGAGGCCAGGGACAAAGACAAGAAGCAGGCCGGCAAGCGATACCCAGAACGCCCACCAGCCAACCTTGGCGATTTTCTGGCTGGGGATCTTGCTGACTCCCCACGCGCAGAGCATCGCAAAGATGGTTGCGGGGACATGAGTGAGCAATTCGCGGGGAATCCAGGAGCCGTTGGCCGCGGCGCGGGCATACCCTGCGTCCCAGATGGCAAGAACTCCAATCACCGAAAGGATGGTGGCGAGAACCGCGAGGGTGAAATCAGGGCGTTTGGTTTGTGTCATTTTCGAGCCACTCCTTGGCTATTTCTTTAAATGCCGCTCCCCGCTCACGGAAGTTGGCATACGGGCTGGCACTCGCACATCCTGGTGCGAGCATCACGGTTTCCCCTTCGGATGCTTGATTGGCTGCGGCGAGGAAGGCTTCTTTCAGGGTCTCAAAGACCGGCCAACCGCCGCCGAGCATTGCTTGCAATCCGTCAGGGCTTGGGCCAAAAAGATACACTTTATGGGGACTGGATTTCAAGTAGTCATGGAGCGGGGAAAAGTCCATGTTTTTGGTATTTCCCCCCATGATAAGATGATGTTTTCCCTCTAGACTTTGACTACTCTTGACCACCGCCATCGGATTGGTGCACATCGAATTGTTGATGATTCTCACCCCATTTTTTGTGCCGAGAAGCTCCATGCGGTTTTCGAGGGACCGAAACGCCATCAGGCCGTTGAACATCCCGATGTGGGCCTCTCCCACAAGCCCGCATGCCATCTCCCAGGCCATCATCGCGTTGGCGATGTTGTGCTCGCCCAGGAACGGGAGGTCGTTCTTGTGGACTTCCTGCCCGCTCAGCCAGATGGTGTCGCCACGGCGGCGGGTTTGTCCGTCGGCCAGATTCTCGCCGGAGGGGCTGAAGGCAATGATTCTCGCACCGTTGCTCGCTTCCTCGACCATCTGTCGAGTGACGGACGGTTCGTCGCTGTTCCAGATAATCGTGTCACCTTCGCCCATATTCTTGAACAGATTGAGCTTCGCGGCGGCGTAGTCATTGAAATTGGGATAGCGGTCGCGATGGTCGTCGGTGATGTTGGTGATCGTCGCCACGCGGGGCCGCCAGGTGGAGACAGTCTCCAGTTGCGCACTGCTGACTTCGGCAACCAAACAGCCTTCGGCGGAGGTGTTGAGGGCGGCGGTGGTGAAAACCTGTTCAGGATAGCCGCTCCCGGCGATATTCCCGCAAAGCTGCGCGCCGAAGCCGCCGCCGTCGAGGATCTTCCAGAGCATGACAGTGCTCGTGCTTTTGCCATTCGTGCCGGTGATCGCGAGAATCGGGGCCTCAGCGATGCGGTAAGCGAACTCGATTTCCCCGATGGTTTGGCCCTCCATGTCCTCAAACACCGGGTGATGCGGGGGGATTCCGGGGCTGACGACCAAGAGGTCGTGGTCAGTCGGATCGAGGCGTCCGTGCCAGCCGGTCACGACGTCGATTCCTGCCGCTTCGAGTTGGTCGACGGCGGCCATGACGCGCGGCTGATCGCCGGGCGATTGGTCGAGAACGGTCGGGAATCCACCGAGGGACTTAACGGCGCGGGCGACAGCGAGTCCGCTGACTCCAGCTCCGGCTACGGCGACACGTCGATCACGGAATTCTGAGCGTGGCAATCTACTTCCCTCCTGAGTTCAAATGGATCAAACAGAGTGCAACTACCACGCATGAGAGTTGCACTAAGTGGAACATCCACACGATACGAGTCTCGGGCCAGCCTTTCTCCTGGAATGCGTGGTGGATGGGGGTCTTAAAGTTGAACAAACGCTTCTTGCGCAGCTTCACCGAGGCGATCTGCAAGGGCACGGGGACGATTTCGGCGAGCATGACGAGAAGGATGAGGGTCATCGGGAGAATCGCGCCAACATCGAGGAAGGCTCCGCTCGCCGTCGGGAGCAGGGCAACCGCGACCATCCAGCCGATCAGGGCGCCGAGGGGCAGGGATCCGACATCTCCCATGAACACCCGGGCCGGCGGCGCGTTATAGAAAAGAAACGGGATGAAAGCTACAAACATGATCGCCCCAACCAGGATCATCGCGGGCGATGGGAAGGCGGCGGCGAGCCCGGCACAGAGGATCATTCCGAGCCCTCCGGCGAGGGAATCGAGGCCATCGGCGAAGTTATAGGCGTTGCTCAGGAAGAGGATCAGGAAGACAAACGCGCCGATTTGGAGGGGTTCTTTCCATCCGGTGAGCCACGCGGCGGCGATGCTCGCGCCGATCTCAAGGCCGAGTTTCGGCATCCAGCCGAGACCGCGCTTTCCTGGCATCATCTTGGGGACGATGTAATCGTCAGCGAAGCCGACAATCGCGAAGCCGATCAGGAGAACGAGGGGGGCGACGAGCTCTTCTGTCCATCCCACTCCGAAGCCCGCGAGGATGCCGATCAGGGCGATGATTCCGCCCATCGTCGGGGTTCCCTGCTTATGGGCATGCTCTTGAATATGCGCGCTGATGGTCTGGCGGCTTTTTGCCGCGATCAGGGCCTTCATCACAAAGGGAGCGGCTACCGCGGACGCGCCAAGAGAGGCCATCGCCGCGAGCGGCAAGGACATCAGCCGGCCACCTCGGGGATGGCTTGCTCCAGACCAAGAGCACGGCTCGCCTTCACAAGAACGACGTCACCTGGCTTTACCAAGTCCACCAGCTTCGCCTTCACGGCGTCTAAATCGAGCGTGTCCCAAACCACCATATTCCCGGACGGAAAACCCATCGCGAGAGCTTCTTGGTGCATCCATTGGGTGGGCCCGCCGGTGAGGAGCACCAGATCAGGGTGGGTATCGGCAATCGCTTTGCCGACGAGTCGGTGGCCGCTTTCGGTGAAATCCCCGAGCTCACGCATCTCGCCGAGCACGGCGATTTTCTTTCCGGCTGCTGTTCCTTCGCCGAGCGCGCGGAGGGCGGCGACGGTGGAATCGGGGGAGGCGTTGTAGGTGTCCACCAAGTAAGTCGAGCCACCGATGATTCGCTCTTCCATTCGCATCGGGGGAAGGTCAGCCGTGGCAAGGGCGGAAACGGCGTCGGCAAAGGGGACTCCGGCGCGGATGGCGGCAGCGACCGCGGCGGCGGCGTTTAATCCCATGTGACGCCCGATGGCGTTGAGCGAGACCTCGAATTCCTCGCCGCCGTGTCGCAGCCGAATCGCGCATTCCGACCAGGATTTCATCCGGTATCCGACCAGTTGGACATCGGCATCGGGGCTTGATCCGAAGGTTGTGACGGGAACCCGTGTCCGGTTGACGAGATCGCCGAAGTAGTCATCCTCGCGCCACAAGATGGCGTGCCCGCCGGCGGGAAGGTTCTCAAGAATTTCGCTCTTGGCTTCGAGGATGCCTTGTCGGCTCCCCACCTTCTCAATGTGGGCGGTGCCAATGCAGGTGATGACCGCGATGGTCGGCTGGCTGATCGATGCGAGGTGGCGGATTTGCCCGAATCCGCGCATCCCCATTTCGATGACAGCGGCACGGTGACCGGGAGTCAGGTCATGCCAGACAAGAGGCGAGGTGTACTCGGTGTTGCGGTTGCCCTGATTTTTCAGCACCGGGCCAAGCGGGCTGAGGGCGGCGGCGAGGAGTTCTTTTGTGGTGGTCTTCCCGTTGCTCCCGGTCAGGCCGACAACCGGGCCAGTGAACTCGGCGCGGATGGAGCGACCAAACTTTGCGAGCGCCTCGATCAAGTTCGGTACGAGGATTTCGCAGGGTAGCTCTTGGGTTCGCTCGACCACCGCGCACACGGCACCGCCCAGGAGAGCAGCGTTTGCAAAATCGTGACCATCAACGCGTTCTCCCTTGATCGCCAGGTAGACCGAACCAGCAGGCACATCGCGTGAGTCTGTCACGAAGCTCCCGAATTCGATCCCCGCGTTCTCGATTGGAGACAGCGTTCCGCCCAAGCGGGTCGCGAGTTCACCCAGAGTCAAGCGTGCACCCCCAGGCCGCGCTTCACAAGGTCACGGTCGTCCATCGGGTGCTTGGTGCGACCGATGATTTGGTAGTTCTCGTGCCCTTTGCCGGCGATCACGACAAGGTCTCCCGATTGGGCAAGGCCGACCGCATGGGCGACGGCTTCGGGACGGTCGGTGATGCGGACGAATTCGGCACCGGCGGGGAATCCGGTCGCCACGTCATCGAGGATCGCCTCGGGGCTCTCGGTGCGGGGGTTATCGCTGGTGAGGACAACCACGTCGGAATGAGCGGCGGCCGCCGCCGCCATTTTGGGACGCTTGCTTCGGTCGCGGTCGCCTCCACAGCCGAAGACCGTGATGATCCGCTTGGGGTTCAGGCCCCGGGCGGATTTCAGAAGGAGTTCAAGTGCCTCGGGGGTGTGGGCGTAGTCGACGATGACATCAAACCCGCGTCCGGTGTGCACGGGCTCGAATCGCCCTGGCACGGCTTTGACTTTCTCGAGGGCTCGCATGGCGTCGCTGAGCGGGTAGCCCAGGCAGATGAGTCCAGCGAGCGCACTTGTCGCGTTTTCAATATTGAACAGCCCGCCGACCAAAAGCTGACCAACCACGGTTTCACCTTCGTGTTTGGCGGTGAGGGTCATGCCGCTGGCGCGGACATCGGTGGCTTCGGTGACCAGCTCGGCTCCCGATGCGCCATAGGTGAACACTCGGCACGGAAGCTCGCGCGACCACTGCGCGGCGTAGGGATCCGCGACGTTGAGGGCCCCAACAAAGGGTTTCTCGCTGAGCGCAGCGTGCTCGGTGAAGAGGAGTTTCTTCGCCTCGGAGTAGTTCTCCATCGTGCCGTGGAAATCGAGGTGATCTTGGCTGAGGTTGGTGAACATCCCGACATCAAACTGGACTCCGGAGAGACGCCGCTCGAAGAGAGCATGGGAGCTGACCTCCATCACAAGATGCTCGATTCCCTGCCGCTTGGCATCGGCGAGCATAGACCAGAGCTCCACGGGGAAAGGCGTGGTGTTGTTCAGGGCTTCCATCTGCTCGGCGACCTGGAACCCCAGCGTGCCGAGGTAGGCGGCTTTGCTCCCGAGAGCGAGCAGGGCATGGCGAACCATCCAGGCCGTGGTGGTTTTGCCGTTTGTGCCCGTCACGCCAAAGACTTTCATTCCCGCCGTTGGGTCACCGAGAACGCCTCGGCAGACTCGCCCGAGGGCGAAGTTGAATCGGCTTCCCGTCGGCTCGATAGCGATGGCGGGAATCCCAAGGCTCTGCGCGTAGAGGAGCCCCGATCCGCTGTGGACAATGGCGGCACCGGCACCGGCATCTCGGACTTGAGGCAGGAAGGAGTGGGTGTCGCGCGATGCACTCGGCATACAGACGAAGAGATCACCGGGTTTCACGCTCCGGGAATCAGCCGAAACTCCTCGGAGACTGGGGTTGTCTCCGAGGAATACTTCGGTTGGTCGTGCGCCGGCCCACCGGGCGGCATCCGAGAGTTTCGCGCTGTCCACGTCGGAACTCTACCGCCCCAACGCAGAGTCGTTTTCAACAACCGAGTCGACCTGAGGCGGAATGCCGTAGCGACGGATCACGGCCTTGGCAAGATCGGTGAAGACCGGACCAGCAACCGTGCCACCGTAGTAGCTGCCCGCCTTGGGATCATTGATCATGACCAGGATGACGGCTTTCGGGTTCTGCGCCGGAACAAAGCCGACAAAGTTCGAAACGTAGCCCTTTTGACCACCGCCAGCAAGCTTCTGGGCAGTTCCGGTTTTCCCGGCCATTTGGTAACCAGGAATCCGAAGACCCTTGCCCGTGCCGAAGTCTTTTTCGATGGTGGAAGTCATCATCTTGAGCACGTACTCGCTGGTTTCGGGCGTGAAAACTTCGCCGACTTTCTGCGGCGCAATCTCCTCTTCACCGATGCGGGTGATGAGACGCGGCTTCATCCGGACGCCATGGTTCCCAAACACCGAGAAGGCACTGGCGAGGGCAACCGGAGTCGCGTTCATGGCTTGACCGAAGCCATTGTTTGCGAGCTGGAGATTCTTGGTGTAGTCGTTGAAGTTGTACCGACCCGCGAGCTCGCCGGGCAGCCCGAGTCCAGGACGCTCCAACAATCCGAGACCTTGGATCATTTCGATCATCGAATCTCGGCCCATGTCGAGAGCCCACCGGGACGCGGCGACGTTGCAGCTTTCGGCAATCGCCTTCTCCCAGTCGATATGACCGTGGGCACCGTGCGCGCACTTGAGCGTGCGTCCTTGAACGGTGATGTGCCCAGGGCAGTCCATCTCCGAGGTTTGGGTGGTTTTGCCCTCGTCGAGAGCCTTGGCGAGGGTGAGAATTTTGAACGTCGAGCCAGGCTCGAACACGCTCATGTAGGTGGCGTTGAGATCATCACCGGGTTTGAGCTTGCCGGTGGGATCATAGCTCGGCCAGTTTGCCATCGCCAAAATATCGCCGGTGGCCGGATCCATCACGATCGCCGCACCGGAAGTCGCATTGTTGCGATCAACCGCATGCTTGAGGGCCATCGTGGCTTCGGTTTGAATCTCGAAATCAATGGTGAGAGCGATGTCGCGTCCATTGTCGAGCTCGGCAATATCTTTACCCTTGATCGGCATGAAGATGCCGCTGCGATCCACGAATCCTTTTGCCCGACCATCGGTTCCGGCGAGGGGCTTGTCCTGGCTGTATTCCAGGCCGGTCACGGCTTCGCCATCGCGCACAAACCCGAGGAGACCCGCGCCTGCTTCACCGAGCGGATAGGCACGCCGCAGCACAGGAGCAAGGGAGATGCCATCGGCTCGCCAATCGCGCATCACTTGGCGGACGCGGCGGGCTTGGTCGGCGCTGATCGGATCACGCCAGAGCCTCGACTTGGATCCCGTGAGGGCGGGGCGAGAAATCTCATCAATCGACTTCCCACTGGCCTCGGCGAGAGCGGCAAAGAAAGCGGGCGACTTCGGCAGCCGGGTGTAGAAAAGCCCGAGTTCGTAGACATCCTGGCTTTCCGCAAGCACGCGACCATCCGCGCTGAAGATCGTGCCGCGACGGGCTTCGTCGGTGCGCTCGGTTTCGTACCGTTTGGCCTCGATGGCCTTGTTGATGATCTCTTTTCGCGAGAAGACCTGCTTATCGGCCTGGCTCACAGTGGTGGCAAGGAAACCCATCAAGAGGCATCCGCCAACGAGAGTCATGCGCTTTCGGTCATGGCGACGCAGAGCCTGCTCGCTCATCTGACGAGTCTCCGTGCGCGTGGCGACTGCGCTTGGGCGCGCAGAGGAAGTCTTTTTCTTAGTGCGTTTGGGCATCCGTGCTCGTCTCCACCGCAGCATAGGACGGAACAAAACCGCGAGCCGATGCCCAATCGGCAACAACGGCGGTATTTGTAAGGCGATCGAGTCGGCTGCGGAGGCGCACCATGTCCTGACGAGCGACCTTGGTTCGGCCTTGCGCCTTGATCGTATCGTGGCGCGCCTTCTCCATCAGGGAGTTACCCATCAAGACACTGAAGAGGAAGGTTGCGGCCACCACGAGACCAAAGAGGGCGAGCTGACCGAGGATCCACTCAATTCCCACACCCTTGGAGGCACGCTTGTAGGTGGCTTTGTGATTGCACCGCGGCGACACGTTCGGGCGAGTCGTCGGCTCGGCAACAGCGGCGCGCTGAGATCGTGGGGATCGCTTGACCTGCTCGCGTTCTCGCTCTCGGACAGTAAGGAAGGGGGCGGCACTCATTGTTCTTCTCCTGAATCATTGCGTCGCAGCACGCGCATCACCGCGCTTCGCGACTTGGGGTTCCGCGCAACTTCCTCCTCGGAAGGGCGCAGAGGTTTTTTGAAAACGTTGGTAAATCCTTCGCCTTGACTCAAGGCCTTGAAGGCATGCTTTGCCGCGCGATCCTCACCGCTGTGATAGGCGAGGGTCACGAGAGTTCCCCCAGGATTGAGGCACCGGGCAGCAGATTCGATGGCCTGCTGAAGCTCATCCAGTTCACCGTTGATGTAGATGCGCAACGCCTGGAACGACCGGGTAGCGACGTGAAGCCTCTTGTCGCGCTTCGCGGCCGGGACGGCAGCCTGGATGCAATCAACCAAGTCGTCGGTGGTTTCAATCGGGTGCGTTTTGCGCCGCTCGACAATCACCTTGGCGATCTGGCGAGCCCAGCGCTCGTCGCCGAGATCCCAGAGGATTTGCTCAAGTTCGCGGGCGGAGATTGTCTTAAGGATCTCGCTCAGGGGCACACCCTTGCTGACATCCATCCGCATATCGAGCGGGCCGTTTTGGCGGAAACTGATCCCGCGCAGGGCATCTTCGATTTGGGCGTTGTTCAGGCCAAGGTCGAGGAGGATTGCATCCACGAGGAGCCGGCGACCAAATCGGGCGCATGCCTCCCGGACGCAGTCCGGCAAGGCTCGGTAATCGGCATGGTGAAGGCTGATCTCGACACCATCAGTCTCGGTTTTCAGCCGGGCTTCGGCGCGTGCAAGCATGGCCTGATCCCAGTCGATACCGATCAGGAGTCCGCCAGGGGCAATTTGCTTTGCCATGGCCACACTGTGCCCCGCCAGTCCGAGGGTGCCATCCACGACAACCATTCCGGGCTGGAGGTTCATCGCATCCAGGACTTCGTCGAGCATGACGCTGACGTGAGTCGGGAGAGCAGCTTCGGACATCACAGCTTGCCCTCCTCAACCATCTCGCGTCGGTAGCTTTCCAGCATATCGCGGAACTCCCGGTTGTAGCCGCGCTTGTCGGCTTTGTAGATCTCGTATTCCTCAGCGTTCCAGATCTCCACCACGTCGCCCGCCGGACGGATCACGGCTTCGACGTCGAGCAATCGGCATTGCTCTCGAGCCGCAGGGGGGATCACGCATCGGCCCGTGGAATCGGGTTTGACATGCTTATAAGACAAGGAAAAGAAGAGGGCGGCGTACTCGCGTCGCGCGTCGCTGTGCTGGCTGTATTGTTCGATTTCTCGCCAAGCAGAGGTGAAAACGTCCTCATGCATCGCTTCCAGGCAGCCCAAGCGCCCGATGCGCATAACGAAGGATTCACCGAGAGCGACGCGGATGGATTTGGGCAGGAGAATGCGGCCCTTGTCGTCGACCGTGGTGTGGTCTTCGCCCGCCAAGAGCATGCTGAAACTCAAGTGCCCGAGTGCTTGCTGCATGCCAGAAATCCGCGCTGAAAGTAGCCATTGAGAGAAGCAGAGCCGGCCCAATCCTTGCGCCGGCTCGAATCTTGATTCCGGACACCCCGCCCAGAAAATGTCACCCGCTGTTCCACGTCCTGTGGCTGCTCTTGGTTACGATTGGGATTATACGGGAAAAAGTGGGAATGAGCAATGGTTTTGGCGATTTTTGGACGTTTTTTTGCAAGGTTTCTGAGTATTTCTTATATTTAGTATATTTTAGTCTACTATATCTTTTGGGAATCAATGTGTTTGTTTACTTCTTAAGGTTTTTCGGATATGTGTCACTTTTGGGCCTCACCTTTCGTTGACAACATGGAACGCTCCACCTGGGGTATCAAAGGCAGATCGCATGGCGTACCACGGACGGACTTCCCTCGCTCTTCTCACGGCTTTCACGGTTTTGAATAGCCTGAGCGCCTGCCCCTTGCACGCAGCACTCCCCAACTTGCCGACACCGAATCCGAACGAATCGCAATTTGTCGGGATCGTGACGAAGCTGAATCCGGTCGATGGCACGGTCACGGCAGAAATCGAAACGGTGATCGGTGCCGATGGAACAGAGATGTTCTTTGGCAAGCCCGTCGCCCGGGTCTTTCGGGTGCAGGAGACTTCACACATTCACTGGCTGGATACCGAGCATCGGTGGCTCGGCATCGCGGAGCTCAAGCCGGGTCAACAGATTGCCGCCTACGGAGTTGAGGCAGGAAAGGAAACCCTCACCCGGCGGATCATCCTGCCGGAGCGGGATCCGATGGTGCCGCCGATGCCTCTGGTGGTTCCGCCCCAGCTGAATCCGGTTGAGCACGATCAGGTCTGCATGGATCCGGTGACGGTGCCGATGGTCTTCCCTGTCATCGGGAGGGTGAATTGGAGTGACACCTTTCTCGCTTCACGAGGAGGAGGCACACGCCGGCACCGAGGCCAGGACATCATGGGGCCGAAGATGCTGCCGATGGTCGCCTGCTTCAGCGGCACGGTGAGTATCCGGCGTGAACGGGGAATTTCTGGGAATATCATCACCCTTGACGGAGACAACGGGTGGACGGCGCAGTACTACCACGTCAACAATGACACGCCTGGCACAGACGATGGAAAGGGCACTGACGACTATGCCTTCGCGCCCGGTATCCAGAACGGAGTACGCGTCCATGCCGGTCAGTTGCTCGGATGGCTCGGTGACAGCGGCAACGCGGAGACCACCGCGCCGCACCTTCACTTTGAGCTCTGGAGCCAGGACACCGGGGCGGTCTACAACGCCACCCTCTCTTTGCGCGCGGCTCGGAAGATCCCCTTCCCTCTCGTCTATGCGCCAATGCCTCAGCTGAAGGTGAAGAAGGACGAAACCCGCATGGATGGCGTGGTTCGACAAGTTGACCGCGCTCGTCAGGTTCTGGTTCTCGATCTGCTCGCCCAGCAATCATCGGGCAAGGCGATTGAGAGCATCATGCGCCCAACGAAGGGCTTTTTGAGGCAGACCGAGAAGTCGCAGTTCTGGATCCTCGGCGCCGATCGAGCCCTCACGCTCACGGATCTCCTGGTGGGAGATCGGGTGACGGCGATTGGACGCAAGACCGAGCCAGGTAGGGCGGCGGAACTTCAGTCGCTGTTCGCGATGCGACCGGGGACTCCGGTAGCGGCTGCGGCGACGGATGGGTCGGTGATTGTGGTGGAGGCAGCTCCGAACCGGGTCGCTCCGCAAGATGAGTTTCTGCTCCAGGCCGCGACGGGGCTGATTGCGGAGATCAACGAGAAGCGTGCCGGCCTCGGGCTCCCCGAGCTCGTCGCGGACTTGGAACTTTGTCGGCTTTCGATGGATTGGTCGCGCAAGATGATCGATCAGGACTTCTTCGACCTCCGCGATCCGATGGGGCTCTCGCTGAGTGGACTGACGGGGCGGGAGGAGGCTCGGGCTTTGATTTCTTCCGCCGAGTCCCCGGCGATGCTTCGTCGGGAGTTGATGGCGGCTCACCAAGATATGCTGTTGAACCCGGTGGCCCGGCGCATCGGGATCGCTCATTCCTACATCGATGAGGATCCGGGCAAGGTTCAAAAACAGAGTTACTGGACGATTTTGCTCACTCCGTGAGCTTGGCTCCACCCGCTCATGAAAAGGCCCGCCTGATTTCTCCGGCGGGCTGCTTTGTTTCTTGATGAGGTAAGGAAACGCTTAGGCCTTCTTGCGTCGGCGAGCAGCGAGCGCACCAAGAGCGAGGAGGGTCATGGTTGCGGGTTCCGGAACCGGCTCGAAGCTGACGTTGTCGAAACCGACCCAGTCGCCGAAGTCGCCAACGACGAGAACCACACGATTCACGTTAAGGCCGGTCATCGAGACGGTGCCGTTGCCGGCCGCGAGTGCGGAAGCCACAACGTTGTTCGAACCATCGATCGCGTAGGCACCCGTAGCGCCAATGTTGAACACGCCACCAAAGTCGACGCTGAACGAGGAAATCGCGGTTGAAAAGTCGATGGTGACCGACGCATCTCCATCCTCGCTCAACCAGCCGTCGAACGAGTGAACCACGGTGCCTGCCAATCCGGAGCCCGTGCCCAAGCTGCCGACGTCACCACCGGCGATCGTGGCTACTTCCATGCTCGAGTTAGTCGCCCAACCCTGCGTCGTGAAAGTCGGGTTGGTGATCCCCGTGGTCGTGTGACCAGCGGAGAACGTTGCGCCAAGGCCAGCATATTGGTTGCCGAGGATGGCATCGTCAGCAAGATCGTCGAAATTGATCGTCACAGCGAAAGCGGACGAGACCGAAGCAACCGCGAGTGCGGTGAGAAGGAACTTATTCATTTGGGTTTTTCCTCTACACATCCAACAAGATGAGCGAATCCCTATATTAAGGGATTGTGCACGGCTATGCGCAAGCAAAATTACTTGGTTTCGTCTTTTTTCCGTTATATCTCAGACAAGAAAAGCCCGCTCCGAGGTGGAGCGGGCTGACTTTCGCGGGAGCTCGTGGGGCTTACTTCTCTTCCTTGAAGTCGGCGTCGATGACGTCATCATCGCCCTTCTTGGCCCCTGCGCCGACACCGGCTTCTTCCGGCTGCTCAGTGCCTCCGCTTTGCGCGTAGAGAGCCTCGGCGAGCTTGTGGCTCTCTTGCTCCAGCGCGGCCTTGGCGGTGGTCATCGCTTCGACATCTTGTCGCTCGATGGCTTGGTTCAGCTCCGTGATCGCTTCTTCGATTCGGGCGCGATCCGATTCGCTCACCTTGTCGCCCAGATCCTTGAGCATCTTTTGCGTGGAGGCAACCAGGCGCTCGGAGTCGTTCTTCAGCTCGGCCGTTTCGCGGGCTTTCCGGTCGATCTCGGCGTTCGCCTCGGCATCCTTGACCATGCCTTCGATTTCACCCTTGTCCAAATTACCGGAACCGGTGATCGTGATCTTCTGTTCATTGTTCGTTGCTTTGTCTTTGGCCGTGACATTGAGAATGCCGTTGGCATCTATGTCGAACGTGACCTCCACCTGGGGAACGCGCGCCGGAGCGGGCGGGATGCCGCTCAGGTTGAACTGACCAAGGGACTTGTTGTCCTTCGACAGGCTCCGCTCGCCTTGGAGGATGTGGATGGTGACCTCGGTTTGGTTGTCCACTGCCGTGGTGTAGCTTCGGCTCTTCTTGGTTGGGATCGTGGTGTTGCGCTCGATCAGGACGTCGGTGATGCCGCCTTGGGTCTCCACGCCGAGGCTGAGCGGAGTGACGTCGAGGAGGAGAATATCCTTCACATCGCCCCCCAGGACACCGGCTTGGATCGCCGCGCCGATCGCCACCACTTCATCCGGATTGACCGACTTGTTCGGCTCCTTCGTGGTGATCTTCTTGACCAGCTCTTGCACCATCGGCATCCGCGAGGAACCACCGACGAGGACGACTTCATCCAGGCTGCTGAGGCTGATCTTCGCGTCATCGAGGGCTCGCTCGACCGGATTTTTGATGCGGTTGAGGAGGTCGGCGCAGAGATCTTCAAACTTCGCCCTCGTGAGGGTGGTCTCCAGGTGGACGGGTTCGTTATCAACCGCGGTGATGAAGGGGAGGCTGATGTCGGTGCTGACTGCGCTCGAGAGCTCGACCTTTGCCTTTTCACCTGCTTCGCGCAGTCGCTGGAGGGCCTTCGAGTCCTTGCGCAGATCGATGCCGTGCTCCTTCATGAATTCGTTGGCGAGCCAATCGACGATCTTTTGGTCGAAGTCGTCGCCGCCCAGGTGGCTGTCGCCAGCCGTTGACTTGACTTCAAAAACGCCTTCGCCGACATCGAGAATAGAGACGTCGAACGTTCCACCGCCGAGGTCGAAGACGAGAATGGTTTCGTTGCCCTTCTTGTCGAGACCGTACGCCAGAGAGGCAGCCGTCGGCTCGTTGATGATCCGCAGAACCTTGAGACCCGCGATCTCGCCCGCGTTCTTGGTTGCGGTTCGCTGGGAGTCGTTGAAGTAGGCAGGAACCGTGATGACGGCCTGATCCACGATTTCGCCGAGATAAGCCTCTGCGTCAGCTTTCAGCTTCTGCAGGATCATCGCGCTGATCTCTTCCGGAGTGAACTCCTTATCCACAGCGGGGATGTGAACGGAGGCGTTGCCGCGCTTGTCCTTGATGACCTTGTAGCTGACCCGCTTCGCTTCTTCAGCGACTTCCTCGAACTTGTGGCCCATGAATCGCTTGATGCTGGCCACGGTATTGCCGGGGTTGGTCACGGCTTGGCGCTTGGCGGTCACGCCGACGAGGCGCTCGCCATTGGCCTTGAAGCCGACAACACTGGGGAGAGTCCGGGTTCCTTCTGCGGTCGAGATGACCTTGGCTTCCCCGCCTTCCATGATGGCAACCACCGAGTTAGTGGTGCCCAAATCGATACCAACGACGCGTCCCATAGTTTTCTCTTTCGTGCTCCTGACGACTCTTGCTTCTTGCATTAGCAAGATACTTGAGTCCTATGCACTCATGTAACGCCATTTTACCTCTCGGGGTTTCAGGAGCGGGTCAAGAAGGGACCTTTTAAGAGGACTGCAAGGGGTGGGGGATGTCGGGGGCGTCGGGGACGAAGAGGTAGAGCCAATCGCTCGGATCCTCGACCAACTCAGCATCAACAGGTGAGGAGAGGATCGATTGCCATGTGGCCTCATACTCGTCCTCATCGCGGATGATTCGGTCGAAGCTCTCTCCGTAGAGAGGCGGCCAACGCTCGCCTGACTTCTTAATCATCATTTGTCCGGCTTTGCGCTTGGCCTTCTCGATGACATCGCTCAGTTCGTAGGCCACGCCGTCGGAATCCATTTCCACGGTGAAGATCATCTCGGTGGCTTCGGGACGGACGACGAGGATGTGAAAGTCGAGCTTGCGCCGCTGCGCCCGCATGAGGCGCTGGAGCAGGATGTTCATCTCCGAGTCGTTGAGGTCACGCTTGTGGCGAAAGGTGAGGTAGTAACGGACGTGATCGGCTCGCCAATGGGGGAGCCGTCCGCGCCAAATTGAGAAGTTCTGCCACTTCGCCACGGGTTCTAGTGTGGCACCGCCGACGGGTCGTCCGTTGGCTTACAGCGTCGGAACCCAGGCCCCAAAGAACCGAGAGACTTCGGCGCGAACGCCGGATTCATTCGGTCGGGGCCCGGGGGATTTCATGCGGAACATCACCGACTCTGCATGACGGTGTGCCATTTCTTCGAAGTCATCGCCGGAGTAGCGGTAGCAAACGTGCTTCCAAAACGCAAGCCCCAGCCGGTTCTCGGGGTGGACGGGGATCGTCCAGGTTCCAGCGTAGCTGTCGATGATCATGCGAACCACTTCCTCGCCCATTCCGAGGCGGCGATAGGATTCCAGCATGAAGATGCAGTCAAATCGGTAATGATCGGTGGCGTGGGGTTCGCGGCGGATCACCGCAAATCCAGCCAGCTTGCCCTTGACCAGAACGAGGATGCCAATGTGGTGCTCGTCATCGGAGTTCGGGAGCTCGGCGGAGATATCAAAGCGCCCGTCGTCGGCAATTTCACGGGGATGGAAGGAGCTGCATTCGTGCGTGTAGAGCTGAACCAGATTCTCGAGAATCGGTTGCTCCATCTGCGTCACGAGCTTGAGCGAAATTGGCAAGAGCGAAATCCCCATTCCTCACTTCATTGCGAGGCGTTGAAGCTATGACTGGCAAGCCTCCCGCCATGTTCCGCGGGAGGTCGAAAAAAGTCAAAAGGAACCACGGAAAACCGTGGTTCTGACAGGGCCGAAGCCCAGCGTCTGTTGCCGAGTACGTCAGACGAGGCGGGGCTCAGGCTTGTTCCAACGCGTGCTCCAGATCCCGCAGAATGTCGCGTACATCCTCCAGACCCAGGGCAAGACGGATGCCTCCGGGGGCGATCCCGGCCTTGGCTTGGTGCTCCGGAGGCACGACGGCGTGGGTCATCGACGCCGGATGCTCGACCAAGGTTCGGATCTGGCCTAGGCTCACGGCAAGGGTGATGCTGAGCGAGTTCTGCGCCAGGTGATTGACTACGCGCATCGCGCTTTGGTAGCTCTCCTGCGGATTGCCCTTCAGCTCGAAGTAGATCATCGCGCCGGGGGCAAAGTCGCCGTCGATATCGCGCATTTGCTGCTGAGCAAGTTCGCGCTGGGGGAACGAATCGAGCCCAGGATAGGCCACGCGCCCGACCTTGTGGTGAAGGTCTAGGAATTCGGCCACACGCATGGCGGATTCCTGCTGTCGTTCCAAACGGACAGCGAGGGTGGGGATTCCGTAGGTCAGGATGTGCCAGGCCGCATCGGGAGAAAGGCTCGCGCCGAAGTCTTTGCGGTAGAGCAGGAGCTCGGTTTCAACCTTGCGCGGACCGATGACCACGCCCCCCATGGTTGCCCCAAATCCGCCGATGTGTTTGGTGAGGCTGTGGATCACGAGATCAATGCCCATCGTCAGCGGTCGCTGGGCGTAAGGGCTGGCGAAAGTGTTGTCGACAATCGTGACGATCCTTTCGGCTTCTTCGCGCCCCTCGTTGATCTCCTTCACCAGGGCGACGACCTTGGCGATGTCAATCAATTCCATGGTGGGATTGCTCGGTGTCTCGAAGTAGATCACCTTGGTCTCCGGGCGGATGGCCGCCCGGAGGGTGTCGAAATCGTTAAGGTTCACGGCGTCGTTCGTGATGCCATACCGGGTGAGCCAGTTCGTGATGTGGCCATGGGTGCAGCCGTAGATCGCCGGGTGATAGATGATATGGCTTCCCTGGCGGACGTTGATGCCAATCGCCGCGCTGATCGCTGCCATGCCGGTTGAGAAGCACACGGCGCAATCGCCTTTCTCGCTGAACGCGAGCGTCTGTTCGAGGAGGCTGGAGCAGGGTTCGTCGAGCCGGTCGTAGATGTAGACCGGCGGCGTGGTATCGCGGTTGAAATCGGGGTTGGCGAACTGGCAGAAGCCCTCGTAACCTCGCTCTGCGCTGCGGAGTCGGAACGACACTGCGGTGGTGATCGGCGGGAGGATGTGATCTTCAAACGTCCACTTTTCACTGCGGAACTTGCCGTGAATCAAAACGGAACGATCTCGGTAGGTCTCTTCGGCCGACATAGTCCCATTTTCGGGATTCAGGCGCTGAGTTGCAAGGATGAGAAGAAAATCCGCCGAATCGGCAAAGAAAACTCCTGCCAGGCGAGGCCCCGGGCAGGAGTTGTTTGGAATTCCGAGAAGACAGCCGAATAATCTTCGGCCCTAGGCTCGAATTTCTTACTTCTTGGTTTGGTTGCCGTAGCGTCGCATGAACTTCTCGACGCGACCGGCGGTGTCCACAATCCGCTTTTGTCCGGTGTAGAACGGGTGGGTGAAAGCGCTGATTTCGACCTTCACGACGTAGTGCTCGATGCCGTCGATGACTCGGGTGTCGTTGCTCTTGCTGGTCGAGATACCCGTCCACTCATGCTCGCCATCGACGAACAGAACCGGGTAGTTGACGGGATGAGTTTCAGTCTTCATGTCCAAACCTCGCGCGGTGAGACGCCCAAAAAGGACGCACCGGGCCCCAGAGTGTGACACCGACGAGCCGCGTCTTTCAACCGAGGCTAGGACCAGTCTGCCACCGGCCTGAGAATTGTCTCGAATTCGGAAGGATGTCCCTTCGTGCCGGAACGTTATTGCACAGTTAGATAAATCAGCAACATCTTTATTTCATCGGGTGGCCTGGCGGGCCTAAATGGAGCTCTCATCCCTCCCGATAAAAGAACCGGAGCTTGGTCGCTTCGACATCTCGTGTGCCCCGCTTGAGCTATGGAACGTAGTCTGATCATGATTGTGGATGACTCCCTTCAGGGGATTTCCCATCTGCAACAACATATTGATCTTGAAGAAGTGCATTTCTGCGCCGAGAGCGACCCTCTGCGCGCCTTCGACTCCATCATGGATCACGCCCCTGATCTGGTGATTGTCGATTTGGCCTACGCGGGAGTCGAATCCTGGGCCTTGATCGATCGAATCCGCCGCACCAAGGCGATCGCCGACCTCCCCGTTGTGATGGTGACCGGCCTCGCTGATGTCGAGCTCCGGATCAAGGCGTTTGAGATGGGTGCGGATGACGTCGTGCAAAAGCCGTACAACAAGGCCGAACTGCGCGCGATGATCCGGAACGTGATGAAGCTTAATCGCTTCCGTAAGCTCGCCGAGCAGCGAAACGAGATTGCGCACGCCTTCAATAAGGTCCAGCATGCCTACGACATGACCATCCAAGGATGGGTCAAGGCGCTTGACCTGCGTGATCAGGAGACTGAAGGGCACTCGATTCGGGTCGCGAACATGACCATGCGGCTCGCGAAGTATGTGGAAGTCCCCACCGAGCTGCATCCTCATATCTGGCGCGGCGCCTTGCTTCACGATATCGGCAAACTCGCCGTGCCCGATGGCATCCTCAAGAAGCCTGGCGCTCTCACGATGGATGAGCGGCGGATTATCGAAAAGCACCCGATGCACGCCCACGAGATGCTCTACCCCATTGAGTATCTGAGGGCGGCTCTCCCGATTCCGGTGTATCACCATGAAAAGTGGGATGGCACGGGATATCCGTTCCACCTGAGCGGAGAGAGCATCCCCTTTGAGGCCCGGCTCTTCGCGCTCGTCGATGTCTGGGACGCTCTGAGTTTCGATCGTCCGTATCGAAAGGCACTTTCCCAAGCCACGGTGCGAAGCCACATCCTGGCCGAGAGCGGCAAGCATTTTCAGCCGGAACTGGTCGAGAAATTCTTGGAATTGCTCGGTCAAATGGATCAGGAAGGCACGATTCCCACCGCTGCCTAGCCGGGGATCCGTGGAAATACCGAGCTAAGCGTCCCAATTCGTGACACATCTTCGGGCGAACGTCGTCTGAATTCTCGATGCTTGCCGTTGCTCTTGGCACCCTTTTGCTCACAGGTCAACCCCAACTCCAACCGGGGCAACCTGCTCGATTTGAGCAGATTGAGGAAGAAAAGTTTCGCGCCTATAGCAATCTTGCTTCTTTCAAAGGCACGTACGTGATGGTCACCCTGCCGAGCGAAGGGGTGGGGATGAGGCAAGCGATTGAAATGGTGCTGAGCGGTCAGGGCCGCCGGGTGAAGGTGCTTCAAGATGGTCAGCCGGTCGTGGAGACGGGGTGGACGAACAAGTCGCGCTGGACGGCCAACCACATGACACGGCAGTACGTTTTGGAGGAACCCGAAGGTGGGCTTGATCTGAAACCTGCCTTCAAGCCTCTCTTTGTGGAGCCAGGTCGCGTCAATGTTCAACTGAATGAAATGGGACCGCGCTTCGCGGCCGACCCGAATCCACAGACCTCTGCGCCGACGCTGGAGACGGTCGACGGGCGCAGGCTTCACAAGTACGTGGCGACGGCCCGGACTTCGGACGGTGCTTCGACCGTGGTGTTCACCCAGTGGTTCGACGAAGGCACCTGGGTAGTTCGGCGGTTCGAGCTGGAAAAGGCCACCGCGGATGGGCGAAGCCAGATCGTGGGCTTCCTTTCCGATGAGAACTTTAAGGCCACGATCGCCCTCGCCGATTTCATGCTCCCCACGGATATTGCGGGGAAATATCAACGAATCTCCGGATCGATTCCGCAGTAGTCCCATCCCCTGCCTCGCCCGGAGTCCTGACTGAGGCGCGGGGTAACATATCGCGCTGGCCCTTGGGCCGGAGGAACCCTCCTTGCAGTCACGAAACGCCTGGTTTATTTTGATCGTCGTCTTGCTCGCAGCAGCGTCGATCTTCGGTTATCAGAACACCAAACTCGTCAAGGGTCTTGACGTTGCTGGTGGTGTTCGCTTGGTCTACGAGATCGATGACTCGGATCTCTCTGCGGAACAACGGCAGAACATGACCGAGGTTCAGGCGAGGCTTCGCCGCATCCTCGAAAACCGCGTGAGCGCGGCTCTCGGCGTGGTCGAAGGCACGGTCTCGACGAAGGGTGACAACCAGTTTGTCGTCGAAATCCCCGGGGCGACTGATCTGCAGGAAGCCAGGAGTATTCTCTCCAACACGGCGAAGGTTCAGGTGTTCCACGCCGCGAACGTCTCAACCGAATCCCGTTCACGTCTTTACAGCGAAGCTGGAACCAACACGGATGGCCCGGCGCCCTATGTCGAGTTCGCTCGTGCCAGCGACAGCACTCGCACCTTTGCCCCGGGCAGCCCCGATTACGACCGGATGCTGAAGGGTTGGAAGCTGATTCTGGAAGGCGAAGATGTCGTCGATGCCGGTGTCCAGGTGAACGGCAATCGCAACCAGCCCGTGTTCCGATTTGGAGGCAAGGGTGCCGAGAATCTCGAGCGATTTAGCCGCCAGAACCTCAACAAAGGCGAAAAAATTGCGTTCGTGCTCGATGGGCGCGTTCTGCAGATTGCGCCGATCAAGGATGGAGCGATCCTGCGGGATGAAGCGTTCATCGACGGAGAGTTTGATCCGAAGTTCGTGACGACGCTGACCGAGCTCATCAAGTCCGGTTCGCTTCCGGTGAAGCTCAACGAGCTGTCCAGCCAGAGCCTGTCGCCGACGATTGGCCAAAAGGCGTTTGATCAGATGATCGTGGCGGGTTTCATCAGCCTTGGCATCATCTGCGCCTACCTCATTTTCTACTATGCTTTCCCTGGCATCATCGCTGCGGTGGCGATGGTGCTCTACACCTTGTTCACCATCACGGTGCTCAAGTTTATGGGGGCCACGTTTAGCCTTGCCGCGATCGCTGGTTTGATCCTCAGTGCGGCGATGGCGGTGGACGCCAACATCCTCGTGTTCGAGCGGGTGAAGGAAGAAATCCGCAATGGCCGCAAGCTCCTCACGGCGATCGAGCTTGGATTCAAGCGAGCGTTCTCCGCGATCTTGGACTCCAACGTCTGTACGATCATCACATCGCTTGTCCTGTGGACGCTGGGAACCTCAGCCGTCAAGGGCTTTGCAACGACGCTGATCGTCGGTGTTCTCATCAGCTTCTTCACCGCGATTGTGGTGACGCGCACCCTGCTGCTCGGCCTCACAAGCCTGGGGATTGGCACCAACGAAAAGTGGTACGCCCTCAACCGATCGCTCTTCGGCGAGAAGATGGAGCAGAGCGCGGATGGCCGCGTGATCCCGGTGATTGGCAAGATGAAGATGTGGTTCGGCATTTCCGTCGGCCTCATCATCCCGGGCGTGATTGCGATTGCGATGGGAGGCATCAAGCCGAACGTCGAGTTCCAAGGTGGCTTTGAGTTCGATTTCTCGATGCCCGCCAACGTCACTGAAGGCCAGGTTCGACAGAGTCTGGAGAAAGCGGGCTACGAGGGCTACAACCTCAAGTTCGCCCAAGTGGACAACCTGAAGCGCGTCTACATCACGATTCCTGATGGCGGAAAGATCAAGACCGAGGATCCGAACGCCAAGCAAACGGTCGCGACTGATCTGGGGCTTCCCATCGAAGACGCAGGCGTCAGCAGCGTGGGTCCGAGCTTCCAGAAGGAGACGATTCAGAACGCCATTCTCGGCATTCTCCTCTCCACCGGATTCATCGTGATCTACCTGGCGGTTCGCTTCGGATTCGCGCTGGGCGGCATAAAGAACGGTCTGAAGTTCGGTCTCTCTGCCGTGGCGGCCCTGCTCCACGACGTTCTCTTTGTCATCGGTGCGGCGGCTCTCGTGGGCTTGGTGTTTGGATGGGAAATCAGTTCCCTCTTCATCACCGCGATGCTCACCGTGATTGGCTTCTCGGTTCACGACACGATTGTTGTGTTCGACCGAATTCGAGAGAATCTGCGCAAGGCGTCCAAGGGCGAAACGTTTGGTCACATGGTTGATCGCTCGGTCACCCAGACAATTGCCCGCTCGATCAACACGTCGTTCACGGCGATCCTCACTCTGACCCTTCTGATCTTCTACGGCACGCCGACTCCTGAGCTCAAGTTCATGTGTTTGACGATGCTGCTCGGCATCATCATTGGAACCTACAGCTCGATCTTCAACGCCTCCCCGATCCTGTATCTGTGGGACAAGGCGGTGATGAAGCGCAAGGGCGAATCGGCAGGTCTGATCGCGGAAGCTCATCAAGAGGCCACTCTGCGGGCCTCGCAAGTCCTGGCTTCCCCGGCAGGTGGGGTCGGCGGAGGCGTGGCTCCAGGCGAAGCAGGTTCGGGCAGCCAGTACGGCACGATCAAGCGTCGCCGGCAAGCCCGCGACACCGCCTCTCAATCGCTCGACGAGGAGTAGGTCGGAAGGGTCTCGAACTGACTAGCCGCTCGCACCCCTCGGTGCGGGCGGCTATTCATTTGTGTGGGTGCCTCGAGAGGCAGGGTTCCCGACCCTGAAGGGATCGGGGCACCCACACGAGCCTTGACCTTTACGTCACCTACACCGTGCAGAGCTTGACCGCTTGCGCCAGGGAGGTCATCGGGTCTTTGCGCGGGATGAATTCGTGTGCGAAGTAGCCTTGGAAACCCATGTCGGCAATCGCCTGCGCGATTCGGCGATAGTTCAGCTCCTGGGTCTCGTCGATTTCGTTGCGGCCAGGGTTTCCGCCGGTGTGGAAGTGGCCGATCGCGTTCTTGTGCCGCTCAATCGTGCGAATGACATCGCCCTCCATGATCTGCATGTGATAGATATCGTAGAGGAGCTTGAACCGATCGGAGCCCACTTCTTCCACCAAGTTCGCTCCCCATTCGGTGCGGTCGCATTGATAGTCGCCGTGATCCACCCGGCTGTTGAGGAGCTCCATGATGATGGTGACTCCGAGCTTCTCCGCCATCGGGGTGATGCGTTTCAAGCCGAGGGCGCAGTTCTTGATTCCGTCGATATCGGGCAGACCGCGGCGGTTCCCGCTGAAGACGATCATTTGCGGGATTCCGGCAGCGGCGATGAGGGGGAGCAGGCGCTCGGATTCCGCCACCAGTTTGTCGTGCTGCTCGATGCGGTTCCAGCCCACCCCGATGCCTCCCGGGCCGTTGGCGATGGCGCATTGCATGCCTTCTTCCTTCACCACCGACCACTCATTCTCACTGAGGAGCTCGACGCTCACGATGCCCATTGCTTTCGCTTTTCGCGCGAGTTCGCGGAGATCCATGCCGCCGTAGCACCAGCGGCAGACTGACTGCTTGAGGCGACCCGCAGGGGCTGGCTTCTCCTCTGCGGCATCCAGAGGAAGTCGGAACAGAGAGGAGCTTGCGGCTCCTGCCGCCAGGGTCATCAGGTCGCGCCGAGTGAGGTTCTCCATGCCCCCATTATGGGGGCGACCACCCCTGAAGACGCGCAGATTTTCGGAGGAAATGTGAGAGGAGCTTTCTTGTTCGGCGGATCACAGAACTTGACCTCCGTCCCGATAAAGAGGGACAACCGTAAATCTACTATGGTATTTTTACGGCGTTTCCTTCACAAATCAATTTCTTTCGGTCCCCATTTCACTTTTCTCTGACGATCTCTGCTAGAGTGACCGGAGTACGTGGCTTCTGGTTGCGTTGTTTTTTCGGAGAATGAATATGAAATCCCTCTCTGCCCTGTTGGGCTTCGCTGGTATGGCTCTTGCGGCTTCGGCCTCTGCTTCCCCCGTTTTTGCTGTCGACGTGCGCGGCGATCGATTCGTGAGCTTCGACCACACAACGCCGAGCTCTCAAACCGTGCTTGCCACCGGTTTCACGCCAAGCTATTTCGGCCTCGACTTCAATGCCTCTCAGACCAATCTGTACGGCCTTCGCGATACTGGTGCCCTTGATCAGCTGAACCTCGCTAACGGATCAGTGCTGAGTACGGTGAGCGTTACGGGGAGTGCTACCACCGGGTTCACGGGACTCACCTTCGACCCGTCAGGCAATGCCTTCGTCAGCACATTTGTGTCGGGAGTTGGTTCGCAACTCCATAGCCTCAATGTTTCCACTGGGGCAACGACTCTGATCGGTTTGATGGATGCCGACGTCAATAGGATTGTCATCGACATCGCGGCTCGCGGAAACGGCGAACTGTGGGCTCACGGCATCACCAACGATGCGTTCGGCCAAGTCAACATCAGCACCGGCGCGACGACTTGGTTGCCGACGCACGGCCTGGCTGCGAACTTCGCGCAAGGCATGGACTTCGACTGGTCTACCGACACGCTGATCGCGGCGGTCTACACCGGCAGCGGTACGAACACCTACGGTACGGTCAACCTGACCACCGGTGCGGTGACATCGCTCGGCGCGATCACGGCTGGCGAATATGAGATCGCCATCCAAGCTGTCCCTGAGCCGGCGACGATGACCCTGCTCGCTCTCGGCGCGCTGGCCGCTCGACGACGACGCAAGAGCTAAGCTCTCCGCGCCTCGCGCTTACAACTCCAGCTTCCCTTCTTTGCGGAAGCTGGAGTTCCTTGTTTTTTGCCGCAGCAAATGCCCGCCGGAACGATGGTCGCTGTGCCACGATAATCCTATGTCTTCCCCTTCCCTTGCCGAAGCCTCTGCGGGCCCCGATGGAGCGGGGCTCAAGCGGCTCTGGCAATACGCGCGCCCGCATCGCCGCACGGTGATCCTCGCAAGTTTCTACACCACCATGGGCAAGGTGATGGACGTGGTGCCAGAAGTGCTCATCGGCGCGGTGATTGATGTGGTCGTGCGCGGGCAAGACTCGCTGGTCGCCACGGTCTTCGGGATCGACGATCGGTGGCAACAGCTGCTCGTGCTCGCGGTTCTCAACGCTTGCGTTTGGATTCTCGAAAGCGTCTTTGGCTATCTCTCCGCGACGACGTGGCGGAACCTCTCGCAAACCCTCGAGCATGAGATCCGGAGCGAAACGTACACTCATGTCCAAGGGCTCGAGGTTGCGTGGTTCGAGGACACGAGCAGTGGCGGCATTCTCAGCATCTTGAATGATGATATCAACCAATTGGAGCGGTTTCTCGACGGCGGGGCCTCGTCGATCATCGCCCTCTTTTGGAACATCGTACTCGTTGGGGCGGTTTTCGCGGCGAGTTCGTGGCTCGTTACGCTGCTTGCCTTCCTCCCGATTCCGATCATCATCTTCGGATCCATCACCTATCAGAAGCGGCTGAAGCCTCGGTATGCCGGGGTTCGGGAGGCGGTTGCCGAGATGTCTTCGGCCCTCACGACGAATCTCAGCGGCATCACGACGATCAAGGCCTACACGGCCGAAACGACGGAGGCGGCGCGGATCACCCGGGTCAGTCAGGCATACCGCGAGGCGAACCGTGAGGCGATTCGATACTCCGCCGCGTTTGTCCCTCTCATCCGCATGGCGATCCTCACCGGGTTCAGCTGCACCCTCGTGGTCGGGGGCTGGATGACCCTGCAAGGGCAAATGGAGGTTGCGATCTACTCCGTGCTCGTCTTCATGACGCAGCGATTGCTGTGGCCGCTCACTGGGCTCGGTGAAACGCTGGATCAATTCCAGCGAGCGATGGCTTCGACCCGGCGAATCTTTGCTCTCCGCGATACTCAACCTGCCATGCAAGAGGGCGCGACGGCTCTCGCGGCGCCCGTGCAGGGTGCCGTCGAGTTTCGGGATGTGAACTTCTCTTACGGGAACGGCGTGGAGGTTTTGCGCGACATTTCGCTCCGGATTCCGGCGGGCGAGAACCACGCAGTGGTGGGGGCGACGGGTTCCGGCAAGTCGACCTTGCTCCGCCTCTTACTCCGCTTCCACGACACGACCTCCGGCACGGTGAGTGTTGATGACACGGATGTCCAGAGTCTTCGGTATTCCAGTCTGCGCGAGGCTATTGGCTACGTGAGCCAAGACGTGTTCCTCTTCCACGGAACGGTGAAGGAGAATATCGCGTTCGGCAATGGATCGGCGAGCGATCAGCAGATCGAGGACGCGGCGCGACTCGCGGAAGCCCACGACTTCATCGCGGCTCTTCCCCAAGGTTACGACACGGTTGTCGGCGAACGCGGGCAGAAGCTGAGCGGAGGTCAACGGCAACGGATCAGCCTCGCGCGGGCGATTCTGCGCGACCCCGCGATTCTCGTGCTTGACGAGGCGACTTCGGCGGTGGACAATGAGACGGAAGCGGCCATCCAGCGCTCTCTGGCCCATGTGACCAAGGGGCGAACCTCGCTGGTTGTGGCCCACCGCCTTTCCACCGTTCGCGATTCGGATCGGATTTGGGTTCTGGAAGCGGGCAAGATCATCGAGTCGGGGACGCACGATGAACTGCTGTTGCTCGGAGGGCTCTATGCCGCGCTCTGGCGGGTTCAAACCGGCGAGAAGGCACCCGCATGAGCGACTTCGTGCCCTATTCTCGGGAGTGGGTGCCTCCGGAGGAAGTTGCCGCTCGGCTGAGAGAGGATCGGAACATCGCGGAGACCCGCAGGACGGTGAGGATGTTTTCCGACCGTCCGGTGCCGCGCGAGGCTATCGAGGACGCGATCCGCATCGCGGGAACCGCACCAAGCGGGGCGCACAAACAGCCGTGGTTCTTCGTCGCGATTTCTGATCCCGAAACCAAGCGGCAGTTGCGCGAAAAAGTCGAAGAAGCGGAGCGGGAGTTCTACGAGCAGAAGGCCACGGAGGAATGGCTGGACGCCCTACGCCCCTTCGGAACCGACTTCGTGAAGGAGCACATCACGACCGCGCCGTGGGTGATCATCGTGTTTCGTCAGGACTACGAGCGGCTGCCCGATGGATCGCGGAAGAAGAATTACTACATGACCGAATCGGTTGGGATCGCGGTGGGGTTCCTCATCCAGGCTCTGCACCGAGCGGGCCTATGCAGCCTGACTCACACGCCTGCGCCGATGACTTTCCTCAGAGAGATCTGCGGGCGACCGGAGTACGAAAAGCCGTTCGTCCTCATGCCGGTCGGGTATCCGGCCGAGGACTGCGTGGTGCCGGATCTGGCCAGGAAGTCGCTCGATGAGATTGCCGACTTCCGGTAGCCAGATGACGCCCGTGCGAGTTCAGCGGAACTGAATCTAGGTAATCTTCGAAAATGGGTTACTGGGAGTTTTTGTGGGCGTTAACCTTTAATTTCGTCGTTTGGATTTTTGCGGCAAGCGTGCTCTGGCCTATCGTTGTTGCCCTACATGCTTTTGTGGTCGCGATCGTCTTGAAGCGCGATCTCGAGTCAGATCCAACATACTATCGAACGCTCGCCATCTTCCAGATGATTTCATTGTTCTTGGTTGTAGAGGCGTTCGCAAGGCTCAACTCTCAATTGCAGCACTCACCGGCGGGCGGAGGCATACCATTCACGCTCACTACGCTGTTTGCAGGCATTTTTGCCTCCTCAATCGCTTATTCTGCAAAGCGGAGGCAACTCCGCGATGCAAGTACCCTGAGCTTGACGCAGACCATCCACATAGAAGAGGAGATGAAATCTGTGTCGCAAGCTAGATGGGTTGGGATCGCACTATCAATTGTTGCCGCGTTCGTACCGACTGTTTTCCAAACACCGATTGGCTCAGGAGTCCAGAGCGGCATGCTTACTCTTAGCGAGAGCCCGGCAGCACGAACAGTAGTGCTTCTTTGCGGATGCGCGTTCGCCTGCTCCACAGCTTGGAAGGTGGCAAGGAATTATAGGGATCTCAAAGACTATGCTCGAACAGCACTATCCGAGCCTAAACGCGGGTGAAGTGGGTCTCCATGAACTGATGCCACGTGCCGTCCGGTTGTTGGACAGTGCCCCGGAGGAGGCGTTCATTCTCGTTGAGGATCACCACGGTGTCGCAGTAGTTGTTCATCTCGCCGGAGCCATCGAACGCCGGGCCGACGGAGTAGAGCCGGAGCTCTGTTTCATCCTCGGAAAGCTCGCCCTCATAAACCCACTGATTGCTCATCATGTCCCCCACCCAGGTGCCGACAAACTTGCCTTTGGCCTCGTCGAATCCGAGCGTGGTTTGGCTAGACATCACCCGACTGCCTTCAAAGTTCAGGCTCAGGCGGCCAATGATCCAGGCTTCGCCGAGAGCGGTGATCGTGTCGCTGCCCCCGAGGAATCCCTCTTCCCCGCCGGGGCGAACCTTCCACTCTCCCACAAGATTGAGGAGCCATTGATGCTGAGGAGTTGCTTGGATCGGTTCCATGAGTCTCCAGGCATTGTAACCCACCAGACAGAGAAACAGAAAGAACCCCGTCCGAGATGGACGGGGTTCACTTTTCGATCTGCGGAGTGGCTTAGGCCGCTCGCCGCGTGCCTTGTTGCGGAGCGGTGTTGCCCCCAGCCTTGGCCTTGTCGACGACTTCCTGAGCTTGCTGGATCACGGCTTGCAGCGAGGCGATCTGCTCATCGACTTCGTGCACGCTCGCCACGAGTTCCTCGACCTGGGCGGTCATCTCCTCAGTGCTGGCGCTCATCTGCTCGGTGGAGGCGGAATTCTCTTGGCTGATCGCCGCGATGTTCTCGATGCCGCCATTCACTGTGCTGATTTCGCCGGACATGCTCTCCAGCAGGCCACGATTCTCCTGCGTCACTTCATCGACCTTCTTCATCGCCTTGGAGAGTCGGTCGTTGAGCTTGGCGGTCTCGCCGGCGGTTTTCGCGATTCCTTCGAGACATCCGGCAGCTTGCAGCGTGACCTCGGCAGCACTCTCGACATCTTCAATCGTGCGATTCATGGAGTCGGCGGCTTCTTGGCTGCCTGCTTGAACGGCTCCGATGAGCGTCGTGATCTCCTTGGTCGCGGCGGACGAGTGCTCGGCAAGTTTGCGGACTTCCTCCGCAACCACGGCGAAGCCTCGCCCCATTTCGCCAGCCCGGGCCGCTTCGATGGCGGCGTTGAGGGCAAGAAGATTCGTCTGGGCGGCGATGTCCTCGATGGTCTGGACAATCCGGCCAATCTCGTCGGAGCGCTTGGTCATGTCCTCCACCCGTGCGGCGGTTCCCAGCACGGTTTCTTTCACGCGGTCCATTGCCGCAATGCGATCGCGGATTTCCTCCCAGAGTGCTGCTTGCTCGGTGATTTCCGCAATGCTGGACTGCACGAGGCTCACGCTTTCGTCGGCTTCCTGCAGGGCCTTCATCTGGACATCGGCGGAGGCGGACATTCGGCTACTCGCCTCGGAGAGCTCGTTCATGCTGTTGGCGGAATCTTGGCTGGCTTCCGCTTGACTGGTGGCAGACTGGGCGAGCTGTTCAGTCACATGGGCCAGTTCCTGGATGGCCCGCCCAGACTCTTCGGAGCCTTCGCGGAGCGCGGTGCTGCTGTCTTTGAGATGACCCGCGATTTCGTTTGACTTCTCGACGACATCTCGCAACTGTGCGACGAATCCGAACTCAACGTAGGCTTCCATGACCAGCGCCTGGTCGAGGTTGAGTGTTTTCTGGAAGGCGATCAGGATCCGCTGGAGCTTTTTCGGGTTGAACTTGTAGGAGTTCACCAGCAAGGCGTAAATGACATCGTAGTACGTGCTCATGGCGGCATAGAACCATTTCGGTTCCAGGCCAATGACCGCGTGGATTTTGCCGACGATATAGCGGCTTTCAAAGTAGGCCTCGCCAAACTCGGCTCGCAGCATTTCGGCGAAATAGTTCGGGTTCGTTTTCTTCAACCGGTCGATGTTGCTCCCTGCGCTCGTGATGATCGCAAGTGCTTCCGGGAACTTGCCGACGTGGTCGTAGAACTCGTCCACGATCATGGTCATGTGCTTTTCGAGGAGTGGCTTCAGTTCCTTCAGTGCCTCTCGATCTGCATCCGTAATTCGATTCATTTGGAGGCGCGCGCGACGTTCCGCCTCATTCATTCCAAAAACCTGGCTGAGCATAACAAAACCCTCGACCCTCGGCATGGCCGCGAATCTAGGGTTCATCTTTGGGATCTGTTGTTATGCTAATGAGGGACATCACGGGAATTGTGGGAGAAAAGTCACAATTTTAGTGATCTATAAAACACACAGTGATATGTCCCGCTTAATGCATTACTGACATATCATGCTTCTACGGTCGGTGGCGCGTCGGGGTTGGGAAGATTCAGCAGCATTTCTGAGGCGTCCGTCGGGTGCTCTACGATTTCATCGCGCTCCACCCGGCCATCACGGAATCGGATGATTCGGTTGGCGTGTCGGGCGATATCCTCTTCGTGCGTCACGAGAATCACCGTCTTCCCGGCTCGATTGAGCTCCTGGAACAGAGCCATGATTTCGTAGCTCGTGCGGGTATCGAGGTTCCCGGTGGGCTCGTCACCGAGGATCATCACGGGATCGGTGACGATCGCGCGAGCGATTGCCACACGCTGCTGCTGACCGCCCGAGAGCTCGTTGGGTTTGTGATCCATGCGTTGGCCCAAGCCGACCCGGCTGAGAGCTTCGGCCGCGAGCTTCCCTCGGTTCTTCACTCCGCCGTAAAGGAGCGGGAGCTCGACATTTTTGAGCGCGGTGGTTCGAGGCAAGAGGTTGAAAGTCTGGAACACGAATCCGATGGTCTTGTTCCGGATCGCGGCGAGATCGTTGTCGCCGAGGCGTCCGACCTCCGTGCCATCAAGGAAATACTGACCACTCGTCGGGCGATCCAGGCACCCGATCATGTTCATGAAGGTCGATTTCCCCGAGCCGGATGGCCCCATGATCGCGACGAATTCTCCCCGGTGGATCGTCACGGAAACCTCTCGAAGGGCCCGCACCACCATCTCGCCCATGACATAGTTTTTCGTCAAGTTCACCGTATCGATGACCGCTTTCGGTGGAGCGATCGTGCCGGTTCCGCTCGGTCGAGGATCAAAGTCGCTCATCGGGTTTCCTCACCGGGGAGAGGATCGCCGGTAGCGAGCCGGAGTTGGGCGTCGGCGATGAGCATGTCGTAGGTGGCTTCAACCAAGTTGGATGCGGCGGTGGTCAGGCTGACCTGCGCGGTCAGGACTTCGATCACGTTCCCCGCCCCTTCGCGCTGAGCGTCGGTGGCAGCTTTGAAGTTGAGTTCGGCGGCCTCCAGAGCGATCTGCGCGGCGGCAAAACGTTCCCGGTTCTGGGCATACAGGCGGTAGGCCGATTCAATCTCGCTGATCGCAGCGCGTTGATCTTGAACAAAGTTTTCGCGCAGAGATTCCAGGGTCAGTTGCTCGAACTTGACGAGTTCCTTACTTCGATTGCCATCGTAGACCGGCAGAGACGCGCTGAAGGTGAGAGCGGCTCGCTGGAACGGGTCTTCGGCAAAGGCTCGGCGGTAGCTTGCGTCGAGCGAATACTGAACCGAGCTATCCAGCCGGGCATCTTGGACGGCGATGCGCTGGCCTTCAATCCGATCCTGCGCGGCGGCAAGATCTGGTCGTTGCTGCAAGCCCCGGGCAATCGCATCTTCCAGAGAGTAGTTGAGTTCAGGAAGCTGGACGGGCTCTGGTTGCGCCAGCGATGGAGTCTCGCGGTCTTCCCATCCGACAATCGCCTTGAAATCAGCAAGGGCGGTCGCGACTCGAGATTGAGCCGCCAGCACACCGACGCGAGCGTTTTGGAAATCCGCGTTGGCCTGCAAAACATCCTTGCGCGGGACATCCTCAATCGGGGGATTGGCGCGGAACTCGGTTTGGTCGCGGATCACCTTGGCGCGCTCCAGAGTTGCGCTCTGCACGGTCAGGAGCTCGGTGGCCCGCAGGGCATCGTAATAGCGGTTGTGAACCGTAAATAGCACCTGTCGGAGGGTTTGGGTTGCGGTTCGCTCGCTGGCTCGCAGAGAGAATTCGGCTCGTTTCAGGGCGTTCTGCCGGGCTCCCGAGTCGAGCACGCGCCACCCAAGATCGAGAAGAGCGCTGGTGGTGTTGAAGTCGTTTCGTCCCTTTTGAGCTCCGGTGTAGAACTCGCTTTGCCCGACGGAATGCTCGAAGCTCGGGGTGAGGGTCGGGAGGAATGCACTCTTCGAGACCACGAGATTCGATCGCGCGGCTTGAGCGTTGAGGAACGCGGCGCGGACGTCTCCGTTTCGCGTTTTCGCGAGGGTCAGAGCTTCGTCCAGGGTGAGCCCGGCTGACTGAGCGAAAGCAGGCAGAGTGGCGAGACTCGCGGCGACCAAGGCAAGCGTGCGCAGTGACAGTTTCATATTCCGACTCAATGCAAGGCACCCCTCAGCTGCCTCGTCAACAATTGTCTTATATACCGGGGCGGAGAGGCTGCGGTTGCTCATCACTGTCAAGAGTCCTGCCTTTTCGCACGGGATTCCCACGCTGGGCAACAAGGGCTCGGCGACTCCCAAGACACCTTCGGCGAATCGTGGCAAAATGAGGCACCCATGGCACGCAACTTCGATGAACTGAGCCGACTTTTGGGCGACTCAGCCGAGTCCCTTCTGACCCACACGTGCAAGACCATCGACAAGTCTCAACTGCACCTCCCGGGCGGCGATTTCGTTGACCGCGTCCTGGCTCACTCTGATCGAAACAATCAGACGCTGCGCAGCCTGGAAGCGATGTACAACCACGGTCGTCTGGCGGGAACCGGCTACCTCTCGATCCTCCCGGTTGACCAAGGCATCGAGCACTCCGCTGGAGCGAGCTTCGCCAAGAATCCTCTGCACTTTGATCCGGCAAACATTGTTGAGCTGGCGATTGAAGGCGGATGCAATGCGGTCTGCTCCACGCTCGGTGGACTCGGAATCGTGAGCCGCAAGTACGCTCACAAGATTCCCTTCATGGTGAAGATCAACCACAACGAGCTCCTGACCTACCCAAACAAAGCCGACGAAGTGATGTTCGGTCAAGTGAAGCAGGCGTGGAACATGGGCGCGGTCGCGATCGGCGCGACGATCTACTTCGGTAGCGATCTCGCCACCCGGCAAATCCAAGAAGTCAGCGCAGCCTTCTCCGCTGCCCACGAGCTGGGCATGGCGACGGTTCTCTGGTGCTATCTGCGCAACAACGACTTCAAGAAGGACAAAGACTATCACCTCAGCGCGGACCTCACCGGACAGGCGAACCACCTGGGCGTGACGATTCAGGCCGACATCATCAAGCAAAAGCTGCCAGAGAATAACGGTGGCTTCAAGGCGCTGAACACGGGAGGCTCCAGCTACGGCAAGCTCGACGAGCGCATCTACACCGAACTCACAAGCGATCACCCGATCGACCTGACCCGCTACCAAGTGGCGAACTGCTACATGGGTCGAGCCGGGCTCATCAACTCGGGCGGAGCGAGCGGCGACAACGATCTCCAAGAAGCCGTGATGACGGCGGTCGTGAACAAGCGAGCCGGTGGCTCTGGCCTGATCTCTGGTCGGAAGGCGTTCCAGCGTCCGATCAACGAAGGCGCGGAGATTCTCCAAGCGATCCAAGACGTCTACCTCTGCGACAAGATCACGATTGCGTGATCTTCGGGTCGCCAAACTAAAGAAGCCCGGTTCCTGCGAACCGGGCTTCTTTGTGTTTGATCAGGGTCAGTTTCCGCTGCGGCCGATGGGTTGGTTGCGGAGCCATTCCATGAACGCCGGATCATCCATGCGTGGGAAATCTCGGCTGAGGCGCTTCTCGAATCGTGGATCGTTGGGATCCATGGCCTTCTCCGCCACAAACACTCTCGGATCGGTGTTCACGTGCTTGTAAGGCGTGTAATCCGCTTTCTCTGTGAACATATCGTGAAGCGGCGTGGCCAGAGCATCGAACATATTGCACGGGCCGAGTCCGTACACCAGATAGATCGTGCGGATGATGCTCATGATGCTGGCGTGATCGCTGGAAACATAGCCGCGCTTCGCAAAGGGTGAGATTGCGAGGACAAAGCTCCGGTGACGGTCGATGTGGTCGTTGTCGCCACCGGGATCATCCTGGGTGACAAAGATCGCCATGTTCCGCCACTCTGGTCGGCTGGAGAGGAACTCGACGATGCGCCCGAGAGCGAGATCGTTGTCCGCCATGTAACTGGCAACATAGGGATACCCTTCGTTCGGTCTTGCGCCAGCACCGTGGTCGTTGCAGATCGCGATGTTGATGAACGTTGGTAAGCCTTTGCCCTTGGAGAAGTAGTTTTTCTCTAAATCTTCAATAAACCACTCCGCCCGAGCGATGTCGGGGATATTGGTGTTGTAAGCAGGAAATTCGAAGCAGGTGTTATCGTAGAGCACCTTGGGCATCGGGTGATTGAAGGGATAGAAGGTGCCCGACTTGGAGGTCATGATCCCCTCATCGGTTCGCGGGAGTTCGTAACCCTCTCCGTAGTTGCGGAAGTCGATCCCGTTACGATCCAGGTGCTCGAACATCGAGCCGTTTTCCAGGTAGTCCTCCGGAATCTGCGAGCCATCGGAACCGAAGCTGACCAGCCGTCCTGGTGTGTTGTTGTCGGCCCGGAAGTTCCACCCGGCGTAGAACACACGGGTTGTCCAGAGACTTGGATAGACCCCAACCAGCCATCGGTGACCATCGCCGGAGGCCTGCGGTTCCATGTAAAAATTGTCGCTGATCGCGAATTCCTCCGCCAGTTTGATGTGGTTCGGCATGATAGGAAGGCGCTCTTCGACGCCCTTTTCGCGGATCCAGCCGTTGCGGCCAAACTCGGCGTACCGTGGCTCGCTCTTGGCTCCCTTCAGGCCACCAAAGATGCCATCAAAGGTGTGGTTTTCCTTGGTGATGAAAACGACGTATTTGATCTCGTTGCTGGGCTTTCCGGGGACAAGCGGGATGACCTTGCTCGCGGGAACGGGCCTCGGGAGCATTCCATTGTTGAGGAGCACCTGCTGAGTAAGGCTCGGCAGCTCTTTGTCGGAGGGAATCGGGGCGTAGTCGATCATGCCGGGCATATCGGAGAGTCCAAATCGCTCGTCTCCCTGGGTTCGCGCACCGAGCGGGCCGCGGGGGCCGCGACCGATTCCTTTCTGGGTCGCCACGGCGATGTTCTTCCCGTCCGGGCTGATCTTGATTTGCATCGGGAACCAACCGGTGGCGCTGTATCCCAAAACCGACCCCTTGTTCGGATCGAGAATCGCCACCGCGTTGAGCCCGCTGCAACAGACGTAGAGCCTTGTGCCGGCCTTGTTCATGGCCATCCCGCTCGGGATCACGCCTCGTAATCGGGCTAGCTGCGGAACAGGCGCGAGCTTGATGGTTTGCTTGAGTTCCAGGGTCTGGGCGTGGAACGCCTGAACCGTATCGTTGTTGGCGTTGCTGACGTAGAGCGTGCCTTTGTGGAGCAAGAGTGCATTCGGAGAACTCCCCCCGACACTCTTGCCTCCATCGGCGGGTGCATGGATCAGCACGCCCGACTTCACCGTCCGCTCGACCCGGGGTTCCTTTCGATCAGCGATGGAGTAGCTGTAGATGGATTGCGCATCAGGGACATAGGGACTCCCGATCCCCGGAACCGTGCGGCCCTCCTTGTTCACTCCCGTGATACTCTCCGGACTGGGAAATGCGAAAGCGGGTCGATTCAGTCCTCTGGGGCTTCCCTTTCCGGGCGCGGGCGGCGGGATGAGAGAGTAGTTGAAGATGCCGATGTTCGCAACGAAGATCTGCTTGCTCGATTCGTCGAGGGCGATGGCATAGGGTTGCCGACCGGCAGCGGTGCGGTGCACCACTTTCTTCGCGGTCAGGTCGATGGTGACCACCTCCTGGTAGGAGACATCGACCGCGTAGGCGAACTTCCCGTCTTGAGTCACCACCAGCTCGTTGAGATAGGGGTGCTGGCGGTCATCGTCTTTCACCGATATGATCTCGCCATCCGCCCAGGTTTTTGGATCGATGATTTCGAGAGACCCCTCGTCGCCTTGGCTGATGAGAAGCTTGCCATTGGGGAGCCAGGCTCCCGTCGGAGCTACATCCTTGCGAGGCAGTGGCTTGCGGGTGTTCTCCTGCAGATCGTGGATCACGAGCCCGGAATCATCGCACCCGACGAGAAATCGGCCATCGGGGCTGACCAGCACTTGCCAGAGATCTTCCCCGGTGTAGAGCCGCTTGCCTCTGGGAGTGAGAAGTCGTCCATTTGGCAGGATCGTGCGACCGCCCGGAACCACCTTCGCGACCTCCTGAAGCGCGGGGGCCTGGAAGTAAGCCCCGGTGACTGGCGTGGATTGGCTGACGAGGAGGGTCGAAGTAAGGGCGAGAGTCAGCATGCCCGCAGTCTAGCGAGGTGATCCTTGCCTTAACCATCCTGAAACTAACTTCTTTTGGACATATTCGCAGGCGGGGCAGGCATCCATATGCGGGCTTTCCCGTGCGAGACCGGTCGTAAGTCCGGCTTGGTGGCTCGGTGGCCCGAATTGTGCGGTCGAGTACACTTCGCGCGCAGCCGCCCGTGCCGGGCCACGCTCGCGCACCAAGGCCGGACCCCAGATGAACTCCCCCGCTCTGAGCATTGTTGTGTTGTCCTACAACCGACTCGCCGACATCCAGGCGAACCTGCCCGTGCTGGCGACTTGGGTGAAGGAAAACGCCTCCGAACTTATCGTGGTGGACAACAACTCCAGCGATGGCTCGGCGAGCTTCATCGAAACCTTTGCAAGCGAGCACCCCGAGGTGACGGCGGTTCTCAACAAGACCAACCGAGGTGTCGCAGGAGGACGCAATGATGGGATGGCGCGAACATCTGGCGCGATCGTGCTGTTCTTGGACGATGACTCCGCGCCCGAGACGCGCTTTCTCGACGAGTTGCCCGCCTTGTTCCGGGCATATCCAGAAGCGGGCCTCATCACACCGCGCATTATCCAAACTAGCACCGGGAACTACGAGAACGGGCACGGAGACGAGCCCTGTTGGGTCGGCAATTTCCACGGCTCATGCTATGCCGTCCAGCGATCCGTGATCGACTCGATTGGCGGATTTGATGAGGGGTGCACGTTTGGCGGCGAAGAGCTGGACTACTCGATTCGAGCCCACGATGTCGGAATGAAGTGCCTGTACCATCCCGACTACACGTCCCTCCACAACAGCATCGTGCGCACAGGAAAACAGACCGACTTTGGGCGTTTGGAGAAGTGGTTCTACAACTACGGGCGCGTCCTTGCGAAGAATTTTCCCGATGGCATGGCACTGCGATTGACCCACAACTACTCACGCAGCAATGCGATGCGACTGGCTGCGAAAGGTCAGCACAAGGCTGCGCGGGTCGTGTTGCAGAGTGCTCAGAAAGGATTCCGGGTGGGTCAGGCCGAATCCAAGAAGGTCAAGTCCGCTACAGCGGAGTTCTATAACAGCGCGGCGTTGCGTCCGGAATTCGGAAATGTCTCCGTCGCCACGAAGCTTCTGGAGAAACTGAAGATTCGCCCGGCGCCTAAGCCGCTCGTGGTCGAGCGTCGAGAGCTGAGTTGAAAGCGGATCAAGCCCTTTGTGGTCTGATGGAGGCGGGATGGTGTCCCGATGATTCGGGATGGAGTTCGTGCGCTCTGGAACCAGGGGCGGCACGGGGGTGTTCCTTCGCCAAGAGGGGTACTCTGATCTCCGACCTCCGATCACGGCCCACTGACCTGATCCACTCGCCATGAGCCAACCCGAATCCTTCCCAAGTAGCCCAACTCAGCCAGAGGGACACGTTGACTCGACCCGCAAGAAGAGCATCAAGCTCGGCATTGCAACTTCCCTGGTGTCCAAGCTCTTTGGCGCGATTGTTCAGTTTGGGGCCATGCCCTTGGCGGCGGCAAAAATGGCGGAAGGGCACTACGATGTTTACACCTTCTTGCTGTATCAGGCAATGCTCCTTGGGTTGTTGAACCTCGGCAGCGGGCCCGGGGTCGTGCCAGAGATGAGCCGATACGCCACCGAGCCGAATCAGCAAGAGGAGGCCTCGTGGTTCACCTCCAGCTTTTGGGTCGGAGTGATCTCGTCCGTCGCCTTGGCTCTCGTGATTTTGATCGCTGCGCCTTTCGTGCCGATTCAAGCCTACGTTGGAAAGGAGTTCTGGCCGTTTGAACAGGAACTCCGGCTGGGATTGGTCGCTTTCGCTGGCATCCAGATCATGAGGAGCGTGATCAATCAGGTGACTTACGCTTACATGGCCTACATGGAGGAGTACCGCATGAAGGCGGTGATCTCCATTGGGTACGGCATCAGCATTCCCGCGATTCTTGCCGTCGCGTTTTTTGCGCCGCACCCGGTTTGGCTCCTCATTGCCGTGATCGCGGTTCCGTTTCTGGCTCAGTACGCCACGGTTTACCGATTCTGGAAAGTTGAGCGGCCGTATCTCGTGCCTCGGCTCGCGCTGTATAACCGGGCACGCGGATGGAAGCTTTTTCTCGCCAACGCGTACTCGAGCTTGGCCGCGGCGGGCACCACGGTCACGATGACCGTGCCGCTTCTCCTGTTCACGCGCGTGGCCTCGCAGACGGAAGAAGTCGGATATCTCGGCACGCTGCTGACCTGGTACGCCCTGGCTTCGACCGTGGTGGTGATGATCGCGAGCGCGGTGATGCCGACGATCAGCAATGCCTTTGCGCACAGGGATTTCTCGTGGATCCGGCGGGCTAGTCTGAAGGCTTTCCGAGGAACGGGCCTCTATGGGCTGATCTTGATTATTGGGTGCGGCGCGGCTCTGCCGTTTGTGACCCAGCTGCTCTACCCCACCATTCCCGAGTACCACGGAACGCATTTTGATGGATTCCTCCTCGGCGCGCTGATTGCCACTGCGGGGTTCAACATTCTGCTGAAGGGGTATTTGGAGGGGATCGGTCGGTTTGGGCAGAGCGCCGTGGCAGGATTTGCCGGAGCCGCCGTCGCCCTGATCCTGACGATTGCCTTCATGCCGGCCTATGGGGGGACGGCGGTGTTCTGCGCCATCATTGCCTCGCAGGTTGTAGCGGGGGGCGTCTGCCTGGCGATGCTCTATCAAGACGTGTTCCGTCCGGCATTTGGGCCTGCAGGCTATGCACCGGCTCCCCCGGCGGAGTCGGCTCCCGCTGAGAATTCGGAGAACGCCGAGTAGGGTCGGGGATCGGTGCTCGTCTCCGGTCGTTCGGGGCTGGGTTACGTGACGCGCGCCTGGGCTCTATCGCGTCCCGCGCGGTCCCCGCTTTCGTGGGGGTCGAGGGGTATCGTTAGGATTGCGTTAAGCATGTGCTCCCGTCGTCTAGCGGTTCAGGACATCGCCCTCTCACGGCGAAGATCGCGGGTTCGAATCCCGTCGGGAGTACCAAGTTTCGACTGAACTTCCCAAGGCCTCTCGCATAATCGAAGGCGTCGGTGCGCGGGCTCTGCTCCTTTGACTCAGCCGCACTTTGGTTCGAACCCCCAGGTGACCGAGCGCGGAGCTGGGGAATGTGGCGCTCTCCTGCCTGCGCATCCTCGGAACGCGATTCCCGGTAAATCTGTTGCAGAGAGCATGAGGGCTTTGAGTTTTGTCTGCCTGGCTTCCCTGCTCGTCCTAACCGGATGCCAACCTGCACCCACGGTTGTGGTGGAATCCGCGTCCCAGCAACATCGAGGACTGACCGTCTCCGGCAAGGCCAGCGTTCGGGTCCAGCCAAGCTTGGTCGTGATCCGGCTCGGTGTGACGCACAGCGATGCACGCCCCGTCGCCGCTAAGCAAAAAACCGAGCGAGCGATTGCCCAGGTTGCTCAGGCCGTGGAGAAAGCAGGGATCAAGGCGGAAGACGTTCAGACATCCAATTTTCGGCTCTGGCAGTTCTCTCCCTACAACAAGCGACCGGGAGGCTGGAGTTGCTCAAGCATTCTCGAAATCCGTGTGAAGAAGGTGGAATCGGCGGGTGAGGTTCTGGAGAGATGCATGTCTGCCGGGGCCAACGAAGTTGAAAGCGTGGAGTTCACCGTTGAGGATCTTGAAACCGTGCGCGCCCAAGCCCGCGATGCGGCCAGTGCCGTAGCCCGCGCCAAGGCCGAGCAGTACGCGAAGAACTTTGGCTTCACTCTCGGCAAACCGGCAAGCATCGTCGAAACCCTGCCTCAGAATTGGGACTACATGAGCAACGTGGCGCTGCGGAGAACCAACGTCGGCTCCGACTCGAGCTCGGATGGATCAGCCGAGCGGATTCTGAGTTCTGGGTCGGTCGAAGTGACACTGACTGTCGAAGTGAATTACCCTCTCCAGTAGGTTCGGGGGATCGGGCGTCGCGAAGGGGCCGCCTTAATCACACGTCAGATGCCACGCCGTGCCGAATCGGTCGGTGACTTGGGCGTAGTGGCCGCCCCAGGGGGCGGGGGCGAGGGCGCAGTGGACGTTCCCCCCTTCCTTCACCTGCGCGTAGAGCCGACCCAGCTCCGGCAGGTCGCTGGCTGAGGCCACGATCGACGCCGCCTGGGCAACCGGGTTCATGTCGGAGCCCATCAGGGTGAAGTTCGGGGCCGTCAGGGTGGCGTGGTAGATGTCATCCGGGCTGCCACTATAACCCTCCGCCGCAGGTGAATCGCCGATCCGGATCAGCATCAGGTCCCCACCCAGCCACTCTTGATATGCCGTCATCGCCGGGCCGCACTGCCCCGCGAAATTGAAGTAGGGGCTCACGTGATTCACACGATCAGTCTACCGATCCGAACAGAAAGCCGGCGATCTTTCAGGAACCTCCCCGCCAGCAGCTTCCTCGGGAGGTTCTACCGCGATGAGGCCGGCGAACCGATCAAGTCAGCCACCGCAGAGGGCCAATCTGCATACTTGAATTCAAATCCCGCCTCCAGCAACTTCGTGGGCACAACACGGCGGCTCTTGAGCACCAGTTCGCTGTGCGAGTTCATCAGGTAGGCCGCGATGTCCACCATCCACTTTGTCGCCCCGAGAGCCACCTTCGTGCCCACAGCTTCGCGAAGCACAGCGGCAAATTCGGCCTGCGGCAGAGGTAAGGGAGAGCAAATGTTAACCGGCCCGGAGAGATCGTGGTCGATCAGGAACTCAAGCGCGTGCGCCAAGTCCCGTTCGTGCACCCACGAAACAAACTGACGACCCCCGGCGATGTTGCCACCGAGGCCGAGCCGCGCAAGACGCGCCAGGATGTCCAGTGGACCGTTCTGATCACGGCTCATCATGATGCCCATGCGCATGGGCACCTTGCGTGTGTGCGGCGTATTTGCAGCCTCCAAAGCTGCTTCCCAGCGCTTCGCGATCTCGGCGCTGTAGGCCCAGACCGGCGGCACACCCTGCTCGTTTCCCGCAAGAACGCCGTTTTGCTCGTCCTGAGGGGTGCCAAAGGTGTGCGCGTAAATGGTTGCCGTGCTCGCTTGGAGCCAAACCTTGGGAGGAACCTGACACCCTGCGATTGCCTCGCCGACGGCCCGAGTGGAGTCGATGCGGCTACTCATCATTTGCGAGAGATTTGTCGCGTTATAGCGGCAGTTGACGGTGCGCCCGGCGAGATTGATCACGACGTCCGCTCCATCGACTACTCGGCTATCCAAACGCTTACCGTCCCAGCCGATTTCTTCGGTGCAGCTTGGGCTTCGAGTCACGAGCGAGAATTCGTAGCGCGACGGTTGGAAGGAGCGTCTCACCACGGCTCCCATGTGCCCAGACCCTCCAACCAAGATCACTTTCATCGCAGACAGAGGCATACCACATTTGCGGTTGGCGTTCTGCTGAGAGCTGCCCAACAACTGCGTTGGCATCGAACTAGGAGATGCAACTCCCGTGCGAGCGCAGAACGATAACGGGAAGATCCGGAATGAATCCACTCGACTGGCGTGCTGTCGCCGTGAGGTGACGTTGAAACACGGGAACACGGGCATCCGTGAATCGAGATTTCGTTCGGAGGAGTGTCTTTGGGAGAGCTCTTCGCAGCCAGCGAAACAGATACGGAGATCCGGGGCAATCCCTGAACTGATCGGCCGGGATCGCTGGGTGCCCGGCGGTCATCTCACTTCCAGAATCCAAACAGGCCGAGGATTGCGGTGGCGCATCCCTTCGGCATCGGAGCGGGGGGCGCGCCTGGTTCGGGCGGCGGAGCCGTTGGATCGCTGTCGTGCTCCAGAATCGTGAAGGTTGGACCATTGCACCGGAGCGTGTAGAACGGCTTGAGATTGGTGCCCGTCGCCATAAACGGCGCGGTTCTCCGGTTGTCCGAAATCGGCGGGATCGGCATCACGTTGAGCACAAACATCACGCGATCTACGCCAGCGGGGATATCAAACGGCAAGATCGGCACCCCAGGGGTGAATGTTCGGTCTCCATCCGGCAGGGTGATCGCGAGATAAAAAGGGTTTGCCGGATGCTCGTCGGCATTGAAAATCAGAACCCGCCTCGATGTCTGATCCGGCCCGGCCGGATCGCGTCCATCCTCAAAGAAAACACGCCTTGCCATATCCTAGGATAACACCGGTTGCCCGTTAAACCAGAGCGCCCCGGTCTCCGTGGAGGGAGACCGAGGCGCAAGGATTGAGTGAGTGGAGAGGTGCGACTTACTTCTTCGCAGTAGCCTTCTTGCGTCGTCGCAGAGCGGCGAGAGCGAGGAGGCTCATCGTGGCTGGTTCCGGAACCACTTCGAAGTTGTGGGTGGTGCCCACGCCGTTGAATCCGAGCGTGTAGTTATCCATGTAGCCTTCGTACGGAGTGTTCGAGGTGCCCCATCCGGCGTTGGCACTGAAGACCTTGTAGTTCAGACCGCCGAGGATGCTGAGAGCGTCCGAGAGCAGAATCTCACCGCTCGTCAAGTTCGGCTGCAGGGTCGTGATCAGGCTGTTCGTCGGGCGCACCCACAGGCTGCTGGCAATCGACATCAGGTCAAAGGTTTGCCATTGACCGTAGGTGATCGCCGGGTGGCTGAAGCCGGGGTTCCACTGGGTGTCCCACACCAGGAAGCCTTGGCGGTTGCCGTTGATCGCGTTGGTGCCATCGCCCACGTAGAGCCGCATGATGAAGTTGGCGTTGCTCAGAGGAGTCGCCTCGGTGCGCAGATCCGCGCCCCAGTGGGTGAGGTCAGCGACGTTGCCCAGTGCGCCGAGGTCGGATCGAGCGTACGTGATGCTCGCCTTGCTGTTCGGGTTGGTGGCGGTGCCGATGCTGTTCAACTGCACCGAACCATTGCCGCTGCGAGCCTGGGTGCCGTTGATTCCAATAACGGCACTGTCCTTCATTTCGTTGTAGAACCACTGGGCACCGTTCGGACCGATGTAGCTGTTGATCGCCACGGTTCCGCCCGGGTTTGACGGCGTCGGATCGGAATAGAAATCGCCACCCGCGTTGTTGGAGAAAACGGTAACTTGCGCAAAGGATGCGCTGACGAGCACGGCCATGCCGAGCACTGCAAGGATCTTTTTCATATTTGCTCCTGTCCATTTGTCGCCTGCTCACAATCTGAGCAGAAAACTGCGACGACAACAATGTATCACGAAATCAGTGTTCAAACGGGTCTCGGGCGAAAAGCAAGTATTTATGCGGGCGACCTCCCACGGAATTCCGGGAGTCGCGCGTCCTGAAAGGCGCGGATTTGCTACTCTGAGCGCATGGATCTGATCCGAGCCCTCTCCGGCCAGTACCGAGCAAACCTTGCCATGCTCCGGCAATGCCTCATGGAGAGCGATGAGGCCACGTGGCTGGGGGGCGAACATCCGCGTACCATGTGGCGGATCTGCTACCACGCCCTCTACTACACCCACCTCTATCTGATGCCGACCGAGCACGACTTTGTGCCGTGGGACAAGCACCGCCCGTGCACCGATTTGTGGGATGAAGAAGGAGTCCTGCCGCCGCTCCTGGAACCCTACACCCAAACCGAAATGCTCGAGTATCTCGACTGGCTCGATGGAAAGATTGTCGAGTTCGTCTCCGCGCTCGATCTGGAGTCGCAGGAGAGCGGATTCAGCTGGTATCCCAACCTCCAAAAGCTCGATCACCAGATTCTCAACATCCGCCACCTGGGTATCCATCTGGGGCAGATTTCGGAACGGGCGATGCTGGGCGGCGTCGACGAGATTCACTGGAAGACCCGAATCCCGCGCTGACATTGAGCACTGGACCCAATTCTCGCGCCGGAGGACGCCTTCTCTCCTGGCTTAGGTAAACCAGAAGGCGATGAAACTTCTCCGGGAGAATGGTCGCCTTTCGCTTCTCGATCCGCAAGGAGGGGTTCTGCTCTCCGGTAGATCGCGGGTTCACCTCACCGACACGACAGAGATTTGGTCAGGAAAGGGAGACGCTCTCGCTTGGGAGATCGTGGCCCATGAAGGCGGCGGCTCCATCATCCGGCTTGTTCTCACCAACACCTCAAACTTTGAGATGTCGGTTGAGCGCATGGATCTTCTTGTTGCCGACGAAGGATCCATGCTTGGAGAACAGATCGAGGTCGGTCGGCTCGGTTGGCAAAGCTGGAGCTACACGGCTCTTCCCGCGCCGCTTCCCCAGGATCACTCCACCTGGAATGCCGAGGCCCCCAAGCTGAATCCGATGCTCCCCGTCACCGACGCCGAAAGGCTGATTCTTCCTTGGATGACCCTCCTTCACGAGCCAACCTCCGAGCAGGGAGTTCTTCTCGGGTTCATCTCTGCCAAGACTCAGCTCGGAGTCTTCACTCTTCAGGAGACCAGGACGGGCCACCGGCTGGTCGCCTCCAGCGTTGCGGAGGGCAAGGTTGTCAAGCCAGGCGAAAAGCTGTTTTCGGAACCCTTGTTGATTCTCCACGAAACCGCTCGATCGTACGACCTTCTGCATGCCTACGGCGCGGCGCTGGCAGACTCAATGCAGGCGAGTGCCGGTCGCCCGATTCCGACGGGGTGGTGCAGTTGGTACGAGTTCTTCACCAACACTAAGGAAGCAGACATGATCCGGAATCTGAAGTTCATTTCCGAAAATGATCTCCCCCTCCGATATGTGCAGATTGATGACGCCTACCAGACCCACATTGGCGACTGGCTGACAATCAAGGAAACTTTCCCTCACGGGATGAAGTGGCTTGCTGATGAAATCAAGTCGAAGGGGTATGAGCCAGGAATCTGGCTGGCACCGTTCATCGTCGGGGCCGATTCGGACGTCTACCGCGACCATCCCGATTGGGTGCTGCGCGACCTGCAGGGTGTTCCCGTCAATGCTCTCGACAACTGGGGAACGCGCTGCTACTGTCTCGATCTCACCCATCCCGAGGTGCTGGGCTGGCTCGAAAAGGTGTTCTCCACGGTCGTTCAGGACTGGGGCTACACCTATCTGAAACTCGATTTTCTCTATGCCGGGGCGGCCCGAGGGGTCCGATATAACGCCTCGCAAACGGGGATCCAGGCGTACCGCGCAGGCATGGAATTGATCCGTCGCCTGGCCGGAGACGCCTACATCTTGGGTTGCGGGGCACCGTATCTTCCCTCCGTAGGCGTGGTTGATGGAATGCGTGTCGATCCGGATATCGGGCTGCACTGGGTCGATCTGAAAGATCCTTTTGGCACGGAGCCCGCCACGCGGAGCGCGATCCGCACCGCGATGTCGGTGGGGTGGATGCACCGTGTGCTGTGGAACAACGATGTCGATCCTGTCTTGCTGCGAGATCATCACATCGGCCTGAACGAAGTCGAACGCCTGACCCTCGCCGCGGTCGTTGCCATGAGTGGTGGGGCGGCCTTCCTCACGGATGATCTCCCGAAGCTCGAACCTGAGGGTGCAGCTCTGATCCCTCGACTGATCCATCCCACTGGGAAAGCAGCCGAACCGTTTGGGCCGATCAATCGCCACGGACTTCCCGCTGGGATGAAACTTCAGGGGCCCAAGGGGGTCGCGGTCGCTCTGTTCAACTGGACCGATGACGTGCAATCGCTTCAGCTCAGCGAGCCAATCGCCCGCGAATTGGCCGGGATGTCGCTCCACGATGCTTGGACGGGAGCAAAGCTGGGCGAAGCCTCGACGGCGCAACGCTGGAGCACGCCGCCTCACGGCCACAAGCTGATCCTTGCCCTGGATGTGAACGCGGTGGTCGATTGTGCTGCGCCGTTGCTCGACGCGATCTTTGGCGAAGCGGAGGGGAAAAGTGCCCCGGCATCCAGCCCGAGAGTATGATTTTTTACGCAACTCTTACGACGCTTTCCGTTTCCTGTGAATAAAATATTCTCTACGGACGGAAGCTATTCTGTCTGAGTCGTGAGTCTGGAAGGGCCTGATCCCGCTACGGGAGCAGGCTCTTCTTTTTTCAAGGGAGATCGATTTGCAAGGACGCCACGTCGCCGACTCCCAGCCCGGTTGTCCGCTGCACCGAGACCTTGATGGGCAGCAGATAGCCCCCATTCTTCGGAAAGAGCGAGGTGGTAAATGGCGAGCCATTGGCCACCGCGCTCACCGGGATGCAACCCCAACCATAGCTCGCCTCTTTGGCCACCTGGCGGATTGCCTGAGCAGCGTCCTCCGGGAGAGGGGCGAAAACAAACGGGGCAGGGCCACGCCACTCGATCAATACGGCCTCGAAGACGAGTGTCATCCCCGAAATTCGGGCGAAGACATCAACTCGACCAGCTGATCGAAGGCCGCACCCCAGCCGTCGTGGAAGCCCATCGCTTCATGAGAGTTCCGGCCCTCTGAGTCGCCATGGATGGCATAGGCCCGGTACCTGGTTCCTTCGCCTTCTGCTTCCAAATCCACGATTCCTGAGAACAAGAACGCACCGACAGGATTTCCTTCGGGAGGTTGCGGTCGGAATCCTCTGATCAGCGCGCTCGTGAAGACAAGTCGTCGCTGCGGAACCACTTGCAGAACGCACCCTTCGCTTGGGAACAGCTCACCCTCGGGCGATTGCATGGTGGTGTTGAACGCCCCTCCTGGGTAAAGCTCCAGCTCGACCTCAGAGACGCTCCACGGCTTCGGGCAGAACCACTGCTTCAACAGTTCGGGCTCGGTCCAAGCCCTCCAAACGAGTTCAACAGGAACATGGGTGGTGCGCTCGAGCATCAGGTCGAGCGAGGGGTTGTGTGTGATGGGTTGAAGATCATTCATGAGTGTTTTCCGAATGGAGTTCAGTGAGGAGAGAATCGAGCTGATCGAGTCGGCGGTTCCAGTGTTTGCGCTGAATATCGAGCCAGTTGTCCGCGAGGAAGAAGGCGGGAGGATCGAGTTCGTAGGTGCGCGATCGTCCTTGCTTATGAGACTTCACAAGGCCGGCCGATTCCAACACCCGCATGTGCTGGAGGAACGAGGGCATCGCCAAGTCGAACGGCGCGGCAAGCTCGGTCATCGTGGCTGCACTTCCCGTGAGGCGCTCGATCACTTCCCTGCGTACCGGATGGGAGAGCGCATGGAAGACTTGATCCAAAGTTGCCGGTTTATTAGACACTTTGCTAAGTATCTAACTTTCAGGACTACTTTGTCAAGCCTCGGCTTCCGATTTTTCTCTTGATCGCCGAGCCCAGTAGCCGATGCTGTCCGTCTCGGGAAACTCCGCGAAGCCCCATCCCACGCACAGAGTGCGCAGATGCCCTCGGTGATACGTGGCGTGGTTCATCACGTGATGGAGTACGTGCCAAAGCGGCATCTTGACGGGGCCGCTTCGGAGTTCCAGAGTCACCAACTCAGCCGGATCGCGTGACTCGATTTCGGCTCGCCAGAGCGTGTTGAATCGCTCGGTATCCCGATGAAGGTCGATTCCCTCATCCTGGATATCCTCGACCTGGCTCACTCCGCTCAGCCACCCGATGTAGCATCCAAGCAGATGGAGATAGGCCTTGCGAGCCTCTTCGGGATGCGGGGTTTGATCGAGCACGGCGAGCCACACCTGGTTCGCCCACAAATCATAGTCGAGAAGATCCAAGAGAGCCTGCTTTTCCATGTCGTCATCTTAGCCCGGCTCGGGCTTGGCAACGAGGAAAATCAGGCTCTCGGCACGTTGGCGGACCCAGCTCGCTTAGCCTGCGGCAAAGAAGGCAACGCCTTCCTTGTCCTTGCCATTCGTGATCTTTCCTCGGAAGATCTCGTCCATCACGACTTCGTACTTCTCCGTGGTGAGATACCGGGCCGTGATCTCGACGGTGTTGTCTTCGTAAATCCTGAAGCGCACGTAGTTGAACACGTGGCCGTATCGCGGGTGAGCAATCAGGACGGTGTGCGAGCAGGCGACGTACGCTTTTTCATTGCGGATCACGCCTTTGGCGAAATACTCCCAGGCTTCCAGCTTCATCCCTCCGATCGCTTCGGGGGCTTTCTCTTCCTTACCATCAATGATGAGGGTCGTCTTCGCGTATTCGACCACGGAGCGGACTTCGCGTCCGGATTGGAGGGCGGTCATCAGCTGATCGAACGTGGTGAGGCGTTGCGGCTGGGCCAGGATGAGGGTGGCAAGCAAGGGCGCGAGCATGCTCTCAACAGTACCAGTTTGCGTATCGATACGCTTGTTCCACTCTCCTGACCAACGAAAATCCGCCAACAACCCAAAGCATGCTTCGTGTGTTTGGGCTGCTTGTCGCAACCCTCGCCCTCCAACTGCCCACCGATGTCGTGGCGATGAACTCCCTCCTCGAACTCCATCTGCGGGCCACACAAAATGGCGCGCCGGTCTGATTGAGCCGCTCCGCAACCTTCCGAGTCGGTCGGACGTCCCTCCCATTGACATGCTCGTTGCCGGACTCTGGATTCTCGCCGCCGAACCGATGACCCTAACCGAGGTCACCATGCAGGGGGCCGGAATCGAGCTTGCCGGAGTCCTCACCGTCCCTTCCGGCGTCACCAAGAATGCCCCCGCTATCCTCCTGATGCCAGGCAGTGGCCCCACAGACCGCGACGGCAATCAGCCAGGGTTCACCACCAACCTCTTGAAAGACCTGAGCGAAGCTTTGGCGGGAGAGGGGTACGTCACTCTCCGATTTGACAAGCGCCCCGTTGCGCGATACCAGTCGGTGTGGCCCAAAACGCTTCCCGAGATTGGCCCTTTCTTCAACTGGGACAATCACATCGCCGATGCAAAGGCTGCTGCCGAGTTTCTGAAGAGTCGCCCCGAGGTGGACAAAAAACGAATCGCCATCCTCGGGCACAGTGAAGGCGGGCTCTTTGCGACGGCGATCGGCAAAGATGTTGGAGCGAAGGCGCTGCTCCTGCTTGGCTCACCCGGGCGGAACATGGGCGATATTCTCTATGGTCAAGTCGCAGCCCAAGTGAGTGCCGCGCCTTGGGATGATGCGAAGAAAGCCGAGTTCAATCGCCGTCACCGCCAGACGATTGACCATCTCACCAAAACCGGGGAGATCCATTCCGAAACCCCAAGCGAACTCCTGGGGCTTTACAATGCATCGGCCAAGGACTTGATGGTGGGGTACTTCCGAGCCACCCCTCTGCCATGGGTCGAGGCTTTCAAGGGCCCGATCTTTATCGCGAACGGCGAGTCGGATGTCCAAATCCTCGCCAAGGAAGATGCCACCCTGCTGGAGGCGGCGGCGAAAAAGAACAAGAAGCGTCCGGTATCGCTGGTGATCGTGCCCGAAGCAAGCCATAACTTCAAGCTTGGAACTCCCGGGATCACCGGCCCGATCGCGCCGGGCCTTGTCCCGCCGATGTTGGAGTTCTTGAAGAAGAACCTTTAAGGCGTCCGAAGGATAACCCGTACCGATACGGGTCGACCCTGTTAATTCCCTTGAGGTTTTTGCCCGACACGGGTGGAAGAACCAAGGCAGGATGTTGTGTGTTTTTTCCCTCCGCCGAACTTTCCTGGCCGCGTCGATCTTGCTCGGTGCGTGGGCCAGTGCCGACACGGTCACCCTGAACTCGATCAGTGAGCTTCAAGGCGCGATCGATTCCGCCTCCGAACCACGAACGATCATTCTGCCGCCCGGTGAATTTCCTGTCACTGCCGGCATCCGCATGAAGTCGTACATCACGATTCGCGGCAACAACACGCGACTGATCTTCTCGACCACCTCTAACTTCCCCGCTTTTTCCGCCGAGGGCACCATCACTCCCTACGGAACCACCGTCAACCAGCCTTCCTGGAACTCCACCTGGCTTGCGACGGGGGACTCATCCGGGCTCAAGGTTGGCGATCTTATCCATGTTGACTACGGCAACGGCATCGACGGACACACCAACGTCATCGAGCAGATCATCGACACGAACTACGTTCGGATGCGCTTCCCGCGGCCTCCTGGTTTGCAGCAAGGCCAGGGTATTTTCAAGGTCAACCCTGTAGAGGAGGTCAGCCTCGAAAATCTGACGATTGTCGGTGCGCAAAATGCCTTCTTCGGTAAGTATCTCCGCGCCATGAACTTCAAGGATGTCACCGCGACTCGGGCCCGATTCAACACCGTGTTTTGGCACACCATCGATTCGGTTGCCCAGCAATCGCTCGTCGATGACTGCGGAGGTGGAATCACTTTCATCGGGAGCAGCGGAGCGAGCGTGGTCGGCAACACGATTTTGAACCACCGGATGTCCGGCGTCCTGATCCGAAGCTGCAGCGGCGTGCTGGTCAACAAGAATCTGGTTGCCGGAAACCCCACAACGCTCGGACAAGGCATCAACGGAGACGGGATCACGGTCTCGGGCTCACGCGGCACCATGGTGACGAACAACGACATCCGCTACCCCGAGAGCTATGGCCTGTGGCTGAAGAACTCCATGGAGTCGGTGGCTTCGATGAACAGTGCCGTCGGTTGTGGCAGCTCCGCTTACTTCCTCCAAGGAGGCGTGGACGACCAACTCGACCGCAGCTGGGCCTACAACAGTGAGACAGGATTCGGCGTCTCCGTGGTCGGAGCCGTCCGACCGAGACTGACCTCGAACATCTTGGAAAACGTTCAGCGCGGCGTATACATCGCCGAGACCTCGAATGCTTCCACGTTCCAGAACATCAGTCGGCAAAACCGCCAGGCCGATGTCTCGATTGCCAACACCAACATGCAGGCCAACTAGATTTCAGCCGAGCCAGCCTCCTCCGCTGAAAAAATCAAAGCCCGGGTGCACCACTTCATGCCCCGGGCTTCTGACTTCGTTGAGGCGAGCTTAGATGTCGCTGTAGAGATAGAACTCGTACGGGTGCGGGCGAAGATCGATCGCATCGCACTCGTTGACTAGCTTGAAGTTGATGTACGCCTCGATGAGATCCTTCGTGAAGACATCACCCTTGAGCAGGAACTCGTGGTCGGCCTTGAGCGCGTGGAGCACTTCACGAAGCGAGCCCGGAGTCTGCGGGATGTCCGTTTTTTCTTCCGGAGCGAGTTCGTAAAGATCCTTGTCCACCGGTGCCGGCGGTTCGATCTTGTTTTGGATGCCGTCGAGACCCGCCATCATCATGGCAGCAAAAGCGAAGTACGGGTTCGCCGTCGGATCTGGAGCGCGGAACTCGATCCGCTTGGCCTTCGGCGAGTTGCCGACCATCGGGATGCGGATGCACGCCGATCGGTTTCGCGCGGAATAGACCAGGTTGATCGGAGCTTCGTAGCCCGGAACCAGTCGTCGATAGCTGTTGGTGCTCGGGTTGGTGAACGCGAGCAGCGCCGGAGCATGCTTCAGGATGCCGCCGATGTACCAGCGAGCCATGTCGCTCAGCCCCGCATAGCCGGTCTCGTCGTAGAACAGGTTCTCGCCGTTCTTCCAGAGGCTTTGGTGGACGTGCATGCCGCTACCGTTGTCGCCGAACAGAGGCTTCGGCATGAAGGTCACGGTGGCTCCGTATTGGGCGGCGACATTCTTGACGACGTACTTGTACTTCATCATCTTGTCGGCCATCTTGAGCAGCTCGTCGAACCGGACGTCGATTTCGCACTGACCGGCACCAGCGACCTCGTGGTGGTGGATTTCCGTCTGGATTCCCACATCTTCCAAGGCCAGAACCATGCTGGAGCGCATGTCGTGGAGCTTGTCGGCCGGAGCGCACGGGAAGTAGCCGCCCTTGACGCGTTGGGTGTAACCCAGGGCGTCATCGTTGCCACTGTTCCAGCTTGCTTCGATGCTATCGAGGGAGAAGAAAGCGTTTTGCGGATCGTTGCGGTACGCCATCTTGTCGAAGACAAAGAACTCGGCTTCCGGCCCGAAGAACGCGATGTCCGCGATTCCGGTGGACTTGAGATATTCCTGTGCCTTCTGAGCCGTGTAGCGCGGGTCGCGGGAGTACGGTTCGCCGGTGATTGGATCTTCGATGTTGCAGATCACTACCGCCGTCGTGTGCTCAGTGAACGGATCCATGAAGACCGTGCTCGGATCCGGCATCAGCTTCATGTCGCTTTCATTGATCGCCTTGAATCCGCGGATGCTGGAACCATCGAAGGCCAATCCGTCTTCGAAAGCATCGGCATCGAAGGCATGAGCCGGCATCGTAAAGTGATGCCACATGCCAAACGGATCGGTAAAGCGAATATCGACGAATTGTGATTCATTCTCGTGAATGAGTTCGAGCGCTTCTTTTCCTGTCATGGTTTTGGTTCCTGCTGACCTACGTGATCGAAATGACGGCGACCCTCGGCTGGGGATCAGGTTACTAGGCGACGAAGGGTCGTTGCCTGGTGCCCGGGCCTCGTTTGTCGGAACTTGCGGTGGAAAACGTGAGAAGCCTCCAGAGACTCTGATCCCTGGAGGCTTCATTGCACGCGCCCAAGCTCCGTTGCTGGGGTGTCTTATGGGTTGTACCTTCCCGGTTTCCCGTTTCGCTACGGGTAATCTGCGGGCCTGTGGGAAACCGCAAGATGATTCGGGAGCTTGTCCGGGAGCTTGGCTTGATCGCCTTCTCGCTCTTGGTGATCCTCTCGTTTGCGCTCTCGACGTATCCCAAAACCGCTGAAGGGGTTCACTGCCCTGCGGCCGTTGTCCAGAGAATTGAGAAGCAAGGCACATTGGTGTCGCCCGAGATCGGCGACGCAGCGTTTGAGCAGTGCCGCTGCGCGGAAGCTCAGTCGGCGGATCAGGGAGCTTCCAGCGAGAAGCTCACGGTTTACGTTCTCTCTGTTCCAGCGCTCGACCTGCCGTTGGCAAGCGGTTCGTTCCTCATTCCTCTCCTCCCGTCCGGATCGGCTCAAGTCGCACGGCGCATCGGCACCCTGCTGCCCGAATCAAAGGACATCACCACTCCCCCTCCCCAACTTGCCTGAGTGAACTCCAAAATCTCTGTCCCGCCGACCTGACTCCGTCACCTCGGCTGGCTTGACCCCCATTTCACTCATCTAGCAATGAAATCAAACCCCTACGCATTCGCGTGTCTTGGGCTGCTGCTTTGCATGCCTGCGACCTCATCGACGCTCGTCTTCCAGAACAAGGAAGACCACGACCACACCCGCGACCAAGACGGCAAAGAAGCCGGCCATGTCACCGAATCGGAAGCCACGAAGGCCGCCCGAGCGCTGATCGGGACAAAGGCTCCCGACTTCAGCACCAAGGATCACTTGGGCAAAGTCGTCAATCTCAAAGATCTCATCAAGCGTCCGACGCTGCTGGTTTTCATTGAAAACGGCTGCCCCTGTTGCACCAGCGGGCGACCCTACATCGACCGCGTGCACAACCACTACAAGGATGTCGCCAACGTTGTCGGCATCGTGTTTGGTGACCAGAAAACGGCTGCCGCCTGGCGCAAGGAAACCAGGCCTCAGTTCCGAGTGATCGCCGACCCGAAGGGCACGATCGCCAAGGCTTACAAAGCCGAAGCCGGTCTGGCCACGAGGCTGGTGAATCAGAGCGGGAAGATCGAGCTGGCTTACCCAGGCTATTCGGCACCCATGCTCGCGGAAGTCACCGCCCGAATCGCCAAGCTCGCCAAGGTCAAAGACCGAAACATGGAAACGCGTCCGGCGCCGACCGAGATGACATCAGGCTGCCGCCTGGGAAGCCGAGGATGAAACGCCACGCCTTTACCCTGATCGAGCTCCTCGTCGTCATCGCGATCATCGCTATCCTCGCTGCGATTCTCTTCCCGGTATTTGCCCAGGCCAAGCAGGCGGCCAAGAAGGTGGCGGATCTGAGCAATATGAAGCAGATCGGTCTGGCCCTGATGCTCTACGGAGGCGACTACGACGACCGGATTCCGATGGTCAAGATGATGGGAGCCCACCAGATCACTTGGGTCGATGAGCTTCAGCCCTATGCCAAGAACCGGCTCCTGAATCGTTCGCCGCTTGACAACTCAGCTGAATGGGGCAAGGGTACACGCTGGACCACCTACGGGCTCAACGCATACTTTGATGCCTTGCATCCGCCGTACTACGGAATGACTCTTTCCCAACCGGCGAATCCTTCGCTCACGATCTTCTCCGCTCCGGTGCGGGATGAACTCAAGTGGTTCACTCCGGCAACCACGGTCAATCCTGACCACTTCATGCCGATGTTCTGGGGTTCCCCTGCGCGCGTGCCCGTCTATCAAGGCGGCACAATGTTCCACATGAGAGGGTGGGATATGATGCGGCGTCTGCCCCGCACCTTGTGGTACGACATCGACGGGAAGGCTGCCAACTATCTCTTCGCAGATGGTCACGCCAAGAACCATCGATTCGAGCAAACATGGGCTCAAACACCGGGCGCACCTCCGACGAGAGACTGGTACGACCCAATGTCGGAGCTCAAGTAGCGATCCTCCTCAAATGGCTCAGGCCAGCGAAGTCGAATTCGCTGGCCTGCCCCTTCCTCCACGGGAAATCTCGACTTCAGCTCTCTGGTTGAGTCACTTTGATTTTCGCAGCGCTTGGCTGAACCTTCGCCCAGCCGTTCGACCGAGAGAGCACCTTTGCGCCAGAGAGCTTCGCCTTTTCGCCCACTGGAAGGTAGATCGACTTCCCTTTCAAAACCGCTGGCACCGTGATCTCCAGCGACGGAACCTCGGCGACCGCATCTCGGATCGCTTGTTCATAGTCCATCGCCTTCTGCGACCCCGTCAGCATCAGAGACCTCCCAAAAACCCGGGAGGGCAAAATCTGGCCAACGTAGGTGGTCAAAGCCACATATTCGTAGAACGACTCCTTCGACTTTCCGCCGAGCAGTTCTCGATTCGGCCCCTTCGTTCCCATCGAAACGACCATCGGATGGACGTTTTTCGCTAGATATTCGTCGAGCGCGGCGACATCGGTGTGAACCATATCGTCGGTGCTGAGCTTGCCGGCAACCAAATCGTCTCGGAGCCATTGGAGGTAGAGCCGTTCGCCCACTTCTCCATTCGCCCAATCTTCGGGGCCTTCGTACGGTCCGATGGCGGGAAGAATCGCGTGGCCGTATTCGTGAGCAATCTCCCGGCTCAACTGGATCGGAGCCGCGATCCGATGGACCTGATAGATGTAAATCGTGTTCACCCGCTTTGGATTCCCGCTGGCATCGGTATCGAAGGTGTCGACATCAAAAAGATGCTCGCCTCCGGCATCCCCGGCAAAGCAGAGGTAGACGTCCACGCCGCGTCGGAACCGCTCCGAATGGTCGATCCGGAGACGGGCGAAGTTGTAATCCCACAACCGCAAGAACATCCGGGTAGACCACTGAGCCACGTCGTCGTGCATCAAGGGGGGATCCGGCACCCGGCGAGACTGGGCAAACACTCGGAATCGCGGGCTGAAGTTTTCGCCCTCTTTCGAGGTCTTCACAAACCCGGCGGTGACAAAGGGAAACTTCCACAGGTGCTTGGGCGATGTCTTCGGCTCCGCCATCGGAAACACGAAGTGCTGAAGCGTCAGGGTCGTCGGCATCCCCGCGATCCCTGGCATTTCGGCAGAAAGAAAATCTCGCGGAGTCTCTTCTTCCTGAGGATTCGGGGCCTCCTGCGAGGTCGCCAAAGCGAGCACTTTCCAAGCTACCAGTGAGGTGATCATTGTTCTCCTTTTCCTAACGACGCAATCGCGCCCGCGAATGATCGGACGTTTTTAGTGCCCGACCGATTCCAAGTAGCGCTCCGCCTCGATCGCTGCCATGCATCCCGTTCCCGCAGCGGTCACGGCTTGTCGATAAACCCGATCCGTCACATCGCCGCACGCAAAGACGCCAGGGATCGACGTCGTCGCGGTGCCCTTTTCGACGAGGAGGTAGCCCAGATCGTCGGTTTGCAGCCAATCGGTGAAGACATCACTATTCGGCTTGTGACCGATGGCGACAAAGAGACCGTCAATCGGCATCTGCTTGCGCTCGCCAGTCACGGTGTCTTCGAGGGTGACCGCCTTCAATTTCTTGTGCGGTTCCACATCGCCGTGAATGTCCACGACCGCGCTGTTCCAAATCACCTCGATCTTCGGGTTGTCCAGCACGCGCTGTTGCATGATCTTGCTCGCCCGGAAGGAATCTCGGCGGTGAACCACATAGACCTTGCTGGCATGACGGGTGAGGTAGTTCGCCTCCTCCATCGCGGTGTCGCCGCCCCCGACGACAATCACTTCTTTGCCCCTAAAGAAGAACCCATCGCACGTCGCGCAGGCACTGACGCCGAACCCTCCAAAGGTCTTCTCGCCCTCCAGGCCAATCCACTTTGCCGAGGCACCGGTGGAAATGATCACGGTCTCGGCCGTGTGCTCCGCATCGCTGACCCAGATCTTGAACGGGGCCGCCGAGAGATCGACCTTGGTGACAATTTCGAACCTTACGTCGGCGCCAAATCGCTCCGCTTGCTTCTGGAAAAGCTGCATCATCTCCGGCCCCATCACACCTTCGGGAAAGCCGGGATAGTTCTCCACGTCGGTCGTGATCATCAGCTGTCCGCCCGGCTCGGGGCCCGCAAAGACAACCGGATTCAGATCCGCTCGTCCCGCATAAATCGCCGCTGTGTATCCCGCCGGCCCAGAACCAATGATCGCAACTGTGTGGTGCATAAGAATGCAGAAGAGGTTACCTGCCGAGCAGGGTTCCGCTCGTCCCTGGGCGCGGGACTTCCGAACCAACGATCACGCCGCTTTTCGGAGATCGCTCGACAGAGTTACGCGGTTGCGACCCCCTTCCTTGGAAGCATATAGCGCCTTATCCGCCAGGTCGATGAGGTGCTGACGACTCTCCACGTGAGGGCCGAACATGGAAACGCCGAAGCTGCCCGTCACCTCGCGGTGCGGCCACTCATGCTCTTCAAGGCGCATCCGGACTTCTTCTGCCATCTCCCAGGTCTCCGCTTCGTTCAACCCAACGGTGACAATGACAAACTCCTCACCGCCGTATCGTGCCGGCAGATGAGGCTCCGGCACGGCCTCGCGCAAAATCCGCGCGACACCCTTCAGCACTTCGTCTCCCGCCAAGTGACCAAAACCATCGTTGTACTGCTTGAACTTATCGACGTCCAACAGGATCACCCCGAGCTCAAGCCCGACGGTCTCCGCCGCGTGGTATTGATCGTGCAGATATTCCTGGAACGTTTTGTGGTTCTTCAGCCCCGTGAGACCGTCGGTTGATGCCAGATTTCGGAGTTTGGCGTTGGCGTCCTCCAGCTGCATCTGCTGGATCTCCATGTGGAGATTTGCTTCGTTGAGGCGAGCCATCTGCTCCTCGATTTTGCCGAGGATGAGCTTCCGCTCGGTGATGTCTTGGTAGAAGACGCTGATGCCGCCGTTCTGACCCGGATAGACGCGGAATTCGAGCCACGTATCGGAGGGCGGGTGGTACATCTCCAAATCGCTTGGTTCGCCAGTCTTCTGAACCTGGTCAAACACATCCCACAGCACCGACCAGTACTCTTCGGGGTGCAGTTCTTTGATGTGCTTGCCCAAAAGCTGCTCCGGCTCCATCCCATATCCTTCGGCCGATGAGCCGTTGGCGTAGGTGAATTTCCGGTTCTTGTTCAGCGAATAGAATCGGTCTTGAATACTTTCCAAGATTCCAGAAATCCGTTCTTTGGCCGCAGCGAGATTGTCTTCCGCCACCTTTTGCAGCGTGATGTCCAGGCCTGTTCCCCGGAATCCGATCACCTCGCCGTGGGCATCTCGAATCGGCAAAGCATTCACCCTCTCCCAGATGATGTGGCCGTCCTTGTGGAGACTCTGGAACACCAGGTTCGAGAATCCCTTGCCGGCCAGCATGGCTTCTGCCACCGCATTTTGAGCTTTGCGGATATCGGGCTTGGCCACCATGTCCAGCATGTTTCGGCCCAAAAGCTCCTCAACGAGGTAGCCCGAAACATCCGTGACTTGGTCTGATACATAGGTGTACCGGAACTCGGTATCGACTTCCCAGATGTATTCGCCTGCTGCCTCCACCACGTCACGGAACCGCTGCTCGCTCGCCAGAATCTTGAACTCAGCGTTCTTGCGCTCGGTGATGTCTTCTTCAATGGCGATGAGGTGACTGCACACACCCAACTCGTCCCGGCTGACCGAGAGGGCTAAGCGCACCCAGTAGCTCGTGCCGTCGGGACGCAGAAATTCGAGATCTCCATCAAACGGTGATTGGGCTCGGATCGCCTTCGTGAGGCTGGCAAACACCGCTTCATCGGTCGATTCGCTCTGACGCAGGGAGTAAGGGGCTTGACCGAGAATCTCGTCGCTGGTGTAGCCGGAGATCTTGGCAAAGGCGGGATTGACGAACAAGGCATGTCCGGAGGCGTCCATGATGACAACCCCGTTGGCGGCTTCTTGAGCGACCAAGCTCAACGTGACGAGCCGCTCGGCGTTGGCTTTCTCCTGAGTCACATCCTTAGCCACCGCGAGATAGCCGGTCACTTCTCCGTGCTCATCGCGCAAGGCCGTGATCATGACCTCGGCGTCGAAAGTGGAACCGTCTTTGCGAACGTATTGCCACTCGACGTCACTCGCCTTGCCTTGATTGGCGTGATGCACCAGTGCCTCGAAAGCGGAAATCTGCTCGTTCCCCGTAGCCTCGGCCAACTCGGCGGCCCAGAGTTCCAGCTCTGTTTCCAGGTGAAGATCGGCAATCGGCTTTTCGCCCAAGACTTCGCGGGCATCGTACTGAAGAAGCTTCTCCGCTGCGGAATTGAAGCCGGTAATGACCCCGCCGATATCGCATGTGATCATTGCGTACTCGGTGGAGTCGAGGACGACGCTCTGGAAGCGCGCCATGCTCTCAATTTGCTTTTGGCGAGCGATCTCTTCCGTCACGTCGAGCGCGCAGGCGATGCCTCCGACAATGACCCCTCGATGGTCGTTCAGCGGGAAGAACACAAACTCGGCCACTCTCGGACCGGTTCCCGTCTCAAACGAGTACTCCAGGGTGACTTTCTCGCCATCCTGCACCGTCCGACGCAGAGTGTCGAGGAGCAAATCATCTTGACCAAAACCCTTCAGTGCGGACGTGATGGGGTTGAGCAAGGCAAGGTGGCGCGGTTGGTCCATGATGTCGCTCATCCGCTGGTTCCACTCGAACACCGTGCCGTCGCCATCGAATGTCATGCACCCGACGGGCAAGCCTTCAAACAGAGATTGAAATCTTCGCGACGCATGGTCATGCATCGCGGTCTGGATTTCCGCGTGCTCCAAAGCGTCTTGGATCTCTTGGCGGCTCTGTTCCAACTCCTTTTGGTGTTGAAGAAGGAGTTCCTTTTCCCGCTGGAGTTCCTCGGTCGTTTCGGCCAGAGCGGCGTTTTGCTCCACCAGGTCGGCCTTCTCGCTGACCGATTCGGCGTAACCTCTCTGTAACCTCGCCAAGACGGCCAAGGTCGCCCCCGCCATCAAGATCAAGACGCCGCCTCCGAGCGAAAAGAGGAGGTAGATTCGCTCTTTGGATCGCCCCTCGCTCGATGCATCCACCGACATGCTAAAGGAATCGTCTAGCGAGCTCAGCGATGATCTCAGCTCGATTGCCGTGGCGGAGAGTGCCGCCGCTTTCGATTGCAGTTGCTCCGAATTAAGCGGAACGGACTTCAGCTGATCGAGCTCTTTCTGGAAGGCGGAGAGCTGAACGAGAGCGCGATCTACGGCCTGAGTGCCCGATACCATCCCTTCTCTACTCAAGTTCTCAAGGGCCTGAGCCGCTTTCGTGCTCGCTTCTTCAAGCTCCGAAAGCTCAGAAGCCACCCATGTCTTACTCTCGCTCGCGAGAGCCAGCTTGAGGCTGGAGGTGTGTGACTCCAACTCGTCCTGGGCAACGCTGCTTCGCGCAAGCTCTTCTGACACACGAACCGCCCAGCTTTTCTCGACCTGCTGGTTTTCCCAAGTCAGCACCAGGCTCGTTCCGGCCCAGATGCAGAGCACCAAACACGCAGCCAGTCCGGTAAGAATGGCGCGCGCCGTGCGCTTGGCTTCCCTATCGTTTCGTGCGACGCTCTCGGGCATCCTTTGGATTGTCGGCACAGCGATCCCTGTATCTTTAGTTGCTCCGGTCACTGGTTGGCGGGACACCACCTTTTTCTCCCCGTTTTTCGGCGAGGCCTGAGAATTTCCGACAGATTGCCAATAACCGAACTGACGGCCCCACCCAGGCCTCGCACAAATGCCTGGGAAGAAGCCGCAACGAAGGTAACAAACGTGTCCGAGATTCTGTCGCAAGCCGAGATCGAATCCCTGCTCAGCTCCCTCACCGAAGAGGCGGGAGCTCAGGAGTCCAATACGTCTCCGCGCGTTGCGAATCTGGAAAAGGATCCTTCGCCCGGCGCTCTCACGAAAAACAACACAAAGCGATCATCTCGATCTGCAGTTGCTTACGAAGTCTACGACTTCCGCCGCCCGGACAAGTTCTCCAAAGAACAGCTCCGCACGCTCCAGATGCTCCACGAAACCTTTGGGCGACTGGCAGGCACCAACCTCTCCGCCTTCCTGCGCACCAACGTCAATATCGACCTGATTTCGCTTGAGCAAGTGCCTTACGAGGAGTACCTGCGGAGCATCAGTTCCAGCGTCTTCACCATCATGTCGATCCCTCCCCTCAGTGGCCAAGCCGCCTTGGAGATGGAGTTCGGGCTCGTGTTCACGATGCTCGACAAACTCCTCGGAGGGCCGGGACGATCGATCAGCCGACAGAACCTCACTGATATCGAAACACCTCTGTTCCAGCAGGTCGTCAGCCGGATGTTCAGTGCTCTCAAGACCGCATGGGAAGGCGTCGTGATCGTCAACCCGAGCGTCGAAGAGATCGAGACCAGCTCGCAGTTTGTGCAAATTGCTCCGCCGAGCGACATTGTGGTTTCGATCCTTTTCGAAGTTCGCGTCGGCGAAGCCCACGGCGCGATGAGCCTGTGTATCCCATACATGGTGCTCAAGCCAATCACCGCTAAGCTCAGCGCGCAGAAGTGGTTTGCCGCTACGAGTAGCCGCAAGCAAACCTCCGCTCACCGAAAATCTCTCATCGGTCAGTTGGGGAGCACAAAGGTTGATGTCGCCGTGCGAATGGGGCGATCGCGCATCAACATCCAAGATTTCCTCCTGCTCCGTGCCGGGGATGTGATCCGCTTGGATCAAAAAACCAAGAACGACATGGTGCTGACAGTGGGCACCAAAGACAAGTTTCGCGGGAAGCCTTCCCTCAGCGGGAAGACCATCGCCTTTCACATCAACGACACCATTGAGGAGGACTAATCGGTCATGTCTAGCATCGCCCCTGAAATCATCTCGAAATTTTCAAACCTGCAAACGAATATCTGGCAAAACGTCGCATTGGCGGTCAGTGAAGCAGCGGGTCAGGAAGTCTCCTTTGCCGACGCTCTCACCATGGCGACCAGCATCTCGGATCTTTACTCCGAAATGTCGAGCCCGAAGCTGATCCTCCAGTTTGCCTTTGCCGATCAGCCGGAAAACTCCCAGGTCGTGATGATCAGCCAGGAGACTCTGGTGGATCTGTACAACACGTTCACCGGTGGCAACAAAGAGACGATTGATGAGAACTCCCTCTCGGAAATCCGCCCTGCCATTGAGGGGATTGTCCAAGGCATGTGCATTGCGGCGGGCAACCTGCTCAACGAAGCAATCGTCGCCAGCGGACTCTCGATTCGACTCCAAATCTTTAGCCTCCCCCCGAACATGCAGTCGGTGACCGAGGTCATCCGAACCAACGTTCGGATTGCCGCTGATGGCCTGAATGGCAGCCTCATCTGGCTTGCCGACGAAGCCACGGTTCGCGGACTACTTGGTCAAAGCGGGGGAAGCTCCGCCGCGCAAAACGCAAATTCCCCCTTTGACGCCGATCCGGCCGCGCCCAAGCGAAGTCAAGACAATCCGCAGATCGTGGGCATCGAAGACACCGGCCTCGAGCTCCTCCTCGACATCCCGCTGGAAGTGAGCGTGGAACTTGGACGGGTGAAGATGGTGGTCAAAGATGTCATCGACCTGGGTTCCGGCTCAATCGTCGAGATCGACAAAGCCGCCGGCGAGCCGGTGGACGTGATGGTCAACGGACGACTCGTCGCTCGCGGTGAAGTCGTGGTCATCGAAGACAACTTTGGCGTTCGGATCACCGAAATCCTGAGCCCCGCCGACCGAATCGCCCGACTCAACGAGGTTGCGTAAATGAAGCGACTCTCGGCCCTGATCTTTGCCACGAGTCTGTCCGCATGGTCTTTGGCTCAAGAAGCCGCCACGACTCTCGCCGGCACGAAACCGGACATCGTGGTCAACCAGCCCACGCAGCCGCAGCCTGTGGTCAACGGGTTTCAGTTTGTGCAGATGATCGTCGCGCTTGTCGTGGTGCTTGGACTGCTCAAATTCGTACTTCCGCGCATCGTTGGCAAGGTTGGAAAAGGTCTGCACACGGGATTGAATAGCTCGATCCGGGTGGAGGAATCCGCGTCATTCGCCGCCGGCCAGCTCCACATTGTCAGCGCCCGAGGGAAGTCGATTCTCATCGCCGTGACCCCGCAGGGTGTCACCACGCTCGCCGATCTGACCGAGGAGCCTACGGCCGCAAAGCCCGAAGAGCCAGCCTTCTTCGAACTCATCGATCAAGCAAAGGCCGAGCCCGAAGAAGTTCTCAGGGATCGCGCTGTCGTCGAAACTTTCGAGGGCGAAGAGGAAGAGGAGGCAGGCGAAACCGTCGATCTGACTTCTCTGCTCCAAGCCGCCCGACAAAAGCTGGAGGCGCAAGAAGCCACTCCGAAGCCGGCCACTGGTTCAGCGACGCGACAGGCTGCCAGCAAAGCTTACGGCAATGCTCCGGCCCAGAAGAACGCCTCTGACGAAATCTCACCCGAGGAGCTGAAAAAGCGCCTCGACCGACTCAGCAAGCTGATTGGATAAGCCACGATGCCGAAACGTCACTCTGGCCCCTCGAGACCTCTCGCTCCAATCTTCGAGCAACTTCTGAGCTTTCGGAAGCCAATCCTTGTCGGACTCCTTCTGCTTTGCGTCGGGCTCGCCTTTGCCCAGCAAGCGCAGACTCCTGTGCCGAGCATCAATCTCGGTATCGGCTCGGGGAGCGACAAGGATCAGCTGAGCACCTCGCTCCGCATCCTCGCGATGCTGACGATCCTCAGCATTGCCCCTGCGATCCTCATTCTCACGACCGCATTCACCCGGATTGTTATCATTCTGAGCTTCACGCGCACCGCGCTTGGCACGCAGAACATTCCGCCCAACCAGGTCATCATCGGACTCAGCTTGTTCCTCACGTTCTTCGTGATGGCACCGACCTACAACGAGATCAACCAAAACGCGATCATCCCCTACATGCAGGAGAGCAACGGGATTCCCTTTGAAGAGGCGATGTCGCGGGCTCAGAAGCCGATCAAGGAGTTCATGCTCAAGAACACCTACGAGAGCGATCTCAAGATGTTCATGGACTTCCGGAATCAGACCGCGGCAACCCGTGCGGATGTCGACATCATGACCCTGATCCCGGCGTTTGTGATCAGCGAGCTCAAAACCGCCTTCATCATCGGGTTCTACATCTTTGTTCCCTTCATCATCATTGACCTCATCGTCGCCAGTGTGCTGATGGGCATGGGCATGATGATGATGCCGCCGGTTGTCGTCTCCCTTCCGGCGAAGATTCTCGTCTTCGTCCTCGCCGACGGTTGGTCGGTTCTCGTCAGAGCCATCCTCGCGGGGTATGCATGAACGAAGGAATCGTTCTCGAACTCGCCCAACAGGGCATCATGGTCGGTCTGATGATCACGATGCCGGTGCTGGCGATTGCCCTTTTCACGGGTCTCATCGTGAGCGTTTTTCAGGCCGTGACCCAGATTCAAGAAATGACTCTGACCTACCTGCCGAAGCTGATCGGAGCGGCTTTCATCGTGATTGCCATGGGGGGCTGGATGCTTCAAACCCTTGTCCGATTCACTCAGATGTGCTTCGATATGGCCACAAGGGTCGGAGGGTAATCGGTGGTTCTCGACACCCACTTCCTGATCGGGTTTTTTGCCGTACTTTGTCGCTGCACTGCGATGATGATGTCGGCTCCGCTCTACGGAAGTGTTGTGCCGGTGAACATCCGCGTGCTGGCGAGTGTCGTGATCTCCTTGGCCTTGACTCCTGTGGTGAAGGAGTATTTGCCTCCCGTTCCGACCGAACTTCTCGGCCTCTTTTTGATCGCAGGGCGAGAGGTTCTGTTTGGACTCCTCATCGGGCTGTGCATGCAGTGCCTGCTTGCGGCGTTCCAAATCGCCGGTGCTTTTCTCGACTTTCAACTTGGTCTGGGTTCCGCGCAGCTCTTCAATCCTGCCATGGGCATGTCCACCCCGCTTGGGCAGTTCAAGTTCTGGCTAGGGCTGGTGCTCATCTTTCTGCTGAATGGCCACCAACTCATGTTCTCCGCTTTCGTCAGCAGTTTCGCGATGCGCGGCCCGGTGGGAGCCGAGCCGATCTTTATGATGGAGAGCCTGACGTCGATGCTGGGGCAACTCATGCTGCTGGCGGTTCAGATCGGGGCACCCGTGATCGCCGTCACCGTGGTCATTGATGTCGCCGCTGGTCTGATCAACAAGGCGGTGCCGCAGACGCAGCCATTCCTGATCTCCACACCGGCCAAGCTCGCCCTCGGTCTCACTGCAATGAGCCTTGGCTTGCCCACTCTCGTGATTGCCGTGCAGCGTGGACTTGATATCGCCTTCGTTGGCCTCGACCGTCTCTTGGGAGGTGTTTAAGCGATGGCAGAAGGTCAGGCTGGGGAACGTACTGAGGACGCAACTCCTCGTCGGAAACAGGAAGCGCGCAAGAAAGGCACGGTTGCAAAATCCACCGATCTCACCGGAGCTCTTGCTCTGCTCGCCGCCTCATTCCTCTTGCCCCCCGTCGTCACGATGCTCGGTCGGGAGAGTTTTGGCGCGCTCGTGAATGTCGTCTCCCGGGCACCGCACGATGTCGAAAGCCACTCCCTCATGCAGTTTGGGATGGCCACCGGCGCGCCTCTCGCGCTGGCCACCATTCCCCTCTTTGCCGGGCTGCTGGTCATAGGATTGATGGCCAACTTTGGGCAAGTGGGATTTGTCCTCTCCGGTGAACCACTGAGTCCGAAGCTCGAGAAGATCAACCCAGGGGCTGGGTTCAAAAGGATGTTCTCCAAGAGAGCCCTGGTTGAAGGATTAAAAGCCACGGCGAAGATGCTGATCTTCGGCTGGATTGTCTACAGCGTCGTGTCGTCCGACTGGAATCGACTGGTCGGGCTTGCCTGGCTGACGCCACTCGACGCCTCGATTCTGCTGGGACAGATGCTCCACGGGATTCTCGTCAAAATCGCGGTGGTCTGGCTGATCATCGCCGCCGCCGACTACTTCTTCCAATTCAAGGAGACCGAAAAACAGCTCAAGATGACCAAAAGCGAGCTGAAGCAAGAGATGAAGGAGCAAGAAGGGTCGCCGGAAATCAAGGGGGCGATGATGCAAAAGCGTCGGCAGCTCTTGAAGGGCGGGATCGCGAAAAAGATCCAAGAAGCTGACGTGTTGATCACCAACCCTACCCACTTTGCCGTGGCGGTGAAGTACGAACGCAACTCCATGCATGCACCCATCGTGCTCGCCAAAGGACAAGACTTCCTCGCCCTGAAGATGCGGGAAATCGCCGGGGCGGCGAATATCCCGATGGTCGAGAACAAGCCGCTCGCCCGAGCTCTCTATGCCCGATGCGAAGCCGGAGACTTCGTGCCCCGAGACCTCTTTGGCCCGGTGGCCGAAGTCCTCGCCTACGTGTTCAAGACCGTAAAGCGGGCCCGCCGCAAGATCTAAATCAGGCCGCGAGCGATCAAGCCTTCGCCGATTTGAACCGCGTTGAGCGCGGCTCCCTTCAGCAGCTGATCTCCGCACACGAAGAGCTGGATGGCTTTTGGATTTCCAACATCGTGGCGGATTCGCCCGACGAGAACCTCTTCGATCCCGCTCGCATCAAGAGGCATGGGGAAAGTGTTCGTGGCGCGGTCATCGACAACCTTCACTCCGGGGAACGCAGCCAGTGCTTCGCGGACGGCTTCGACGGAGGGTCGCTCATCCGCAAATTCAACCGTGATCGACTCGCTGTGGGCGCGGAGCACCGGGACACGAACGCACGTCGGTGAAACCGAAATGGTCGCGTCCCCCAGGATCTTGTGCGTTTCCAAGATCATCTTGCGCTCCTCCTCGTTGTATCCATCGTCGCCGATCGTGGTGTTGTGGGAGAAGAGATTGAATGCGTAAGGATGGGGCAGCACCTGAGGCTCGGCGGGCTTGCCATCCAGAACATCGCGGGTCTGATTCCGAAGCTCCTCCATTGCCGCCCAGCCAGCCCCGCTCGCGCTTTGATAGGTGCTGACATTCACGCTTCTGATGGCCCCGAATTGTCGGAGCGGAGCCACCGCCATCAGCATGATGATCGTGCTGCAATTTGGATTTGCAATAAGCTTATGGCTCGGAGTGATTGCGTCCATATTAATTTCTGGTACAACTAGTGGAACGGTGGAATCCATGCGAAATGCACTGGAATTATCGATCACCCAGGCCCCTTCGGCCACGGCTTTGTGGGCAAGTGCCTTCGATGTGCTTGATCCTGCGGAAAAGAACGCAACATCCACACCCGCAAATGATGCAGTTGCGGAATCCTCGACGGTAACCTGCTCGTTCGCGAATAGAATCCGTTTTCCCGCTGAACGTTCGCTCGCTAACGCGCGTAGACTCCTTATATTCCACGCATGATCTTCGAAGAGACGAAAGAATTCTTGGCCGACAGCTCCAGTTGCTCCAACAACGGCCACGGTGAGATCGCTAGGCACGATGGCTATGATGCCACGCAAAGTCTCGGGACTAAGGGACTCAAGCAGGAACAGTATCGATTGACTCACCTTCTGTTTCAGTAGAGGAAGCAAGCGAATGGCCATCGATATTCCCCCACCCCCGATCTCTGCACTCGAATCTGATGGATTCGCTTCGGAACTCGTGCTGACCGGCGTTTCTGGAATGGAGCCATTTGGCGTTTGGTCCATCGCCGGGAACGCGGGCTCGCCGAGGAGCTATCGCCTTCACAGCTCAGGGGGCCGATTCAAGGCCATTCTCAGCCGGAAAGGCGCGGCCCTTATCACGATGACGGGCGGACATGCCGGGGCCTTGGTTCCGCGATCCATGGCTATGGTTCGCCCGGATACCGACACTTTCATCACCTTTGGACGGGGAGCGCACGAAGCCCTGCTCATCTCCTGGGATCATGCAGCGATGCCCTTCTTGAGGGAGCCGATTGAGCGTGCAGGGCAGAATCTGTGCTTCTGCCACTTCGCTCCGGGGAATCCCATCGCCAATGGGCTTTACCAGGAAGTGGCGGCGATCGAAGATTCGCACGAACTCGAGGTTCGCCCGATTGTCGGGACTCTGCTGGCATTCGGTGTACACCAGTGTCTCAACGCGAGCGATCAGAAGCTGATTCTCGCGGATATCCCAGCGGAAGCCACTGGTTCCATGCTTCAACTCCTTGAAGCCGTCAAGGCCCGCCCACAAGAGGCATGGTCACTGAAAGAAGCCGCCGCGATGGCCGCCTACTCGGCCTTCCACCTTTCACGAACTTTCCGATCTCTCACCGACTACGGATTCCCTGAATTCGTCGATCGGGCGCGGACGGA
>JAIUNY010000004.1 GCA_020161505.1 Armatimonadota bacterium | reverse complement strand
TCCTGTGGTTGGGGTAGAAGTTTGCGGATGGTCGGTGGAATTTTTTTTGTTGTTAAGGCCACCACCGAGAAATCCACATCGCGAATCTTTTCGGTCTTGATGGACTTGCCGGCGGCGGCCCATTTCTGGCGCAGAGTGGTCAGGTTCTTTTTCAGCAAATCACTTTTGTCTTTCGCATCCAGTAACAGAACGATGGCCGGCATACCGTCATTCTCGGTTTTGCCCTGCCAGCCTTCCTGCAAGACCGCAAAGGTGATCTGTCCCTGCAACAGCGCGGTGTAATCGGAAAACTTAACGCCAAGGTCGCGCTCCAGTGGCTTGACGATTTCGTCATTCCACTTGGTCATGAATTTATCCCGGAACGGCTTCAACGCCGGATCATCCCAAACCTGATTTTGCGGCGCCTTGCGATAGATCTCGTGCAGCTTGTTCCAGTCGGGCGACGTCAAAACGAACAAGGTGTCCGGGGGCAGCAGTTTTTCCGCAGCCGGCACCGCGGCAAAAATCGGCGCGACGGTCAGCACGAACAGGCTGAACCAGGCCAGCGCCTTTTGGGGAAACAAACGACCGGCAGAGATGGTTTTTGAGGTCATGGATTTCAGTTTTGGCTGGAGGGCAACGGGCCGTTAAGCGTTATTCCGTTGCGGATTTATGTTTGATGCGTCCCGGCGGTTCAAGATAGCGATAAGCATTGCTGGGATTGTCATTGGAGTAAGCATAAGCATCGCGGTGATCGAGAAAATATTTCACGATTTCAGAGGGAATGGCGAAGCCCAATCCTTCGCCAAAAGTAATTTTCATGTTGGTCACGCCTACCACTTCGCCCAGCAAATTGAACAACGGCCCACCGCTGTTACCGGGATTGAGCGCGGCATCGGTTTGGATACCATCGACGAAAATCGCGGAATCGGAGCTTTGCAGAGGTCGCCCGATAGAGCTGACCACCCCCACGCTGATCGTGTGCTCGAATCCAAGAGGATTGCCAGCGGCAATCGTCCATTCGCCGACTTCGAGCTTGGCCGAATCGCCGACGGTGACCGGCGTGAGGTCATTACGGTTCACCTTGAGCACGGCCAGATCCGATCGCGGGTCGCGGCCGACGATGGTTGCTTCTTCCGAGGTGCCATCTTTGAACTTGACAATAATCCGATCCGCAACCCGGCGACCACCATTCGTCACGACGTGGTTATTGGTGACGATATATCCGTTCTGGCTGAGCACGACGCCTGATCCGCTTCCCGTGGGCTCGATGACCTGCTCGCCAAACCAGTTCTCTCCCTGAACCAGGGTGTCAATGCTGACCACGCTCGGGAGAATTTTCTGTACCGCCGATCGGAAATCGGGAAGGGAGCCCGCGTTTTGAACCGCCAAGTTCGCGCCAGGATCGGACTTATAGACGATCAGAGGCTTCTCGGTGCCCTTGGTCTGATTGAACCACACCATTGCTCCGTAGGCTCCCGCGAACACGATGGCGAAGAGGGCCATGCCTTTTCCGATTGATTTCCCGATGCTCATACCGCTCCAAGACGCTGCTTTCATCATATCTACGCTTTTCCGACGTGCAAAGGACGCCCGTATTTCTGCGATCAGGGACCTGGGACGGATCGACAGGCTGCAACGCGTTCAGCCAATATGGAGTCGTAGGAGGTAAGTGATTTGAGCCCTACACGCTCAAGTACCGAATATCACATGAAAAGAACCATGATGCTTCGACGACTTGATCCCGTTTCTGAATTCGATCGCATGAGCCGCGCGCTCGACTCCTTGTTTGCGAGCTCGCCGGTCTCCCCGACTACCCCGAGCGTCCCGCTGGACATTGTGGAAACGCCCGACGCCCTCACGATCCGGGCCTCGCTTCCCGGCATTCATCCTGATCATGTCGATCTGACCTTGGAGGAGAATGTTCTCACCCTCCGCGCTGAATCCCGCAAGGAGCCTCTCGTGGACGGCACGAAGATCTACCGACAGGAGATCCCGCGAGGGACGTTCACCCGATCCGTACGTCTGCCCGAAGGGCTGGGTCTCGATTCCGTCTGCGCCGACTTCGACCTGGGACTGCTGACGATCCAGATCGCCAAGCAGCCAGAACCCGAACCAAAGATCCGCAAAATCGCCGTCCGGGCGGGCAGTCAGGAACCGGTGCTGGAAGCAGAAATCTCTGGCACTTCCGGGGACGAGACGCCGCAAGCCGAGTAGACTGCCGGCATGTCGGAAGGCTTCGCTGTACGGAGTCAGCGAAGCCAGATTTTGTCACTGCGCCAGCTGGTCCCTGACCTGCTGGCGCAGGCCGGTTTGGAGGGATCCACATTTCGCCTGGTGAACCTGGGCTTCAACGCCGTCTTCCGAGTCTGTCATTCGAGCGGCGACTATGCCTTCCGAATCCCGCTCAACTCAAGACGAACCCCCGAGCAAGCGGCGGGTGAGGTCGCTTGGATCGAATCTCTCGCAAACGAGCCGGCGATTCACGTTCCGAAGATCAAGCGGATGCTCGATGGGTCTCCTCTCGCCTGGTTGCGGGGCGATCCCACTCCAGGAAGTCTCTTCACCCGAGATCGCGGATGCCTGATCATGCATTGGCACCCCGGCCGGATCATGGGAGAAACCCGTTCGGCCCTCGCCCACCAGCGATTGGGCAGCGCTCTCTCGGTGCTGCACCGACAAGCCGAGCAGTTCTCCTTTCCGCAGGGCACCTCGCGTCCCGTACTGAAGGACGTGCTGGACGGCCTGCCCTGGCGGCTTCCTGACGATGCCGAACTGACGGACACCGTGGAGCAGGGCAATCGGGTGCTTGAGCGTCTTCGGCCGCAGACTTCGTATCCTGTTCACTTTGACTTGCACCATTGGAATGTGATGCAGTGGGGCCAGGCACTCGTGGTTCTGGATTTTGATGACTCGGTGATCGCGCCTCCCGCGTTTGACGTTGCCCAAAGCCTGTTTTACATCCGAAGAAACGAAAGCGACGCGTGCGAGCGGTCGTTCTGGAACGGCATCGGCAAAACTCCGGCGGAACTCGGGGTAACGGAAGCAGAGATCGAACTCCTGCTAGCCTGCCGAGCCATCCTGTTGGCCAACGATCTCCTGCTCAATGTCACAGCCGATCTCATCGCCATGGCACCGGCCTACGTCGAGCGAACACAGAAAAGGGTCAAGGCTTTCTGCCAAACCGGCCGATATGATCCCTCGGTCGAAAAATAGTCAGAATTCTGCTCGGATGATCCCGGTTCGCTTAGATCGAGAAACCGCGCACCCTGACCCAAAATCAGGGCACGCGGTTTCGCCAGGGGCAAGCCAGCCTCAGAAAGAGCGCAGCCAATACCGAACACGCCCAGCCAAGTTGACCGGCTTCACATGTCCGTCCGCGAACAACATATTGGACGCTTTGATGTCGACATTCTTAGAATTCACCCCACCATACCAAGGCAGCATGTCCACAATCAGACCCACGTCGGAGGTGGAGATGCTGGAGGATGAGAGTTTTCGGAGACCCAGCTCCGCACGGTACGCAACTGACGTTCCGTACTCGTCGGCAAAACTGGAGGAGCGAATCGCGGCCGTTGTGCCATCAGCAAGGCTGTAGTTAACGGTTCCGCCCTGATCCAGCTTGTTCCTCCAAACCATTGCGGTTGCCCCATACGGCTTCAAAAGGGCGGTAAGTGCTGGTGCGGTCGAGATCATCGGCCCGTAGACTTCAACCTCATCCGTCGAAAACGACCTTTGATAGACACCGGGAATCAAGGCCGAATCGATGGCCACCGGATAGCGATCGTCATGGTCTGCTTGATAGAGAAGAGTCGACTTCCCAATCTGCGCCATGTTCGAAATTCCGGCGGAACGGAATGCATCCACCTTTGCGCGATTGAAAACGGGGAACAAGATCGCCGACAGCATCACGATGATGGTGATGACCAGCAAAATCTCGATGGCGGTAAAAGCGCGTATTTTCATGGAATTCTCGGGGTGATCACTTAAGCGATGCTCGGGCTGACTTGTACTCAGCCACAACTTGGGCGTCAGGGTGGGTTTCCAAACCGGCTAATTCGCTCAGTTCCACAGCGCGGTTTCTGGCTCCGAGAACCCGAAGTGGCATTCCTACGGCTGAAAAATGCCGCTTGTCCATCAGCAACGTCCTTATTTGCGTCACCACGACCTGAGCAATCTCATCTTCCAGCTCTTGATTTTTTGATGCTGGAGCGAGTTGAAAAGTTTTGTAGATGTATGACTTGAAGAAATCTCGTCGCTGGTACTCGAGCTGCCCGTAGTCTCTAGTGAGGAGCTCGAGAAGCCACTTGGCATCACGATCCGAGAGGGCGCGGCCTTCCTCAGCAGCAAGCAGCAACCGCCAGACCTGCCCTGCCTCGCCCTGCGTGGCTGCCGCCCGATTCAACCATATCAACTGCGGCCTGGGCAGCCTGAGCATCATCAGTCGATCTTTGGCGTTGCCCCTCTCCAGCGACTCGCATACCAATGATGCCAAGCAACAGGATATTGATGCCCAGCAGGACGGCAACCGAACGCCTGCGTCGAGACTCACTCATCTCCAACCTTCCACTTTTATTCCTTGTCCAGGCACTCGAATTCGCGCTCCGTCAAAGCCGCTGATCTTATCTTCCCGGCAAGTGGAGTGTTGCGAAGTCTGCGCGAACCCAGAAATTACCGAGCTACGAGGATGCCGGTCAAGAGGGCAACCTTAAAAAGCGATAGCCCGATCAGAAGACTGATCGGGCTAAACCTCAAAGCTCGAGTGTGTTGGACGCAGTTCGACCTGAGTATGTCAGGGAACCTCATGGAGGCTCTGAGTTCTTACTCTTTAAGGAGGTGATCCACCCACACCTTCCGGTACGGGTACCTTGTTACGACTTAGTGCTCCTTACCCCCCACACCTTCGGCCGCTCCTTCCTTGCGGTTAGGCCACGGACTTCGGGTGCAGACGATTCGGATCACTTGACGGGCGGTGTGTACAAAGCCCGGGAACGTATTCAACGCAGTATAGCTGACCTGCGATTACTAGCGATTCCACCTTCATGCAGTCGAGTTGCAGACTGCAATCTGAACTGAGGACGTATTTTTGGGATTAGCTCCACCTCGCGGTCTTGCTGCCCTTTGTTTCGCCCATTGTAGCATGTGTGTAGCCCCAGGCGTAACCGCCATGCTGACTTGACGTCATCCCCACCTTCCTCCGGTTTGCACCGGCGGTCTCTAACGAGTTCCCGGCATTACCCGCTGGCAACATTAGACGAGGGTTGCGCTCGTTGCTGGACTTAACCAAACACCTCACGGCACGAGCTGACGACAGCCATGCAACAGGTGTCTTCACGTCTCCTGTGAGGGAGAGGGCCCTCTTTCAAGGGCTTGCGATCGATGTCAAACCTGGGTAAGGTTCTTCGGTTAGTATCGAATTAAACCACATGCTCCACCGCTTGTGCGGGGTCCCGTCAATTCATTTGAGTTTCAACCTTGCGGCCGTACTCCCCAGGCGGGATACTTAATGCGTTTGCTGCGGCACCAGGGGGGTCGATACCCCTGACGCCTAGTATCCATCGTTTAGGGCGTGGACTACCAGAGTATCTAATTCTGTTTGCTACCCACGCTTTCGCGCCTCAGCGTCAGGAAAGGCCCAGTAGACTGCCTTCGCCATCGGTATTCCTCCTGATATCTACACATGTCACCGTTACACCAGGAATTCTATCTACCTCTACCTTCCTCTAGTCTACCAGTATGCGGTGCAGTTTCCGAGTTGAGCTCTGGAGATTTCACACCACACTTAATAGACCGCCTACGCGCCCTTTACGCCCAGTAAATCCGGACAACGCTTGCCCCCTACGTATTACCGCGGCTGCTGGCACGTAGTTAGCCGGAGCTTATTCGCTAGGTACCGTCCTAAGTCTTTCCTAGCAAAAGGTGTTTACAGACCTAGATCCTTCATCCACCACGCGGCGTCGCTGCATCAGGGTTTCCCCCATTGTGCAAGATTCCCAACTGCTGCCACCCGTAGGTGTGTGGGCCGTGTCTCAGTCCCACTCGGGCGGATCATCCTCTCAGACCCGCTACCCGTCGTCGGCTTGGTAGGCCATTACCCTACCAACTACCTGATGGGTCATGAGCCGCTCCCGATGCGAATAAATCCGTTTAACTACAGAATCATGTGAATCTGTAGCCACATCCGGTATTACCCAGAGTTTCCTCTGTATATCCCAGTCATCAGGGCACGTTGCTCATGTATTACTCCGCCGTTCGCCACTAGACCCGAAGGCCTCGTTCGACTTGCATGTTTTAGGCACGCCGCCAGCGTTCGTCCTGAGCCATGATCAAACTCTCCGAAGAAATGTATTCTTCCAGAGGAGCCTGTTTGGCTTTCTGAATTGTTTTTTAGGGACGCATGTTCCAATGCTCTTTCGAGCCGTTGCATGCTTCAACCGAGTCATTTCTGTCTCGGCGCCTATCTTTGTAATTAGGCTGCGTCACAACACTATCGAGCTTTCAAGTTGCTTGCTCCTCGTTGAGGGGCGAGTGAAATTATAGGCGGTCCCCAGCCAGGAGTCAACCGGTCCCGGACCTTTTCGCCAAAAAAGTGCGGCGAATCTCTCCCAAGGCCCGTCTCAAAACATGTCCTCGGTCTCTCTGCCCCGGACATTCTCCCCCTCAAACGATAGGTTAGCACCACCAAACCTCCCGTTTCCCCGAGGAGAGCCACTCTCCCCGACTTTTTTGCGGAAAGGACCCTGCCCAGGGGGACCTTTCTGAGCAAATCCCCGCCACCCAGTCCCACGAACTCCCAAGAGGGCCGGCACAACCGCTCCTCACCGGCAGAAAAGGCCCATCTCAGGCCCCGAGAAGTCCCGCCGATATCCCAGAGAAGCGAGCGACCCATCCCCTATGTTCTCGCAAAGGCAGATCTCGGCGTGCACCAGCGCCCTCGCAGCCAGGCCGTTCGACGAAAAAAAGACCCGGGGCGAACCCCGGGTCAAGCGCATCTGTCTGAGCTTGTCTTATCTTGTTGAGTTATCACGAAAAACGGCAGAATCGACCATGCGGCGGAAGTTGGACTCCCACTTCTTCTCCTCTTCCTTGGAAGGGATGCGGACATTCAGGGCAAGCAGCCCGTGCTTCTCGCTGCGGATCAGAACGTAGCGGCGATCGGCAAAGCCATCGTTGTTCACCACACTGAACGTAGCTGCCTCATATCCCTTGGCCGTCTTGGTCAATGTATAGGGAGTCGCTTCGCCCTCGCCTTCGCGCATGATGAAGTAGAGCGACGTGCGGTAGAGCTGATCCCAGCTCTGGCGGCCCGGAGGAGCGGTCATCGCTCCCATCTCACCTTCGCCCTCTTTCGGGGACATCTTGCGGGCTCCCCAGCGGGTCTCCTCGCTCACTTTCCAGCCTTTTGGCAAGTCCACCATATAAGTGGGAGCAGTGACGCGGATGAATCCGTCGCCGAGGTCGGTGAATTCGGCATCGCGCGGAGCCCCTTGTCTCCACGCATCTGCCCCATCCTGAGGAGTCGCCAAGACCAACGCGGTGAATGCAATTAAGCTGAGTACCATGCGGCTTCCTACGATCCTCCTCCAGTGATGGTCGGCATTTTATCACAATACTGCACAAAAATGTAAAGATTCCCATAAGACCCCATCTCTCCCCGTTTCCGCTTTGAACCTTCCTCCAGTTCAAAAGAGACTGCCAGAATGAAGGCAGAGCACGACTGGGCTATGGCGACTCCCTCCCGCCTTCAATCGCTGGAATCTCTCCGCGTGGCGAACCTGGATGCGGCCTTTGCGACCGCATTCGTCACCTTGTTCGGAGGGTCGTTCTTTGTCGGGTTCGTCCAGCACCTCGGAGGAGGAGACCTCTGGGTTCAGCTCATCGCTGCGGTTCCCGCGATCATGGGGCTCATGCAGATCCCCGGCGCGGCTCTCGGGCGGGCGAGCGCCTCATTCAAAAACTACATCAAGAAAGGCGGCTGGGCCTGGCGACTCTTCCTCGGCCCGATTGTTCTGCTCCCCCTGCTCCCGATCCCCAACCAGGCCAAGCTCTTCGCCATGGTGGCGTGCCTCGGCGTAGCGGCCTTCAGCGTCAACCTGGTGAACTCCACCTACAACGAGTGGCTCGGGCGCATTGTGCCGGAACGCAGCCGGGGATGGTATTTCAGCCAGCGCACCCTCATCGCCACGATCGTCGGCATGGTCGTGGGCATGATCGGCGCGCGACTCCTCGATGTCTTCAAAGGCACCCCCAACGAAGCCACCGGCTACACCCTGATCTTCTCCATTGGCTGGGCGTTCGGCATCTCCAGCATGTTCTTCTTCCTACGGATGAGCGACACGACCCGCGAGGAAACCACCCCCGTTTCCACCAAAGAGATTGTCAACGTCATCCGCGAGCCGATGCGCGACAAAAACTTCCGGCAGATCATGCTCTTCGTCGCGATCTTTGCCGTGAGTCAAGGATTCGCGGGCAACCTCTTCGCCGCGTTTGCCCTGGAGAGCCTCAAGATGCCCTTCACGGCGCTCCAACTCACCAGCGTGGCGGCGGCACTCGGCACCGTGATGACCGTGCGTATGTGGGGATTCCTCGCCGACCGATACGGCAGCAAACCCCTGCTCCTTCTCCTGGCCGGTGGCGTGATGCTCACGCCCCTCATGTGGATCGCTTGCGTTCCTGGTCAGCTCACATTCAACACCACCATCCTTTTTGTCGGGCACATCTTCACCGGAATTTTCTGGAGCGGCGTGGGTGTGGTGCAACTCAATCTGTACCTCTCCACATCCACGCCGAAGAACCGAGCGAACTATCTTGCCGCCGCGCTCACGGTCTCGAGCATTGCCCTCGCCGTCTCCCCGCTTGCCGGATCGTGGATGATGAGCGTTCTGCGCGGCATGATGGATCCCGCTAGTGCCTATAAATGGGTATTCGCGGTCGTGACTCTGCAACGACTCATTGCCGTGCTCTGCCTAATTCCCGTGCGAGAAAAAGGCTCCTCAAGCTTCGGCGAGACAATGCGTCAGCTCTCGCAGATCCGCCCCAAGAGCGTGGTCGCTCTGCGCGCCATCCGCAAAGGCGCCGCCGAAGAAGAGCGCGAAGGCCTCATCCGAAGCGTCGGCGAGCAAGTCATGCCCTTGGCGACCAACGAACTTGCCGATGCCTTGATGGATCCCAGCCCGCGCATCCGCCGCGAGGCCGCCGCCGCCCTCGGACGACTCGGTACTCCCGACGCCGCCGAAGCCTTGGTGCGGCTCGTCAAGCAAAACCCCGAGCTGGTGGAGGAAGAAACCCTCGAAGCCCTCGGAGAAACCCGCCAGCCCGAAGCCGCCCAGGCTCTCATCGGGTTCCTTCGCGACCCCAGCGCGATGCTCCGCCGCAGTGCCGCCAAGGGCCTCGGCAAGATCGCGGACCCCACCGCCATCGACCCCTTGCGTGAGGCTGTCGCCCAGCCGGGAGACCCCGACCTCCGACGCGCCGCTCTCCAGGCTTTGCGCGTGATGGGTGCCACCGACCCGGATCTCTACGCCGACGCCCTGCTTGACCAGCACCCGAGCGTCCGCGTCGCGGCGGCGGAAGCAGTCGCCGAACTCCAGCTCGCCGACCTTGCCGAAAACCTCCGGCACTCCCTCGACTGGTTCCCCGACGATGGATCGAGCGAAGTCGCCTATGCCCTTGGCGTCGTCGGCACCCGGGATGATCTGAATCTGATCCTGGAATCCGCCTCCCGGGCGGTCGGCATGGCCAAACGTCGCCGATGCCTCCTCGGTGCAGCTCACCTGCTGGATTTCAACCGCGATCTGTATCGACTCTTCGCCCTCGAAGAAGTCAACCGCGACACCGCGCTCCTCACCAAGTTCCGGGCCTCCGCCAAGCGCGATGCAGCGCTGCAGGCCTCACTCGACGCCTATTCCACAGGCGAAGAACCGGATGCCTTGAAGCATCTCGCCGCCTCCGGCGACCCGATTCTCCAAGCCCTTGCCACCCACGCCGTGCCAGAATCGTATCTGCTGGCAGTTCTCGTTTACGGGAACCAAACGGCGTCGGCGTAATTCATGGTTCTCTCGTTCCGGCTCAATCTGGTGCTGCGCATGGCGATTCTTGTCGCCTGCGTCATCGCGGTGGTTGGGCTGTACACCAGTTGGCGAATCGGCGATGCCGCCGAAGAACTCTCGAACCGCGTCATCCGCCAAACCTCAAATCTCATCGACCAACGGGTCGGAGCCCTGCTCGAAAAAGCTGAAGGTCAAGCCCAGCTTGTGGCCGGAATCACCAAACCCACCTTCAGCGCCGACCTCGACCCCGCCGTCGATTCCAGCCGATTCCCTCTCCTTGCCGCGCAGATTCTGGAGACCATCCGGGCCAATCCCGAGTTCGGTGCAATCACCGTCACTCTCGACCGCACCGGTGAGTATGTCCAGGTGGCCCAAACCCCCACCGGAGCCCTCCGCGTTCAAACATCCGAACTCATCGCCGGCGGAAAAAGGGTGCAGAAAGATTGGGTTCCGTTCGGCAATCGCCTTCGCGAGACCGCCCAAACCACGGGTGACGTACTCGATCCGCGCGACGAACAACCCTACCAAGCAACAGCAGGCGCCCGCAAAACCACCTGGTCAGCAACGCGCATTGTCCGCAACCTCCCCACGGGACCCACCGCAGGCACGATCTGCTCCACCCCCATCCTCAACGCCGAGGGGGAATTCCTCGGTGTGGTCTCGGTCACCCTCACCCTCAACGATCTCAGCCTATTCCTCCGCTCGATAAAGGTCAGCGACCGAGGCTTTGCCTCCATCTTCGAGCAGAACAAAGACGGCGAGCCCAGCCTGATCGCCGACCCCAACCCGGATCGAATGTTCACTCTCACCTCCGGCGAGGAACAAATGGTCGAGCTGAGTAAATCAAGCGACCTCCTTCTCCGATCCATTGCCATCGAGGTCGCGAGCGTGCCGCGCATGCAGCCTGCCGACTTCCAGGTAGCGCGCAGGAAGATCGAGAATGAGACCTACCTGATGGGAATCGGATCCGTCAGCGGGGAGAGCCGCCCCATGTGGGCCCTAGCCGTGGTTGTTCCCCAAAGCGACTTCCTCGATTGGTCGCGCGAGACGATGCTGTTCTTCGTCAGCTTTGCCGCCATCGCCATCGGTACGGGAGTGGGGGTCGCCTGGCTCCTTGCGAACCGAGTCGCGAAACCGCTTCAAGAACTCGCTCAAGAAACCGACCGCATCCGGGCTCTGGATTTCGAGGAACGTCAGGTTCCACGCAGCAACATCCAAGAGATTGATATCCTCAGCGACTCCTTTGAATCGTTGAAAGCAGGGCTGCGGTCCATGGAAAAACTCGTGCCCACCGACTACGCACGGAGCCTCATCTCCACGGGACAAGAGGCAAAGCTCGGTGGAGAAAGACGCCATATCACCACCTATTTCGGCGACATCGTCGGATTCACCCGTCTCAGCCACCAGCTTCCGCCTGAGGAACTCGTCGAAGTTCTCACCGAATATCTCGACGTTCTGAGCGCTCAAGTCCTCGAATACGGAGGAACTCTCGACAAGTTTAACGGCGACGATGTCATGGCCTTCTGGGGTGCCCCGATCATCACCACCGACCATGCAACCATGGCGGTTCGCTCGGCTCTCCAAAGCATCGGTGCCTTGGAAACTCTCCACAGCGAATGGCGGGAGCAAGGCCGGCCTGTCCTGAGTGCCTCCTTTGGCATCGCCACCGGGGACGTCATGGTCGGGAATGTTGGCAGCCGCAAGCGGATGAACTACACCGTCATCGGCGACTCGGTGAACCTGGCGAGCCGTCTCCAGAGCCTCAATAAGTTCTATCGCACCCACATCCTCGCAAGCGATCAAACCAAGGTCGAGAGTGGCGAAGTCTTCCTCTGGCGGATCGTGGATCTTGTCGAGGTTGTCAACCGCGATGAGCCCGTCGCGATCTACGAGCCCCTCTGCTTGCTCGACCGCGCCTCGCCAGATGAACTCAAAGCCGCCGAGCTCACCGAGCTCGCTTTCCGAACCTATGTCAAGCGACAGTTCGTCCGCGCCGCTCAGATTTACGACGATGTCCTGGCCCTGCGACCTAATGACGGCCCGGCATCGATCCTCCATGCCAGGTGTCTCAAATACACCCAAGACCCTCCCGCCGAAAACTGGGACGGTTCGTTTGAAATGATGCTGAAATGAGGGTCACTTTTGTCCGCCCGCCGGACTAAACTGACTTCATGTCCACCCCTCACGGCCTTGAGATTGCCACCCTGCGCCCCTCCCGAAATCGTCGCGCTTCGAGCTACGACCGCACCGGTGGAAACGCCGACTGGGTGTCGATTGCGCCAGGTGAAACCCTCACGCTCCTCGATGCCGACGGCCCCGGCGTCATCCGCCATATCTGGATGACGATCAACTGCGATGACCCCCTGACGAAGCGCAATCTCATCCTGCGCGCTCACTGGGACGGGCAAGAACACCCCAGTGTCGAAGCCCCGGTCGGAGACTTCTTCGGAAATGGATGGGGACTCAACTACAACTTCTCCAGCCCGTGGCTCGCGTGTGCGCCACGCAGCGGCAAGGCCCTGGTGAGTTACTTCCCCATGCCCTTTTTCCGACATGCGCGCATCACGCTCGAAAACCAAAGCGAGTATCCGGTGAAGAGCTACTACTTTTACGTCGATTACGACGAGGTTCCAAGCCTCCCCGAGGAGACCGGGCTCTTCCATGCTTGGTACAACCAAGAACTCACCTCCCCCGACAACCCGAGCGGGCGCGAGAACGAGTGGTCACTCCTCCACGACTACGAGGTGAATCCCACCGACGCCCACAACTATCTGTGGATGGACACCACCGGTCAGGGCCAGTTCCTAGGAGTGAACGCCTACTACGCTAATCCCGGCCCGATGTGGTGGGGCGAAGGCGACGATATGTTCTTGATTGATGGCGAAAACTGGCCCGGGCTTCACGGCACAGGCAGCGAAGACTACTTCAATCAGAGCTGGTCGCCTGACGAGCGTTTTGATCATCCCTGCTTCGGGACGGCGCGAATCCCGGGAATCGACAACGACGAACCGAAGTGGGGCTGGTTCGGTCGAACCCACTGCTACCGATTCCATCACCTCGATCCCATCCGATTCCAGGAATCACTGCGGGCCAGTATCGAGCATGGTCACGCCAACTGCCTCACCATGGAGATGGCGAGCGTGGCCTATTGGTATCAGACCCTGCCTGGGAAACCCTTCCCCGCTCTTCCAACTCGAGACGCCCGCAAACCGCGCGAACTCCCGACGGTGAGCGATATTCATCGCTGGCGCGATGCCTTTGTCACCAGCCACGGAGGCGGAAGTGTATGGGGCTCGGAGGGTCGCCGGTAGCCTTACCAGCGGCTTCCTGATAGGAATATGGGTGATGGATGCCGTGAATACGTGAATACGTATTCAATCTAGCAATTTTACAGTCCCGAACCCCTTGGATTTGGTTGCAGGACCTGATACATTAATCTCAACTGTATAGGTCTCGTGTAGAGCCCTTACAAGACTTACTCACGAGTCGTTCATTGGAGAACAAAAAACATGGTTAACCTCAAGGGCCTCGGCCTTCTCTCTCTTTCGCTGATGGCGATCGCCGCCCAAGCCACCATTTACGCTGATCCTCAAGGCGACGTCGCCGTGCCGGGCAACCCGTTCCCGCACATCGACATCACTTCGTTCCAGATCACCAACACCCTCACCGACATCACCTTCAAGTTCACGCTTGATGGCGATCCGGTTGCCACCAACTGGGGCAAGTATGGCGTGATCCTCCGCACCCCGACCGGCACCGCTGGCGCGGGCAACGGCTGGGCTCGCCCGATCGAACTGACCGGCGGCGCAAGCCACTGGATCGCTGGATGGGCTGATGCAGGCGCTTCTTCGGAGTTCCAGCTGCACAGCTACAACGGCACGGCTTGGGGCCAAGTTTCCCAAACCGGAACCGGCCTCGTCATCGATGGCCCGAACAAGAGCTATAGCTACACCCTGAGTCTGGCGAGCCTCGGCCTCTCGGTCGGCGACACCTTCAAGTTCGACGCCATCACCACCGGTGGCGGCGGCAGCGATAGCGCAGTCGACAGCCTCACCGGCAGCATCGCCAACTGGGGCGACACCGCTACCCTGAGCGGCCTGGACTACCAAGTCGTTCCGGAACCGGCAACGATGACCCTGCTCGGCCTCGGCGCTCTCGCAGCTCTGAAGCGACGCAAGAAGTAATCGCTCGATCCTTCGGATCGTTCATCAACCCCCGACTCTCTCCGAGTCGGGGGTTCCTGTTTATCACCGGCCCGCCTGGCGAGGAAGCCTCCCCACACGTCAAACTGGAGAGATCATGTCTGCACGGTTCTCGGTCGCAATCCTCACCGGAAGCAAGGGCCGAGGCTCGAACCTGACCTCCCTGATCCACCACGCCCAGCGCGGGGAAATTCCCGCCGACGTGAACCTCGTGATCTCTCCCAAAAATGGCACCCAGGCGGTTGAGACCGCGCGGTCGCTCAACGTGCCCGTCGTGATTCTCCCGTACAAATCTGAAACCTACGCCGAGGACCTCATGGAGACCCTGGTCGAACACAAGATCACTCTCATCTGCCTCGCAGGCTACATGACCCTTCTGCCAACCCTCGTCCTTGATGCATTTCCGAACCGCGTTCTGAACATTCATCCCGCGCTTCTGCCGAAGTTTGGAGGCAAAGGCATGTACGGATCTCATGTCCACGAGGCTGTGATCGCGGCGGGCGAAACCGAAAGCGGTTGCACCGTCCATTTTGTGACGGAGCATTACGACGAAGGGGCGCCGGTCTTGCAGTATCCCTGCCCTGTTTGGCCCGATGACACCCCCGCCAGCTTGGCTCAGCGCGTGATTGAGCTGGAGATGAAGGCCTATCCTGCCGCGATCAAGAAGCTCCACGAAGACCGCGCCCCATGAGTTCGCCCGCGCCTCTCCCCCGCAGAACCAGCCTGCCAGATCCTGAGCACACGCTCGGCCTGCGCGTGCTTTATCCCCTGCTGCGGACAATTTTCTGGCTGATTTTCGCGTGTTTTGGCGCGTTTATGCGCCGAAAAGACATCCAAAACGTGCCGAGAAAGGGGGCTTTGCTCGTGTTTGCCAACCACATGTCGAACACGGATCCGGTTTTAGTCCAGGTCGCGAGCCCACGATTGCTCAACTTCATGGCCCGTCGCGAGCTGTTCGACTGGCCGGTTCTCGGCCCGTTTCTCAAGTGGTTTCGCGCCTTCCCGGTGAGTCAGGAGAGCTCGGACAAAGAAGCCCTGCGCACGGGAATCGACCTCCTAGAAAGAGGCCATGCCGTGATGATGTTCCCCGAAGGCAAACTCTCTCCCGATGGCAACCTCATCGAGATCCGCCCGGGTGCCACGTTGCTACTTCGCCGAACCGGGGTGCCCTGTATTTGCGTCGGGCTCAAGAATACAAACAAGCTCATGCCCCACCCCCTGATGAAGCCCAAGTGGGCGGGGTTTGTTTGGCTCACCGCCCGCTGGGGCACCGTCCGCCAATTCGGCCCCGATGCCACCAGTGAGGAAATGCTCGCCTGGATCGAGTCCGAACTCCGGCGGCTCAGCGATCAGCCGCCGAAGGCTTAATTCTCACTCCCAAACTCTGAAGGATGCATGCCCACGATTTTGCCCTTTCGAGTTCTGAAGAGCGCCTTCTAAAAAACAAACCGCCTCCACTGAGCCAGTGGAGGCGGCTAAGGCCCTGAACCCGGGGAGCCTTACTCGGGATCCTTCACCGTAGCGCGCGGGAGAGCGGAGCTGGGCACGTTTTCCCAACCGGGAACCGGCTCGTAGGGCCGCGTGAGGTAGTCAGCAAACATGATGAAGAGCGTGAAGAACCACACGAACCCACCGATCGCGAAGATCTTGACAAGTCGCGTAGCCATCTTGACTCCCATGAAGTACGTGACAACCAGGTACGCCTTGATCACGGCAATGCCGATGGCCAAGGTTTGCATGAAGAACGTGTTGCTGTGCAACGGTTCCGGCACCAAGAAGGCGGCACCAATCGTGATGACCATCAGGGTCATCAGCGCGCCGAACACGAGGAAAATCGTGCCCTGCGGCAGGATGTGATGCGAGTGAGCCCCGCCGGGACTCAGGTCGTGATCGTGTGTAGTATCGTGAGCCATCGTTCAGGTGCCTTTATCGCGGGATCAAATAGAGCAGGGGATACAGGAATATCCAGACTAAGTCAACAAAGTGCCAGTAGAGCCCAACAAGCTCGGTCGGCACATAGTCAGTGATGAGCGACGAATTCCGCCAGATTAAAATCATCAGGCTGGTGATCGCGATGATGCCAATGACCACGTGGAGCCCGTGGAGACCGGTGAGGGTGAAGTAAATGCTGAAGAACAGCTTCGCCCGCTCAGGGTTGCCGTGCATCTCCTTCTTCTCGATGTGGAGGGCTTGCGGCAGGGTGTCGTCCCAGAAGCTCTTCACCTTATGCTCCTTCCCTTCTTCGTGGCCGTAGCTAAACGTCCAGTTTGGATAGAGGTGGTGGTCGCCCTTTGCACCGTACTCCCAAGTCTTCACGACAAGGAATCCGAACGCGCAGAGCAAGGTCACGCCGAGGCATGTCAACTGGGCGGCCTTCTTGCCCTTTTGAGCAAAGTGCACCGCCAGGGCGACCGTCATCGAACTGGTGAGCAGGATGACCGTGTTGAGGCCGCCCATCTTCCAGTTCAACTGCTCGTGGGCCAGGAAGAAGTCTTCGTGGAACTTCATCCGGTAAAGCGTGTAGATGAGGAACAGCGCTCCGAAGAACATGACTTCGGTGACCAGGAACGCCCACATCCCGAGGGTGTAGCTTTCCTGCTGCTGATCCAGCGATTCGTACTGGAAGTAGACTTCCGGCCCTTCGTGGGCGGGATGTGCGTGCGCCATTAGCTTCGACCTCCGAGCATGTCAACTTCCTCGTTTTCGTACTTCGCGCTGTCCGCAGCCGGATCGTAGTTGTAAACGTTGTCCATCACCAGAATCGGCTCGGCAAAGTTTTCCGTGATGGGCGGCGAATCGCAGTGCTCCCACTCCAGACCCTTCGCTCCCCAGGGGTTCGGCCCGCACGGCTTGCCCTTGAACAGACTGTAGGTCAGATAGATCGCCGGCATCAAGAAGCCAACGCCCAGCACCGTCGATCCCGCCGTGGACAGGATGTGATAGAACTGCCACGAGGGTTCGGTGTAGTAGTAGTGGTAGCGTCGCGGCATGCCGAGATAGCCCACCATGAACTGCGGGAAGAACGTGATGTTAAACCCGGCGAAAATGACGATCGCGCTGAGGCGACCCCACGTTTCCGAGTAGGTTCGGCCGAACATCTTGGGCCACCAGAAGTGGATGCCTCCCAGGTACGCCAAGATCGTTCCGCCGACCATGACGTAGTGGAAGTGGGCCACGATGAAGTAGGTGCCCGTGAGGTGAACGTCGGTATCCAGCGAGGCGAGGAACAGACCGGTGAGACCACCAATGATGAACAGCCCGAGGAAGCCGAGTGCATAAAGCATCGGCGTGCTGAAGTGTACGGAGCCCTTATACATCGTCGCCGTCCAGTTGAACACCTTGATCGCGCTGGGCACGGCCAAGATGAAGCTGATGAGCGAGAAGATCACGCCCTGGAACACCGACTGGCTGGAGATGAACATGTGGTGTCCCCAGACCAAGAAGCCAAGGAAGGCAATCGCCAGCGAGCTGAACGCGATGAACTTGTAGCCGAAGATCGGTCGTCGGCTGAAGCACGTGATGATTTCGCTGATGACACCAAACGCCGGCAGGATCATGATGTAGACCGCCGGGTGGCTATAGAACCAGAAAAGGTGCTGGAAGAGCACCGGGTCTCCGCCCAGTTCCGCGCTGAAGACGCCGAATCCGAAGGTTCGTTCGACAACAACAAGGAAGAGGGTGATGGCGACAACTGGGGTACCGAGCAGGATGACCAGCGCGGTGGAATAGTGCGACCACACGTAGAGCGGAAGTCGGAACCAGGTCATGCCCGGTGCCCGCATCTTGTGGATCGTGGCGATGAAGTTCACCGCCGTGAAGATGGAGGAGAAGCCCGTGATGAAGATGCCGACCAAGCAGATCGAGATCTGGGTCTGGCTAATCGTCGAAAGGGGCACGTAGAACGTCCAGCCGGCATCCACACCGCCCATCGCGAACGAGAGCAGGATGAGCGAGCCGCCCACCATGAACATGTACCAACTCAACAAGTTGAGTCGGGGGAAGGCCATATCCCTGGCCCCGATCATGATCGGCAGGAGGAAGTTTCCGAGCACCGCAGGAATCGCGACAACAAGGAACTGGAACACCATCAGGATTCCGTGAGCCGAGAAGGTCTTGTTGTAGACCTCTGAGCTGAGCAGGATTCCGTGCGGGCTGGTGAGTTCGTATCGGATCATCGCGGCAGCAATGGATCCGAGGAAGAAGAAGAAGGTGACCGCGATGAGGTAGAGCACCCCGATTCGCTTGTGGTCGACCGTCAGCAGCCACGACTTAATGGTGTGATCAGTATTGAGATAATTTCTCTTGAACCCGGGCTCTTGCGTGCCCTGTTCAATCAGTGTTGCGCTCATCGAGCTGGAACCTCCGAGGATCGGAACTGCGCGTTGCCAGCACTTTCGCTGGTGTTCGCGATATCGACATTGGATTTGTTGGCGTTGCTGCCGACCTCATTGCGCTTCACATCGGTGCGTTGATACTCACCGGTGCTTGCGGTCAGAGTCTTGATGTATTCCGCCAACTGGAGAACTTGGATCTCCGTCAGGTGACCACCGTAGATCGGCATCGTTTGTTTGTAGCCAGCCGTGGTTCGGTTGTGGGGCATCACGATCGATTCGCGGACGTAGTCGCGGTCGGCAACCACGCTGCTGCCATCGCTCATCTTGCGGGTCTTACCCATCAAGCCGACGAGCGTTGGTGCGCGAGGATTGTCCACTCCGGTGTGGCAGTTGAAGCAAGCTTTGTCTTGCCAAATCTGCGCACCCGCTTCGACCATGTTGAGCGGCGTATCTTTGAATCGGTTGCCGTCCTTCTCCAGCCACTGAGCCCATTCGCGATCGTTGAGCACGATGAGTTGACCGACCATTTCGGAGTGCTGCGTTCCGCAGTGCATCCCGCAGAGAATCTTGTACTTCCCTGGCTTGGTCGGGGTGAATTGGAGTTCGGTATAGCGTCCGGGAACCACGTGGTACTGCGCGCGCATTTCCGGCAGATACATCGCGTGGATCACGTCTTGGCTGATCATCGTCAGCTTGACCGGTCGCCCGACGGGAACGTGAAGTTCGTTGTTCTCGCGTGTCCCATCTGGGTGCTGGAAGTGCCACATCCACTGCTTCCCGATCACAAAGATCTCGAGCCCATCCTTCGGCATCGTGCGGACGTCGATGAAGTTCTTGGCGCTCCAGGCGAAGATGCCGAGAGCGAGGACGAGCGGCACGCCCATCCACACCAGCTCCATGGCGGTGTTGTGGGTCACGATGTTGCGTCGATCGCGCTTCGTCCCGCGCTTGTAGCGATAGGCGAAGAAGATGACCATGGTCGACACCACAACCGTGAAGATCAGGGTCAGCAGGGTAATGGTTCCGAACAGCAGGTCATACCGAGCGGCGTGCTCAGACGCCTGATCCGGCATGAATTGGAATTGGAAAGGACCCCAGCCCATTAGTTCTTCTCCTCCGTGGCTTGGCCATTCGGATCGAGGTCGGCCGTCTCTTTGTTGAGCGGCACACGCTTGTATTTAGGATTGCGGTTCATCAGGATGATGGAGGCAAGCAGCACGATCACGGTGGCCACGAAGCCCGTTTTCACCGTGTTCATCACGTTCAGAGACCGTTGACCGGTCAGAGGATCGACGTTGATGCAGGCCATAAAGAAGGGGCGATCATCTCGAACGCCGACTTTCTCATCGCGAGCATCTTTCAAAGATTCGAGCAGGGGGCGCGCCTGATATTCCTGATCGAGGAAATATCGGGTGACCATGCGTTGCGGCGAAATCACCATGATTCCGGCCGGGTGGGTGATCGCCAGGCTCTCCGGATCCTGGTAGAACCGGAATCCGACTTCGTCGGCCAGACGGTCGATATTCTTCTTGTCGCCGACCATGAAGTGCATGCCTTTCTCGGCGCCCTCTCGGTCATAGACTTTCAAGAACTCTTCCTTCTTGATCGTGGCAAGTTCAGGAGTCTCGTCCGGGTCGATGGAGACCACAACGAGATCGTAGAGTTCGCCAACGTCGTCCTTCTTCAGCCCGCGCAGGGTTTTTTGCAGGTTTTGGAGTTCAATCGTGCACACACCCGTGCACTTATAGAACACCATCAGCAGGATAGCCGGGCGCTTGGAGAAGAGTTCTCCGGTGGTCTTCTTTTGCCCTGAGGAGTCGGTGAATTCGATGTCCGGGCTCACCACCATTCCGAGGCGTTGGTCGATTCGGATCGACGCAGGGGCGGCGGACGGAATTCGTCCAGATCCAGGCACGACCCCCTTCGGCGGCGAGTAGAACTGCGCCGTTCCGAGGGCAACCAGGCTGAGGGTCGCCAGGAGAGTGCCAAGAAGCTTTCGCATTACTTCGAGAGCTCCTCCATGGACTTGGCGTTGGCGGCGGTCGGAAGCCCGCGTTGAGCCACGATCTCCAGAGCCTTATCCACAGGAATCACGGCACTGGCTCCGCCTCGCTGAAGTTCGGTCTTGTGCATTTTCTCCCAGTTCTCCTTCTTCAAGTTGATCATATCCTTCTGCGCCGTCGCGTTGGATTGCAGAAGAGGAGTTCCCTCCGGCGGTAGCACCCGGCGGACGGGCCGCTCTTGATTGAACTTGAGCCCGGGCACGCGGTCAACGGCGGTTTGGAAGAGGAAGGCCAGGCCCGCCATGACAAACACAAAGCCGAAGAACCAAAGGGTGAACTTACCAACCGGGCTTTCCGCCGTCTGGTCAGTGGGTTCGTATCCAAGTTCCTGAAGGACGTCGAGGTCGCGCCCTTCCATCGGATTCTCGTCGTGGTGATCAGACATGGGCTTCTGCCTCCTTTCCGGAGAAGGTTTCGTAGGGGTGGCTTGCGACCACCAGCTTCGAAGACTTGAGACCCGCGCTGAAGATCAGCATCCAGAGACCCCCAATCGCCAGGAGGAATCCGACATCGCTGAGCGTCGGCGCGAAGTTAATGTTGAAGTAAGGCGACACCAACCAGTGCATATCCAGCACGCGGCTTGCCAGGATCACGATACAGATCGTGATGAGCAGGCTCGGCGTCCGCTTCAGCCTCGGCGAGAGAAGAAGCAGGAACGGCAGGAGGAACTGGGTGACGATGAGAACGCCGCCGATCGTGCTCCATCCGCCTCGGATACGGGCGAGGTAGTAAGGAATGAACTCCTTGAGGTTGCCAGACCAGATGATGAGGAGTTGGCTGAAGCTGAGGTACGCCCACAGCATGGTCAGCATCAGCAGGAAGTTGCCGAAGTCCTTCGTCATCAAGTTGTCGATCTTGCCGGCATAAGGAGCCTTGTTGCGCTGACTCACCGCGATGATTGTCGCCAGAGCCATCGCTCCGAGAGCGCCACCAACCGCGAAGAGCACGCCCCAGACCGTTGAATACCAGTGAGGATCGACCGACATGAGCACGTCCGTGATCATGAAAGTGAAGATCAAAAAGAAGATCACGAGCCCCGGCGCAGCGAGATTGTTTCGCTTGTCGCTCCAGGCTTTGTCACCGGTCGCCTCTTCTCGCTTCGTCCAGGTGATCAGCAGGTGACCGATCAACGCCAGTACCACGAAGTAGATCACTTGTCGAACGAGGAAAAAGTTATAGTTCAGGTACGCAGCCTTGCGCTGAACGATCAAGTCCATCGGGCTCGCGTTGATCCACTTGCCGTAGAGAGGATCCTTGAAGATCGTCGCCGCGATCATCACGAGCGCGAACATAAAGACCATCATGATCGGGTTCGAACCTGCTTCAAACACACGCAGGATCGGGGTACCCCAGCGTCCACGAGTCGTGTGGAACAGGAGCATCAGACCGAAGCATCCGATGGTGAGAAGCAGCCAGAACATCAGACCGTAGAGGAACGAGGGGCCGAGGGTTTTGAGATCAAAACCTCCGGAAAGCCCCGCTGCCAGAGCACCGCCACCGGCAACCAAGCAGACCCCGCCGAGGGTGGCGAAGGTCGTGTTGATCTTCGTCATCGGCGCGTCGTGGTTCATCGTCGTGGATTCGTGGCTCATCGGGATTCCTCCTGAGTCGTGGCCGGAGCCGGTTGCGCTGGCACCTGTGCCGGAGCTGCCGGAGCAGAGGTCGCGGTCTTGAAGAGCACCCCGCTGCCCGTCCCCGATCCGCTCAAACCGAGCGCCTTGCGGGTGTCGGCATCGAGATCGTTGGGGTTGGCGGCTTGGCTGAACTGCAACACGCGAATGTAGCTGGCAATCGCCCAGCGGTCGAGCGGCTTGATGCGCGAAGCGTGTCCGTACATCGTGCCGTAGCCGTTGGTGATGACATCAAAGTAGTGTCCGACGGGCATATCGCGAAGCCGCTGGGTGTGATAGTTCCCCACCGGTCGCGCAAGCGCAAAACCGCGTTGAGCGATCATGCCTTGACCATCGCCGAGATCGCCGTGGCAGTGGGAGCAGAAGATTTCGAATCGCTCCTTGCCGCGCTTGATCAATCGCTCATCGACCTTCACCGGCATCTCGCTCACGAGCTGTCCGGATTCGTTGTAGCCGGTATAGAAGGCAGAGTCCGTCTTCGGCTTGCCGTATTCCACCGCGCCCTCAACGGGAAGCCGCGTGCCCTTGCCGTCGGCGAAGAAATCGTTTTCGCTTTGAGACTTCACCTTCGGCTGGATGACCATATCGAGGTGGCATCCACTCATCAGGAGTCCGGCTCCGAGCACCATGAGTACTTGAGTCGATTTCATAAGATTAGTAGCCCTCCGAGGTCATCACACGCTCGACACTCAGGGGTTTGAGCGAGTGAAGGAAGGTCTCGATCGCATCCTCGTCGTAGCGTGGATCGGTCGCTTCGACGCAGAGCACATAGCGATCACTGCTCGCCCGAGTCATCGCGGCGGCGTTGAAGATCGGGTGGTGCGGCTTCGGCAGACCGTTGAATGCGAACATTCCGAACACTGCGCCGAACGCCGCGAACAGGATCGTCAGCTCATAAGCCGGTGGGAAGAACGCGGGGATGCTGAACAGCGGCTTGCCGCCCACGTTGTGCGGATACGGCAGCAATCCGTTGACTTGCAGCGCCGTGTTGCTCACGTTGATGCCTTGGCTCGTCCACCATTGGAGCAGATAGCCCGCAAGGAACCCTCCGACGCCGTGGATGAAGACCACCCAGCCAAGCTTGTCGTCTTTCCATTCCATGGCATCGGTCAGACCGTGCACAGGAATCGGTGAATAGCCGTCGATGTCCTTGTATCCGGCAGCTCGCGCCGCCTTCGCGGCTTCGATCAGCTCTTCGGACGTCTCGAATTCCGCGACGACGCCGTAAGGCTTGGATGAATTGTCTCGTCCGTGCGACATCAGTTCTTCTCCTCCTCGTCAGCATGAGCCGACGTGGCAGATGCGGTGGCATGAGCCGCATGACCATTTGTGTGGCCATTCGAATCGTGCATTTGGTGCAGCAACTCCTTCATTTCAAAGATGTTGATCAGAGGCAGGAATCGGACGAAGAGGAACATCAGGAAGATGAACAGTCCGATGGTGCCCAGGAAGAATCCGAAGTCCCACAGGGTCGGCGAGTAGAAGCCGAAGGCTCCCGGCACATAGTCGCGGGTCAGCGAGATCGGGATGATCACGTACCGCTCGAACCACATACCAATGCTGATGCTCGTGGAGACCAGCATGAGAACCGTGAGGTTGCCACGCAACTTCGGCGACCACAGAACCTGTGGAATGATGCCGTTGAAGATGATCAGCAGCCAGAACGCCCAGCTATACGGAGCCTCGGTGAGTGCAATCCGGTTGTGGAGCAGAGCCGTCTCGAACGGAACTCCGCTGTAGTAAGCGTAGAAGACTTCCAGGCAGTAGCCGTAGAACACGATGAGGCCTGTCGCCAGCATGACTTTCGCCATCCAGTCGAAGTGCTTCATCGTGATGAGGTTCTCGAGCTTGTACCACTTGCGCAGAGGAATCGCGAAGGTGATGACCATCGCAAATCCGGCGAACACGGCGCCAGCGACGAAGTATGGCGGGAAGACCGTGACGTTCCAGCCCGGCACGATACCCATCGCAAAGTCATAAGACACGATGGTGTGGACCGAGAGAACGAGCGGGGTCGAGAGACCGGCGAGGATCAGCGAGGCATGCTCGTACCGGTGCCAGTGCTTGGCACTCCCGCGCCATCCCATGCTGAGTCCACCGTAGATCACCTGCGCGGTGCGGCTCTTAGCTCGGTCGCGCAGAGTCGCGAAGTCAGGAACCAGACCGACGTACCAGAACAGGATCGAGACGGTCATGTAGGTGCTGACGGCAAAGACGTCCCACACCAGCGGGCTGCGGAACTGGGGCCACATGGCGAGCCAGTTCGGATACGGGAACAGCCAGTAGGCGACCCAAGGTCGGCCCGTGTGCAGAAGCGGATAGAGACCCGCGCACATGACGGCGAAGATCGTCATCGCTTCGGCAAATCGGTTGATTGAGTTGCGCCACTTTTGACGCAGCAGCAGCAGAACCGCTGAGATCAGGGTTCCCGCGTGGCCGATACCGATCCACCAAACGAAGTTGACAATGTCGAAGCCCCAGCCGACCGGTTGGTTGTTCCCCCACACACCGATGCCATTCCAGATGAGCATGGTGAGCGAGAGAAGCAGCACGTTCAGCAGCAAGAAGCCGACGCCGAACATGATCTGCCACGGGCTGGTGAAGAAGCCTTTGACCGGAGTCTTCACCTGAGGATAGTTGTGCGTGGATTGATCCAGCACGATGTCGCCGATCGTGGCATCCAGCGAGCGGTTGGTATGTTCCCCAATCAGAAGATCAGGATCGATGCGCGTATCAGCCATGGATTAGTGACCCTCCTTGTGAGCTGCAGCCAGACTCGGATGGGGATTGCGGACGCGGCTGAGATACGTGGTTCTCGGCCGGGTGTTGAGTTCTTCGAGCAACAGATAGTTGCGTTGATCGGCTCGGCTCTTCGCGACCGCATTGGCCGGTCGTCGCATGTCGCCGAAAACGATGGCATTGCTGGGGCAAGCGCTTTGGCATGCCACCACGACTTCGCCGTCGGCGATCTCGCGGTCTTGCTTCTTCGCCGTGATGCGCGCCTTGTTGATGCGCTGCACGCAGTAAGTGCACTTCTCCATCACGCCGCGATAGCGCACCGTCACCTCGGGGTTCTGGAGCATCTTGAGCACCGGGATTTGGTCGGCGCGTTGGCTGTAGTGGAAGAAGTTATAGCGTCGAACCTTGTACGGGCAGTTGTTGCTGCAGTAGCGGGTTCCGACACAGCGGTTGTAGACCATTTGGTTCAGGCCTTCGTGGCTGTGAACGGTCGCCGCGACTGGGCAAACCGGTTCGCACGGGGCTTGTTCGCAGTGCATACAGGTCACAGGCTGAACATAGATCGGAGGATTGTCCATATCCAGGTTCTGGCCGTCGCCCTTGTAGTAGCGATCCACTCGCATCCAGTGAAGCTCGCGGCCTCGCTGAACTTGATCCTTGCCGACCGTCGGGATGTTGTTTTCGGCCTGGCAAGCCGTGACACAGGCGTTGCATCCCGTGCAGAGGCTCAGGTCGATGGTCATCGCCCATTGATAGTTGGCTTCCGGATTCGCGGCGAAGTCTTGGCCCGGATACATGGTGATATCCGGCTTCTTGCCGAACTCACCGAAGTCCTTCTTCTGGGCGGCCTTCGGATCGTCCTTGTAGGGATCGTAGTGACCATCGCCATGCTCACCGAATGGCAGACCCTTCGCAAGCATTTCCGGCGTGGTCTCTTTGAGCAAGTGACGATCTCGGTCTTCGACCTTGAAGTCGATGGTGTTGTGGTGCTGGGTGTTGGCGAGGACGTATTCCTTGCCGGTTTTCTTCACCTGCACGCCACTGATCCAGACCGGGTTCGCCGAGCTGCGGAGCACGTTGGCGTTGAATCCGCCGCCGGAGGCCTCATCTCGCTTAGTGGCGAATTCGCCGCCTCGGGATCGACCGTAGCCCATCGTGAGAATGAGAACATCATCGGCCTGGCCCATGTTGACCCAGACGGGAACCTCAAGGGTTTGACCGTTCGCCGTCACCTCGACCATGTCGGCCTTGCCGTAGTAGGGGATCGGAGTCGGGCCGAACTTCTTGTCGTAGGGAGCCACGACGCCAAGCTTGTCCGCCGTGGCCTTGCTCACCAGGAGCGCGTTGTCCCAGGTGAGATTGGTGATCGGCTTCGGCGTTTCTTGCAGCCAGTTGTTGTTGGCGTGGCGACCGTCGTGGACGCACGGGTCGGGGAGAACGAGGAGTTCGAGGCCCGATCCCGCTTGAGGCACGCTCAGCGAGCCGAGGAGATTGGCCGTGAGAGCAGGCGCTTCCTCTTGGGCCATCTGAGCCACCTGGGCTGGCGGAACGACACCTCTCGCGACGAGTTCCTTCCAGCGCTTCGTGTTGGATCCCGCGTGGGTTTCCATGACGAGGCGGCGGGTTTCGCCATCCTCGCCGACCAGCTTGTCCATCACTTCCAGCACCGAGCGACCTTCGTAGAGGGGCTCGATGAGCGGCTGGGTGATCGAAATCGTGCCGTCGTACGCGATGCCGTCTCCCCAGGCTTCCAAGAAGTGGGCCATCGGGAGTTGGTAGTCCGTGACTTCGCAGGTCTCGTCAAAGTGAGTGCTCAGGCTGACCTTAGCCCCTTTGACCTTGGCCAGCGCCTCAGCAAACTTGAGATCCGCAGGAGCGGTGTAGACCGGGTTCCCGCCGAGGATCAGCACCATTTCCACGGTGCCTGCGCTCATCGCATCCACGAGATCCTTGAGGCTCTTGCCGTGGTTGACCGGCATCGGCAGAGGATTCGCCGACGCCATCACCGGGCCGCCAAGGAAGGCATTGACCGCATGGCACGCGGCATGTACAGCAGCAGGCAGGTGATCGCCCGGAACGATGACCGCGCCAGTGCGCTTTTCCGCCATGTCCGAAGCCAGCGCCTCGAAGAACTTCTGGTCGACCGAAGCGGGAAGGCTCGCGGTCACCGGACCAGGAACACCGAGCTTTGCGGCGAGAGCCATCACGAAGGCGAATGCTTCGCTCGGTTTGATCCGCGCGCGATGGTCAGCAGAGATTCCAATGGTCGTCGGCCGGGATTCCACCGCATAGATGCGCGACATCTCAGCCGCATCCGTCGGGATTCGTCGGCTTGCGATGGCTTGGCTGTAAGCCACGCTCATCGGGCCTTCTTGGAGGAAGTCGGCGTCGAGCGAAACCACCACATCCGCCTTGGTGAAATCGTAGCGCGTCAGACGATCCTCGCCGTAAGCAAGAATCGCACCCTCGCGGGCGTTGTCGCCATTCACCGGCTCATATTGATGCCATTGAAGCTCGGGATACTTTGCCTTGAGCTTGGTGATGAGCCGGGCAAGCGTCGGCGAGTTCACCGTTTCGGAAAGCACCCGGACACCGGTTCCGTTCACCGAAGCGGCAAGAGTCGCCTCGATTTCGGTGAGGGCGCGGTTCCAGCTAAACGGAGTGCCACGGTACTCGGGAGTCTTGAGACGATCCGGATCGTAGAGGTTCAGGATCTCCGCCATGGTGCGGGAATCCAGACGACCGCCGCTGGCGGCGTGCAGAGGGTTTCCGTCCACACGCACCGGACGACCATCGACTTGATCGACGAGAACGCCGATATGGAAGCCATCCTTCACGGTGGAGCTCGCAAAGAGCTTGTGGGCGCCCGAGACCGCATCTTCCGGCTGCTGCACAAACGGGACAATCTTGCGCTGCGGCTGGAATCGGCAGCCTCCCAGGCCTGCCAGGAGCGCGGCTCCGCCCATCATTTTGAGCATGTCCCGGCGGTTGACCTCCGGAATGCTCTTGCGATGGGGGAATTCGTCTTCAATCCACGGCTCGACAATCTCCGGAGCGGCAAAATGCTCCGGGCTCTTGTAAAACCGTACGTTACTGGTACCTGCTTCAGGTGCCAGGCCGTTCTTTGCGTCTTGTCCCATGTATCTCTCTGCGGATCCTCTCGGTCGTGTAAATCGTGAACTTAGCGGTGGCACACCCAGCAGTCGGCGAGCTGTGACACGTTGACCCCTTCTTCCTTCATGCGCTTCACGCCAGCGTGGATTTCGTCATCGGGAAGGTGCTGAGTGCCGCCCTTGGCGATCTCGTGCTCCGTCGGCGTCAGGGGGGCTCCGGCAGCAATCTTCTTGTAGAGTTCAAAGATCTGTTCGCGCGGGGTGAGGGTGTTGGCATGATCGTGGTCGTGATCCTCTGCGCCTCGGGGCTTCACGTCCAGCGAGTACTTGCCCGGGTTCTTGTGGCAGTCGAGACACCACGCCATGCTGAAGGCTTGACCCTTCCACGTGATCGGCATTTCCTGCACGGCGCCGTGGCAGGTGTTGCAGCTGATTCCTCGATCAATGTGGATCGAGTGGTCGAAGTAAACGAAGTCGGGGATCGCGTTGACCTTGGCCCACTTGATCGGCTTGCCGGTCTTGTAGCTATCGCGCACCGGCTCGATCATGGGTGAGTTTGTCCAGATCTGCGAGTGGCACGACATACACACTTCGGTCGAAGGCACGGAAGCATGCGCTTGCTCTTCCACGGTGGTGTGGCAGTAGCGGCAGTCGATTCCGAGCTCCTTGACGTGGTGCTTGTGGCTAAACGGCACAGGCTGATCGATCGGCACGTGCGTCTTCGTGTTTGCGGGTCCGCGCGTGATGAGCGACCCGGTCACGATGGCAACGAGCGGCAGCGCAGCCCCCAGAAAAAGACTGGCGCTCGCGATCGTATTGGCGTACGGCTTAAAAAGTTGTCCCATACCTTACTTGGCCTCAAATGGTTGCATATTGTGTCCGAGTTTGTCAGGCTCGGAAACTTGAAACTTTCGTAGAGATTTCATGCGGTCCAGACCCGGTCTACTGCGATGACCACAAAGATCAGAGCAAGGTAGACCATTGAAAACTTGAACAGAGAGCGCGCTTTCTCGCGGCTCGTATTGCGCATGAGTGCAGCACTTTGGGCGAGCAATCCTGCATTAAGGATCACGGAGCCCAATAGGTACACAAGTCCGGCCTCGCGCTGGACGACCGGGAGGAAGCAGAGCAGGGTCGTGATGACCGCATACAGCGTGATCTGCACGACCGTGACCTGCTCGCCCTTGACCACAGGGAGCATCGGCACTCCTGCCTTGGCGTAATCATCTTTGATCAGCAGCGCCAAAGCCCAGAAGTGAACCGGAGTCCAGGTGAAGATGAGAGCAAAAAGGAACCACGCCAGCGGACTCAGCTCGCCCGTGACGGCGGCATATCCCACCAGCGGCGGGAAGGCACCCGCAGCGCCACCGATGACGATGTTGTGCCAAGTGCGTCGCTTGAGCCACAGGGTGTACACGAACACGTAGCACAGCAGACCACACAGAGCCATCCAGGCCGCGAGAGGGTGCGCCCCGATCCAGAGCATCGCAAAGCTCCCGACCGCCATGATGGTGGCGAAAGTGAGCGCAGCGCGGTTGGAGATCGCGTGGGTCACCGTCGGGCGGCTCGCCGTGCGCTCCATGGCGACATCGAGGTCGCGCTCGATGACCATGTTGTAGGTGTTCGCCGCTCCTGCCGACATGTATCCGCCCAGACAGACGAGCAGAACCAATCCCAGAGACGGCGCCGTGCCAGTGGCAATGAACATCGCCGCAACCGTGGTGAACAGGAGGAGAGAAATCACGCGGGGCTTGGTGAGAGCAATATACGCCTTCACCGTCGCCATCGGGCCAAGCTTGGGGGCAGAGAGCGACCGAGCATTTGCTTCGGCATCATCCGCAAAAACGGCGTAGTCTCGGTGGAGAGCCACCGCGGCAAGCATCACCAGGCTGAGCCAGTTTGCCAGAGCCAGCGCAAGGTGTACGAGCTGCATCCAAAGCGGCGCGCTGAGAACTAGGTTGGCCACCCCGAAGACCATTTGCACGACGTAGAGGCCGAGCACCATGTTCGACCAATACTTGACCTCGGCTTTCGGGCGTCGTTCCGAAACCAGTCGGCAGCAGAACACGACCAGCAACCCGACCGACATCGCCATCAGCGGGTGGAGAACACCACCGCGCAAAATCCAGTGAGCGGACTCGCCGACGTGCATGTTCACGCGGTCGAGCAACCCATTCGTCACCGCGAGCTCACCGGCGAACGCGGTCTTGCCCATCGCGGAGATCGCCCCGGTCATTCCGAGAAGGAACAGGCCGCCCATGGCAACCTTGATCGCGGTACCAGTGCCGCCTTGCCCGGCGAAGGTCGGTTTCGATCCGCCCCGGGTGAAGAAAACCAACAAGCCCTGTGCGCCGATCAACAGGAACGTGTTGACCAGGTGAAGAGGCATCGTGATCGCCCGTCCGAGCGATTTATCCTGCGTCACAAACGAGTTGATAACCAGAATCGCCCCGATGATGGCGGAGACGAACACGAAGATCATTGTCCAGGCCGTGGCCTGGCGGATCGCCTTGTGCTGAGCGATCTCATGGGCGTGGGGAAAGAGTTTGCGCGCCCAGAACGCCATTCCCATGACACCCAGCAAAAGCAAGCCGCTTGTAACACGGTGCGTAAATTCGACGTAAGTAGTCAGACCAGCGTTGAGCGGGACAACTTGACCGTTGCAGATCGGCCAGGAAGTTCCGCATCCATCGCCGTGGAGGCCTGCCCGAACGAACGCGCCGAAGATCACGACAAAGATCGTATAGAGGAGCGAAGCGACGGCAAGCTTCTTAAAAAGATTGGGGACGACCACGCCTCCGGGCGAGGCGCTGTTCCTATCGGATGGCGGCATATCGGGCTGCCGAGTCAGGGTCTCCGTACATTCAGGAGGGTCGGTCGTCATAGACGTCTGGTTAAGATAGGCGGTCCGAAGCACCGCTGTCAACTCAAAAGGCCGGATTCCGGGTCAATTTCAGGCAAATTGCGCGAAAAACCCCGCAAAACTGTATCTCCCAAAATAATGACTTTTTTGTATACTTTGGGAACCTGCGAAGTTGGTCGGGCGGTAGAGAGTCGTTTTCTCGCGCCCGATGATCAAGAGGAGAACACGCACAATAACCAGGTGCGAGGGTTGCCTTTCTGCCGTCAAACGGGTACGTTGGGACTTCTTTTTACTTAAGGTGACCGTGATGGATCGTACGCAAAGCTATTCGCACTCAAAAGGGCTCGTCGCCCTCGGCACGTTGGTGCTAGGCATGGCAGCTGCATCCTCAACGGTGGCCCAGGCCCCGACCGGGCCGACCGCCCACACGACGTTCAAGAGCGGCAAGGCTTACTACCACGCCATCCATGTGGATATGAGCCGCAGCGATATCGCCGCGACCACCTACTACAACCCCCGCCTTCGATCCTTCAGCGCGACGGCCCAGGAAGTCCAGCCGATTGCCGCGATCACCGGCACCTTTTTCGCTTGGGAGAATCAGCAGCCAGTGGCCGATGTGATCGTGAACGGTCAGAAGGAAGCTACTGGATACCGAGGCTCGGTGCTGGCGGTGGACTGGTTCGGCAAGGTCTCAATATTCGATGCGCCGGTCAAGAAAGCCGTCGACTACTTCCCATACCGCCACGCCCTGCGCGGCATGGTTCGGATTCTGCGGAAGGGCAAAGTCTGCCCCGACCCACGATCTCAAGGCTTCCGCGACTCCCGGATCTGGGGGAGCGCAGCCCGAACCGCTGTGGGTCTGACCGAGAAGGGCAAGCTCGTGATGGTCGCGACCACGAGTTCCGTGACTCTGAGCCAGCTCGCCGGCGCGCTGAAGTCGCGCGGCGCGGTCGATGCGGTTTCGCTGGATGGCGGCGGATCGACGATGCTCTATTACCGAGGCAAGTACAAGGTTTCAACCACGCGACCCCTCTCAACCGTGTTCATGATCGAGAAAAAGAACGTCTACGACGAGCTTTACACCAAGCACATGCAGCGGATTGGATGGAATCAGTCGAGCGGCGCCTTGCAAGGTGTTTTGCAAGACCTGAACGCTCGGGGTAAGTGAGCCGCGCGGCCAGCGCGCCGGGTAGAATCGCCCCGCATTGAACCGGCCGAACCTTGCCGTGATCATCCCGGCCTATAACGAAGAAGCCCGGCTTCGGCCCACCCTCGAGCGGATCAACGAATTCTTTTCGTCCCGAGAACCGCAGTGGCCGATGACCTGGTCGGTCGTGGTGATCAGCGATGGCAGCTCAGACGGCACCGAGGCTCTGGTTCAAGAGTTCGCTCAATCGCACCCCGAGTTCTCGCTGATCGCTTCTCGACCAAATCGAGGCAAAGGCTTCGTGGTTCGCCGAGGAATGATGGAGGTTGAGGCGGAATACCTTCTCTTTTCCGACGCCGATCTCGCTGCGCCGATTGAAGAAATCGACAAACTCTGGGCCGCGGTTCAGAAGGGAGCCGTGGTGGCGATTGGCTCCCGGCCGCTGAAAGAAAGCACGCTGGAGATCCGTCAGCCTTGGCATCGTGAGATGCTCGGTCGCTTGTTCAACAAACTGGTCCAGATGCTCGCGGTTCGGGGGATCGATGACACCCAATGTGGGTTCAAGTTGTTCCGGCAAGATGTTGCTCGCGACATCTTTTCTCGGTGTAAGTTGGACGGATTCGGCTTCGACTTTGAAAGCCTCATCATCGCGCGCGACCTCGGGCACCCAATTGCCGAGGTGCCGATTCGCTGGTCGCACCAAGAGGGATCGAAGGTCGTTTTGATGCGCGACGGCCCCCGGATGCTGCGTGACCTGGTGAAGCTCCGACTCTGGGGCAAGCGCAAACGGCTCCAAGCCTCCCCTGATCCCACCGCCTGAGGAGTCGCGCCATGAAGCAAGAAGAGTACGGCAAGATGCGCGATCAGGAGGATCACTATTGGTGGTTCATTTCTCGACGTAAACTAGCACTTGCGTTGCTGGATCCTGTACTTAACCAGAATCCAGCCGCCAAGGTTCTTGATGTCGGTTGCGGAACGGGGGCGATGCTGCAAGCCCTCGACGGTCAATGTGAGGCGACCGGCCTCGACTTCTCCGAAGATGCCCTGCGGTACTGTCGGGAGCGGGGTTTGAATCATCTGATCGACGGGAACGCCGAGCAGATTCCGCTTGCGTCGAACCAATTTGATGCGGTGGTGAGCCTCGATACGATCGAGCACGTGCCCGGCGATGCCGCCGCAGCAAGCGAGATCTATCGCGTGCTGAAGCCCGGCGGGGTGTTTGTGATGAACGTTCCTGCGTACAAGTGGCTGTGGGGCCCGCATGACATTGCCCTGATGCATCAGAGGCGGTACACCACGCGCGAGGTGAGAACACTCCTCGAAAACGCGGGATTTCGGCTGGAAAAGCTCTCCTACAGCGTATTTTTCCTGTTTCCGGTGGTGGCGGTACGCCGATTCTTCGAGAAATTCCACCATGGTCCGGCGCAAGTCAAGCTCCCGGAAGTCTCGGAGGGAACTCAAACGCGCCTGATTCGATTGATGGATAAAGAGGCGGCGCTTTTCCGCCGGATGAATCTCCCGTGGGGATCGAGCGTGGTGGCGGTGGCGCGCAAGCCAAAAGGCTCGCCATGATTCCAAAATGGAAGTTCTTGCTGAGGAACTTCGCCTGAAGAACGAAGTCAAAGATGACGATCTCCCTGTGAAGGATTGAAGAAATGGCCAGATTCCGCGTCGGATGCGTCCCCTATGTGAATGCGAGCCCCCTTGTTTGGTGGTTCGTGAATCAGGGTCAGAACTCGCCGGTCGAGGTTGTTTTCGATGTCCCGAGTCAGCTTCCTCGGCTGTTGGAGGGAGGCGAGGTTGATGCCATTTTGGTCAGCAGCATCGACGCCTTGCGGCATTCTGGGCGGAAGATTGCCGATGGCGTGTGCATTGGTAGCCATGGCCCGGTGGAAAGCGTTCGGCTTCTGAGCCGCGTTCCTTTTGGCCTCATTCAAACCTTGGCCCTGGATCAAAGCTCCATGACGAGCAATGCCTTGGCTCGCGTTCTTCTGCAAGAGGGCTTCGGCGCGCGACCCGCGACCCTCGCGATGCCGCCCGATCTCCCCGTGATGTTGGATGTCTGCGAAGCCTGCGTGGTGATCGGGGACAACGGCATGACCGCCCAGTACCCCGGCGCCCGCATGATGGACCTTGGTCAAGCCTGGACGGATGCCACAGGATTACCGTTTGTATGGGCGATGTGGACGGGTCTCAGTGGCTTGACCCCAGAGCTCACCTACTGGCTGAACCATTCGTACGACCAGGGTCGCCCGGATGGCCCGAATTGGTCATCGGTGCTGGAATACGCCGCGCAAAAGGTGAAGTGGGACACCACGATGATCGACCGCTATCTACGCGACTGTGTACAATTTTCGTTGGGTGATCTTGAATTTCAGGGGTGGGAACTCTATGGGGAAAAACTGGTTTCCTTGGGGCTGCTCGAGGAGATTCACTGGCCCGACGTGGTCAACCCAGCTCAGCCGAGCGATGTGCTCGACCGATGATTGCTGAGGCATCGAAATTCGGATTGCTAGTGGTAGTTAGGCTCGCATTCCTGCACAATTCCACTCACTCATTGCGTGCCCCGATCCCTTCCGGGTCGGGACTGTCAAACCGTTCAGTCATCCAGAGGTGAGAGACCTCGGTGTCCCGACCCTGAAGCGATCGGGGCACCCATCCTTCGAGATGTATGAATGTCTAAGCCATTGAACTTACTTTTGTCGCGTCGGAACCCATGCCGTCGTCCGGCCTCCGATCGTGTCTCGACGGATGGCTTCACCTTCGATGAGATCGACACCCTTGCCCCCACCCCAGCGGTGGTGAAACATCCAAGACTCTGGAAACTGCTCGGAATTCGCACCAACCGACACCGCCAAATCGACGATTTGCCACAGTTTTTCGCGCAGAACCTCCACTTCAGAGAGGCTGAGACTGGTGCCGAGCCGCCCCGGGGCCAGCCTGGCGTGATACATCGCCTCATCAGCAATCCAGTTCCCGACCCCAGCGAAAACCTTCTGATCGAGCAAGATCGCCTTAAGCGGTGCCTTGCGTTTCACCAGCATCCGGTGAAGATCATCGGCCTCTGGTAGTTCTGTCCAAGAATCCGGGCCTAAAGCTGACACGCGAGGATCTTCTTCGGGACTCGCACCGAGCCACAGGCGGGCAAGGCGCCGACCGTCGGTCATCACGACTTCCCTGCCCTCTTCGGTTTGGAGGCGCAGCTTCAGAAATTTCGGCCGTCCGCTCGGCTCATCGAGCGGGGCCTGGCCGTGCTCGCGGAGCCGGATGGTGTCCGCCCCAATCTCACGCACCCATCCGGCCATGCCCAGATGGCCGAAGAGCATCGGCTTTTCGTCAAGTTCGATCCACCAATATTTACCTTTTCGACCGGTGCCCGTCACCGTCCGTCCGCCGAGATGCGCCGCCACAACCTCGCTGGGCACTCCTTGGAGAACAATTTCATCCGGCGCAACTTCGACTTCCGCGAGCTTGCGTCCGGTGAGCACGCGATCAAGTATCCGGCGCACGGTTTCGACTTCTGGCAGTTCTGGCATAGAATGGTAGTGGAGTCTACGGGGTGCGCCCGCCCAGTGGTCGCCCCGTCCTAGGGAGAAGAGCATGTCCGCCGGCAGACCACTCAACGAAGTTCGCCCCTATGCGACGTGGCAAGAGGTTTTGAGAGCCCCTGGTCTGTTCCTACTCGTGTTTGGAGTTGCGGCACTGACGCCCGTCCACGCCGGTTCAGAGCCATTCGGGCAGAATTTCACGTTCTTCGCCGCTCTTGTGGCGATCACCACATGGTACGGGATGCAATACCGACGCGCGGTCGAGAATGTGCTCCCGATCTGGGTGATGTGCCTCCTCGGAATGTTGATTGTTTGCACGTGGACGTGGGAGCTGACGTACCAATCGGTGGAGCGGGAAGGCTCTCGGGCAGGAGGGCGGCTTGGACTTTAGCACGTACCTCTTGCACCTGTTTTCACGCCAAGAGCGGATCGCCTCACCATCGGGGATGGCCCCACGTTGTCGCACGAACTGGGAGATCCCGATTGGTGGCAGCACCCCCTGGTTCATCGTGGCGTTTTGGCTGGCCTGGATCCCGATCTCTCCGGCATTCTTTGACCTCTTTCCGCCGAACGCTTTCCACATCCCCGCCATTCTGACCGCCGCATATGCGGGTTGGTTTTTGATGCAAATTGGCCGCGTTGATCCTCGTTCGTGGCTTCGCTGGCTGATCCTCGCTGTGCTGCTGTGTGCGTCGAGTTGGGCCGCCTTCTCGTTCTCCTCATCTTACGCAGCGAGGCTTGGTCGCGCATCAGTGCGCGGAGGTCACTAGCCCCGTCCCACGTTCGCACCAGGATCAGGATATACTCAGAAGTCCGGGTGGGGATGTAGCTCAGCTGGGAGAGCGCTGCAATCGCACTGCAGAGGTCGTGGGTTCGAATCCCATCATCTCCACCACTTTTCCCCTTGCCCAAGCCGGATTTCGTTCCGGAGACATGGGTCACTCCTTTCTCCCTACTTCTGGGCTTTCGGCTCGGTGAGATCCTGGAACGTCTCGGGGAGATGGAGCACCATGGCGGCGACGAATGCTTCCCGCTGATTCTGGGGCACCGAGCGATAGAGCTCTCGGAACTCCAGCATGTGGCAGGCCATACCGAATCGACTGCCGGTGTAAGTGGAGGCAACTTCCGCCAGTTGCTCCAGCGACGTCGACTGGGCGTAGACAATCATCGCCTGGAGAATAGGGTGCGTTTCGAGCCAGACCGAGCGGTAGTACGGCAGGAGCAGTCGCTCGGCTTCGGAGGTGCAGCGGCGGATGATGTCATCTGCCCCTTTCCGCCACTGGTGGGATGTGCTGAGCCGATACGGGTGACCCGGCTCGGCCCCGACGAGCCCCAGATCGCGGCGACACCCCTCCAAGATCGAATAGTTGTGGTCGCTGCGCCCGCCGATGGTGAAGGGGCTGTGGAGATTCGACCCGGGGTGGGCGGCATGCATCGAAAGGCAAAAGCAATGGTGGTACACGCCCTGCTTGCACAGCGTGCTGTGGACCGCATAGAGCCCGTCCTCGACCTCACGGATGGATTCATACCGAATCCCCTTCGCCCCCCGGCTCCGCTTGTAGTCGGGATGAATCGTCGGCATGTGGGAGTTCATGAAGGCAATGAACTCCTTGGTGGCTTCCTTGGTCTGGGAGAGGCGCATGGTTTTTTTCGGGCAACCGTGAGCCCCGGCGGAACGCTCATAGCATCTATCCGCGAACACCCAGGCAAACAAGGCGGATCAAATGGCGTCCGGAGCGCGAGGAGCTTACCGCGCAGATTGCCACGGCAAATCGAAATCGCGGCACATCCCTCGAGTTTTCGGAGAGGTCATCGAGGCAATCCTTGGAACAGAGTATTCGCCAAAACGGATCCTGACGGGTCGCATTCAAGAGCCGACCCATGCCGATTTGGTTACCGCTCAACTGACTTACAAAAGAAAAAAAGCCGGCGAAGCCGTGTGCTTCGCCGGCTTTTTCTAACGATCAGGCGCGGCGACGGCGGGCCAGAGCGGCCACTCCGAGTCCAAGGAGAGCCATCGTGGCAGGCTCGGGAACAGGTTGATACTGAACCGTTCCGGCAAAGGCGCGGGGAGTGAACTGGCTGCCGCCGAAAGCTACATTCCCCGTTCGGGCGATATCCGAGAAGAGGGTGAGGTCAGCGTTGGTGAAGGTCGAGGTGGACGTCGTGCCCGTACCTTGATACCGAAGTCCATTTCCAGCCGTCGTCGAGTGGACGTAAACGGAAGTAGCCGATCCGAACGCGAGGAGGAGAGGAGAATTGAGCGCGGTGATCGCCGTCTCCGTGGTGGTTCCGGCGGCGGTCATCGTGATGGTGTCATGGAGCGTCCATCCGGCGTTGCTCGCCGTGAATCCAGCATAGGCACCAGAACGCGTCCAGACCTCGACCGTTGCGGTCGCTCCGGCGGTACCGCTGAAGAAGGTGGACAGGCCGGTGAGGAACAGCGACTGAGTGGCTGGGGTCAAGGTCATGAACGTCCCCCCCGCGCCGTTGTTCGGCGGCAACGTGGCGAGAGTTTGAGCGGACGCAAGCACAGGCAAAAAGAGAGCAAGAGCAAAGAACTGTCTCATCAAGGGCCATCTTAACAAATCCCGTCGGGGATGTGTGCTGGTTCACCCAAACTTTTGCGGCGGTGCCGATTTGAGTAGGGGAGCAAGTGCGTTTATCTTCGGCGCGCTTCGCGCGTGAGGCGCGAAGGATCGGGCATGCTGGTGAGAATTCGCCTCAAACGCCAACCCGATTTCAAGAGCCCGATGTGCTGTCTCGAAGCGCCTCGGCGTGCTTCCAAAGCTCCTCAAAGATCATGACAAAGCTTCCCATGGCCTCATCGCCGAGAGAGGTGTTGCTGAAGAGGATCACTCCGATCTTTCGATCGAGGCTGCACAGCATCATGGTGCGAACCCCCGGGTCGGAGCCATTGTGCCCCATGCGGGTTCCGTTAAACTTCGTGGTCCAGAAAAGACCAGAATTCGATGCATTGTCACCACTGACCTCCACATTCTGAGGCTTCTTGTCTTCGGTGAATTGAAACTTCAACATTTCTTCCGCCATTTCCTTGTCCAGGATTCTGGTTCCCTGATACTCTCCTCCATTGAGGAGAGTGATAAATAGCTTGGAAAGGTCGGAAACGGATGTCCGCACACCTCCATCAGGATAGGTCGGCAAGCCATAGTTTTGAATCGGGAAAGTAATGCCGCCTTGTGCTACGTAAAGCTGAGAGTGGTTTGCCAACTTGATCTCCGAGAGAAACCAGCCAGTGTTCTTCATTTTAAGGGGCTGAAAAATGTGTCGATTGGTGTAACGATTCAATTTCTCTCCCACCGCTCTTTCGACCACGAATCCGGCGAGGCCAGCACCAATATTGGAGTAGCTCCGCTGCTCACCCGGCTGAGCAACGAGAAAGTTGTCTCTCGAATAGGCGCGCCCGGAGCTCTTGAGATAGCCTGCCAAAAAGTCACCTAAGCTCTGAGGAGAATCTCCGCCAAAGCGATAGCTTGCTTCATAGACGGGCCATCGATCCTGGATACCAGAGGTGTGGGTCGCTAGGTGGCGCAACGTAATCGCGCGAGACGCAGTATGAGGATTTACAACTCTGAAAGGCAAGAAACGGTTAATATCCTCATCCAGTGAAGCCTTTTTGTCCTGCACGGCTCTCATCATGGCGACCCCGGTTACGGTTTTGCTGATCGAGCCAATGTTCATCATTGTATCTGTCGTGAAAGGCGTTCCTTTCTCACGAGAGGCAAAGCCATAGCCCTTCGACCATACGAGCTGTTTGTCCACGATCACCGCCGCTCCGACCCCGACGATTCCGGCTTCCTCCATCCGCTCTCGAATGGTCGCATCCAGGGCGGCCGAGTCTATGTCACTTTGCGACGAAGTCATGTGTCCAAGGGCCACGGAAGCTGCGCAGAGAAGAGAGATGAAACCGAGGAATCGAGGGAGCATGGGGAAGGTCATCCTGAGCGAGACAACGACCTTCGCGGTCCCTCCGAAACCGTTACGAACTTGACGATCCCGGCTCTCAGCTCAGGCACTAAACGGGAATCACCAGTCAGAAAGTTCCCGATCTTTGGATGATGTCGGAGCCCAGGGCCGGGGCCATGAGTGGGGCTGAACCCATAGGCTTCGACCGGTCAGTCGCGCCGTCCGAGGACAAACTCGCGCAGCGCCGCTGGCCGATCTGTGTTGATGAAATCAACCCCGGCCTCCCAGTGAGCACGCCAGATTCCGGGGCCGTCGGGGGCGCCCCAGAAGCGGATTTTGCGGGCTTGGGAATGAACCTTCTCGACCATCGAGTTCAGCTTCGCCGCCTCCTCGAAATTGCCTCCCCCGGCCCACTTGAAGTGGCTGAACCACGCCTCGCTAACCCAAGGCATGAACTCCGGAGAAAACCCTCGCTCCAAATCGCCCCACCGACCATCGAGCGCCGCGAACTTGCCTTCATCCTTCACGAGATCAGCAATCGGTCGGTCGCCGCTGATGACGAATCGCACCGCGGGCTGACCAGGATTCCAGGCGAGTTCCGGGTGTTGCTGCATCTCCCGTCGTAGCTGCGCATAGGCCGCCGCTCCCTCAGCTTTGATGTCGGTGAGCACCCAAAAAGTCTGCTCCTGCCCCTCATACACCCAGCCCTTGTTTTCCCGAATTTGCTTGGCCAGAGGCTCCAGGTAGAGCTTTTGCAGGGTGCGATCCTGGTTCAACGTGCGCCGTTCGTGGGCCACCAGAAGCCGCCCCTCAACGAGGAAGACATCCGCTTCCACGCTGCACAGCCCCGCCTCGAGGGCTTCAAACAGCGGCCTCTCGCGCAGGTAGTCGTTGTGCGAATGCCCCCGGGGAATGAGGACGAAAGTGGAAATCAGCGCAACCAGCACGTGGTCAGTGTATCGCGATTTCGTTAAATGCCTCGCCTCGAACTCGAACCACGCTCAATCGAGCCACTCGCCGAACCAATGCGCCAGCGCGGCCTCGTTGACCCCATGCTCCGATCGCCAGGCACGGGCGGGATATTCCGTGTCGTTACGCGGGCTCCCTACCTGCGTTTCGTCGAACGAGACGAATCGGTCGAAGTACGTGGCACTGCCCTCCGGCGTCAAGATCCCGAGGATGGAGAGGGCCTCCACCAGGTTAAGCCGCTGGTCGCTATTCTTGCCGAAAATCGGCTTCAGGAGCTTGGCCAGTTTCGGTGCGGTGGTTTTCGCGGGAAGGTCTTTCAATTGCGCAAGCAAGCCTCGGAGCGGTGCGAGGTCATCCTGATTCGGTTCAGGGAAAGGCGGGAATGACGCAGCGAACAAGAGCGACGCTGTGGCACTCGAAATGCTCGGCCGCGATCCCGTTTCGATGATGCCGGAAAGCTGTGGGTTCATCTGCCAGGCAATCGGCTCGAAGCCCTCGTCCGTCGGCCAGAGCGACAGGCCGCAGATCCCGCACGATCGGGAGAGCTCGCCTTCGGCCCCCACATGGGTCTGCAGATGCTGCACGTATCCAAACGATGCCAACGCGCTCCACCAATCCGGACGATTCTGGGCCAGACCATGAATGAAGCCCTTCGCAAGCTGGCGAGCATCGAGCGCATCCCGGGCGGCGAGACACCGGGCAATGATCTCATCGTGCGGCAGAAGCGCGTCGTCCTGCCAGTAACCTGCTGACTGGGCATACTCCACGTCAGCGGGATCGACCCCATGGTTGGCTTGGTCATCCAGCCACGCCTCCCACGCCTGATCCAGGGCCGCCATCGCTCGCTTGTCGAGTGCATGTCTGGGGTCGAATCGGGCGTCGGCGGGCTGCACGACTGCATTCTACTTGCCACGCCCCGAGGCCAACTCACCGGAGACAGGGCAAGGGAGCTCCTGTTCCCCGCAAGCGGATCGGGGGAAACTCCGGCGACATTTTCCTGGACTCCGTCAGTGTGGAGGCCCTTCCGGAGCCAGCCCTACTCTGCTTTCTTGGATTGGCGGCGGTGAGGCGTCGCCGGCGAGCCTAAGTTACGAGAGCCAAGGCAGATCCATACAAGGTATTGTCCTGTTGGGAAACGGCAGCGAGGTGGCGCCGACAGCGCACTTGCCTGAAGAACCCCAGAGGAAACGTGAACAAAGGGGATCTCGTCAGACACCTCTCAAGCGAAGGTTGCACACTCCTCCGCGAGGGCAAGCGACACTCAATTTGGATCAATCCTGCGACCGGCGAGACAGCGGCAATCCCGCGACACAACACGATCAAAAAGAACACGGCGCGGCAGATCTGCCAAGCCCTGAGAGTAAAACCCGCCCCAAGCCTATGAGAAACCGACGGCGCTCACGTACTCGACCGTCGCTCCCTGCTGCACGGCGGTAGCGGCAAGCTCCCTTCGCGCAAGCGTCAGCTCGTTCAGTGCATCAAGCACCATCTCCCGAGCCTCCTCGATCGTGTCCCCCTCCGAAATCGCACCTGGAACTTCGACAATCGAAGCCGTGAAACCGCCTTCTTCAGCCGGTAAGTAGAGGATCGTCAGCTTCGTTTCCATCTATTCATATTATGCCAGCGAACCGGGATTTGTTACCTCGAGAAGATCGCCGATCACAAATCCCGGCTCGCGAGCGCAATCTCAGCTCCCTGCCTTCGCCGGTAGCTTGAACGTCGTCGACGGGCTGATGCGTTTGGTGTAGACCAAGAAATCGAACGTCGGAATGAGCGTGACGGCATCGGACATCGGGTTTTTGTGCCAGAGCTCCTCGCTCATTCCCCAACCCGCCCAGCCTCGATAATAGGGCAGAGCCCCCCAGGCTTTCGTGGCCTCATCGGCATCGCGCAGATCCACCCAGAATCGCTCGGGGCCGACTCGGGAGAGGAACTCGCCCAGGTCGCCAGGCAGGTCGCAGGAAAGTTCGTGCTCAATCACCGGGCGCAGTTGCGCCTCGGCGATCGAGTCTCCCGGCTTGAACTCTTTGGCGTGGAAGCTCCCCACTGTCCAGGCAAAGCCGACCGATACATACTTCGCTCCCAGCGCGCGGCGCAACTCCGAGCCGACAGTGCGGAGACCCATGTCGTAAATGAACTGCGGAATCTCAGCGATGACGTGCATGTCGTGCGCCCACAGAGCGGCCCGCCGCTCCGTACCAATTCGAGCGACGGTGTTTTGCGCCATGGAGACATCCCGGCGCGAAAAGTAGTCGCCGGGGATTTTGGTCATGTCCATCTCGTTCGGGCCGATTTCAAACTCAAACGCTCTCAGACCTTGCAGACCAGCATTGGCCGCGTAAAGGGCCTCGTCAAATCCTTCGTCGGCTTTGCCAGATTCCTTGTGCGCCTTGAGCGCAGCAAGTAAATCGAGGGCCGCTTTCTCGTAGAGTGCGTAGTTCGCCTCCGGCTGGGATTTCCACCAAGCCACGAAGGTGAGAGGGCTATCCTCGGCCGTGATAATCGGTTGGAGAGGGGAACGCAGCTTCTTCGCTACCTCGGGATCGTGCTTCGCCAGATAATCCAGCGCATCGCGGAAGTCGATACCGGTTTCCTGGCAATCAATTCCGTAGATTCGGAACGGCTTGCCGGTGCGGATCACATGGGCGCGAAGCCACAGAATCATGTTCGCAAAGTCATCGGTACGCCAGATCGAAAAGATGCCGGAGTCCAGCATCAGCTTCACCAGATCACCCTTCCCTTCGTTCACGTAGGCATCAATTTCTGCTCCGGGCGTGCGATTGATCTCCAGCATCAGGGAGTCGATCTTGCCTTGCCGAACCAACTCTCGAATCGCGTGATTCTTGAAGAGTTGACTCTGGTGGTCACCATGGGTGGGTTCGCCCAGTCCAAAGAGCCGCGCGTCGCCCAGCTTCTCAACAAATGCCTTGATTTCCGAGGAGGAAGGGACATCGCTGGCAAACGGAGAGACGTTCTTCTGGAACCAAGCGAGGGCCGGAGGCTCCGCCTTCGCCCGATCCTCTGCGGGCACAGGATCTTGTCGCGTCTGCGCGGCAACGGAAGCGAAAGCCGCCATCGCCACGACCAATGCAGAAAGGGAGCGAACACACTTCATAGCAAGTCGCTATTTTATCTGCCGGAACAGAGTTTGCTCTTAAAGATTCCTTACAGAACGGCCTGCTCTCAACCAAACTGCTTCGCGAGCTTCGGGAAGAGATCGTAGACGGAGTCCTCGTCCCATTCTTGTCCGGCCGGGTCGTCGTCGGGGGTGGCTTCGGTGTTGCTGCGCGGATCTTCTTCGATGCCCCGGCTCTCCAAGATTTCCATCCACACATATTCGAGCCCCTCGTTTTCAAACTCTTCCTCGTCTTCCTCCGCGAAGGAGCCGAGGTCGTCGGGCCAAGCGAGGGCTGTTTCGTAGGCGTCTTGGCCTCGCCCAATGATCCACGAGCGGAAGTAGTGGAAGCTGTCGTCGCTCATGCCTCCCGTCATCACATAGCCCGCGCCCCAAATCTTCCACTGATTCAGGTTGATGAGGGCCTGGTTGAACTCCCGGCCGAACGCCATCACATCCGGCGTGGCTTGGGCGTCCAGGATGTCTTTGAGTTGGTCGGGGTCTCCCTTGGATGCGGAAATCGTCTGCCAGAACTTCTCCGAGAGCGGCTGCATGGGTGCATCGTACCGGAAGACAGCCTTCCGAAGAATCGTCGATTGAAGGCGAAGAGAGGTGGTGCGCGAAGCCGAGGCTGTGCGGGGCCACTGCAATAGTGTTGAAAATGCAACTTTCCCGCCTTAACAGGTTGAAAACATCGGGAGAATGCCCGTCATGGAAGAAAAATCCTGCCCCTGCTGCTCTAACGGAAAGTGCGCGTGTCCGCCATGTCAAGACGGTGAGTGCAAGTGCCCGTGCTGCGCGAATGGCAACTGCCCGTGCCCCGAAAACTGCCCGAACTGCGACTGCTGCTGATGAAGCTTTCCCTCCTCTCTCTGGCCCTGCTGGCGAATGTGCAAGCCGGGCTGGCTCTCCCGTTGGCGGTCGGCGACGAAGACGAGCCCCCCACCGCTGTCCCCACGTGAACCGGATGACCGGGTGAAGGTCAGTTCCTCGGGTCGGGGAGCATCAAAAATCAAACCCAGCTCACTTTGCGGTGGGCGGGCCTGCGCGAAGAGCGCCCTCGGTGGAGGTTCAATGCGGCTTACGGCGTCACAGATCGCTTGTTGGTTGGACTTGAGTTCAACCCCGTGGTCGAAGAGTTCGTGCCAACGCTGAACTACACGCTCCAGTTCGAAGACGAGAAGCATCCACTGGTGAACTTCGGATCATCCAGCGACCGGATCTTTTCGCCGGAGGGCACGCGTGCCTATTTCCTCACCGTTGGGAAGAAGGTGCACGGAACCAACCTCTCGCCCTACGTGTCGCTGAGTTGGTCGGAGTGGGAGGATCAGTTCCTGATCCCCTTCGGTGTCAACGCCCCTCTTGCTCCCGCTTGGGATCTCATGGTGCAGCACGATGGACGCAACACCCACTGGTTGCTCACCTACAAGCAATCGAACGGCAACCTGAGTCTGCTGCTGGTCAAAGGTCGCTACTGGGGCACCAGCTGGGGCGTGAAGTTCTGAATTTGATCGATGCAGAGGCGCTTGAGGATTTCCTCCGCGGGTGCGTACCGTTCCCTAAGCTGTCCGGCTCGCGATTGAATTTCAAGAGAATTTCTCGCTAAGAATCATTTTAGGTAAAACTTCTCTGTTTGTTACGATTTTTTCAGGCCTGAGATCGAAATGGTATAACTTCGCTGCTTCGTGATCAAAATGGATAACTCCCTCCAAGGCTGGTCAAAAGAAGATGCATTGGGGGCATCTTGGTTAGCACTACACTACGAAATCGAGCCAGTTCAGCCCCTCCGGGTTCTCAGTCGGCTGGGCAAGACTAGAGTCGTTCGTTCACGAGAGAACGGTTGGATGCAAACATTTACCAAGCAGTATGTTCCCGAGCCAAGCCTTCGAGGTCACTTCGAGTTCATGCTGAAGCACGAGGCCGTGAGTTTTGAGTTTCTCGCCCGGCTCTTCGATCGAATTGCTCCGGAAGATCTGCTGCAGTGGGTGACGAGCGAGCCGACAGGTCAGTATAGCCGTCGGACATGCTTCCTCTACGAATGGTTCACCGGAAAGCAGCTTGCTTGCAATGGTTCAGCGAGTGGCGGTTACCACGATGTTCTGGATTCCAAGCGGTACCTCGCCGCATCCGACCCAGTGGTGAATCGTCGATGGCGATTGCGGGACAACATGCCGGGGTCGCGGGATTTTTGCCCTCTCGTTGTCCTCACCGACTCGGTTCCGTCCACCCTAGATTTTGACGTGCGTCAGGCATGGAATTCATTGGAAGCTGACTTTGGCGAGGAGTTACTCCGGAGAAGCGCAGTCTGGTTGACCACCAAGGAGAGCAAAGCCTCGTTCGCGATCGAAGGAGAAACCAAACAGCTCGCCCGGATCAGACGATTTGCCAGTGTGATGGAGTCGGAGCTGGGTCGGCACACGGAGGTGCTCTCGGAGGAAACCCTTGCTTTCCTTCAGCGCGAGATCTTGGGAGATCGTAGTGTGGGGTACGGAATCAGGAAATCACCGATTTTTGTTGGTCAAACCTTACGGGAGCGTGAAATCATTCACTACATCGGCCCACACTGGGATGCTCTCTCCTCGATGCTGGAGGGACTCGCGAAGCACGAGAGAAAAACCCGCGGGCGAAGCGCGATCATCCGAGCGGCGACGGCTTCCTTCGGTTTCGTCTATATTCACCCTCTGACAGATGGCAACGGACGAGTGTCGCGGTTCTTGGTGAACGATATCCTGCGCAAGGATGGCGCAATTCCGGAGCCTTTCTTGCTCCCGATTTCGGCGGTCATCGCGAGGGCGATGCGAGAGTACGACCGTATCCTCGAGCTGATATCTCGCCCGCTGATGCGACGGTATGAGGGTCAATATCGACTTGGAAAGCGGAAGAGATTCGACGACGGGCTTAGTTCAGATCTCGAGTTCGAGTGCTATGAAGATGCTGCTTACGTATGGAGATTTCCCGATCTGACTGAGCACGTTGCTTATATGGCGAGCGTCATTCGGGAAACGATTGAGGTCGAACTCCGTGCCGAAGCGGTGATGATTCGATCGATGTGGCGAGCAAGAAGCGCGGTGAATGAGATCATTGAAGGCCCAGACGAAACGCTTGATCGCATCATTCGATCCGTGCGCGAGAATGGATGGCTCGTCAGCGGAAAGCTTGCGGAGGAGATCCCGCTGCTCCAGGATGCCGAAACTGCCGATTCGGTTATTCGAGCTGTGAGGCGCGCGTTTGCCTCCGATGTTCCCCAGTAGATTCATCAGCTAGAATCACCCCATGCGCATCTATATTTCGGCGGATATCGAAGGGATCACGGGGGTGGTGAATTGGAAACAAGCCGGGACGCCGAGCAGCGACCACTACGACTACGCCTTTGCCCGCCGGATGATGACCCATGATGTCAACGCCGCCATCCGCGGCGCGCGCGATGCCGGGGCCACAAGGATCGTGATCAAGGACAGCCACAACGTCGGGCTGAACCTGCTGATCGACCAACTGGAGCCGGGAGTGGAACTGATCTCCGGCTCCCGAGCTTGCCCGGATGGAATGATGCAGGGCATCAGCCGGGACTTCGATGCGTGCTTTCTCATTGGCTACCACGGCATGGCCGGAGCCACTGAAGGGGTGATGGAGCACACGATCACCGGGCGCATCCACCGGGTGAGCGTCAACGGTCAACCGATCGGCGAGATGGGGATGTCCGCCGCTACGGCGGGTCACTATGGGGTTCCCCTGGTCATGGTGAGCAGTGACGACAAGGGTTGCCATGAGGCCAAATCCTTCATCCCAACCATCGAAGCTGCGCAGGTCAAAGTCGGAATGGGCCGGTTCATGAGCCATCTTCTCCATCCCAGCGAAACGGTGGGCATGATCCACGAAGCCGCCCGCCGGGGCGTGGAGAAGGCGAGCAGCATTCCGCCTTACACCTTAGAGGGCGAATGTACCGCGCGGCTGGAATTCAACCGGAGCGAGGAAGTTGATGAAGCCTCCCAGCTCGCAGGATGGAATCGCTTGGATGCCTACACCATCGAGCAAACCTTCCCCGATTGGCCTTCCGCCCACATCGGCATGCGCCGGGCGATGTCCTTTGCCATGCTCGTGGCCTTGTGAGTGAAGCCTAGAGCAGGCCGACTTTCTTAAGCGCGGCAACGCGTGGTTCGAACCGGGCATGATTCGGAACGGTGAGGGCGCTTGGGAGCAGCTCTTCCGCCAGGCCGTTCGCAAAGAATGCCCGGGCGTCGTCAGGCGAATCGAATGAACCGATGGCCGCCTGGTCGGCGCGGATCACCACTTGCTGCCGCAAGTAGTTCTGCAATCTCGGCACCATCGAAAGGGTGAGCACAGCCACCAGCATCACCGTGCCCAAGGGAAACCGGAAGCTGGGAAAGGCTGCCGGAATCAAAAAGAGGGCAAGGGGAATCGCGATCGCCGGAATCAGCCACAAGTATCCGCCCAGCTCGGCGCGACGACTCGAGGCTGTTTCCCTCTTCTGACACAGCTCTCGATGAACAAGGAAGCGTTTTTCGCCTTCGGAGAGCGGCTTGTCGAAGAGAATGCCGAATCGGAATTCCTCTCTCCCAGAAGCAGGATCGGTCACCAACTCGGCGTAGCGCGCCGTCCACTCGACGCGCGATTCAATCTTGGCCTCCGGAGCCTCCACACCGAGGTCAGCCGCCTCCCGATCCACCAAGGCCTGCATGTCCAGCTCCAATCGCGCGCCTTCCTCCAGACCGAATTTCCAATGATATGTCCACCCGGGATAGAAGAAAACATACATCGCCCCAAGACCTCCTGCCACCAGAGCAACGCTCCCCATCGGTGTCCCTGGCGAAAGAAAACCATAGACGAGCGACGCGGCAACGGGAGGAATATGAACCAGTCGGGACTTCCACGGGCTTGGGTTTCGACGCCGTTCGTAGTCATGAATCCCCAAGGAATTGACGGTTCCCGCGAGAGAATCATCGGCTTCCGCCATCTGACCTCGAAGCTTGTCCGCACGTCGGCCCAAGACCACCGTCACACAAATCATCATCGCAACACCCCCGAGAATCAAAGGCCAGGCACGCGACGCAAGACTTCCTCCGATCCACAGGATCAGCACCCGTTGCAGGGTGTTGTCCAGAACCAGCAGCCCAAACACCGGGGCATGGAGGCCAATGCACCAAGCTGGCAGGTGCTTGATCAATCGCTCATAGTCGCTTGCTCGGTCGCTTAGAGTTTTGGTCGAGCGGTGATCCCGGAGAGTACCAAACGCCAGAATCAGCAATGGCCCAGCGATCAGCCAGAGCGCGGCAAAGGTGAGCAGCGGGATCGCGTAAAAAGGAAGGGTAAAGCCTGCTTCCACCGCACCCCAACTCTGGCCACGCGGAAGCAGCCAAAACGAAGCACCCCGAGACACAAAGTCCGGCTTGCGGGCAAGGTTGTGGTCGGCAGCGCGGTGTACCGAGAGGCGTCCAATCGCCGACGGAGTCTGATCCCCCAGAGCGATCCTGAGTGCTTCTAGGTCAATCGACTTTTGGGTGCTCGCTGCTCCGGGCTTTTGATCGGTGTGTCTGAAAAGCACCGCATCATCATCCCAACGCGTCTCGCCATCGAATCCCTGTTCTTTTGCCCAACCATCAATCGCCCGGGCGAGCGGCTCTCGGGGGAGAGACCGAGGGGCCATCGCGAAGACCTCGATCATCGCCCCGTTCGTCATGATGGTGAGAAAAACGGAGTCGGCGGCAGCGATGCTCTCGGGTGTCCCCAACCGCTTCGCCGAGGATTCAAGAGCCTGGCGCCGAGCGTCATCGAGCAACGGCTCCGAAGCCTTCCGGACTTCGGCGCGGCCCAGTGCGGCAACGATCAGCATTAAGCCAAGCACGATCCCCTTCCATCTCACCATTGAGGCCAAGGATACTCGCTGGCTTGCGCAACTTCCCACGCCTGCTGATCGTTGGTTGGATGCAAAGGCGTGCGCAAATGTGGGTGATTCTCTGGCTGATTCTGGCCATCGCGGTGGCTGCATTGCCTCTCTCCGATGAGACCCGCCCCAAGATCGGCCCGTTCGTCGCGGCACTCGCGGGAGGATTGCTGGGATTCATGGCCGGGCTGGTTTCAGTTTCGATGTACCTTTCGGAAGCCAGCCTCCTTTCCGCTGCGGCGTGCGGCAGGGTGTTCGCCATGGCCTCCCGCCGCATCGCCACCCACCGCCTCCGATTTCTTCTCGTGGGGACGATCATTGCGTCAGCGGGCTTGGCCAGCGATTTCGCTCACTACGTGTCCAAGGTTCGATGATAAGTCCTGACTCTTCGTCGGCACCCACCGTTTCAGTCTGTCAACAGCTTAGCCCGCACGGCATCAAGCCGGAGGAGTTGGCTGAGATCGCCATCTTGAGTGAGCGGATGGTTTCGCACAGTGGCGACATTGCGGCGGTAGGCGTCCAACACAACACCAGGTTGGGGAAAGAGCATGGCCGCTTCCTCGTCGATCTCGATCTCGCGCTGCATGAGCCGCCTCATCACTGGTGTGAAAGACAGCAACATCCAGAGGGCACCGCCAATCGACGGGGCGAACATCATCCAAGCAGGACGCGAGAGATCGAGCCGCTGCCCAAACATCCAGACAAACGCCGCCACAAATCCCCCGAGAGCCAGGATCATCGGCAGGTATGCGACCAAAGCTCGGTTCAATGTCCAAATATTGGAAGGCAAAGACGCCCGAAGGATCCAGAAATGAAGTTCTTCTCGGGGCATCCGCAAGATCGCATCAGGCAGTACGTAGATCGAGTCCCCGCGGCGGACGACGGAGGCGTAGGCAAGCGGTGTGCCCGTCATCAGCTTAACGCTCAGGTTTGCCGGAAGCTCGAGCCCCTCAATCGCGGCAGGCAACTCCGCGGTCGCATCAGCGACTTCTTGCCGAATCTCTGCCTGCGCACGCGACTTGGCATGCAGAAAAGCCGCTAGACCAGGCATCAAGACAAGGCTGAGAATGATGGCAAAGAGCAGCGGCGATGGGGCCTGGCGGTTGCTCAAAGCGAGGATCACGAAAGGCAACTGCGAGAGGCCGACAATCATGCACAAAAACAAGGCAACCGTCACGCCTCCGGTTCGCTTGATGAGAAGCGCGGAGATAGGTTTCCCGGCATCATCCTCCAGGCCGCCCTCTTGCAGAAGCGGCGCGGTAACTCGGCTCCGCCACTGAAGCAAGACGAACGTGCAGAATACCGCGAGGCCAATCATGGCAGCGATTTGTATGAAATCGCTCCCGAACCAAGCCTTACCGATCGATTGCTCAATGATTCCTGACGTGGAAGCGCCAGGGGACAGGGCAAAGAGCATCAGCGCGGGATAGCTTCCGAGGTCGCGTCGCCAAGCCAACCGTCGGCGATCCGCGAGCGGCAAATCGACGCGCGCCACCGCCGATTGCAAACGAAGAAGCCCAAATCCACCGATCAAGGCGCCGATCCCGAGGATCGCGAGCTGCGTTACGAGCAAAAACGGATCGGCTCTGGACTCATGCCTCGCCTCGGCTTGGCCCTGGCGAAACTGGGCAAACCGATTCTCCTGAACCGAAATGAATCCGGATGAGGTTTTCGAACCCGGGACAGCAAGGTAGGAGGTTTTTGCCAGCACCACGAGTTCCGCCGAGGGCTCGGCATCCTGAGCAAGCTTGAGGAGGGACGCCAAGTCATAGATCCTTTCGCTCTCCCGGATTCCCGGCTGAAAGATCTGGTGTCGCGCTCCCCAGGACGCATCTTCGACTTCCTTCGCCGCAAAGCCTTGGGACACAAGCCACTCTTGGGCGAGAACACCCGCTTCATCCCTGCTGATTCCCGGAATATTGAAGAACTGCGCCCTCACAAAGAAGTCCTGCAGCGACAGCACGACCACCGGCTTGCCTTCGTCGCGAACGTTGCGGATGGCTTGATCCAGGGGCGAGTTGCCGAGCCGGGTGACACTGGGCAAAGCCACCCACAGCATCAGCATCGCCGTCAGCAGGATGCAGAAGCCCACCGCCTTGCTTCCCCACCCCTGAGGTTGTTTCTCCGCCCCTCTGTTCTCCATCCCTGCAGTATTCCGCCGAATTCTTCGGAAATGGCTGGGCATTCCCTGGATTTCGTGGGGGATTCTCGCAAAAATGCCGTCATCTCGGATCGTTCGGCGCGTCCAAAGAAAGGAGAGGGCTTCGCCACGGCGAGCCCCCACAGGATTGACAAAGATGAAGAAGCCGTCGTTGAAGACTAGTTTGATTGTTGCCGGAGTGCTCGGCCTGACCGCGATTGGCGCTACCCAGGTGCGCGAGATCATCAAGATCATGGGTGTGGGTGCGCTGGTGACTCAGTTCGGTGGTGATATCAACAAGGGGTTTAACAGCCTCTCCGGCCACAAAGACCGCGACGCCGCGACGACCAAGGTGGTGCCGATCATCACGGTGGGCGTCAATAGCCGTGGAGCCATCGGGGCCGCCCAAGTGATGGGCACGCGCAAGCAGGTCGAGAAGGTGAAGGCCATTGCCGCCCTGGAGGCCGATATTCTGGGCAAAGAAGTCAAAATCCGCGCCCTTATCCCGGTCGAAGCCGAGAACATCACCGACAAGAGCAAAGTCCGCGCGGTGGAAGGTGTCGGGGTGAGCGGCATCGTGGACTTGCGGCTGTAGGTTTCACGCGATCCGAACCCGGTTCGCCTGCAACCTTCGGGTGCGCCGATCCATTCAGGGGCTGCCTTTTCGACGTCTTCCGCGAGAGTGGCCCCCTCCCTGCCCTCCCCCATTTCTGGGGGAGGAATCATGACTGAGGGTTTGCTCGCTTTGACTGAGCTTGGCCGCTAGTGCCGACTCCTGGACTCGCCCTCTCCGAGCTCGACTCGGGGAGGGTGGCCGAAGGCCGGGAGGGGCGGGCATTCGGCCTGTCCATCGCTCAGGCGAACGCGGAATCAGAGGCTGGCGGGAGCGCGAAGGAGTCGAACCTTCCCGACGCCCAAAAGCGTCACACGCGGTTTTGAAGACCGGGGGGCACACCGGCACCCATCCGCTCCCAGCTGAACCTCTACAATACCGGGACCCAGGGAATCCTTTCTTCCCCAAGCGGCTTCTGCCTGGTTGGAGTATCAACAAGAAGATGAACGTAACCTGGAAAGGCGGCATGGCTTTCGAAGCCAAAGGCGATACCGGCAACCCCTTTGTGATGGATGCCTACCCGGAAAGCGGCGGCGATGGCCTCGGCCCGACCCCGGTCGAAGCCCTGATGGGATCCCTCGCCGCATGCTCAGCCATGGATGTGATTTCGATTCTGCGCAAGAAGCAACAAACCGTGACCAGCTACCGCCTGGAAGTCACAGGCGAACGCACGGAGGAAGGTGTCTACCCGCGCCCTTTCAAGTGGCTCAAGGTCACTCACATCGTGGAAGGCCCGGATCTGGATGAAGCCGCCGTCGCGCGTGCGGTTCAGCTGAGCGATGAGAAGTACTGCGCTGTCGCCGCCACGCACCGCGCGGCCCCCGAGGTGATCTCGGAGTACCGCGTGACGCGGACCACTGCGTAAGTTGTCTTAGCGTGCCGCCAGCGGCGGCCCCAGCAACTCCATCCCGAACTTCTCATGCAGGGCCGCAATGGCAGGCATGGGAGGTTCGGAGTGAGCTTTGAGAAGCGCATCCAGCTCAATGAAGAAGTCGTCGAGCCCGCCGGGCTGAACCACGAGGAGCACTTCACCCGGCTCTTCGCTGACGCACTGATAGAGGTGCGCCACTCCCGCCGGGATGTGCACCGTCGAGCCTGGCCCGGCTTGATGGATCACGCCGTCGAGCTCAAAAACAAACTCTCCGCTGAGAACATAGAAGGTCTCGGAATCAGCCAGATGCTTGTGGAGTGGCGGACCTCCTTGGGGTGGAGTCAGGCCGGTAAGCATCGTGTAAGTGCCTCCGGTTTCGGCACTGGAGAGCTTGATCGTGACCTGATCGGTGAAGATTTGAAGCACTCCGGGCGTGGAACCCGCAGCGGGTGGACGGACAAAAGGTGCAGACATCGCGTCGCCATCTTACACCGCTTGCTTCCGCAGCCTGCGCAGAACTTTCCCTAGAGCCTGGTCTATGACAAAACCTCTTCCATCTCTGAGTCCGGGTACGCTGACATCTGTGAAGTCGCGAAACAAAGTAGTCGGTTGGATATCACTCATAACTGGCCTCATCTTGCCTTGGGTGGGCCCCGCTTTGGGAGGAGTCGAGAATATTCCGGAGCTATTTAGAATCGCGCTAGGGATAACAATTGTTGGCCTGCAAGTAACTGGATGTCTTCTCTTGGCTCACTCGAAAGGGCATGCGGGCAAGTGGGTGACTCTAGCTTCTGTCGTCGGTTTGGTAACTTTACAGATTCCATTCCTAGTGTGGTTTATTTTCGCAAAGAATCGAGTGGGGATCGAAAGGAATGGCTAGCATATCCGAGATCGCTGATGCGATCATTCAAATTCAATCGGAGATTAGAGACTATATCAACGTTGATGGGGAAGAGCCACTCGATACCGATTCTTCTGTGTCATTCCAGGCTCTGCTTTCGGCTCTAGATGTCCTGGGAGACACAACCCTAGCACTGAGTGCTGCATCTAGTCTCTCGATCAGTTGGAAGAGAGCTGGGGCTAGCTATATTCACTTGTACGGTGTGTACCAAGCAATCGAACTGCAAATTTCGGCACTGGATCTACTCTCTGCCCATTTCACATACGAACGAAGCGATAACATTCTTAGGGAATCTCAATACTTGAGAGATCTAAGAATACTGGTTGCAGGGCATCCAATATTTCGAATACCAGCAAAGAAAAGAAAAGCAGGTAGCTCGGGTATCTCGCGGGTGTCGATGAGCGGCACCAAATTCACACTTGCAGATTTCATCAAGAATGAGTCAGTGATATTCACGCAGCGTGACTTTGCAGATGACTCAAGGAGATGCTTGGAGAACAGCCTGACGCAGCTATTCAATATAGCAGCAGCTAATGTGCCGGGCTTCGCACCTCCCCACTACTCTGCCGCTGCTAGCAGGTTCATGAGCCTCGCCCCTGGGACTCCCTCAACGCCCGACTAGACTGAGAATCGTGGCACCCAACAATGACGTTGATCACGACAAACTGACGACCGCTGGCCAGCAACACAAGCGCCGATCGTGGGCCGAACCCTACAAGATCAAAATGGTCGAGCCGATCCGGATGACGACCCGGGAGCAACGGCAACGCGCGCTCGAAGAAGCGGGCTACAACACCTTCCTCATTCGCAGCGAGGACGTCTATATCGACCTCCTGACCGACTCCGGCACCAGCGCGATGAGCGATTGGCAATGGGCGGGCATGATGCTCGGCGACGAGGCTTACGCGGGGAGCAAGAACTACTACAACCTGGAAGCGACGGTGGCCAAACACTACGGCTACAAGCATCTGATTCCCACCCACCAAGGGCGAGGGGCTGAGCATATCCTGAGTCAAATCACCACCAAAGGTGGTGATGTTGTGCCCGGAAACATGTACTTTACGACCACGCGCTACCACCAAGAGCACGCGGGAGCCAAGTTCATTGATATCATCATGCCGGAAGCTCACGACCCTACCTTTATCCATCCATTCAAGGGCAATGTCGATCTAGACAAGTTGGAGTCAGTGTTAAAGGAATACGGCACAGCGCGCATTCCCTATGTCTCCATGGCGGCGACGGTGAACATGGCGGGAGGTCAGCCGGTTTCGATGGAAAACATGCGCCAAGTGCGCGAACTCTGCAACCGCCACGGCGTTCCCGTGATGCTGGATGCCACCCGAGCGGTGGAGAATGCCTACTTCATCCAACAACGAGAGCCGGGCTATTCCGACAAATCGGTGAGCGAAATCCTGCTCGAGTTCTGCCGGCTCACCGATGGCGGCACGATGAGCGGCAAGAAGGATCCCTTGGTCAACATCGGCGGCTGGCTGAGCCTGAATGACGACGCCCTCGCGGAGAAGGCGCGAAACATGGTGGTGGTCTACGAAGGGCTGCACACTTACGGCGGAATGAGCGGCCGCGACATGGAAGCGATGGCGCGCGGCATCGAGGAATCGGTGCAGGACGACCATATGCGCGCCCGGGTCGGTCAGGTGGAATATCTCGGCGAGCTTTTGATGGAGTGGGGAATCCCGATTGTCCAGCCGATCGGTGGACACGCTGTGTATCTCGACGCCCGCCGGTTCTATCCCGACATGCCGCAGGAGTGCTTCCCCGCCCAGACTCTTGCCGCCGAGCTCTACCTCGATAGCGGCGTGCGCAGCATGGAGCGCGGAATTGTCTCCGCCGGGCGCGATGTCGTGACGGGCGAGAATCATCAGCCCAAGCTGGAGCTGGTTCGGCTGACCATCCCTCGCCGGGTTTACACCCAGGCTCACATGGACGTGACTGCAGAAAGCGTACTGAGCGTGTTCACCCAATCGCAGAAACCGAAGGGTCTGGAGATGGTGTACGAGCCGGAGTACTTGCGGTTCTTCCAAGCACGGTTCCGGCCTCTGGAGACCGCATGACCCTCATCGATCTGTGCCGCTACGACGCCTGGGCACTTGAGAAGTTGACCTCTGCCTGCAATGGACTCTCGCCCGACGAGTTCGCGGCGGAACCGTTTGGGAAGGGGAGCTCGGTGCGTTTCCACCTGGCTCATCCGATTTCCGCGATGGATCGATACCGGGCGCGGATTCTGGGCGAGCCGGTGCCGGACTACGATCTCAACGCGTTTGAATCAGCGAAAGACGTGCAAGATTGGGCCGCGCCTTTGATCTTCCGATTCGAGCTGATGGTGGGGGAAATGCCCGAAAGTGAACGGACCCGAGTGGTTGACCATGCCACGCGCGTCGGGGTGTATCGGATGACCGTCGAGGAGACCGTCCGGCACGTGCTGAACCACGGCACGTACCACCGAGGCCAGGTGGCGGCGCTCTTGCGCACCGCCGGGCATGACTTCCCCGACACCGATCTCCTGTTCTGGGTGGTCGAGCAAGCGACGGGCTAGTCTGAGCCGCTACTCATACTTCCCGATGACCTCAATCTTGCCGACGATATGGCGATTGAGATCATCGAGTTCCTCGGCAGGCACCCACCACTCGGTGTGATGGCTCGCGCCGACTTGCTGGATTTCATAGCGAGCCATGAACTCCGCATCGACCTCGAATCGGGTGACATAGCCTACGCCGGAATCGCGGACATTCCACTTGGTGGCGATTTCGACCGCGTAAGCCTCGTTGGTGACGGGGTAGAAAATCGGTTGCTCGGGGAGTCGTGGCGGCCAGGCAGTGAATCCGTTGGCTTCGATGAGGGCAAATTCTTCTGGCCCGGTGGGGCGGTAGAGGGTGACGGTGAGGGGCACGTTGATCTACCTTCCGACATTTTGCTGAACCAAGTTGAACAGCTCCACAATGGTCACGATGATGAGCGGAACACCAATGATCGCCACGACGACCTTGGAGACCGCAAGATTGCTTCGTGCGAGACCCCTCGTCGTGAGCGTCCCGTATTCCGTGTTCGACCTCGTAGGCTCAATGGGGATCGGCGCCGGGGCAAAACACTCCGGGCAGTACGGCTTGTCGGTGAGTCTCCGACAGCTGTGGCACTCCCAAGGATCCACCGTCACGGGCTCTGCGGCTGGATTCATTTCAAGGTTCCCCATGGATGAAGTGTAACTCACATTGCGTGTTCCGGATCACCTCCCTCCCGGATTTCCGTGGCTCCGTTGCCCTCGCTTTCGGCGATCATCTTAGCCCGCACCACGCTGATCGGCCCGTAGTCCACCTCGCCGCCGAGAGCTTCGAAGATTGGTTTGCGATAACCCAGGCCAACTTCCTGCGCCGCCGCCCGAATCCGCGACTCCAGTTCCGGGGCAATCCAGGGGGAAAGGTCGCTGCTGGGATACGTTTCAACAAATCGCTCTAGGTTGTTCCACGCACTGCGGAGTTGGATACCGAGGGCTTCGGCGACCGCCTCGACGCTCTCGCTTCGTGCGAAGAGTTCCTGCGTTTGCTTCTGATTGCTCGTTGACTTCGGTTTGGGGCGTTCCACCGGTGGTGCACCGTGGAGAGGCTGATCTCGGGTGACTTCCTTGCCCGCAACATACTCCTCGATGATTCTCAGAAGGTCGTCGCCAAAGTCCGCAAGACGCTTCTCCCCAAATCCGGGAACGGATCCGAGGCGCGCCAAGCTCGACGGCATGACAGCCGCCACCCGCATGAGGGTTGCATCATGAAAGACGACGTACGGAGGCACCCCGCGATCGTCCGCCACACGCTTGCGCCATTCGCGGAACATCTCGAAAAGCCCTTCATCGTAGGCTTCCTGGATCGCCGGAACGCTCTTACTTCGTCGGGACGACTTCGTTTCAATCGCCCCATGCTCATAAATTTCAAACTGGCTCGCCTCCCGACCCGACTCCGTCACCGTGACGACCGGATAGGGCGGCATCGACTGCGCTAAGACGCCTTGATCCACAAGTTGACGAATCCAGCTGGTGACCCGCTCGGTACTCTGACCTTTGAAGATGCCGTAGTGAGGAATTTCGTGAGCCCCCCGCTCGCGGATCTCCTTTTTGTTCTCCCCCCGCAGGACGCGGGCAACGTAGCTGAGCCCAAACCCGCGAGCTTCACCCGAACGTGAGGCTCCCAGCAGGCCCTGCAACTCGAGCACCGCATCCCGAATCTTCGCCCCGACCTCATCCGCGTTCGCAAGTGGAATCAATCCTTCCAGGCAGACGTCGCATGCCCCGCACCCGCCTTCCGGAACCTCGTAGGATTGGCCAAAGTGCTCGCTGAGGGCTTTGTGCCGACACGACCGCGCCATGGCGAAATTGCGCACCTCCTCCAGCAATGCCCCCTGGTGCCCCGGATCGCTCTTGGGATCAAGGGCCATGAGCCGCCGCACCCGTTCGACATCGCCGAGGCTAAAGAAAAGCACGCATTCGGCAGGGAGCCCATCGCGGCCCGCGCGTCCGGTTTCCTGCTGATAGGCTTCCATGCTTTTGGGAATGCAATCGTGCATCACGCACCGCACGTTCGCTCGGTCGATCCCCATACCAAACGCGATCGTCGCAACGACCACGTGGAGTTTTTCCTGGGCAAACTCCTCGCTGATCCTTGAGCGAACCGCCGCATCAAGCCCCGCATGATAGGCCTGCGCCTGCACACCCTCCGCGCACAGATCCTCGGCAATCGACTCGGTATCCGCGCGCGACAAGGCGTACACGATCGTCCCCTCGCCTGGATGCCTCCGGATGGCCTGGATCATCTTGGCCAGCTTGTCGTCCTTCGATTGAATCCGGTAGGTGAGATTCGGCCGGTCGAAGGTGCCGACAAACAGCTTCGGCTTGGTCAGGCGGAGCTGGATCGCGATATCGCGCTGAACGCGCGGGGTGGCGGTAGCGGTGAACGCCATGATCGGCGTCTCGGGGAAATGCTCCCGGATCAGGCTCATTTGGCGATACTCCGGCCGAAAATCGTGACCCCACGCGCTGATACAATGCGCCTCGTCGATGGCGAACCTTGCAACCCGGGACTGCTTCAGCAACGCAATCATGCCTTGCGTAACCAGCCGCTCCGGACTGATATAAAGCAAGCGGATCTGCCCCGCGCGCAGGGCCTCCTCGATTTCCGCAATCTCGAAATCGGGGAGGCTGGAGTTCAGAGCCGCCGCCTCGACCCCAACGAGCCGCAGGGCATCAACCTGGTCTTTCATCAAGGCAATCAAGGGCGAAACCACGACGGTGAGCGACTGAGTCACCAATGCGGGAAGCTGGTAGCAAAGACTCTTCCCCCCGCCGGTCGGCATCACCACCACGGCGTCGCGTCCGACCAGCGAGGCCTCCACGACTTCTTGCTGAACCGGCCTCAGCGAATCGAACCCCCAGACCGTGCGCAGCGTCTCCAGGATGTTCATCGAGGTGGATTGTGAATCAGATTTCGGTTGTTCGGCGATCATGGTGCTCTCCGTCCCGCAGTGATTAGTATAGACATTATTCTACATAATGTCAAGAAAGATGTCGCGTTTTCGCGCAATCGTTGTAAAATGCAAAAAGAACCGGTCACGAAAGCAGGACAGACCCTCGTAGATTGGTTCAGAAAAATCAAGGGAAGAACGCAGGGTGCAGCCCTCGGAGCCGACGCGCGACGCGAGGCCGGAAAGCGAGCCCTCCCTCACAACCAAGGCAGCCACCGATGAGACAACCGCCACCCTATGCCCCCAGCAAGCCCAAACGAACCGTTTGGAAGCTCATCGGTGGGTTTCTTTCCATCGTCTTCTCCATCTGCGCTTTTGGCGGATTCATCCTCCAGTTCACCGGAGCCACCGCCGCCCGCGATCTCCCGAAGGAGCTTGCTCGGGCCAAGTCCAATGGACTCTGGACGGAAGCCAGCGACATCCCGGCCGTTCAGCGGCCTGGAAAAGATGGCCTCCCGATTCTGATGAAGCACGAAGGCCAGCTTCTCGCCCTCGCCCCGGACGTCGTCGAGTGGCGGAAGGAGTTTGCGCGAGCGGATGCGAAGGCGGCCGAAGCTCTGATCGCCCCTTACCAAGCAATCCTCAAAGATTCTCGTGAGCTTGCCCGCGCGGGCCACGTGAATCTGCGCCCCGACCTCTCGCTGGGGCGAGATTCGGAGACGGGAATGATCAGCGCATTCCGAATCCTGCTTCTTCTGAGCACCGCAGAAGCGGATCTCGCCACCAAGCAAGGCGATCACAAAGCGGCGATCGAGGGTCTCAAGCGAGCAGAGAATCTCATTCGCCTCATCGATCCGAACGATCATCTGTTGGCGGCAATGTCTCAGGTCAGCGGTCGAACCGCTCTCACCACGGCGCGGATTCGTGGATTTCAAAAGTGGATCGCCAATCGCTCCATCCGGGAGCAATTTGCCCGTGAACCCCGGCCTTTCGCCAAAGCGGAGATCAGCACGCTGATCGCGGCTGAAACCTATGCATCCCTCACCTCATACCGCCTCGATGGAGCGGCCGATCCGAAAACCGGGATCCCCCGCCGGAATCGCCAGCGAACCGGAATGGTGCGCACGCTCCAGATCATGAACACTCTTCTCGAACTGCCGGAATGGAAATCGAAGGACTGGAAGACCTTCGTTCCAAAGGCCGAAAAGATGGTGGAGGAGGGCCGCTACGATCTCTTTGGCGGTGGCCGAATGGCGTACAACACGGCGCCGATTTTCGTCTTCCTTCCTTCCGTGGCATTTGACCAGCAGGTTGAAATCCTCGGCACCGAAACCATGCGCTGGCATCTGGTGAAGCACGAGACCGGCAAGTATCCGACTCAGGTCGCCCCCTCCGCGAAAGACGTGTATTCCGGAGAGCTTCTCCGAAGCATCTCCACGCCAGACGGGTTCGTGATCTACTCGGTCGGCGTGGACTTCAATGACGACGGCGGAAGATCGCGCGAAGAGGTCCGTGGACCAGGGGCAGATGCGCTGGATGATCCGCTCGAACAAGGAGATATCGTCCGAACATTCCCGGAGAGACTTTGAAGGCTGAGTGAAAACGATGAGATCAAGCACGTACCCTAAAAATCCGCTCAAAACGGCCGGAATCGTGCTCGTGATGGCGGCACTGTTGGCGGCCGGATTGTGGGCCATCACGTCGCGGGGCGGGCTCAAGGAGGCACAGCAAAAAGCCAAGGCTGCGGGCATCCCGACAACATCCGCCGAACTCAACCCGAAGCCCGGAGCCCCCGCCGAAGAAAATGCCGCCGATCTCCTCCTCTCCTATGATCTTGAAATAGTCAGCAATCAGTCGTGGGCCAAGGCATCGCCCGCCGAGAAGGAGCGCATGATGGCCCCGGCAGTTACCAAATTGGACGCGCTCCGGGCGGTTTTGGACAAGACTTACCTGGACTTCAATCGCGACTGGACACAGCACATGGAATCCCTTTTCCATGAGGGCCCGGTAATCAAAAGTCTGATCAAGGATCTCACGGAACGGGCGAAGCTCCACGCTCAGCAAGGCCGAACGTCTGAGGCGCTGAAGGACTTGGAAGTCGCTCAGCATATAGCCCATCTCGTGCACGACGATGTTGGCATCATCGGGCATCTTGTGGCGGTGGCCGTCCACCGAATCAAGGATGTGGCGGTCATGGATGTAGCCACCACGCTGCGCTCCAAAGGACAAAGCGTCGAAGGTCTCCAGCGACTGCTCGACCGGGAGAAATTCCCGAGCCTCGCTCGAGCGGTCAAAACCGAGGCCTACCTGATTTCTTTCACCGAGTCCTTGCGCCCCCCGCTGGGTGGCGGCTTGGGGTTCGAAGACTTCCGGAGACTTTATCTGTTGGAGGCGATCAAAGACCTCGAATCGCTCAACAAGAACCCAGACGACGTTCTGAAGGCAGCAAAGGAGATCGATGCTCGATTTGCAAGAGTCACGGGAGGCCTCAATCTTTCGCCTGGCAACCTGTTGTACAGCAACTCGCGCACATCCTTTGATGATCTCGCCCGAGCAAGCCTCCGCAGTGTGGCGAGTCGGCAGGTCGCGGGGGCATACCTTGATATCCTGGCGTTCGCGGCCCAAAAGGGACGATTCCCCAATGACCTCACCGAGCTTGGGGGGGATCGTACCGATCCCTTCTCCGGCAACCCCCTGGGCTACTCCCGATTTGAAGGGGGATTCAAGGTCTGGTCAGTGGACGGCGACGGCCTGGACGACAAAGGCCTGAGCCGACAGGAACTGCGAAAACAAGGGGCTCCGCCCGATTCCAAACGGGGCGATATAGTCGCGAGCTGGCGGCCCAAGTGAGGACAAATTGAACCCAACCAGCCGAAAAATCATCATCTTCTCGTTCCTCGGGGTGGGGATCGCAATCCTCATTGGGTTTGGGACGATGGCGTTATGGCGAAGTGCAGACACCGCTGGGCCCTATGAACAAGCCAAGTCTGCCGCTCGAGCCGCTGGGATTCCGATGAGCGTGGAAGAAGCAAGGCCCCAGCCGCCGATCAACCCTGGCGACAACGCCGCGCCACTCCTCAAACCAGTGCTGAATAAACTGGAACTGGAGCGGAAGTCTTCCGCTCGCCTGCAGGAGCTCATGGAAGCGGGCAACTATGAACTTGCTTTGAAGGAATGTGAGGAGCTCTTTGCTCTTCTCGAGGGGGCCAAGCCCGGGCTTGCGAAAACGCGACTGGACTTTGATCGAGACTACTCCCGCGGAGTCGATGTGAAGTTTCCTGAACTCGCATCGATGAAGGCACTCACGCAGATCACCGTGCATCGCGCCCGCATCGCCAAAGCACAGAATGATCACGCAAAGGCCATCGAGTACCTCAAGTTAGGCCACAAGCTCGAAAGCCTCCATCGGGATGAATACACAATCATCGGCTTCCTGGTCACTCATTCCCTGCACAGAATCACGAACCGGGGATACCGTCAAGTGGCTGTGGCGTCGGAAGGACAAGTTGAGCAGCTTGAGGCGCTCCTCGCCTCCTTTGATCCGCCGGAGCAGCCCTCCATAGAACGGGCGATCAAGACCGACTCGCTCCTGGCTCAAAGCACGATCGAACGCGAATTTCAGATTGGCAGGGGAGGCACGTTCAACCAAATCAGGACAGGGCAGCGCGGTCTGACTCTCTTGCTCCAAGAGACCGTGAAAGATGTCGAGAGTCTGCGACGTTCAGGAAACGACGTGATTTCCGCCACGGAAGAGATGGATGCCCGGAGCGAGAAAGTCGAAGCGAGCTTGATTCCCGACCCTGGCATTGTGCTCTTCACCATCATCCGGCCGCTTTTCGGCGGACTTGGACTAGCCCAGGTGCAGTCTCAGGCTGACCAAGTCGTCACCCGGGCTTACATTCAAATCCTGATCCACAAAGCGAAAACTCAGCGCTGGCCGAGAAACCTGCAGGAGGTCGGAATCACTGAAGCGGATCCGTTCAACGGAAAGCCTCTCAACTACCGCACCGATGTAAGCGGGATGCGGATCTGGTCAATCGGAGCGGACCGAGACGATGATGACGGACAATTCTTGGATGAGATCAAAGCGAGAAATCGCCCCTCTCCTACTTCCTTGGAGGAGAAGGGCGATATCGTGGCGATCTACCCGCCGCCGAAATGAGCCGGAGCTACTTCTCGCGCCACTCGTACCAGTAGTCCACGTACTTGCCCCAGAAGCCGGAGCCGGTGGCCATGCGCAAGATGGCGACCTTTCCTTTCGCGGGCGCGGGCATGGCCAGATTCCAGGTCTTCGTTTGCTTTTCACCTTTGGGGTTTTGGGTGAGGGATTCAAGGTTGAGATGATCGCCCGACCAGTTCGTGCGATCCACCGATGACCACATCGAAGGCTGGAAGTTCACGAAACCTCCCCGAGGATCTCCGCTCGAGCCCACATCCGCCCCCATGGCGACGACTTGCAAGGATTCACCCTTCTTCACCATTGCAGGAATCTGCCAGGAAATCTGCAGGGCATCGCGCGGCGAGCCAGGCTGAAAAGGATTCACCGAGAAGAGTCGCGTGAGTCCCGGAGACACCACCTGACGCACCTGATAGGGGCCCGCCGCCACCTCAGCGATGTAAGTTGCAAGACCCGCGTTGTCCGTCCAGACACCGGTTCGTGTTTGAACCCAAGCCCCTCCGGGAGGAACCACAAGCGCACCGATCAGTTTTGCCGGAACCGCATCAGGATCGGCCTCTTGGATCACTCGCAGCTGTCGCTCGCACAGTTCCGCCACACTCACCACGCTCCAGGTCTGTCCGGGAGTCACCACGGTGTGACCAAACAACCAGGTCTTCCAAGTGTCAGCTTCGGACCAGGTCGGTGGTTTTTCAGCTTTGGCCACGTCAATCGCCATCACGCGCGCCGCTTCTCGCAGGCTGCGCAGGGTGTCGGCGAGATCGCGGAGAGCATCTTTCCGAGCGTCCCCCAGGGGGAGATCTAGCGCCGTGCTCACGTCACCAACCACAAGCGAGGACCAGTTGATCAGCGCCTCCTCAGTCCGTCGCCAGGCCGGATCTTCGAACTTCGGCGAGCCTTGGGGGCTCTTCTGATCCATGTGCACATATTCGTGCACCACCGTCAGGCTCATCTGAACCAGATCAAACGCCTTATCCTGCCCGCGTGGGAGCCGGTAGGGATGCGCTGGATCAATCGTCCGGTGGCCGTTCTCCCAGTTCGACAAGAACTTCAGCTTGTTCGCCGAAGGCTCACCGGTTCCCTCCACCGAAGCGATGGTGCCCGCGTCCGTTTCGGTGAAACTGACCTTCTTGGCCTTGAAGTCTGCGATCAACCGATCTGCAAGGGCACCCTCTCCAAATCGCTTGAGCGATTGGGCAATGACCTGGATCGTTTTGGCGGCATCCGCATCATCAAGCCGAGTCGGGGCAAAGGCCGGAGCGGTGACCAGCCACAACGAAAGCGGAACGCATAGGGTTCTCAAGAAGACAAACTGTTTCATAGGTCACCTCCGAGTGGATCGGAGTCGGTTCTCAGTTCGTCGAAAGACTCGCGGCGGGCGGGTCTGCGGCGGACCGGGAACAGACACCCGATCTCACCAGTTGGATACCTCCATTCTATCGCACTTTCGTGCCGAAATCAGAACTCGCACGGTCAAACCTCTTTCACCTCAATCCAGGCCCCGACACTGTAGAATATCTCTATGGCGGAATCCACGAAGGAATACAGCAACGGCGAGATTGTTGTCGTTTGGAAGAGCGAACTTTGCATCCACTCCGCGATCTGCGCGCGTGGCCTGCCCGCCGTGTTTCAGCCAAAGGATCGGCCCTGGGTGAAGGTCGATCAGGCAACAAGTGAGGAAATCACCGCCCAAGTCGATAAGTGCCCCAGCGGTGCCCTGAGCTGGTACTCCCTCGCCGATGGCCCTTCGGCGGAGTAAATCCTCTCCGTGCTCTCACCGTTTGAGATCGTGGCCATCGGGTTCACCGCGTTCATCACGGTGGATATGGCCAAGTATCTGCGGTCGGGTGAGCTGAAGAAAGACTTCTCGTCCCTCCGAACCTTGCGCGGCTGGAAGTGGCTCGGCGCGATTCCCGTGACCCTCGTTCTCCTTGCCGTCACGATCTCGTTTGGCCTGTTCCTGATGCAAATCGGTCGTCCGGTGATGGATTGGAGCTGGCTGAAACTCCTCCAAACTCCAGGCGAGAAGGTGCAGGGCCAAAACCTGATGACCAGCGGCCTGCGCATCCCCTGGTTTGCATTGCCGTTCTTGGTTCTTCTCGTGTTGAATGTTCCTCGTTTGGCCAAGCGGGAGGAGCGAGCCTTCCGGCAAGGGACACGCACTCTGCCCGAAGCGCTGGGACGAAGCGTTCACTTTGGGCTGATCCACTGCATTGTGGGGGTGCCGATCGGCATCGGCCTCGCCCTCACGATCCCCGGTCTCTGGTTCACTTACGTGTATCTCAAAGGTGGAGTGAGGCTCAGCACGGCGTGGCACGTGGTGTACAACTACATCATTCTCAGCATGGTAGCCGTGTGGATGGTCTCGCCGATGTTCATGCGGTGAGCGCCGAGTGCCCCGACCTCTTCAGGGTCGGGAGACCACCAAATCCCCAACGACGACATCTCCACCATCTCTCAGAGAGAGGAAAGTGTCCCAAATCGACGAGGCGGAGAGGCGGAGATCCGGCGAGCCGCCTACTCCGATTCCGGAGCCGCGCCGGCGGTGGCGGAGAGCCTCCACACACGCAGGATCTTATCCAGCCCCCCTGCCACCAAATGCCGACCATCCGGGGCGAAGGCGACAGAGCTCAGAGGCTGGTGAGAAGCCTCGATCTGACCATGCCCGATGCCATGCCGGATGTTCCAGAGCCCAAGCGAGCCATCTCGGCTTGCCGTCGCGAGCAGCCAGTTGCGGGGATGAAAAGCAATCGACTCGATCGGGCGATCGTGTCCATAAAACGTCTTCTGCAGAGTGAAATCGCGCATCCGGAACACGCGAATCGAGAGATCCACCGCCGCGACAGCCAGCCAGTTGCCGTTCGGACTAAACGCCAGAGCGGTCACCAAAGACCGCACCTGTTGGAAGGTGTGAAGCTCGCGGCCCGCGATTGCATCGAAAACCTTGACCGTCGCATCCGCCGATCCCGTGGCAAGTGTCCGCGAATCCCGCGCCCACGACACCGAGGTCACGGCCTCCTTGTGTGAGAAGTTGGAGTACACCTCGCGGCCATGCGGCACCGTCGCGATGCGCAGCCCATGATCGAGACTGCCGTAAGCCAAGAACTTTCCATCCGGGCTCGGCGCGACATTGCAGACCCAGCTCTTGGGAGCCTGACGCCAGCTCGTGGGACGGTCCATTCCGTACGACCAACAGTGCAAGAGTTGCTCGCTGCTACCCGCCGCGACCACCGCATCGCGGCGTGGAACGGAAATGGTGTTCACGACTCCGCCTTCGAACTTATGCCGCGCGCGAGGATGCTCGAATCGATCATCCCACCAGAACACCTCGTTGTCGAAGCTGCTGCTGACCAATCGCCCCGAACCTGGTTCGAACCCAAGCCCATAGATGGGCGTTCCGTGATCGCGCAACCGGCGATAAATCTGCGCCTGAACCGCCGCAGGTCGGCGAGCTTCGGTTTGGCGAGACTCTCGTTCGGCGGATCGAAATCCGAGGGTCGCGTCGTACTCCATCCGGCGTACAGGATCGCTGAGCACTTCGAACGCCACGTTGATCTGAGCCATTTGCTCGTGGGCTTTCGGATCGGGATTGACGTCGGGGTGATAGGTGCGGGCCAACCGACGGTAGGCATCGCGCACCTCTTCTAGGGCGGCTTTCGGGCGGACACCCAGCGTCTCGTAATGCGTGGCCAAAGCGATTTCTCAATTATGAGGCGCGGAAGAGTCGATTCCGGGCCGTTCCGCCTGGATTGACTGAGAGCCGGTCAGTCAGAATAGAGCCATGGAAGCAACCAAGGTCGGCATCATTGGGTGCGGCAACATCAGCGGCATCTACCTCGAGAATCTCTCCAAATACGATGCGACTGACCTCTTTGCCGTCGCCGATCTGGACGCTTCTCGCGCTCAGGCCAAGGCGGACGAGTACAAGGTTCCCCATGTCCTCACCGTCGATGAGATGCTGGCTCATCCGGAGATCGAGATCGTCGTGGATTTGACGATTCCAGCCGCTCACTTTGATGTCGCGAAGCTCGCTTTGAATGCCGGCAAACACGTCTACAACGAAAAACCGCTGGCCATTGGCCTCTATGAAGGGCGAGAGCTGGTGGAGCTCGCCGCGAGTAAGGGAGTCCGACTCGGCTGCGCGCCGGACACGGTTCTGGGCGCGGGAATCCAAACCTGTCGCGAGCTCATTGATAGCGGCGAAATCGGCGAACTGGTTGGATTCAATGCCTTCATGATGAGCTCCGGCGTAGAGGCCTGGCACCCGAACCCGACGTTCTACTACCAAGTCGGCGGTGGACCCCTCTTCGATATGGGGCCGTATTACGTGTCCGCTCTCGTGCAGCTTTTTGGCCCGGTCTCGCGGGTCAGCGGCATCACGCGCACCAGCTTCCCCACTCGAACAGTCAGCAGCCAACCTTTGGCGGGCACGGTTCTCACCGTCGACACCCCGACCCACATCGTTTCAACCTTGGAGTTTGTGAAAGGTCCAATCGGTCAGCTCACCACGAGCTTTGACACCATGGCGGGCACCGATCTGAAGCACATCGAGGTCTACGGAAGTAAGGCCACTCTTCGGGTCCCGGATCCGAACTTCTTCGGCGGCCCGATCTCACTCAAGCGCGTGGGAAGCGACACGTGGGAAGAGATTGAAATCACCCGCCCTTATGCGGAAAATGCTCGAGGACTCGGCGTCCTGGATATGGCCCTGGCGATCCGCAGCAACCGGCCTCACCGAGCGAATGGCGAACTGGCCTATCACGTGCTGGATGTGATGCACTCCGCCCACACATCGAGCGATGAAGGCCGCCACATCACTCTGGATTCGGGCGTGGCGCAACCGGCTCTGATGCCCGCCGCCGAGCTGAAGGACTAACGTGAGCGACGCACTCGGCGCATCCACTCGGGGCAAATACGAGGGACCGGGATGGGCGGAGTGGTTGCTGGGATTTGGGTGTACGGCGCTCGCCGCGACCCAAATTCGTGCGCTGGCGACAAAGCCAATGGCTCAAACAGCCCTGAGCTACTACATGCAAGGCGAGGGGATTCGGACGCTTCACTTGATCAGCGTGGTGATTGATGCCATCATCGTGGTGTGTGTGGCCTCGTGGATTTTCGCCTGGCGCAAGGCGGGTGTGTGGGCAACGATCATTGCCCTCGCATGCGTGGCCGGGGCAAGCCTTTGCTGGTTCGAGCTCATCCGGGCCATGACGCCTGACTCCACCCGGGTGTATCGACTGGACTCCCTGCCCTACCACCCCATCAACAACCAGGGCCTGCTCGGATCCGCGATCTTTCTCGGCTATCTGATGATGAAGATTCCCTTGCCCGGGATGAGCAAGCCCGCCGTCGTGGGGTTGAGGCTCCTTCTCTGGATCGGCATCTTTGGCGGGCAGCTGATTCTGTTTGACCTTTGGCAAGGCCGATAACACACTTTTCGACGGACTAAGACGATGCAAGAAAAGTCATTCATCACCAACGAAGAAGGGGTCGTCACGGAAATCCGGAACCGCGACTCCAAGGGCATAAAGCTCATGTTTATGGGCATTTTCCTGCTCTTTCCGCTCGCCGGAGTGCTCTGGTTTTGGATGGACGGACACGGCAGAATTCGCGGCGAAGCCGCCGAATTTGGCGAAGAGCGAGTGATTTTGGCCTTCGAGCAAATGAGCGAGGAGAAGTGGTTGGAAATCTCTACTCCTGACTATGCGGACGAGCTCAGGAAAGGCGACTTCGGAGAAATGAAGTCCACGCTCGGCAAACTCAGGAGCCATACGGCCATGACGGCGAATCAAACCCGCGCCCGGGAAATTGATGACAAAGGCGTGATCCTTGCCGAGATCGAGTTCAAAGGCGAATTCGAGAAACGCCCCGCAACCATCCACCTCACGATTCTGCGCAACAGCCTGGAATCCGACTGGTTTGTGGATGATATTCAAGTAAAACCCTAACGTTTCTCCGCGTGGCCTGCCGGGAGTTCAGTTCCGGCAAGCCACGCCTCATCCGGGGATACGCTCAGATCACTGAGGCAACCCCATTCCCCAGAGAAGTGATCTCGCACGCACCTCCGGAGCACGCACTCTCCTGCTCCATGATCAGCATCGTGGAATCCTCGACCCGACTGAAATCGACCGGACGGAGCTGGGACGCCCGGGCTTCAAACTCCGATTGGTGCAGAGTTTCAAAGGGAGGCTGAATATAGCAGGAGTCGTAGTAGGGATAGCAGCTCATGGCTGAGTAGCCATCGCGGTGCGCCCAGAGCCAGTCAGCCACCTCACCCCACTCGTGATCTTTGATATTCACGGTGCAGGAGACATTGTGGCGATTCAGGCCTTCGCGGTGACCGGGTGCGATCCACTCGTTGCTGATTCGCTCCACCCGGTGCAGCAGGTCGAGCGGACTCTCTTGTCTGGTTTGCGATCCTTCTGGTGCGCGCAGAGGAACGGCGACGATGACTTCACTTTCAGGTCGCTCGACGGATCGCTCGATGATCTCTGGATGGTGCTCGACCAAGAAGCGGGCAATCGGCTCATCGCGCCCCAGCCTGACGCGGCGCAAGTAGAAGTCGTCGTGCCAAGCATGAATCCCGCTGCTGCACCCGAGCACCAGCGAGGCCGTTCCCGACGGCTTGACACAGGTTGTTCGAGCCGCGACATTCACCCCGATCGCCGGGGCGTATTCCTCGTTCGTGCGCCGGACGACCTCAGCGGCGGCCCGTAAGTCGAGATCCATCACGCCTCCCGCTGCGATCCCGGTCATGGAGACCCCGAGGAGCGCATCAGCCGCCGTCCGATTTCGCCAGATCGGTCTCAGATAGTGAAAATCGGTATACGCCGCCTGGAGTGTGCCGAGGAGCGCAGCCGCCCAGGCTCTTTCCTCCAAATCTTGCTGGGAGGTGACGTTGGCTGCATTGAGCTCAGTGAGATTGCAGAAGCTGAACGGATTGAGCGCGATCTCCGCGCAAGGGTTCGTCCCCATGTTCTTCGTCGGATCGTTTGTCCAGAAGATGCCGGGCTCTCCCGCCTGACTCTCCTGGGCGATGTGCCAAATGTGTCGGAACATCGCCTCGCTCGCCGCCGATCGAACCAGCACGGCGGAATTGTTCGCCCGGGCCCGCTGGAGGTTGAGCCCACTCGGATGCTCTGCGCTCGGATACTGGAAGTTCTGCGGGAACTTGCAGGTGAGCATCTCATGGTCGTCGGCATCGAACAGCGCGATCATCGCGGATCGCCGGATGCCCCCACTGAGCACGGCGTCGGAGATGTGGCAGATGATGTCGTGGCAGTCCAGAGGACTGAGCTTGTCGCCGGGGGCCTTGCGTCGAAGCACCTCCTCGGCCGCATCCAGGGCAGCCGCCAACGGCTCCGCGCCAGGTGCGAGTCCTCCTGTGCTGAGTTTCGTCCCCTTTACCCGGATGTCGCTGAAATCAAATCGGGGCCTCGGCGCACCTTGCAGATAAGCCTTCATCAGATGCCGAACCGCGTCCGCCCACCCTTCGATGGAGTCACCAACGAGATACTTCATGCTCGGCCCAGGGCGCTGGATGGGCGGCAGATGCGTGACATGGTGTCGTTGCACCGAATAGCCAACACCGCACCCGCACAGCAGCAAGAACATGATTTCCGCAAACACCGCGTGGTGATCGATCAGGCAGTAGCTGCAGTTGTACATGCGGGCATGGATCTTTTCGATTCCTCTTCCCGCAAACTGCATGGATCGCATGGAGGGCAAGACTTGGCGCAACTCCACCAGGGAATAGGCGCGGTCGATCTCCCTGCGAAGATCGGGGAAATGACGGAGGTGCATCTCCCGGTTGCGGTCCACGATCTCCGCGTAGACTTCGCGGCGCTGGAAATCAGGTCGATGTTGGGCGTACTTGCCGTGGCAGACAAGGTCGGAGAGCAGTTGAGTTCCAAGTTCAAGGTTCATCAAGTGGATTTCCTTGGCCGGTTTGGGAGTCGGGTCGGGGCTGCTCAGGGGGACGGATTTTCTCGACTGGGAAGCGACGGCTCAGGCTCCCCCACCGGCCCAAATCGATTTGCTCCGAAGAGCAAAAGGAAGCGCGGACTGGCAGAGGTTTCTGTCAGAGGCACGACATAAGACGAGGCCACCGGATGGCTCGAACTTGTCCATTTTGATGAAGACAAGTCAAATCCGGTGGCCCGTTCAATCGGCGCGCTTCGGCGGGCGAGGGCCTTAGAACGCCATGCCTTCGTAGTCGCGCATGAGGCCCACCACACGACCGATGATTCGTGCGTCCTCTTGCTCGACTTCAATCGGTTCGTACGCCGGGTTCGAGGGCATCAGACGGATGCGCGGACCTTGGAAATGGATCCGCTTGACCGTGGCCTCTTCGCCAAGAAGAACCGCCACGAGATCGCCATGGGAGGCGGTGGCTTGCGGCTTGATGACCACCAGATCGCGTGGATTGATGCCTTCTCCCGACATGGAATCGCCTCGAACACGCAGGATAAACGCATTGGCAATATTCCGCACCATCTCGCTCGGAACCGGAATGAGATCTTCTGTGTGTTCCTGCGCGAGAATCGGCACGCCTGCGGCGATGTTGCCGAGCAAGGGCAGCATCGTGACGTTCATTTGAGTCTGGAATGCGGGGTGCACGATTTTGATGGACCGTGGCGTGTTGGCTCGCTCGATGAACCCTTTCTTTTCTAGAGCATCGAGGTGCACGGTGACTCCGCGAAGCGAGCCAATGCTGAAATGGTTGCCGATCTCGCGGATCGAAGGCGGATAGCCAGCTTCTTGCTGATAATCTGCCACAAATCGGAGAATGGCCTCTTGCCGAGTCGTCAGTCCTTTTGCCATAGCGGAGCCTCGACAGCCGGACAGATGTTCATCACCTTTCCGTCTATCTTTCAACACAATTACCACATCTTCTGTCTACCAGTCAAGGGTCTCGTGCGGCTTTTGCCAGGATCAACAGACCCGACGAGAAATCCGGTGGAACCGAGTTAGTGCCACAATCGTTCACCAACCTACAAGGACAACACCGGTGGATATTGTCAGTATTCGTAAATTGATGGAGAAGAAAGGATGCCAAGTCTTCCTTGGCGTCATCGCGCTTCTCATGATCCTGGGCATGGTCTTCTCGATGCCTTTCTTCACTCCCGGGCAGGAAAAGCAAGACGTTGTCGCGCTGGTCACCATCAACGGGCGCAAGGTGGGAGTTGAAGAGTTCAACGACCGCGTGAATACCAACCACGACCGCATGCAAGGCACCAGCGGGCGCGGAACTCCGGATGGCGAATACACCATCACCGGTTCCACGCTCGTGCAAATGGTGCAAGAGAGCGCGATGCGCCAGATCGCGAAAGAGAAGGGCGTTGTTCTGACTGCCGAGACCGTGAAACCCATCGCGGAAAAGATGGCCGAAGAGTTCTCACGCGGACAGGTTGCGCAGATGCAAATGTCTGGCATGATCCCGCTGGACGCCACGCCCCAGAAGATCGACGAGCTTTTGAAGCCGATGCTGGGTGGAAAGACTCTGGCAGAGTGGAAGGGCGAACTCGTCACCCAGTTTGTCGAGGCTTACAACGATGCCGCCAAGCGCCCAAGCGTGGAGCCACAGCTGTTGATGTACGGTGCCCTGGAGAAGTTCCAAGCCGCAGAGAAGTACACCGAAGAAGATCTCAAGAATTCCTACACCGATCTCACCTTCCAGATCATCCGGTTCAATGATCTTGCCAAGGACATCTCGGTGCGCGAAGACGATGCCATCAAGGCTCTCGATGAGATCAAGGGCGGTGCCGACTTTGGTGCCACCCAAAAGAAGTATTGGCCCAAATCGACCGAGCAAGATCGACAGGTCACCCTGCCCCGCGCTACCGTGGAATCGCAGTCTGACCTCAAGGCTCTGCTGTCCCTGAAGCCGGGTGAGGTTTCTGAGGTCATCAACCAGAACGGCTCCCCCGCTCTGTTCAAGCTCACCAAGGCCGCACCGAATCTCCCGAAGGATTTTGAGAAGAACAAGGCAGAACTTCTGAAGAACGCTCAGCAAGGCCGAGCTCAGCAGAAGCTCCAAGAAGCGATTGAAGCCGCCATTGATAGCGCGGCTCTCAAGTTTGCCGATGCTGGCCTTGAGAATCTTTATGCTTCCACCCGGTTGCTCAACGACCAGGAAGTTCGGAGCAACCAAGCCGACTTCAAGACGAAGGTGACGGAGCTTCTGGACAAGGTCAACACTACAGACGCGAGTATTGATGCTCGGTTCAACAAGCTCACGCGCTACAAATTGACCGAGGAGCTTTACTCCATTTCCACCACAGCCGAACGTATCGAGATGGTGGATGCCCGCCTCGAAGCCATCAGTGGGGTGCTGGAAGAGTACGAAGATCCCACGTTGCGACTAAGTGCCGCGCAGTTCCTGTACGAGCAAAAGCGGTATCAAGACAGCCACGACTTCTTGCTCCAGGTTGCCCAGTTCAACTCGGATTACGACCAGATGGGCGAGTCGCTCTATTCCCAAATCAGTCAGATCAACGGGGCCGGGCTGAAGGAAAAGCACTACACGCAAGAGCAGCATGACCTGGTGAAGGCCGAGCTCGATCGCTGGTTGACGGAGAAGGCCGAATATCAAAAGCAGGAAGCCGAAGCCAAGGCGGCTGCCGATGCCGCCGCGAAGGAAGAAGCTGAGCGTCTGAAGAAGGAAGAAGCTGAGCTGAAGAAGGCCGAAGAGGCTGACAAGACCGGAGCGACGAGCACAGCACCGAGCACCGGAGGCGCGCCCAAGACCGGCGATGCCACCGATCTCGCCACCGGCGGCAACAAGCAAGAAGACCTTCCGATTCCTCCGCCGAGCGTTCTGCCGCAATCCGGCAACTGAGAACTGGATGGGAATCCTCCGGGTCGTTGCAGGGCCGATTGGGAATCTTGGGGACTTCTCTCCAAGAGCTCAATCGGCCCTCGCCGATTCTGAAGCCGTCTTTGTCGAGGACACCCGCGTCTCGGCTCGACTCCTCACCGCGATGGAGCTCAAGGTTCCGTTTCTGATCCTGAACGAGCACACAAATCCGGCCAAGATCCGAGAGTACGCAGAGCGGGTCGTGGAGAGCGAGACTGACTTTGCCCTCCTGACCGATGCCGGTACGCCGGGGATCAGCGATCCCGGTGCCCTCCTCGCCGATGAAATTTGGAGTCTAGGCGGCAAAGTTGAACCGATCCCTGGCGCGAGTGCCGTGACGACCGCACTCAGTGCTTGCGGCTTTTTTGCTCAGCGCTTCGCCTTTCTGGGATTCCTTCCCCGCAAACCAGGAGCAATTCGAGAGATCTTGGAGCCCTTTGCGGACTCCACCATGACCCTGGTGTTCTTCGAATCTCCCCATCGATTCTTGAAAACCCTGAGTGCATGCAATGATGTTCTGGGGGATCGCCGAGTGGCGATTTGCCGGGAGCTGACAAAGCTGCACGAGCAGATTTGGCGCGGTTCTCTGAATAGTTTGCCTTCCGAAAAGGTTGTACCGGCAAAGGGTGAGTTTACGATTGTGGTCGAAGGCTCCAGAAGACGCGCAAACGACTGATAATAAGCTATACTGCGATGAATCGCATCTGCAGTGCGAGCAACTGAATGACTATGAGACGGGCGTTGCAACACACGATCCTGGCCCTGATGCTGATGATCACGGGCTTTGCGCACGCGCAGACAGTAGCCGATGGCACCTATCGCCTTCAGGCGGAAGATGTTCTTGTCATTCAGGTCTACCGGATCGCTGAAATCAATGCGATTCTCCCGATTGGCCCCGACGGCAATATCAGCGCGCCGTTTGTTGGGTCGATCAAAGCAGCTGGCAAAACGATCACCGAACTCGAACGAGACCTCACGGTGGCCTACGTCGACAAGCTGAAGCTCAAGGATCCCATCGTCAGCGTCACCATCCGCGAGTACCGCCGAATTCGTGCCGGCGTGAACGGCTTTGTTGGCCGACCAGGTGTGTACGACATGCGCCCTGGCGACCGACTCCTGGACCTCATCGCCTTTGGCGGTGGAACCAGCACCGATGGCCGCGCGAATCTCAAAAAGGCCTTCCTCGTCCGCAAAAACAGTGGCGAGCACATCCCCATCGACCTCCGCGCTCTCCTGAATGGTGACCGCACGCAAAACTACGTGGTCGAAGATGGTGACACCCTCATCGTTCCGGAAGAGCTGGACAACCGCGTCATCATCGCTGGTCGCGTTCAACGAGCTGGGCCGGTGCCTTACCGAGAGAATCTGACCCTGATGGAAGTGGTCGAGCAGGCAGGCAAGATCGAGCGCCGCTCGCGCCTCAGCCGCGTGCAAGTTTTCCGACCTCTCCCCGGTCGCCGCGGTGACCTCCTGGCCATCCAGGCCGACCTGGTCGCCTACCAAACCGGCAAAGACGCTCGACAAAACATCGTGCTCCGCCCCGGCGACATGATCTACGTGCCCGATTCCGGCAACATCGACTTCGACGTCATCAACTCGATTGCCAACATCGTGTTCGTGTTCGACCGATTCGGCTTCAGCCCGCTCCGCGCTCGATAGTTCTTCATCGAGTCGCAACAAAAGACCCCGGTTGAGTTCGCTCAACCGGGGCTTTCTTTGTCGGTCTCGACCGAACCCAACGATCAGGGTCCGCTGAGGTATATCAGCCGGGTCATCAGTTGGCCATCGCTGCGATGCTCCTGCCGGATGATGCCCGTGCCAGCAGCAAACCAGGTCTGAATCTCGTGCTTCCTGCCTGCTTCGGTGAACGTGAGTGTCGTCAAGGTAGCCGCGACCTCTTGGGTGCCGAGCTTTTCTTTCGTCTTTGCCGACACCAACTGACCGCTTGCCGGTCGCGTGCCTTCTGCAGTGCGGATTTCTCCCTTCCAGGCCAGCTTTGCTCCCTCCGCCAGGTCCGCATACAACGGAACCGGAGGGCGAAATTGGGAGCCGGCAAGCTGCGAAGCAATCAGCTGCGACCCACTCCACGCCAAGCGCGAATTTCCCTGACGACTCGTCAGAAGGAATCCCGAGCTTGATCCAACCGCCACCGGGGAATCGACTTTGATCGTGGTCACTCGGGTCAGTAGCCCGATGGTTGCCTGATATTCCCATTCGGCCCCCTTGGCGAGAGGCATCATTTTGGAGTGGCGATCGCACCCCGCCAAGCCCACCGCGCAGGCAAGAATCACGAACCCGAGAGACCTCACACTGCCTCCAACTTCGCAAAACTCTGCATCAGTTTCTTGATTCCGACGGCTCCGGGGAACGCCACCGTCACCTCGGCATCGCCTTTCACCGGGTTGCAGGCAACCACAATGCCGATGCCGAATTTCTTGTGGGTCACCTTCTGTCCGACGTTGAACGGGGGTGTCCAACTGGGCTTCGGCTTTTCCGCGCTGGTGGTGTCGGTGATGGCGTACTCGCCCGTGCGCATTTGCTCCAGTCTCATGCCGGTGCGATTGATCGGCGGCGTTTCCATGGTGGTGCCGACCATCTGGTCAATGTACTCCCGAGGAATGTCATCAATGAACCGAGACCGCGCATTGAAATTAGCCTGACCATACTGAGATCGCCGGCGGGCGTAGGTGAGATACAGCTCCTCCTGGGCGCGCGTCATTCCCACGTAGCACAGGCGGCGTTCTTCCTCCAGTTCCGAATCGGAGCCGAGCGCGCGGGAGTGCGGGAAAACCCCTTCCTCCAACCCGAGCAGGAAAACAACCGGAAACTCCAGACCCTTGCTGGAGTGCAGAGTCATGAGCTTCACGCCGTCGGCATCGTCCTTCAGACCATCAATGTCGCTGATGAGCGCAACTCCTTCAAGGAACGCCCCAAGAGACTTGTCTTCTTCTTGTCGAGCATCGAACTGCGCGGTCACATTGACGAGTTCTTGCAGGTTTTCCAGGCGGCTCTGCGCTTCCTCTGTGCGATCCGCCCGAAGCTCATCGAGGTAGCCCGAGCGTTGCATGATTTCCCTGAGGATCTTGGTGACAGGAACTTCCGCTGCGACCATCATCTGAGCATCTTCGATCAACGCGGTCAGCCCCTTCAAACCAGACTGAGTCTTTTTGTTGAACTCCTGTTGGAATGCGGAATCCTGCATCGCCCGGAGCAGGCTGATGGCATTTTTGTTCGCGTGCTCTTCGATTTTGGTGATCGCCCCTGGCCCAATCGCTCGGGCGGGAACGTTGATGATACGCCGCAGTGAGACCTCGTCAAGCGGATTCCAGACAAGCCGCAGGTAGGCGATCATGTCCTTAATTTCTTTGCGATCGTAGAACCGTTGCCCCCCGAGCAGAATATGCGGCACGGAGCGGGTGAGGAAGGCTTCTTCCACCGCGCGAGACTGGGCATTGGTGCGATAGAGGACGGAAAAGTCGCCGTAGTTCCGTCGCCCGGTGCGCACCTCGCGCTGGATGGTGTTGACCACGACGATCGCTTCCTCATTTTCAGTTCCGACTTCCCCGATGCTGATGAGCGCGCCCGCCCCTTTGTCGGTCCAGAGTTGCTTGTCGTTGCGGCTTCGATTGTGGCGAACCACCGCATGCGCGGCGTTCAGAATGCGTTCGGTGGACCGGTAGTTCTGATCCAGTGTGATGAGCGTGGCATCAGGGTGGTCAATGCTGAATCGCATCATCAGGCCAACATCGGCGCCACGCCAGCCGTAAATCGACTGATCGTCATCGCCCACGACCGTGAGGTTCCGGTGCTTGGCCGCAATCAGGTCAGCCAGTCGATACTGGCTAAAGTTCACGTCCTGATATTCGTCCACCAGCACATGAAGGAACTTCTCCTGCAGTTTCTCGCGGACAGCATCGGCTTGCTCCAGCAGGCGAACGCTCTTGAACAGAAGGTCATCGAAATCCAGGGCGTTGGCTGCATTGAGCCGCGCTTGGTAATCTTTGTAGATCGAAGCCACGGCGCGCTCGAAGAACCCGCTGGCGTTCTCCGAATACTTCTCCGGCCCCATCAGTTTCTCCTTGGCTCGACTGATTTCTGCCAGGACTCCTCTTGGTTGGAGTGACTTGTCGTCCATCCCCTTCGCCTTCAGCAGATCGCGGACCAGGGTGAGCTGATCGCCGTCATCATAAACCACGAAATTCCGGTCAATTCCGATCGCCGCTCCGTCCATCCGCAAGAGCCTGGCGCACACGGAGTGGAAGGTTCCCATCCAGATATCCTTCGCCCGATCGCCAACCAGGTGCTCAATCCGCTCGCGCATTTCCTTGGCGGCTTTGTTCGTGAATGTAACGGCGAGGATGCGGTAGGGGGGGCATCCTTCGTTGATGAGCCGGGCGATGCGCGTGGTAATCACCTTGGTTTTGCCCGACCCTGCTCCGGCAACGATCATCAAGGGGCCGCCAGGGTGAAGGACGGCTTCGGATTGCCGGGGATTGAGGGTGGAAACATCCAGGGGAACTACAGACATCTGTCTTGATATTCTGAGCGATTTTTCGGTGGTCCGGCGGGTAACATTTCCACTTCTTGTGATCTCGTGACCAGGGACCCTGAAATCTGTAACTTTCGGGCTCGTTGGGCGCGTCACACACGTAGAAGAGACCAGATTGCGCTCGAACGGACTTCCGGTTCGGCGCAGGTGAACCGTATGAAGAAAATTTTGGCCGTTGCCATGGCGACCATCCTGATGGGCAGTGCTTTTGCCCAGGGTACGTTCACGATCCGCCGACCTCAAGATGGGGCTCGCGTTCGCGAGGTCGTGAGTGTCCGCATTCCGAAGAACTCCATGGGCGAGGGGCAGTACCTGGCCGTCCTCGTGAATGGCAAGTTCCTGGAAGCGGTTGTCCCCGACATTGAAGGGAACGACTACGTTTACAAGCTTGATACCAAGAAGCGCCTTCTGCCCGATGGCCCGATGAAAATCGAAGTGGTGCTGTACCAAGCCAGCGAATCTGCTCCGCAAATTATGGATCGATCCTCGGTGAATGTGACGCTGGACAACTCCACCAGCATCACGAAGCCGGACGGGTTCAACATCCGCTACCGATTCACTCCAGGCCGCGAGTTGATTTACAACGTCCGCCTCGGTGCCGAAGTCGGTCTCATCACCCAAGGTCAAGCGCAGCTCGGAAGCCGCATGCCGCTGATCCCGGTCGATGAGATGAAGTTCCGCTACCTCGTCGCCATGGAGAACGTGTATCCCAACGGCGACGGACTCATCCGCCTGCAAGCACTCCCCGACAAGGGTAAGGATTACGCCATGCTCGTCGTGGCTGGCGAGACGGAGCCCAAGAAGTACATGGACTACGAGATGCACCCGATCTTCATGCGGGTCTCGAGCACCGGTCGCGAAGTCTTCAGCTCCGCTCCGATCTATGTTCCGCTTGAGGGCACGTCCGGTGAATCCTTCCGGATGGATCTCTATGCTCTGTTCCCCCTCCCGGTGCTCCCGAGCCGAACCGTTCAGGTTTCGGATAGCTGGGCCGCAGCAATGCCAGAAGGCATTCTGGACATGAGCAAGATCAACGAGGTCAACACCATGGTGCGCAACCTCCCGGGTCGCGCAACTCTGGAAAGTGTCGAATGGGAGCGAGGAATCCCCTGCGCCAAGATCCGATCTGAAATCTCCGTCGGTGCGAACGAGCTGCGAGGTGTTCAAAACCTCGGCGGACAGCAAGGCGAAGCCCAGTCCATCAAGATCAGCTCCGTGATGTGGATTGCTCTCGACCGAGGCATTCTCGTTCGGGAAGAGCGCACGACGATCCAAGAGTCCATTGTTGAAATGGCCGGATCCGGCGGCGGCGGTGGTGGCGGCAATGCCGGCGGACCTCCGCTCGGTGGCCCCACTGGATTCCAAGGTGCGGGCGGCGGCGGTGGCGGCGGAGCTTCCGCAGGAGCCGACAAGCGAAACATCCCCATCCGATTCATCGGCGACTTCCTCTCCGAGTGGAAGCCGGTCGAGCGATTCATGCAGCGAGCCCCGTCTGGATTCGCCCCTCCGGGAGCTCCGGGTGGCGGTGACGGTCGAGGCGGCCCTGGTGGCGGATTCGGTGGCGGCCCAGCCGCTGGTGGCGGAAGCGTGGGCGTCAAGATGATCCTCCGCGTCCAGGAAACCGAGACCCGAGTCCTCGAGAACTAATCGCGAGGAGATCCGTCTCCCCTCGGAGAACATGGCACTCCTCGAGCGACCCACGAATCGCAGTTCCTCAGATCCATCTGAGGAACTGCGTCTTACTTTGGGCGAGCACCTCGAAGAGCTCCGCGTCCGACTCTTCCGCATCATCCTGCTCATCGGCGTCGGGATGGTTGCCGGCTGGTTTCTCGTCGATGAAGTCTATGTGATCCTCCTGCGGCAGGTCGAACTCGGCATGCCCGAGAACATCCAGTACGAAGTCGTCTGGAAGAGCCTGACCACCCCGTTCATGTTCCAGCTGAAGATGGCGTTCATCCTGGGGCTCATCTTCACCCTGCCTCTCACTGTTTTTCAGCTCTGGGCTTTCATTGCCCCCGGTCTTCGGGATCAAGAGCGCCGACCCATCCGGATCGTTGTCCCCATCAGCAGCTTGCTCTTTGGGCTCGGCGCGTTTCTTGGCTACTGGATTCTGCCTCCGACCATGGGATGGTTTGCCTCCATGGCATCGGTCTTCCCGACAACAAAGATTCTCCAAGACCCTGCCGAGATCATTACATTCTCCGCGAAAATGATCCTGGCGTTCGGCGTTGGCTTCCAGCTCCCGATCCTTGTTTTCTTCCTGACGAAAATCGGTCTGATCTCCAGCACCATGATCTCACGGTACTGGCGACAAGCTTTGGTTGGAATCTTCACCTTCACCGCCGTCGTCACCCCCAGCGGAGACCCCTTGAGCATGATGGTGATGGCGATTCCTCTCACTGTGCTCTTCTTTGCCAGCGTCTATGCCGCTCAGTGGACGAACCGAGGCAAGCGAGATGATTCCCTCGACGTACTGAACAATCTCGACTAACCGGAGCCGCGATGGAACCGCGCGTGCTTCAAGAACTCATGGGCCAGCGGGGAGTCTCGCTCCATGTCCTGCCCGGACAACCAGGCACCTACGCACCCCTCCCCGAGAAACTCCATCCAACCCTCCGCCACTGGTTCACCGAGTCGGGTATCTCGCGGCTCTACTCTCATCAAGCCGAAAGCTACGCCGCAGCGAGCCACGGCGACGATATCCTCGTCACCACCGGCACCAGTTCCGGGAAGTCGCTCTGCTATCTCCTCCCGACGCTCCAAGCCTGCCTCGAAGAGCCGATGGGCCGCGCGCTGATGATCTTCCCCACCAAAGCCCTGGCTCAGGATCAGATGCAGAAGCTGGAGAAGTTGATCTCCGGCGATGAGCTCACCGTGGCCACGTACGATGGCGACACGCCCAAATCCCAGCGATCCGCCATTCGCAAGTCGGCGAACATCATCCTCACCAACCCCGACATGCTCCACGTCGGGATCCTCCCCGGTCACGAGGCCTGGACCAAGTTCCTCCGCAACCTCCGCGTGCTGGTCATCGACGAAGCCCACGTATACAGAGGAGCCTTCGGCGGTCACGTCTCTTGGGTCATCGAACGGCTGCTCAGACTCTGCGAATGGCACGGCAACCGACCCCAAATCATCGGCTGCAGCGCCACGATTGCCGAACCAGTCACGCACTTCCAAACTCTCACCCGGCGCAACCCGATCTGGATCCACACCGACGGAGCCCCGCGCGGCAACAAAGAAGTGCTCATCATCGAAGCCACCAGCGAGGATGAGTCCAGCCACCCCAGCCCCAATGCCGATGCCGGGAGACTTCTTGCCGAGGCCGTTGCTCACTCCGTGAGATCCATGGTGTTCTGCCGCGCCCGAAGCAGCGTCGAGCAAGTTCTGCGAGCCGCGCGAAAGGAGCTGGTCAAGCGCGACCTCGACCCGCAAATGGTCGAGAGTTATCGCGGCGGCTACACCGTCAAAGAACGCCGACAGATCGAGAAAGACCTGTTCTCCGGCAAGCTCCGTGGCCTTGCGACGACCAATGCCATGGAACTGGGCGTCGATGTCGGTGGCCTTGATCTCGTGATCCTGAACGGCTACCCCGGATCCATCGCGAGTTTTTGGCAGCAAATTGGCCGCGCCGGAAGATCGGGCCGCGAGGGGATCGCCCTGATGATCGCCCACTCCGATCCACTTCAACAGTTTCTCGCCTCGCAACCTGAATTGTTGTTCGACCAAGGCGTCGAGCCCGCCCGGGCTAGCCGTGAGAACCCCGTCATCATCGCCGCCCAGTTGAAATGCGCCGCCTATGAACGAGCGCTCCTTACGAGCGAGCTCGATAACTGGGGCGAAACCGCGCAAGACGTCGTCTCTGGGCTCGTCGAAGGCGGTGAGTTCCAGCGCGCCTACGACCAGCACTTCTACCCCTCGCACGATCCTCCTGCTCGTAAGGTGAATATCCGCACCGCCAGCTCCAGCCACGTCCGGCTCCTGCTCCCGAACGGAGACGAGCTCGGCGAGATGGAACTCTGGCGCGCCTACCGCGAGGCGTTCCCGGGGGCGGTTTATCTCCATCGGGGCGAGAGCTACGTCATCACCGAACTCCGCCACGAGATCGGCGAAGCTCTCCTTGTGCCTCGGGAGGTCAACTACTCGACCTCCGCCACCGTCCAAGCGGCAATCGAGCCAGGAGTCACGATTCAGCAAGACACCCTTGGCCCGGCAACGATCACCCTCTGCGGGGCCACGGTCACCACCCAGGTCACCGGCTACGAAGCCCGGACTCTTGACGGAGGCGGAATCTTGGAAGAGCACGAACTGGATCTTCCCGCGATGACCACCCAAACCATCGCCCTGCGCCTCAGCCTTCCGATGAACGACTTCGACGCCACCAACCCCGACCAAATCAAGGGGCTTCACACGCTCGAACACGTCATGCGATCCCTCGCCCCGCTCGTCGCCGGGTGTGATCGCAACGATATCGGCAGTGCCTGGTACCTGGTTTCCCCGGACGACTTCAGCGCGAGCATCTACCTCTACGATGTCGCCCCCGGCGGCCTGGGATTCTGCGAGGAGATCTTCCCGCGTCTCCACGCGATGCTCCTCAAGGGCGAAACCATGCTGCAAAACTGCGGCTGCGAAGATGGCTGTCCTCTCTGCTGCCTCAGCCCATCCTGCGAGAGCCGGAACGAACATATCAGCAAAAAGGCCGGTTTGACCCTCATTTCCCGCATCCTCGCCAGCCTGGGGCCGTAGGTGTCCAGCGGTACACTGCCGGATTCCGATGCTGATTTTGATGAAGATTGGGGCCACGGCGGCGCAGATTGATGAAGTCTGCTCCATCATTCGCGCGCGCGGCGTGGAGCCCTTGGTGCTCCCCGGCGAGCCGCGTCAGGCCGTGGGGATCCCCAGCAGCCTGAGCCAAGATCAACGCATCGACCTGGAAAGCGCGCTCGGCCGACTCGACTCGGTCAGCAAAGTCACCCAGACCTCCAGCCCGTTCAAGCTCGCAAGCCGCGAGTTCCACCCGACTCCGACCCATGTGACGGTGAAGAACGTCACCTTCGGCGCAGATGATTTCGTGATCCTCGGTGGCCCCTGCTCGGTCGAGAGCTACGAGCAGTTCCGCGCCTCCGCCGACCTGATGCTGGCCTCGGGAGCCACGGTTCTGCGCGGCGGGGCCTTTAAGCCGCGCACCTCACCCTATGCCTTTCAGGGCTTGCAACTCGAAGGCCTCAAGATCATCAAGCAAGTGGGCGAAGAGACTGGCCTCGTGACGATCACCGAAGTCATGGCCGCCGACATGGTGGAAACGGTCGCCGAACACGCCGACATCCTGCAAATCGGCGCGCGGTCCATGCAGAACTTCCCTCTGCTCATCGAAGCCGGCAAAAGCGGTCGCCCGGTGTTTCTGAAGCGCGGGCCCAGTGCCACGATTGACGAGTTTCTGCTCGCCAGCGAATATGTGCTCAATCAGGGGAATCCGAACGTGATTCTGTGCGAGCGCGGCGTGATTGCCCTCGACAAAACCTACACCCGCAACACGCTCGACCTCAATGCGGTTCCCGTGCTGAAGGAGCTTTCTCACCTTCCTGTCGTGGTCGATCCGAGCCACGGCACCGGTCATGCGCGCTATGTCGCGCCACTTGCGAAGGCGGCCCTTGTCGCGGGGGCGGATGGCCTGATGATCGAGATGCACCCCGACCCGCGCGAGGCTCTCAGCGACGGCTCCCAAGCCCTCGATCCCGACCAATTCGCGACCCTGATGACCGAGCTCAAGGTTCTCAGCGGCTACGTCGGCCGCAAGATCTAACGCCGCGCCACCTGGTACCGATGATCCCACCAGCGTCTGTCGAGGGCGAGGGCTTTGGGTTTGTCTTCCCATTTCACACTGCTGTCCATGCGGACAATCGCGCGGCCGTAGGGAGTCTCGATGTAACCAAGAACCTCATTGCCAGGATCCTTGATGTTGCTGAGATTCTCCCCGTTGCCCATGTAGATAAATCCCTCCATCACATCGCTGTCCCTGAGATACGGCAACACCGCGCTTTGCCAATCGCCCGAGCGAGGCAAATAGTCGTCGTAGTCGGCCCCGTAGATCATCATTCCGGTGCCCACCTGCTTCGCCCGGGAAATGGCGTCAGCCTTCACCGCTTCCTTCATCAGGGCCTCCAGTTGTTCGGAATCAACCGGCATCAGATCGCACAGATAAAGGCCAAAGGAATCCACAAACCACACGGCCTTCTTTTCCGGCATCACGCCGCCCTTCACCGCATTCTCCGTCACGACTGCCGGGGTTGGGGGATCCTCCAACTCAAACGCACCGAGCACGAGGGCATTCCGTCCAAATCCCCTTTTTGTCTGTCTGGCATTCATGTACCAAGGCCGATCTACTTCCAGGCGCACCTCATTCTTGGGCGGAAGCTCTTCATACTGAACCAAGGTTCCCGTGACGGGGTTCAGACAGGTGAAGATCTCGCGCTCTCCCTTCTGGCGTCGCAGGGCGATCAGGCCATTGGGAAGGACGATGGCAAACTCCGGCTGAATCTGACTAAGATCGACGGGCTGACGCTGCAACTGGCCCCCCGCATTCACCGCCCAGAGCTCAGTCGTTGTGGCGCTTGTTTGCGCCATCAAATAGCAAACGCTCTCCGTTCCACCGAGCCACCGCGTGAGAACCATGCCCGCAGGCCAGGCCGGCTGGTTCGGATTCGGATCCTCTTCTGCCGGGGCAACTATACTCATCTCCGACCAACTCGTGATGTTGCGGAACTGGTTGTCTCCTGGCCCCAGGAGAACAAGCTCTGAGACGCCTTCCCGATTGATCTTCGCCACCAAGCGATCCCCCAACCAGTGCATCGCGCCTACCTCTTGATTGGGATTCAGTCGGAGCATCATGGAAGTGCGGCCCGATCCGACCCGATGAGCATAGATCCCCCGGATCAGAGGCGCCTTGGGATTCAGCAAGGCTTCGGGAGCCGTCGCCACGAAGGCAATCGACCGGCCATTCGTCGACGGAGTCACCGTTTGGGGCGGGATCATGCCGTAGCCAATCTGCTTCTGAGGCATCACCACGTACGATGTCCCCGGAAGCAGTAAGACGCGATCCATCATCTCAATCGATGGGGTTTGCGCCGCAGCGCTCATCGCTGCCGCGCAAGCGAGCACCATTCCCCAAAACGACCCAACCCTTGTCTGCGTGATCCTCATTTTCTTCCCCGCGATGTGCCGAAGCCGCGCAATGCACGTCTTTCTTACAGCTATGACGAGTTTAGCGGTTCTTTTCTTCGCAATGTCGTCCGGACAAAATACTTTGCAGAACAAAGCGTTGGATCTGCGCTGGAAACCCGTGAGCGGCGCGGTGACGGAATACGAAATGGTCATCAACAGCCTGGACAAGAGCCAACCTTTTTCCGCCGAGGCTCTCATTGTGCAAACAATCAGCAAGGTGAGCTCCGAAGGCTATACGGTTCGATCCGTCAACAAGGGAACGATGATGCGGGTCGGAACTGAAGAAATCCGTGACGAACGCACCAACGAGAGTGTGGTGCGCCATGCGGGGAATGGCGCGGTGCTCAGCATTGAAAAAGCCCAGAACTCTGCCGAAACTCGACGGCTGGCCGTGGTCACCCGCTTCGTGGCCCCCCCTGCCCCGGTGAACGTGGGTGGAGGATGGCAGCATCGCTACGAACCAGACAAGGAATTCCCGGGGGCCAGAATCACCTACCGCTACCGCGGACTCGTGGAATTGAATAAGTTTGCTGTGGCAGAGATCGAGTTTTCCTTCGGTGAGGATGGTCGCGAACGCCCCTACAAGGGCACAGGAACGTGGTGGGTCGATGCCAACACCGGACAGCCCCTACGTATGAAAGCGACGGTCGAAAACTGGATGAGCGGCGGCACCGCCAGCGGCACAATCTCTTTGACGAAACGCTGAGCAGGACTACGCTTCCGTCAGTTTTTCAAGGAGCCAGAGCGCGCATCCGAGCTTGCTCTGCTTGCCTGATTCCGCCGATTTTCCATCGGTAAACAGCAGTTTCAGTTCATTTTCGTCGGCTCCGAAGCCGATATCCGGGCGCGAAACATCATTCATCGCAATGGCGTGAACGCCTTTCCGGAGCATTTTTGCCCGTGCCACCTCCGGATCCGAAGTCGGTTCGGCCGCAAAGGCCACCACCTTTTTCTCTGGATGAGCCTGCGCCAATTCCGCAATGATGTCGGGGTTAAGCACAAGTTTAAGTACCATTTCCTCTTCTGATCGACGAATTTTGCCCTGAACCCGCTCGGCGGGGCGGTAGTCGGCCACGGCCGCCACTCCTATGACCAGATGGGCGTGGCGAATTTCACCGAGGGCTGCCGATCGCATCTCTTCGGCGGTGCGTACCGGGATCACTCGGAAATCTGTCGGTGTTGGCAGGCTGGTCGGGCCTGAGATGAGGATGACCTCGGCGCCCATGAGTTTGGCAGCGCGGGCAACCGCCATGCCCATTTTCCCGCTTGACCGGTTCGTCAGGAATCGAACATCGTCAATCGGCTCCTCGGTCGGGCCGCTGGTGATGAGAACGGTTTGACCCTTCAGCTTCTCTGCTCTATGGAGGATAAGCAGGGTTTCTTGCACTATTTGGGAGTTCGCGGCGAGCTTCCCTTGCCCGTTTTCGCCGCAAGCAACATCCCCTTCAACTGGTTCCAAAAAGTGAACTCCCCGCGCTTTGAGCGACTCCATCGAGGCCTGGGTGGCAGGGTGGGTGTACATGGCGGGATTCATCGCGGGGGCCACGACTATCGGGCCGGTGGCAGCCAGCGCGAGAGTCGTCAGCATGTCTTCCCCGTCGCCGTGGGCGAGTTTGGCGAGCGTGTTGGCCGTCGCCGGTGCGATGAGAATCAGATCCGCCTGCCGCGCCCAGTCGATGTGAGCCATGCGACCTCGCACAGGTTCCTCGAACACATCCTGCAGGCAAGGTTGGCCCGTCAGCGCTTCGAAGAGAGCGGGCTGCACGAAATTCTGCGCGGCATCGGTGAGGCACACGCGTACTTCGCATCCGGCCCGCATGAGGTCGCGGGCGAGGTCAGCCGCCCGATAAGCTGCGACGCTTCCGCTGACCCCCAGTACCACGCGCTTCATACGCCTCGCTCCTTTCGCACGATTTCGGCAAGTTCTGCCACAACTTCTTCTACGCTGTCGTTCCTCACTTGGTGTTGGTAGTGGGTCGCCAAGGCGAGTTCTCCGAGCGCATTGGCGAGGCGGATCTGGAGTTTTTCTTCGTCCTCCGTCCCTCTTCCACGGAGCCGGCGCTCCAGCTCCTGTTCGCTGGGGGGCAGCAGGAAGACGCTGACCGCATCCGGGCGCAACTTCATCGCCTCAAGCGCACCTTGCACATCAATTTTGAGAATCGCAACCTTCCCTTCCGCCAGCATCTGCTCCATGTCGGTGAGAGGGGTTGCATAGAAGTTTCCATGCACTTTTTTGTACTCAAGGAAGTCGCCCTTTTCGGCTTTCGCCAAAAATGTTTCTCTCGAAATGAAGTGATAGTCGTACCCATCCACCTCACCCGGGCGAGGATCGCGGGTGGCGTAAGCGACGACGCGTTGCACCGTCGGATCAATGGCGCGCCAGGCTTCGATGACAGTGTCTTTGCCCACACCGCTCGGGCCACTCAGGATCATCAAGACGCCACGCATAGCCATCACTTGGTCAGGAGGTCGATGAGGCGCGCCGCGATCCTCATCGGATCGTGACGCACGTAATCGGTTTCATTCATAAAATTGCCGGTAACTGGCTTGTATCCCATCTGCTTGATCCTCTCGAAGTCGGGAATCACGAGTTCCTGTCCTGATTCTTGGTAGCGCTGAAGCAGTCCGAGAGTGGGTGTTCCGGTGTTGACGAGCACATAGTCGAACACCCGGGATGGAACATTGGCGTGAATTGCGAGCACGTGCTCGGCGGCGGTGAAGTGGTCGCTCTCTCCGTGCTGCGTCATCACGTTGCAGATATACGCCTTGAGCGCGCTGGACTGCTGAATCGCCTCAGCAATTCCCGGCACAAGAAGGTTGGGGACGACGCTGGTGTAAACACTCCCCGGGCCGATACAAATCAGATCGGCCTCTGCGATCGCCTCCAGGGCGGCGGCGTGGGCAACCGAGGTCGAAGGCTCCAGATGGATGCGGCGGATGAGCAAATCGGACTCGACAATGCTCGTTTCGCCGAGGAGCTCTGAGCCGTCTTCCATCACCGCGCGGAGGGTGACGTGGTCGGTTGTTGAGGGGATCACACGCCCACGAATGGCAAGCGTTTCGGAAGCAAGCGTGAGGGCTTTATCGAAGTCTCCGCCCGCTTGTTCCACAAATCCTGCGAGAAGAAGATTCCCGAGCGAATGTCCGCTGAGCGCCCCGCTTCCCGCAGCAAACCGATACTGGAAGAGATCGGTCATCCTCTTTTCCGCATCAGCAAGGGCCACGAGGCAGTTGCGCATGTCTCCCGGCGGGATGATGCCGAGATCCGCCGAAAGCCGACCGCTGGAGCCTCCATCATCGGTCACCGTGACGATGGCCGTAATGTTGCTGCTGTACTGTTTGAGACCGCGGAGCAGGGTGGAGAGACCGGTTCCTCCGCCCAGAGCCACAATCCGGGGACCGCGCGCGAGCTGCTGTTTACGCAAGTAGCCCCCGACCAGAGTGTTCTTCCCTGGCGTTGCCGAGACGCTGCCGAGGCGTCGAAAGAACCCGCGCAGCCCTCGATAAACCGAGTATCCACCGGCGAGCATGAGGACGCCTCCGAAGAGGTGGGTGATCTGACGGGGATCTTTTCCGGCGCTCAGAGACTCGGCAAAACCGCCCCACCAGAGAGCCATTTGGTCAAGTCCGGGCCGGAAAACATGCTGAAAACTCATCACGAAGCCGAGCACAGCAATCAGCGCCCCGATAAATGCGAGGGCCACGTAGCGGAACAGCTCGGCGGTGGGGGCGATCCAGTTTCGGAGGCGACGAGGCTTACTCGTCTTTCTTTTCATCGGAGACAAAGACTCCTAGCACCGCCGCGCATGCCGAGACCAGGATTGATCCGAGGAAGGCATCGAGCGGCCCGCCGACCGTGAATCCGAGCCCCAGGGTTCCGACCGCCCAAAAGAGCGCGGCGTTGATGACCAACGAGAACAGTCCGAGGGTGAGACACGTGAGCGGCAGAGTAAGGATTTTGATCAGCTTGCCGAGCGTTGCGTTCACCAACGCGAGCACCGCTGTCCCGAGAAAGAGGGACAAGACACCCGTTGGGGTGAGATCAACCCGGAATCTCGTTCCGGGGATCAGCCCGACGATCGTCGCCGCAATGACCATCGCCACCACCATGATGATCCAGCGCACGACGAGCTTCTTCATAATCCACCCGTATTTTAGCCGGAGGAGGGGGTTTGGCGTTGACCAATCGTCTTACAGGGCGGTTACAACGCGCGGAACCTCGGCCAATCGGTGTCGATTCCGTGGCGATGGAGGAGGGCCTCAAAGTTGCCCCAAGCCTCGGGATTTTCGTCCACCTGGGTGGGTTCGAGGTTGTTTTTGAGGCAGAAAGCAGCAAGCAATCCCGCTGCCTCTCCGATGTTCCACTCGACCGGATGGAGCCGGTAGCACCCATTGGTGATATGGGTGACGCCCAAGTTCTTGCAAGCGGGCAGCAGGTTGCGCACGCGTACGGGAATCAGTGATCCGAGGGGGATTTGGAAGGGCAAAGTGCTGGTGTCAATCGTCGGACGACCATTGGTGCTCGGGTGGAGATCGATTCGGTAGGCACCGATTCCGACACTGCGCTCCACCTTCGGCGGGAGGATCATGCCGGGGTTGGTGTAGCTGGCGACATCTTGCTCACGGATGGTGTGCCGGGCCACGATCCTTCTCGATTCTCGGATATAAGCTGATTTGGCCAGTCCATCCTTGGTTCCGGTGAGATCGGGCCGGAGGCGGAGACCCTTGTAGCCGTGCTCGGTCTGCATCCAGTAGATCATGCTGAGGGTGAGCTGCTTGGAGGATTCGTATCGTGCGGCGGTTGTGGCTTCATCGACGTCAATCACCGTGCCTTCATAGTAGTCGTTCATCGGCCAGTTCATGATCGTGGCGGCTTCGGTGGGAACCGTGTGCACGGCCGGATCGACGATTTGCCGATAGGTGAACAGGCTGAACCAGTTGTCGCTAAAGAGGGGGAAATCGACAAGTTCACCGCGTTGAACATGCAGCATTTGGAAGCTGAGCAACTTCACCGGCCAGCCCTTGGGTTGATGGTTGAGCCAGAAATCGTACTCGCGGGGCTTTTCGATCGTGTGATCCCCTTCCGGATCCCAGCCAATGGCGGCGCACCAGGTGATGCCTTGAACATTGTCGGTTTCCGCCGGGCCATCGAGCGCGTTTGGCTCATCGGTTTCGCTCTTCGATTCGGCGCCAAGCCGGTATTCGGTGCCGGTGAGGGGGAGCAGATCGCCGGTTTCGGTGGCATCGAGCACGTATCGGGCGCGGATGATTGTGTCCTCGCCGGTTTCGGAGCTGCGGACGATGACGGAATCAACTTGGTCGTTGCTCGTGGTCGCGGAAATCGGCTTGGTGTTGAGGAGGAGCAGAAGACCGCGCGCGCGGGCCGGCTCGATCATTTCGCGCAGGATTTCGTGGCCGAGGGCGGGATCGTGGCAGAGGTGGCTGACCCATCCTCCACCGGGGTTCAGTCGCTTGTTTGAGAATGCTTCTGGTCGAAGATTGCGGGCGAGTCGGTAGCGCAGTCGCACGCGCTCGCGGTACTCGCGGTAGCGCGCGGTGCATCCCATCGACTCGATCCATGGATGCTCGTCGGGCGGGACAGCTTGCGCGGTGAGTTGCCCGCCGATCCAGTCGGTCTCCTCGGTGAGGATCACTTTGAGGCCGGAGTCGGCAAGGGCCAGTGCGGCGGCCGTGCCCCCGGTTCCGCCGCCGACGATCAGGACGTCGCACACTCGTTCAGTCACGCCCCGAAGCGTACCTACCGAGCCCTGGCCCCTGCCGAACCCCGGACCCTCAGCCCGGTTCACCCCCCGATTCCAGCGGGGCGAAGAGATCAATCACGTTGCCATCAGGATCGGCGACCTGGGCGTAGCGCTGGCCCCAGAAGGCATTCCAGGGCTCCTTCACACCTTCGTGCCCTGAGCCGACGATCTTGCGGTAGATCACGTCCACTCCGGCAGGCGAATCAGCCAAGAAGGCAAGCCCCATTCGGTGGCCGATCGGAGTTTGCCAGTTCGGGTTGATCTGCCTCACTAAGTCCAGTGAGTCCCACATGAGGCGCAGCCCATTCGGAAGCTCCGCTTCCACGTGGTCATCCAGTTCCAGTGGCGTTTCCACCCCAAGCAGGCGATAAAAGGCCAGCGAACGAGCCATGTCCGACGTTACAATTCCAAGTGCGTCCAACTTCGCAACCATGGTTTGATGGTACTTCACTATAGTATCTATGTGTCTACCATTTTGTGAAAATCGGACGGAGATTGTGGGAAATGAAGCTGGGAACAAAGAAGACCTTGATAGGCGTCGCGGTGCTGGTGGGGGTGATGTCGCTGGGTTGCTGTGGCGGGGGGTTCTTGTTGTTCCGTGGTCTTCCCGAAGCAGAGGGGGATCTCGCGAAGGAGTTGGAGAGGTCTGCCAAGCTCGGCATTCCCACGACCGCGGAGGCGTTCGCTTCGGTTCGCGCGCTGTCGCCCGATGAGAACGCGGCGATTCCTCTCATGCGGATGCACGAAGCGATGATCGAGGCAGAGCGCGAGGTGACCCCTGATCAGATGAGGGCCTTTTTGGCGGGATCGGCAACCGCCGATGATGCGGATCTTGTGCTGGCGGTTTATGGGCCAGCCATTCGGCTCGCCGAGGAAGCCTCGAAGCGCGCGGGGTGCAGCTTCCCGCGAGAGTGGGATCAAGTGCCTTTGGCCGATTATGAGGACATCACTTCTTATGCGAAGATGGGTCAGATTTTGGCGGCGGCGAGCATTCGGGCAAGGAACGCCGGGAAATCGGCGGAAGCCGAGCGCGGAGCTGGGATCATCGCCGGGCTTGCGCGGCACTTGCAGAACGAAAACTTCACCCCGACGGCTCTCGCCGCCAGCACCCTGTGGCGCGACTATCTGGAGGCCAATTTCGAGTCCGAAGTCCGGCCCGATGGGTTCCCCAGCTTCCCTCCGAGCCTGGAGCTTCTCAAACGGGAGGCGGGAGTCGCGGTGCTCGCTTCCGAAGATCCGGAGGTTGTGGCGCAAATTGCGGATCGGCTCGGGGTGAAGGTGGAGAATGGACAAGCGTTGATCCATGCCGCGATGCGTCTGCGGGTGGTGCGAGCGATCAACGATCAGATTGAGGAGCTGTCGGCGGCTTACGAGAAAAAGGATGCGGGTCTAGAAGTGCTCCGCGTGGCGAGGCGATTGGATTCCGCACGAGGAGGATCGGCGGATCCTCTGGATGGATATCGTCGGGTGCTGCAGCCATTCTGGTTCCCTTTGGTGCAGAGCTTTGGCATCACGGAGCAGGCTTCGCGCTTGGCTCGTTCTCAGGTCAGGAACGCCGGGCCGGTCGGGTCGCTGGATGGGTCAACGCCAAAGGCGGAGGGTTCCTCGGGGCTTTCTTACGGGTCGGTAGAGGATGTGCTTCCGCCCGTGAAATTCGAATTCCGGCCGCGCCCTCGGGTGCTGTATGCGGAGTAGCACTCGGCGATGACTTGCATTCGCAGAACAACTTCTTATTGAAGGCGAACTGAGATCTCTCGTGAGAAAGGAGTGATCTTTCTCGTGGAAGGCGAGCAACTCTTCCTGTACAGAGAGCAGCCTCCTCGTCTCATCAAATCATGCCCGAATGAAACGAAGAGGCTCGGCTCCACTCCCTCAGTCCTTGACGCGAATGCGAAACACGTCGCTTGTGTCGTTCTTGTTATTGGCGAAGGTCAGGACGACCCTTTCCATTTCCGAACCGCCTTCCTTCTTAAACTGAACCACAAACTGAACTGATTCACCTGAGTTTAAGGGGGCATAGGCTTGACCACCCATTTCCGCAGAGGACAGACTATACGGCACCTGCATTCCATTGGCGAAGACGGCCACGGCCGAAGCTAAGTTATATGTCATTGTTGCGGGCGAGAATAGCTGACCATAGACTTCCACCCATTCTTCTTCGTATCCAGCAACTGGTCGCACACCTAGAACCTTAATGCTGCAGGTTTTCCCTTTGACAAGAACTCCAAGGGATCCTGAGGCACCGTCGCGCTGGGCAATGCCTGAAATCGGAACAAGGTCGACTCGCTCTCCCTTGCTCGCACTCTTGTAGTCAAAGGGCTTCAACAAATCATCGACCGGTGCATAGGTCACCCCGTCGATCACTCGCGCCCTTTCGCTTACGAGTTTTTCGCCGAGGAAAACCTTCATCAACTTAGGAGATTGAGAAAATCCAGCGAGGGCAAGCGCGACAGTGATCACAAACGTAGCGAAAAGCAACTTCCTTTTCATGTGGAGCACTTTACCCGGGGCGTGTGCAGGGGGTCCAAGGAACCAAAAGGCCAAACTGGCTCGGACGATGTTCTTGGGGTCACCTTCTCTCAGCTCACTCAACCCTTTAGAGTCTGACCGGACTCCAATCGGACATCGCGGATGTCGAATAGGTAAGAATTTCATAAGAAGTTGCGCGTGGGAAAACCTGGTCAGTCGATAATGCATTTCATCGCGCCATCGTGGTTCGATATCACGACATTTACTCAGCAAGCGCTCAGCGAGCAACCGATAGGAGCGCGGGACACGCGCTATCGGAGATAACCCTTTTCCACCCCGAACTGAACCAGCACTTCGGCGAGATCCCAGATCGCGGGGGCACCGCGCGGGATGTCTTGATTCTTGGCGCGCACTTGTTCGGCGGAGAGGCGGTATTCCGCCCAGGTTCCGCCGTGGTTGTGGGAGTTCATCACGAAGGCCACCACACGATCGACGGCGGCGGCGAATCGGCCTTCAGGAGTCTGCTTGGACTCAAACTCTTCCCAGAGAGCGAGAAACTCTGCCGCTTGGTCATCGGGCAGAAGGCCAAAGACGCGCACGGCGGCGGCATGCTCTTTCGCCCCCAGATCGGGATCAGCGGCTTTGTCGTAGTGAAACGTGTCGCCGACATCAATCTCAACCGCATCGTGGATGGCGAGCATCTTGAGGACGCGGAGCAGGTCGATGGGCTCGGCGGAGTGTTCGGCGAGGGTGATCGCCAGGAGAACAACTTGCCAACTGTGCTCCGCCGAATTCTCGCGGCGATCTTGGCCGATGGGCGAGGTGCGCCGGAGGACGCCCTTAAGCTTGTCCATCTCGACCAAGAAACGTGCTTGGTGAGCGAGGCGCGGCGGCAAGGCGTCGAAGTTTGGCATTCCCGCGCAGTTTACGGGAGAGCGGCGGCCTCATTCTCGGCCTTTTTCATGCGGAGGGCAATGAACAAGGCAACCGCCGTGGCAAGCGCCATCTTGCTCAGGAGGATGGCAATCGGGAGCTTGTCGCCGCCATTGAACACATCCGTCCAGGCGATGCTGGCGCGCCAGATAAAGGTGGATCCAAAGAGCGCGGCGAAGCCGATCCCGGCGATCCATGCGACAAAGCCGATGCCCCCAGGTCGCCCGCTGAGCCAGGCAGAGATCAGCAGGATCGAGCCGCTGGCGGCTCCGCTCATGATCGCGGTTTTGCCCTTGTCAGTGAATCCAGTTGCTGCCCATCCGAGGAGACCAGCGATGAGAAGAAAGACGCCGAGAATCGCGAGTACCTTGGCGGGTTTCGACATGATTGCTCCAGGATACGGGATCATGGCGCTGGGACTCAGCACCAGGCGGGCGTCGTGCGACCAAGGGCATAGGCGCGCTCTCCTGTAAACTGTTTGTCATGATTGCCAGCGCCAGTGTTGTCGAGAAGCTGATCCCGAACCTTGCCCAATTCGCCGGGAATGACCTTGTGGTGACCTCCCCCCGGGATGGAGCGGTCCTCGCAACCCTGCGTCTGGATACGGCGGCCGAGGTGGATGCGAAGATCGCCGCGAGCGTGGTCGCTTTCCGGGCGTGGCGCGATATTCCGGCTCCTCGCCGGGGTGAGCTGATCCGCCAGTTGGGCGACAAGCTGCGCGCGCACAAGGAGGATCTGGCGCAACTCGTGACTCTGGAGTGCGGGAAGATCCTGGAAGAAGGGCGCGGCGAAGTGCAAGAGATGATCGACATCTGCGACTTCGCGGTCGGACTCAGTCGGCAGCTTTATGGCCTCACGATCCAGAGCGAAAGGCCGAACCACGTGATGCAAGAGAACTGGCTCCCGCTTGGCCCGGTCGGGATCATCAGTGCGTTCAACTTCCCGGTTGCGGTGTGGAGCTGGAACTCGGCTCTCGCCCTGGTGTGCGGCGATAGCTGCCTGTGGAAGCCGAGCGAAAAGACTCCTCTCACCGCTCTGGCCGTGCAGAACATGCTGGATGAGGTCTGCAAAGACTTCCCCGAAGCCCCGGCGAATCTGAGCCAAGTGATCCTCGGCACCTACGAGCAGGGGAATCAGATGGTGGAAGACGCTCGGGTTCCTCTGATCAGCGCCACCGGCAGCAGCCGGATGGGTCGCATTGTCGGGCCGAAAGTCGCCGCGCGATTTGGTCGCACCCTGCTGGAACTCGGTGGAAACAACGCGATGATCATCACGCCGAGCGCGGATCTGGCGATCGCGATTCCGTCGATTCTGTTCGGCTCCGTCGGCACGGCAGGTCAGCGATGCACGAGCACGCGTCGGGTTTTGGTTCATCGAAGCCTGTTCGATCAGGTTTTTGAGACCTTGAAGAAGGCATACGCGCAGATCGGCGAAAGCAAGATCGGTGATCCCCTGTCGGCGAGCACCTTGGTCGGGCCGCTGATTGATAAGCTGGCCTTCGATGCGATGCAAGCAAAGCTGGCCGAAGTTCGAGGCGAGGCCTTGGAGGTTTTCGGCGGGCAACGAGTCCAGGAAGATCGCGGGGCGGATGCGTACTATGTGCACCCGGCGCTTGTGAAGTTGCCTCATCAGGTGGAGGCGGTCAAGGAAGAAACCTTTGCGCCTCTGACCTACGTGATTCCCTACGATTCCCTGGAAGAAGCGTTGGAGATCCACAACGATGTTCCCCAAGGGTTGAGCAGCGCGGTGATGACCACCGATGTTCGGGATGCCGAGTTCTTTAAGCGATACAGCGATTGCGGAATTGCCAACGTGAACATCGGCACGAGCGGCGCGGAGATCGGCGGCGCGTTCGGTGGGGAGAAGGAGACGGGCGGAGGTCGCGAATCGGGTTCGGATAGCTGGCGGGCGTACATGCGCCGCCAGACGAGCACGACCTACTTCGGCCACGAACGCCCGGCTCTGGCTCAGGGCATCACCTTCGACGTGTGAATGGATGCGCTCGTACGCGGGCAGGCACTCCTTCACTCAGCCTGACCACGTACCAGTGAAGCAAACGTTTGAGCAACGCGGGCCAGGGAGTCGAGGTACTCGTCTCGACTCTTCCCGCGCCGCTGAGCCATGAAATCCACCATTTGAGTCATCTCTTGCGGCGCAATCTCAAGAAGGGTCACAAGATAGAGACCGGGATGCCTGGCCTCAATTCGGTGAGGGGTTGTGCTCTCGGCCGGAAAGTCGGCAGGTTGAAAGTGAGAATCGTATCCGTGCCGCTTGAGATCGCTGCCGCCAAGACATGCCGATCCTTCGGGTGGTTTGAGCAAAGGACGATTGCAGCTTCATAACCCACAATGTCGGCCTCCGGAAACGCTTCAAAAGCGGTTCGCATTCGGCGCTCGGCAATTCCGCGATCCCAACCGAGCCGATCCACCTGAGTACGAAGGACTTCTTCCCAGATCTGCTCTGTCCAGCGTGGTCGGAGGAGATTCGTGTTATGAGCAGTCCAAATAAGGAAATCCCCGATCAGTGACTGCGCCAAAACATCCGCATCCAGCAGAACCGGATGCGGGGCGATCATGCGCTGGTGACCTCGGGCAGTAGGCGAGAATCGTAGTCAGCTTCGACAACCTCTTTTGTCATGGCGTCAAGGGCTTTCCGGGCTCGTCGTTTGTGGGCTTGCTGGTAGGCCACCAGATCAGAAAAGCGGATCCGGCGGTGAGTACCGACCTTGTGGAACGGGATCTTTCCGGCTTCGAGTTCGAGCACCACAAACTGGCGAGAGACGCCGAGAAACTGCGCGGCTGCTTGAGTGGTGAAAGTCTCGTCGCCGGGAATGATCGTCACGCTCGTGCGGCGGTTGGCCACCGTCTCCGCCACCAGGACGAGGAGATCGTTCAGTGTCTTATCCAGTTCGAGCACATCGCCACTCGGGGAAATCAGCACGGGGCGCACCTGACGGGCCAGGAGTTTCTCCAACGCCTCTTCGGTCGTCGGCGAGAGATCTCCCGGGCCAATTTCTTGAGAGTGGATCGTGCTCATCTCAGTTCAGTATAGACAATAAACGCCATAAACACAAGTAGTGTTCCATGGATCGTTCGAGATGCCTCACTGAATGTGCCGAATCTTCGCCCAGAACTCCTCTACCGGAATCTTGAGGCCTCGGGCGATTGAGATCGGGGCGGTCGCTTCTTCGGGGACGGCGTAGGGGTGATCCATGCGGCCGATGACCTCGATGGACTCGAACAGCTCGCGCTGCTCCTCGCTCAGTTCCCCGACCACGATGAGCGATCGACCATCCCAATCCCCCGGCCCCCAGAGCCAGAAGTTGTTGTGCCGTCCAATCACGCGCATCTCCGGGAGATCGCGGTTGTAGAACCAGATGGCACTGGATTCGCCGTAGTTCATCCCCATCACGGGGGTGCGAAGGCGCTCTTCTTCGGGCAGAGCGAGCCACTGGGCGCGGACGCGCGCGGCCATTTCGGGCCAGCCAAACATGTCGGCGTGGCCCTGCATCGGGCTCTTCGCGCCCTTCTCGGCCACCGGGGGCTCAATCGGGCTGAAGCTGGCGATGCGGATAAACGTGGTCGGATACCACACGGGGAGCGCCATGCTCAGAGTGAAGAGTGCAGACGGGATGAGGAGCGTCGCGTACCCAATCAGACGCTTGCGCGATTGACTCAGCCATTCCGCGAGGACAATCGCGCCGAGGGGGACGACGAACGCAAACGTCGGACTCAGGTAGTTCTCCCGACTCCGCTGCGTCACGAGCAGGATGAGTAGGACAAGGAAGAACGGCGCCGCCATGGTGCGCCATTCCTTGCGCCGGAGCACTGCGTAGCCGCCGAGAATCCACATGACGGCAAGCACCGGATTAGTGACAATGAATTGCACTCCCAGGAACGTCCAGGGCGGAGTCGGCACCATCTTGTGGAGGGTGGCGTTACGGATGAATTCGCGCGTCGGGAATCCGTGGTCGATCTGCCACAGGATGTGCGGAGTGAACATCACTAGGGCGATCACCACGCCCACCCACGGCTGCCACGACTTGAGCTCAGAGCGGCGCGGAGTCAAAAGCGTCGCGAGGGCAATCCCCGTGAGCAGCCAGGCTCCGCTGAGCTTGTTGAGCAACGCGAGTCCGCAGACGAATCCCAGCCACAGCCAGCGAGATCGCTTCTCCGGGGCTTGGGCATCGATCCAAAGCAGCGCGGCAATAGCCCAGAGCATGATGTCGAGGCCATTCATCGAATAGAGATGAGTGACGACGGCGATGACGGGGGCAAATCCGCCGAAAATCGCGGCAAGAGATTGAGCGGTTTTATCACCGCCAAATCGGCTGGCGATGACTCCGTAGAGCGTCGCGATGGTCATCGCGGCTAGCGTTCCCGGGAGTCGGAGTGCCCAGAGATGCTCTCCGAGGAGGCCGGTGAAGAGCTTGGCGACAAAGACACTCAGCGGCGGGTGATCGACATACCCCCAGTCCAGGTGGTGGGCGCAGGCAAGATAGTAAAGCTCATCCCGGAAGAATCCATAGCGCGTGATGAGAGCCAGGTGCATCAGCCCGCAGACCGCGGCGATGATGAGGAGGGGCCGCCAGTGGATTTGGTTCAATGGCTGGCCTCCGTGGGGAATCGGGAAATGGTGGCTTCAGCAATAGGCGGTTTCCCGACCCTGAAGGGATCGGGGCACCCGAGTTGGGGAAGCACTTTGGGCTCGGCGGAGTCGGGATTACGGGAACCAACCTGCAAACTTCGCCCTCCACCGACTCCCGTCGGGGGAGGGTGGCCAGAGGCCGAGAGGGGGAATTCACTCCGAAGCTGAGAAGAACCGAGGCACCGACGAGCAGACACGGGGCTTCCCGAACTTTCCGCAGCAGAAACCGCGCCGGTGCTTGCTTCCGCAGAGATCATGTGCCTGCCCGGAAATATGCCATACCTTCCCCTGCGCCCAGCGGGACACGCGAACGCCCGAACCAAAACTGGCTTCTCGCGTACAATAGCCAGGGGCGGCGCGACCGCCGCACGATAACCATCCATGACGCAGGAAAAGACACGCTACCGGTCGGTGTTCGTCTCCGATCTCCATTTGGGGGCGGTCGGGGCTAAAACAGAAGCGGCGCAGGCCTTCTTGCAGTCGGTCACGTGCGACTACCTCTATCTTGTCGGAGATGTCATTGATGGCTGGGTCGGCCGCAAAGACCGCAAGTGGACTTCGGCCCACACCGAAGTCATCCGCATCCTGCTCGAGATGGGCAACGCGGGGTGCACCGTGCGCTACACCCCCGGCAACCACGATGCCTTTATGCGCAGGATGCACGGCGTTCGGCTCGGCAACATTGAAATCGAGCACAGCTTCCTCCACACCACGGTCGATGGAAAGGATCTGCTCGTCGTCCACGGAGATCTCTTCGACCGAACCTGTACGAAGTATCAACCAGTCGCCTTTGTCGGAGCGTGGATGTACGAGTATCTCGGCATGGCGAACGCGACTCTGAACAAGAAGCAGATCGAGCGCGGCGCGCGGACGGTCGACTTCACCTCCCCGATGAAGCGGGGCATCAAGAAGTTCATCGGCAAGAGCACGAATTACGAAGCTGATGTCATTGAATCTGCGCGGGAAGATGGCTTCGAGGGGGTGGTGTGCGGGCACGTTCACCGGCCCCAGATCACGCCAGAAGCCGATGGATTTCTCTACATCAATACCGGCGACTGGGTGGAGAACTGCACGGCGGTGGTGGAGCACGACAACGGCACCTTGGAACTCCTCAACTTTGGCCGCGAGGTGAACGAGCATGAGAAGCGCGGAGCCTGGGAAGCGATCCGGAGCTTGGTCGGCACCGAAAGCCGGAACGATCCCGAGTAAGGCAGGTCAGCATGGCGGAATGGGGTCGAGTTCTCGAAACGTGTGGGATCAGAGCCCTTCACGTTTTCGTCTCGGCTCGGGTCGGCGAACGACCTCTTCCCACGATCGAAGACGCCAAAACCAGCACGGCCTACAGCGCCGAAGACATCGCCGAGCTCCAGATTCAGACGCGGTACTTCGGCAAAGCCAACTTCTGGCGGGCGGTTTTGCATCTGCCGATCATTCTGATGTTCGCAAACAGCGAGGCGTGGCGCTTCACGTTCTTGTTTGTCACGATGGTCGTCTTCCATAGCTTTCTCATCCTGATTGAGCTCTACAAGGCCTCGGTGATCCGGAACCTGAGGCCAGGCGCAGGGGGCGAGCGCCCGAAATTCGCCGATCAGAAGCCTGTTTCCTGGGGGGATTGGTATTTCTCGCCGAAACCGTGGGAGTCCGAGAAAGCCTATGCCCGGATGGGGATCAAGTTCTTCCGATGGCAGGTGACGTACTTCATGGAGCGCGCGATGCTGACCAAGGAGCAGCGCAAAAGCGGCCTGAAGGCGGAATATGTCGGGGGCGGTGGTCGTGCGGAGGTTCTCCGGTTTGAGTCCAGCACCCGGATTGCAGAGGTCGTTCATCTGGGCATGGGGGCGATCGACATTCTGCCGGTGATCTTTGTGATCCAGCATGAGATCTGGCTCATGCTTCCCTATGTACTCTGGATTTGCTACGGCGACTTTGGCCTCGCGATTTTGCAGCGATCCCACCGACTCCGCGTCTGGAAATTGGTGGAACGGATGCGCGCCAAGCACGCCAAAGCGGAGGAAGCAAAAACCAAGGAAGAGGTTTCGGTGTGAAGGAGCCGCGTCTGCTCATCCTGAGCGCGAGCACAGGAAACGGGCACATGTCGGCAGCGGGAGCCTTGGAGGCCGAAGCGAAAAGTCAAGGTTTGTGGGCACAAGCTGTCGATGTCCTCGACCACGTCCCCAAAGGATTCCGGGCGTGGTATCGCGGCGGATATGAACAACTTGTCCGAAAGAATCCTCGCACATGGGGGCATCTTTACAAGACCTCAGACCGGCCTTTGTTTAACTATCAGGTGCAAACTGTCATGGATCGGCAGTTCACCCGGCGCATCCACCATTTGATCGCAGAGACGAAACCGGACTGGGTGGTGTGCACCCACTCTCTTCCCCAGCCCAGGCTTGCCGTCGCGCGGAAGCTTTACGGATTTCGGATGGCGATTGTGGTCACCGATCTCTACGTCCACCGGATGTGGCTGCGCGGGAAGCCGGATCACTTCTTTGTTCCTCAGGAGTGGTCCGCCGATGTGCTGGAGAAGCGAATCCCCGGCTCTCGGGCGATCACCGATGTCACGGGAATCCCGATCCACCCGTTGTTCACGCAGCCCATTGATCGGGCGGCGTTCCGAGCCGCGCATGGAATCCCGGATTCCGCCACGGTGGCGTTGATCAGTTCCGGAGGGATCGGCGGCGGACCGATGGCGGATGCCACCGACGCCGTTTTGAATGCAGGTGGTCATGCGGTTTTGATCACCGGCCGCCACGAAGCGGCGACGCGAGCCATGACCCAAAGATACGGCGGTAACTCTGGCGTGACCGTACTCGGCTCGATTCCGCAAGCCGATATGGCGGCATGGATGCAGTCGAGCGAGTTTTTGGTGAGCAAGCCCGGCGGACTCACGACCTTTGAGGCCCTGGCGAGCGGACTTCCCTTCTTGGTGTTCTGGCCGTTCCTGATCCCCGGCCAAGAGGAGGGCAATGCGGAGTTCCTGGAGGAGCAAGGGGCGGGAATGATCGCGCGGAATGTTGCTGATCTTCGGTACATGGCGCGTCGGTTGGTTGACCAGCCAGAAACCCGGTCGGAAATGCGTCGGTGCGCTCTCGCCCAGGCGATTCCCGATTCCACGCAGCGGATCATCGGTCGCCTTCGCGAGCTCTGAAATCCCAAAGCTAGGTCGGAGCAGGCCACCGGAGGGCCAAATCCCGTCCACATCCGGGACCTTGCGCACAAAAAGCTCTTAGCCGGATTTGGGTGAAACGCGGGGCTTTTTTGAACCTATCTCTGTAACGCATTGAACAAATCAGCGTGTTAAGAAAGGAGAAGAATCGCAAATCAGTGTCCTGCTGCTCGCGAACATCGACGAAATCAAGCGCGTACCTATGCCTTGTAGCCGACGATGAATTGGCTAATGGCACTGATATGTTGGAAATGCCCCTAAATCCCATGGCCACGAACGACCACAACCTTCCCGATATCCAAAAGACTCCGGATCAGCGCAATATCTCCATCGACAAGGTGGGAGTTCGGGATGTGAAGTTCCCGATTGAGGTGCTCGATCGGGCCGACGAACGCCAGCACACGATTGGCGATTTCACCCTAACGGTGGATCTGCCGAGCGAATTCAAGGGCACCCACATGAGTCGATTCCTGGAAGTGCTGAACGAGCATGGCAAGGAGATCAGTGTGCAAGCTCTTCCGCGACTGCTCGACAACATGCGCAACAAGCTCAAAGCGGAGAAAGCTCACGTTGTTGTGCAATTCCCGTTCTTCATGACCAAGGTCGCCCCGGTGACGGGCAAGACTGGCATGATGCAGTTCGACTGCGGTTTTGATGCGCAAATCAACGGCAAGTACGATGTGACGATGTTCCTCAAGGTGCCGGTAGCGACTCTTTGCCCTTGCAGCAAGGAGATCAGCAAGTACGGCGCCCACAATCAGCGCGGATGGGTTTCGGTTCGGGTGAAAACGAATGACCACGTGTGGCTGGAAGAGCTGATCGAGATGATCGAGAGCTCGGCATCCTGCGCTCTCTACCCCGTGCTCAAGCGTCCGGATGAGAAGTTTGTGACGGAGAAAGCCTACGAGAATCCGCGATTTGTCGAGGATTTGGTGCGCGAAGTGGCGATGAAGTTCGATGGCGAAGATCGAATCGTGAGCTACGAGGTGGAGGTCGAGAACGAAGAATCGATCCACGCCCACAACGCCTACGCATATCTCGCTCGCACGAAGTAAGCCCGGGGATCTGCCTACCAACACGGCCCTGGAGGACTTTTCTCCAGGGCCGTTTTCACTCTCTCAGACGCGAGTCTTTTTGCGACGAGCCAGGGCGACGAGTCCGAGCCCGAGGGCGAGCATTGTGCCGGGTTCGGGAACCGGCTTCAGAAGGAAGTTGGTTTCGACTCCTTGAAAGGTGCCCATCCCCACGATGTAGCCATTGTTGTTGATGCCAGTCGCTTGCCTCAGCTCCCAGCCACTGTTCGGGTCGATGAGGGTGTTGAGTGGGGTGAGCCCCAGCGTGCTGTCCCAGATCACGGCGTCGCTCGCCGATCCGCTGCTTCGCTTCGAGGTTCCCACGATCTGTCCTGTCGCGTTGATCGCGTCCAGGTACAGGAAGTCATGTCCGCTCAGGGGATCAATCGTGGTCACTCCAGATTCAAAGTTGATGAGAAACCCCTGAGTGAAGGAGGCATTGTTGGTGGTAAAGCCAATGATTCTGCCCGAGTCGTTGATGTCCATTGCTCGGCTGTAGATGGAGCCGGCGAGCATGGCGTGGAGATCGACGAGCGTGTTGTTGGATCGGAACAGAGCGGCCCGGTTGGTGCCCGCCAAATCCGTGTGGCCGACGGCATCGCCCGCGTCATTGATCCGACGGGCCGCGGAGTTCTCCTGCGGGCCGTAGTTCGGGAGCAATTCACCCCAACCACCCGGGAATCTGGCGGCCATCTCGACGCCCTGGTTGGTTACGCTCGTACCCACCATCTGCCCCAAGTTGTTGATCCCGAGTCCTCGGGAATACACATGGCCTGGCGCAGGGGCAAAGCCAATCATCAAGCCAGGCTCATGGCGCATTCCCTGCATCCCGCCGAGATAGGAGAGGCCGACAATCTGCCCGGCATCGTTGATGTCGTTGGCGATGATTCGATCGTGGTGCGGGAATCCGGAACTGGACATTCCATTGGCCTCGCTCCAGCGAAACATCTGGATCTCGTTACCAGCAAAGGAGTTGCCAGCGACGACGTTATTGTTGTTGATCGCCACAACATTTCCTTTGGAGGTGCCGGGAAGGTTTCCGATCTGGACGACCTCGTAGTGCGGTGTGGCCAAGGCAACTTGCGTCGCCACCAGGGCCACAGCGACGAGCGTGCCAACGCGGAAAGCAGGAAAGAAGGAGCAGATTTTCATGATCTCTGCTTCTTAGTATACACGGAAACTGTAGATATTCCGCGTATACAGGAAAATCCCGACTATTTCTCTTGGGTCTTCGTGCGCCGCCTGCTTTCTTGGATCGAGGGGAGGAGGATGTTGGTCAGTCGAACCCGCACATATTCACCCTGGGCGCGTACCTCGGGATCGGTTTCGTCCATTGACTTGATCAGTTCGAGAACCTCGGTGACCGCCAGCTGCAGCCGGAGCGCGCTCGCGCGATCGAGGTACGCCGTGTAGGTTTTGTACACGATGAAATCTTGGAAGGTTGGATCCTGCAGGAACGCGGCTTGGAAGGCCTCGTGCTGGCGCTCCGCCTCTCTCATTTGGCCTGAAAATCGGCGATGATAGTCGGCCAGCACCTCGGCCGACTGGCCCTGCAGATTCATCCGAGTGACCAAACCAGCATGCACATAGAGGGCCTCTGTTCGGGAGCGCCGCTTGCGCGTTCCGGCTGGAATGACGAGTCCGCAATCAAGGAGTTTGGCGATTTGCTCGCTCACCGAGGCGGGGCTTCGATCGATTTCATCGGCGACCTGCCGTGCGGATCGCGGCTCTTTTCCGCTGAGCGCGCTAAAGACCTCGTTGCAGGCCACAGAGGCGAGGATGCGAATTTGCTCGTGGGTAAGAAAGTGAACGGAAACCTGACCGGGGATCGTGGAACTCATGTGCGGAATACTTCTCGCGATCCTATTATAGTAACTTCCTGCGCGATTCCGTCAAGAATCGTACGCAGGAAGTGAGATCCGGGATGGTGTCAGGCTTTAGCGGACGCGCTTCTTGGCCTTGGGCTTACCCTTGTGCCAGGGCGCGGCGGCCGGCTTGTGCTTGCCCTTGTGGCGAGGCCCGCCTGCCTTCGGGTGAGGTCGGCCCGTCACCGTGGTCGGCGGTCGATGAATCGGCGCACCGGCGAGGAACGGAGTATCGGCCCCTCCGCGCTCGTCGTTCCGGGGGCCATGGCCCGAATTCTGTCCGGAGACGTGACCCATTCGGTGCGAAGGATCGCCTTGGTAGCGACCTCCCGGCTTCTTGTCCCATCGTGGGCCACGCGGTTCGCGGGAGACTTCGTAGGTCGGTTCCGGTCGCGGTTGTCGCGCGGGGCGGTCGGAGCGATCGAATGCGGCGGGGCGATCTTCGCGCGGGGCCCAGTCTTGGCGGGGTTGTCGTTCCGGACGAGGCGCCCATTCCTGACGCTCTTGCCGTTCTGGTCGCGGTGCCCATTCCTGACGCTCTTGCCGCTCGGGACGAGGCGCCCACTCTTCGCGAGCCGGGCGCTCGGCGCGCGGGGCGAAGTCTTGGCGCGACGGACGATCCTGTCGCGGTTTGCGCTCGGATCGGCCTGGCAAGTTGCCAAAGGATCCGGTGCGAGGCTTGCGACCGTCGGCGACAGCGGCTCCGGCAGCCGTGCTTCGCGGCGAGATATCCATGCGGCGACCGAGAAGTCGTTCGATTTGCCGAATCTGCTTCGTTTGGTTGGCAAGGGCCAGAGTGATCGCGACACCGGATGCTCCGGCGCGGCCGGTTCGACCAATGCGGTGGAGGTAGTCCTCACTGTTCTCGGGCAGGTCAAAGTTGACGACCAGGGAGATGTCCTTCACGTCGATACCGCGTGCGGCGATATCGGTGGCAACGAGGACGCGGAAGACTCCGGTCTTGAATCCGTGCATGGCTTCACGGCGTTGGGCAAGGGTGCGGTCAGCGTGGATTTCCGCCGCCGTGTGCCCCATGTCGCGGATTGCCTTGGCGAGCTTGCGGGCTCCGTGGCGGGTTCGCGCGAACACGAGCACCGTGCCTCGGTTCTCATCAAGGAGCATCTCCAGAATGCTGTGCTTTTCTTCAAAGTGAACAATGATCAGCTCTTGCTCGACCAGATCCGGAGCATTGCCCGGTCGGTCAACTTCAATCCGCTCGGGATTGTTGAGGAAGTTCTGCGCGATGTCCTCGATCTCCTGCGGCATGGTTGCGCTGAAGAGCATCGTTTGGTGATCGCCGGTAACCTGCGCCAGGATGCGCTTGATCGCGGGGGCGAATCCCATGTCGAGCATCCGGTCAGCCTCGTCGAGGATGACCACGCTGATGCGATTGAGTCGGATGGTGCGTTGCTCGAGGTGGTCGATCAGTCGGCCTGGGGTGGCGACGAGAACTTGCGGTCGTCGCTTGAGGGCGCGGAGCTGGTTGCTCATGGCCGCGCCGCCCACGATGAGCGCGCTGCTGACTCCCAGTTTGAAGAGGGTCTCTTCGATCTGCTGCGCAAGTTCGCGAGTCGGAGCGAGGATCAGGCCGACTTCGCCCTCTTGCAGGCGAGACAGCATGGGGAGGGAGAAGGCGAGGGTTTTGCCCGTTCCGGTTTGGGCCAGACCGATGAGATCCTTCCCTTCGCAGGCCACCGGAATCGCGGCGGCTTGGATCGGGGTCGGCTCGGTGATGCCCATCTTTTCCAGTTTCTGGACAAGATCAGCGGAAATCGGGAGTTGTGAAAATGTAAGGGTGCTCATAAGGGCTCAGTCGCATGCAGGGGTGGTCGGGCGCACAGATGGGCGCACGAACCGATCGTGGGGTCACAAGGATCGAAGGGCTTCGACCGGTGATGTTCCGGGAGCCGGGCGCAAAAGATAGCGCGAATGAAGAGCGATCCTTTGCCTATGTGTTCCTGGCATGACCATCCGGGAACTCGGGCATTGTGCACGGTCCCGGATTTCCTCTCTGGGCCATCGTGCGGGGAATCCAGCCGAAGGACCCGCGATCAGGCTTTCAAACCTGGAGAATCGGGGGCGTGCGCTCCCCGATTCTCCAGGCCCAGACTAAGCAGCCTGAGAGGCGGAGTCTCCGCCCGAGTGGGGGAGCTTGAAGTGGCTGACCACTTCGGTGAGGTCTTCTGAAGACTGCGTCACCGCTTGGGCAAGGCGGAGCAGATTCTGGGAAGTATCCGAGAGCCTCGTACAGGTTTCCTGAACTTGCTGGAGGTCGGAGTGAACCTCGACAACAGCATCGCTCATTCGTTCCGCCGTCTCGGTGTTCTGTTGGCAGTGCGCCTTCATTTCATCGAGAGAGGCCTTGCCTTCCTGAACCACCTGGAGCTGCTGATCGGTAGCCGACTGCACACGCACGGCACCCACTTGGACCAAACTGAGGATCCGCGTGACTTCTCGCATGGTCTCCTGGCTTCGCTCCGAGGTCTGCTGACCAAGCTGGATGGCCTCTTGAGTTTGCACAACGCCAGACTCCACCGAAAGAATCCGTTCCCGAACGCCTTTGAGAACCGAATCAACGAGACTTGTTGAGCTCGCCGACTGTTCCGCGAGATTCCCGACTTCCGCCGCCACGACAGCGAAGCCCTTGCCCGCATCGCCAGCCCGCGCGGCCTCAATCGATGCATTGAGAGCGAGGAGCCTTACCTTCGAGCTGATCTCCGCCAGGGTTTCTGTGATTGCACGAATCGACGACTCGCTCTCGCTCAGTGCCCTCACTTCGGCGACGGCCATTTCCGCGAAGCGCACGCACTCCGTCAGCTCGCTACGCAGTTGATCAATGATCAAGACGGCTTCACTGATGAGCAACTCCGATTCACGCGTCTTGTTGAGCTGATCTCCTACTTCTCCTGCGGCGATTTCGCTCGACTCCTGAATCACCCGGAAATGATCGGAGAGCGCGGCGAGCCGTTGCTCGAGTTCTGAGGTTGAAGTGACAATGTGGTAGCTGCCTTCAGTCACATTCACCATCGCGCCCGAGGCCTGAACGATCGCGTGCTCGACATGCTCGGCGACTTGGTGGCACTCCTCCGAGGACTCCGAGAGCTCCTTGCCGGACTCATCGAGGAATGAGCAGTTTCGCTGGAGCACCGACATGTTGGTACGCCAACTTCCGATGACATCTCGGATGCTGTGCGAGACGAGGTCGGTTTGGTCACGAACCGCGACTTCCTGTTGAAGATCGCCCTCGGCCAGATTGGTGGCGACTTTGGCGACTGACCGCAGGTGATCGGTGGCTTTGTTCAAGGCACTGGCCAGTGCCCCCACTTCGTCACGAGAGGTGACGGAAAACTCCATGGTGCAATCGCCCAGGGCCAGTCTTTCAACGGATTGGGTGATGCCCACCAGCGGACCGGCCACTCGACGAGCAAGCGAGGCGGTGATGATCCAGAGGAGAACAATCCCGGCCAGTGAGACACCTACAGTCATGTTCCGCAGTGGGACAAGCTGACTCATGATGTGGTGCGACGGCACCTTGAGCACGGTCGTCCAGCCGGTGAACTCGGAGGTCGACCAAACGACGAGATGATTATCCGCCCAGGTGAATCCCTTGGCTTGCTTGAGATCCACGTTGGACGCAATCGGGAGCTCGGAAAAGCTCTGAGGCTCCTTCTCTTCCCCGGCCAGAAGCGATTTATCGGGGTGCGAGATGACCATGCCTGCCGCATCCACAAGGATCGCCGTTTGTTCCGCCGGATCTTGCCCGTCTAAGGAAATCTTCATCGCGTTGGTCATGCTCTGGATCGTGTCCAGGGAGAGATCAACACCAGCGACGCCCATCAATTCCTTGCGAGTATTGAACACTGGTCTCGTGTAAGAAACCATGGTAATAGAGGCATCAGAATCGTAATAAGCCCCTGTGATAAAGGAATGTTTTTCCGTTTTTGGTATCCAATACCAGTCTTGGTCTTCGCTCTGGTGGTCGTAGGTTGAGGGGGCAATTTTCGGGGTTGTCGACCGAGTGATGTACGTGCCGCACTGTGGGTGATTCCAGGGCACATTCTCCGGGACGAAATAGACGCCGAAGACCTCTTTCGGGGACTCTTCCAGGAGTTGCGCAAAGAACGGCGGATCGTCCGGCTGACGCTTCTGATCCCGAGTTCCTTGCCTCACCGCAATGGCATCAGCGGTCGATTTGGCTCCCGTGAAGACGGTATCGACGTACTGCGCGTTCTTCTGGGCCACCGTGATCGCCTGCTCCACGACTCGCTCCTGAAGGGCCTCTGCGGCGAACCGATAGGAGAGGAAACAGACACTGACGAGCAGTGTTGCACCGACAATAGTTGCATATCCAGAAAACCTCTTAGACAAGCTCCTGCCAAACATAGGCAAAATTGTCGGTATGACCACAAGATCGCTCTATAGCGACATGGATGATTCTGGGTCGATTTTGGTGCATATTGAACTTGCACATGCAAGTAACGGCAACAGTATCGATAGATTGCGCTAAGAGATAAGAAAAACATCAAGGGCCGCGCGCACGAAAGTACGTCCGAGGAACACGAGGCTCTCGAAGACCAAGGCAAAGCTGAGCTCGTACGCGACGGTAAAGTCGCAGGCTGAACTTTAAAGCACGCGCAGTTGCTCGACAGGGCGTAGTTCGCAGAAAAGTGAGGGTTACGGTGGTGTTCGGATGGAGCATTCGATTTGAGCTCCACGAAACGAACCATAAGGTTCGCCTCTCAGGCTTGAAAGGCGAACCTTATTATTCTATTGGCAGTCTAGCTAGTTACAAATCCAAGTGGTCCACAAATCTGGGGCGGGATCCCCGTTAATGGGGTAACCATCGATAAATCCAGCCCATTTCGGAGATGTCACTTGACCGTGGCCAGTACGACGGCAAACTCTCGAATGCGAGTATGTCCATACACCGTTGATGCACTTAAACACCTCCGTAATATGGCGTTGACCGTACCGGTAGAGCTTCCGTGTTAGTGGATACGAGACGCCAACCTCGAATCCAAAGCCAAGTTCTGCCGCACCTTTCGCGCCGAGTGCAGCTTGAGCAGCGGCCGTGAACTGGATTTGACCAGTCTCTACTCCCTCGGCCACGGGCCCATACGTTGTCGTTTCTTCCACAATCTTCTGCCCGCCAGAGCAACGTTTGCCTTGGAGTTCTTTGCCCGGGCCAGTCGTCACGCCGATCTTGCAGATTTTCGGCTTACTGGCAGTCGGAGTATTTGCAGGTACAAGTGCGTAAATGTCCCGGCTTTCCTGCACCACAAGGTCAGCCTCCGCCGTATCGACGATATCTGTCAGTGGATTGTCATTCACAACAGGAGCATCGACGCAGTCGAAAAGCTCAGGCATCCCTTGAACATCTTGACCTGGCGTAACCAGCGGCAGATCCGGATAGTCATCAACAATCGACTCGAGGGTTCCCCCGGCGATGACCGACTTGCTCGATCCCTGCACGACAACGGCTTGTTGCATCAGGCTAAAGCCAGGCTGACCAACTCCAAACTCAACTTGAACGTATCGGGGACCATCGGTTCCCGGAATAGCTGGATTGGCCTCGACCAGAATACGAGTCTCACTGATCCAACCCGTAGCTGACTCGAACATCACCATGTCTTCAGCATAGGGCGGCATGAAGCTTGGCGCGGTATACATGCCGGTTGAAGACACCGTGCCATATCGAGCTGTCCAGGTGCCGGCTGGGCTTGTTCCAGCTATACCAATGACCATTTGATACTGGCTTCCCGCTTTAATCTTTGTTCCTTCGAGCAGATCACCCGGCTCGTCGTCGGGTAGCGCAGAACAACACGCAGGAAGCACCGGACTGGCGACCGGCATCGGAACTGCCCTTACGAGGGGCGACATCAGTGTCGCCAGTCCGATCCCGGCAAAAGGAAGGCTCAGTGCCAACCAAACGACTAACTTGTTGCTTTTCAAGGTCTTTCTCCACTGGGAATTGAACGTAAGGCTCTCCGCATAGTAATGATTATAGGAGTCGGCGACTGACCTGAAACGGGGGGGTCTTTATACCCAAGGCGTGCCTGGAATCCTCTGACGGGAATCAGGGAATTTCGCCCGTTAGGTTCGGAAAGCCGTCACAGCACGCGCAGCTGCTCAGCCGGACGATCATCGTTGGCTCGCTCGAGACGCTCGGCCATGACCTTTTCGCTGAAGGCAATCGCGTTGTAGCTCGACCGGATGAACGGGCCGCTGGCGACGAAGGCGAAGCCCATTTCCCCACCGATCGTCTCGTATTCCGCGAAAACGTCGGGGTGGATGTATTCCACGACGGGAAGGTGCTTCATCGTGGGGCGCAGATACTGGCCAATCGTGATCGCATCGACGCCGAGGTTGCGCAGGTCTTGGAGAGTCTTGATGACTTCGTCCTTCGTCTCGCCCAAGCCAAGCATGAGGCCGGACTTGGTGTAGATGGTGGGGTCGATCTCCTTGACCATTTCCAACAGACGCATCGTGCGGCTGTATTTGGCTTGCGGTCGCACAATGGTGTGGAGCCGCTCGACGGTTTCGATGTTGTGGTTGTAAATTTCCGGGTGAGCTTCGCAGACCGTGCGGATGCACTCTTCCTTGCCCTTGAAGTCCGGCGTGAGAACCTCGACAATCACATGGGGCAGCTCTTTGTGCAAGGCATTGATGGTGCGGGCAAACTGTCCGGCACCCTCGTCCTTCAGGTCGTCGCGGGCCACGCTGGTGACGACCACGTGCTTCAGGCCGAGTTCCTTGGTGGTTTTGGCGACGTTGAGCGGCTCGAATGGATCGACTTCCAGACCTTTGCCGACTTTGATCGCGCAAAACCCGCAGCTTCGCGTGCAGGTGTCACCCAGGATCATGAAGGTGGCGGTTTTCTTGCTCCAGCACTCCGGCAGGTTGGGGCAGCGAGCACTTTCGCAGACAGTGTGGAGGTTCTTGCCTCGCATCATCTGCTCGACCTGCTTGATCGTGTCAGGTCGGGGGAGTCGGATTGTCAGCCACTCGGGCAGGCGCTGGGCCATGGGTTTTATTCTATCCTACGCCGGGTTGAACGGGAGGTCGGCTTAGGGGTCCTGGCAGACTCCCAGCGGCCAAATGGGCAAACCATGAAAGAAGTTGGGCAGAGAGCGCGTGCTCTCTGCCCAAGCTTGGGAGATCGAGCGAACCTCGATCAGTTCTTGCGACGTTTGCGCGCGGCAGCTGCCAGGCCAAGGCCGAGCAAGGCCATCGTCGCGGGCTCCGGAACGACGTCGTAGCGCACATCCAGGAACACGGGAAGGTGGCCACCGTTGACTCCCGCCGTGTTTTTCAGGGCCTGAGCGATCGTGGAGCCGACCATCGTGTTGCCGGTGGTCGTCAGTTCGTCGTCGAAGCTGGTGCCGTCGTTGCCCCATGCGCGGTAGCTGTGATTGCTGTCGTTCCAGGTGGTGGTGCTGTAGGCGACGCCAAAAGCACCGTCGTATTCGGTGCCGACACCGTCACCGAACTTGCCCCCCATCATGATCGCGTCGAGACGATCATCCATTCCGCCGTTGCCGGTCGGATCTTGGGTGTGGACGAATCGGAAGTTGCTGTTGTTGTTCCACGAGCCAAGAGTGTTGATCGGATCGAAGAAGCGGCCGTTGTTGTTCGCGGCGGATCCAGCAAGGGTTTGGAAGGCGGCTTGGCTTGACGTCTGCCAGTTGAAATCGCCGAGAACCATGATCTGGTTGGTCGCCCCCACGATGTTCGCGTTGTTGCGGATGGCTTGGGCTTCGAGGTTTCGTCGATTCTGGTCGTCGGTGCTGCTGCCCGACTTCATGTGGACATTGTAAACCGAGAAGGTTTCGCCGATCACCGCGTTGTCGTTGATGCGGAAATCGAATCGCCAGGTTTCGCGCGGCGGGCCGCTGGTGCCGCCATCGTTGGAGACCTTGACCGGGCTCAGAGCCGTCACTTTGCTCGTGCGATAGAACATCGCGGTGTCGGAGGCATTGGCGCTGGCGTTCGTGCCCGTGATATTGCCCCAGGTCACCGCCCAATCTCCCGTGGAGCCAGAAGCTGAATTGAGAAGGTTCTTCAGCGTGTTTGCGGCGCTGGTCGACTGAATCTCTTGCGCGAAAAGCACATCCGGGGACATCGATCGACCCTGGAAACTCCCAAAGACCGAGGTCTGAATCGCGGAAGCGCGGTCGGTGCCGTCGTAGTCAGAAATGTTCCAAGACGCCACGCGCAGTCTCTGCGCCGAGGCGACCGAAGCAAGGGAAATCACACAAACGCTGGCAAAGCCAACTCTCCAAAAAACACCAAACATGGCGAAGAAAATGTACCAGTCTCGTGGGTTGAGGGTGGCTCACACCGGGCCATTTGGAGTCAGCGGAAGTCCGCGCGAGGCGGGAACCAGTAATCCTACCGGGCGGATTTCAGGCGGAACCTGGAAAACCTATCAGGGATGCGAAAGGGTCGGGCGTTCACATTGGTCGAGGTCATGATTGTCGTGCTCATCACGGGCGCGCTCATGGCGGTCGTCATGCCTTCCCTGACCAAGGCCCGCCAACGAGCGAGTGAGACGAAACTCCGGGGCGATCTGGAGGCCTTGCGTCGGGCATACGAAGCCTGCAAAGTCGACACCCTTGGCATCGGACCGCCCTCCATCGAAGCTCTGGCGAGCGCGAATCCCCCCAGTTGGGGCTGGATGGATCTCGGAACCGGTCGGGGTTGGGTTCAGCGACCCATCGAGGCGGGGCACTGGAATGGCCCCTACATCCGCCAGATGCCGGTGAGCAGGGTTCCCGGAGTCAGTTTTGTCTACAACTCCAATATCGGGCGAGAAACGAACCAGAGCCCGATCTGGCTGAGCAGCGGATCAGTTTCCATTGACGGCACACCCTACAACACTTGGTGATAAGCATGAAGAAGCGTCGCGGAGCCACCTTGGTTGAAACCATGATCACGATGTCCATCGTGTTCACCCTCACCGGAAGCGCGATCTTGAGCTGGGATCGCTCGCAGCTCAGGGCCCGAGAAGCGGTCGCTCGTGAAGAGCTGGAAGCCATGCGGCTGGCCATGGAGATGATGTATCTCGACACGGGATTGGTCATGCACAGCCTGAGCGATCTCTCCAGTACCACACCCCCCGCTCAAGGCAAGATTCGCTATCGAATGGGATTGAACTGGCCCTCCGTGCCGCTCGACCCCACCAAGTGGAGAGGGCCATACTTGCGCCGCCCCCTGAAGACCGACCCCATTTTTCAGAACGCCTACGGTTACAACTCGGGAAACAACGGCAAGAGCGCGATCCACATCAACAGCACGGAAGTGGGCTCCAACGGGATTCCCTATAACCAGTGGTGAAACGCGTCCAGCGGTACCATGAACCCGCATGGACGAATCCACGATTCGGTTGAATGAGGCTGACCAGAAAGCCCTCGCTCTCTGGGCGCACGGCTGCGCCATCCGGGTTCTGCCCGACTTCACCGCCGAACGCCCCGAGGACACGCGCTTGACCGAAGCCCTCCAATCGTTGCACGGCTGGATCGACGGCTCGGTCGAGGCGACCGATGTTCATGCCGCAAGCTTTGGTGCCCACAACGCAGCGCGCGAAGCCGACTCGGAGGAAGCGCGCCAGGCGGCTCGAACCGCTGCTCATGCTGCCGACACCGCTCGCGACCCGATCCACGCCGCCATCGCAGCCAACTACGCGCGGAAAGCGGTGAGCGCGGGCACGCTGGGAGAAGGGCCGGAATGGTTGGAGGATGAGATCGCCGAGCAAAAGCGCACGGCTCCCGAGCACCTCACGGCTTGGACGAAGCGCTAGGAGCCTTCGTTCAGAACCCGCGTTTTCGTGACTTCGAGCACAATATCGCGCTCGCCAGTATCCGATCGGCTTGTTCCGTCGTCGTCCACCCCATCGTTCCCCACGGAATAGAGCACGAAGCCCTCTTCCGTTTTTCGGTAGCCAAAGGAGCCGTCTCCAAGAGGGTCGCTCGTGGGAGCCTGGACCGCGTTCAAGCCGTCCGGAAAGGCTCCGTGCTCGCCGCGGTACCGGAACAGCTCGGCACTGATCAAGGCCAGTTGATACCGAACATCCAGCGCGACGGAGGCAGAGAACTTGTGCTCGTACCAATGAGCAATCGCGGCGGGGATCAAATGGCTGGGGGTACGCTTGCTGTCAAGCCGAGTGAGAGCCTCGCGGTACGCCGCCTTCATCTCAAAAGGATCCGGATTGGCCGCTCGCAGAGCCGGGATCGCATCGACCCAGAATTCAATCATCCGGGCTTCGGCGGCCTGCTGGAAGACCTTGCCCTTGAGAGTGAGTTTGGCACCTGCGAAAACGCGCTCGTCGTAGCTCTCTTCCTGCGAGAGTGTGAAGATCGTGCGCATCGCTTCGCCCTCGGTGGCGCGCATCAGATTCGGCGATGAGCTCCGATCCGTAGCAAACTTCTTGAACTCCCCAATCACGGTCGGGTTGAAGTTCGAGATCAGCACCAGCTCTTGACCCATCGAAAGGGTGATGGATTCGATGAAAAGGTGGGCCGAAATGGCATCCATGCCGCCATCGCGTGCGTAGAGCTGAGCGAACCTACGCACCTTGCCTAGGGTTCGAAAGGCCTCGGAGGCCTTCCCTCGACGACCGAGGTAGCCGGCATAGTTGATCATGAGTCGGCTGAGCTCAATCGCGGATCCATAGTAAGGATCCACAATTCCCTCGGCGTTTTCCCAATCTCGCACCAGGTTGCAATCGGGTGATTGGGCCACTTGCATGAACCTTGCTCGGAAAGGCTCGATGTCGTTGAGAACCGCGGTTTCTTCTTGGCCTGCCCCGGTCACGAGATCGCGCGTCTTTTGCTGCCACGCCTTTCTCGTGGATTCCGGGATGGCAACCCATGCCGAGTGGAGGGCAACAAACTGGCGGGAGCCATCGCTCTCCGGTGATCCGGAGGACAGTCGGCCGAAGGCCGCTGGTTCGGTCGCGATTTCCTCGTCTTCCGCCTGAGAACGGAGGGATTCGATATTCGCGGAGACGGCGTAGAGGTCGTTGTACAACCACGCGCCCGACCCAAACACAAACAGGGTCGGCAGTGCCATCCCCGTGTAGAGGGTCACCATCAAAGCTTGACGCGACTTGAACATGATTCGCCCGATTCCCCGCTCCGCAACGCAGAGTCCAGGTCGAATTATCGGCAACTGTTCTGGTGAATCCTCAGAGGGTGGATGAGGGATTTCATCGGGAAAGATGAGTGGCTGATTCACTTCCTGGTGGGAGGGTGACTGAGTGGGTGGCGGGGGGTGACCCAGAAGGGCTCGCGGCGCATGGCCATTGGGGGAATTGAAACTCACTCCAGCCCCGAAACCTCACGATGCCCGCAACTCAACCGGGCCCCGAGGGCTCAATAGTCCGGCAGAGCTTCCGCTTCCACCGCAGTGATCCGCCACCTCGGCTCGGGGACGAGGATCCACTTCGTGCCGGTCTCCTTCTCAAAACGAATCGTCACCTCAGGCAAGGTTGAATCGACGCCGATTCCCATGTAGTTGACTCTCAGAGAAACGGGGGAGACGATCGTGGCGGTGTTCCCTGCCACCACCGGCTCGGTTTTGAGAATCGAGATTTCGGGGCGCGCTTGGCGAATCACTTTCGCGATTTCTCCTCGATTCGTCCACTCCCCGCCATACGAAAACTTCGCACTGAGCTTGTCCAGCACGGGGCTTGGCTGACCTGCCCGAGCGGCATCAACTGCCCGATTCAAGCTCTGCTGGATGAGTACGCGGTCGGGCGGGGCGAAGAGGTAGCCACTCGCGAAAAACAGCACGAGCCCAAGCAATCCCACAACAATCGCAATCTTCTTTCCCATCGTTCACGCTCCGAAGAGTCTTTCCTCTCTAGAACGAGTGTTCGCGCCCGCTCGTTCGGGATAATGGAGTCGTGCCGCAGAAATCGCCTTCGATGCTCGTGCGGGTATGGGATCAATTCCTGCATGTCGTGGTGATGGCACTGGGGGTTTTTCTCGCCGCGATTCTGGATCCTCATGGCCCTGCGAGTGTGCTCCCGGTGGTCTGCGCGGGGATTCTCGGGAGCCGAATCGGATTCCTCGCCATGAAAGGTTCGCACTGGGGGCACCCGGTGAATGCGGTTCTGAACCTGTTTGTCTGGGCGGTGGTGCTCCACGGATTCGTCCACATCGCGCCCGAGCAGCAGCCGATTTTTGCGCTCTTGCTGATCCCCGCGACCCTCCTCGGACTCGGGGTGACCGTGCGCAATTTCGCACAGACGAGCGAGGGTGTCCGGCGTGAATCCTGAGCTTCATCCCCTGTTTGTCGAAGCCCTTCACCTCTCGGAGGGACTCCAGCCCACACCGAGCGCGATCCAGCGCGTGGGAAAAGCAACCTCCACCGAAGCCGCCACATGGGCCTTTACCCAATGGGAACTCCGGCGACGAGGGGCGGTGAAGTTCGCCCGAGCGAGTGAGATGCTCTTCACCACCGACGGTCTCGCCATGGCAAGCTCGGAAGCAGTGGCAAGGTTCCATGCTGGGCTGTTTCCGGAGGGCGTCGAGGTTGCTGATCTCACCTGCGGCATCGGTGCCGATTTGATCGCTTTGGCGGAGCGAGGGATGGTCGTCGGACTCGATCAGATCCCCGATCATGCCAATGCCGCGCTTTGGAACTTGCGGGCTCATGATCTCGGGGGTCTTGTCTATGTGGCCGACTCCCTGGTCTGGGCGGCGCATGAAAAGCCCAAGTACGTGTTCGTCGATCCTGCGCGGCGCAAAGGGAGTCAGCGAACGCTGAATCCCGAGAGTTTTTCACCGAGCCTGAGTGCGCTGCGTCCCATTCTCGATCGAGCGAACCGATGGGTGATGAAGCTCTCCCCGATGCTCCCCGACGACTTTCTCGGCAGCATTTCCGCCGACCTGATCTTCGTCAGCCACGAGGGGGAATGCAAGGAGGCGCTGCTCGTCGGCCCGAGTGAGAACCCCGTGACCAAGGCGATTCACATCGAGAGCGGTGAGGAACTGCTGGGCGAAACTTCCGCTCCTCGCACTGAGGAGCCTCGCGGTTTCCTCTGGGAACTTGATCCTGCGGCGGTTCGCGCCCATGCCCAAGGGGCATTCCGGGTGCCCCAACTCGCCGATGCGATCGGCTACCTCACCAGCGATTCCCCGCCCGACTCGCCGTGGATCACGGGGTATCGAGTGCTTTGGCAAGGCGCGTTTCGGGAGAAGGTGATTTCAACCGAGCTGAGAAGAAACCAATGGAAACCGACTGCCGTGAAGACGAAGTACGTCGAAGTCAACCCGGAGAAGACATTCAAAGCGCTCCGGCAGAGCAGCGGATCACCGGTTCAAGTGGTCGTGTATTCCCACGGGAAAGCCCTCCGCGCCTTGATTGTCGAGCGGGTTCTGCCCGCATGACGAGCCCAAAATCGACCCTCCCGGTACAATAGCGGGAACGTGTCACGACCGTCCCTGATCGGCCTTTCCACACCCGAGCTCCAAGCGCTTGCCGAGCAACTCGGGGAGAAGCCGTTTCGCGGCAAGCAGATCGCGAATTGGATCTACGCGAAGGCGGTGCGCGAGTACGACGAGATGAAGGATTTGCCGGCAGCGTTCCGCGCGAAGCTTGCGGAAACCCACGACATCTCGCCTCTCCACCTCACGACCCACAAGAAGAGCACAGACGGCGTGGACAAGCTCCTTGTCCACAACGGCGACACCCAGGTGTACGAGTGCGTATTGCTCCCGTACGAGGACCGCGTCAGTTGCTGCATCAGCTCGCAGGTCGGGTGCCCGATGGGATGCACCTTCTGCGCGACCGGGCTCGGCGGATTCGACCGAAATCTCACCGCAGGAGAGATCGTCGCCCAGTACCTTTGGCTTCAATCTTTGTCACCCCGGCGGATCAGCCACGTTGTATTTATGGGCATGGGCGAACCCCTGCTCAATTTTGCGAATGTGACCAAGGCGTTGAACCTGTTCCATGAAGAAATCGGACTGAGCTATCGTCATCTGACAATCAGCACGGTCGGCCTCGTGCCGCAAATCCGCGAGCTCGCGAAGCTCGGGTTGCCGATCCACCTGGCGCTCTCGCTGCACTCTCCGTTCGATGAAATCCGCAGCAAGCTGATGCCGGTGAATCACAAGTGGGATGTCGCCGAGGCCCTGCGCGCGATGCACGATTATCACAAGGCCACGGGTCGCAAGGTGACGATTGAATACCTGCTCATCAACGAACTCAACGACACGATCGAGCAAGCCGAGGCCCTCGCGACGAAGATCATGCGGATGCCTCACGTCGTCAACCTGATCCCCTTCAACTGGGTCGATACCGGCAACGGATTCGCCCGACCGAGCCGCGAGAGAGTGAGAGCCTTTCGCCGCCATCTGGAATCCAAGGGCGTCAATGTCACGGAGCGGGTCGAACGCGGTCACGATATCGCCGCAGCTTGCGGCCAACTTGCCGGACAACACGCCGGACGCTTTGCAAGGAGGGAACGCGCATCCACCCTGCCCGTTGTGCCTTCGTGATGGCGGTTTTAGGCACGGCGTTGGTCGGATGTTCGGGCGGAGCGAGCAAGCCCAAAGCGGCCGAGCCCGCTACCACCCCAACCCAAGAATCCACCGACCCGGAAACCACTCGTGTTCTTCAAAGCGGCCCTTCTGAACTCGAAACGCGTCGAGCGGATGGCTCGCTCGCCTTTGTGATTCGCAGCCAATCTTCGCGGGCGTCGATCAGCGAGGGAGGCAAGAATCAGCTTTTCGCCCAGGGGATCAAAGGCGAGTTTTACGACAACGGCAAAATCGCCAGTCGGTTCACAGCGACGGAAGCGAAGGTGGATAACGTCACCAAACGCGTTGTTTTGACCGGCAAAGTGGTGCTGACCTCAGAATCGCGCGGCGTGACCATGCGCTCGACTCGTCTGGAGTGGGAGGACAAGCAGCGGATCGCCAAAAGCTCGGGCGATGTGTTGGTGGAGAGCAAGGATTGGCGGCTCGGCAGGATGAAGGAGGTCTGGGCGACCTCCGATCTGAGCAAGGTTGGGTCTCCGGAGCGTTTTAAGTAGACCGGGGCGTTCTCAGTAAGTGAGCCCCCGACAAGAGGTTTGAAACAGGAAGTAATGATGAAGTTGACGAATGGACGCGCAGGGATTCTCGCCGCGATGGTGGCGGGAGGGGTTCTGTTGTCCCAGTCCCCCAGTGCGACCGCCCAATCCCAACGCGCCCCTGCAGATGATGAGAATTCGTTTGTGAGTCGAGCGTTGGATTTCGGCATTCTCAACATCAGCTCTTGGATCTTCCAAGGCGTCAACGAGAGCGGACAGATCACGTTCGATTTCGCGGGCAAGCCGCTCAAGGGATACAGCAAGTCGCAGAGGCTCGATTTTGAAGCGGCGAAAGCAGAGGGCGAGCTCAGGCGTATCAGCGGCGGGGGTCTGTACATCCAGAAAGGCACCCTGAGCGGAAGCGTCAAGATTTGGCTCGAGAAGGGTCAGAAGAGCCAAAGTCTCTTGACGTCCGAGGTCATTCGGGTCGAGGAGCTGGCGAATCGAGACCGGTTGGTGCTGACCTTCCCGGGAGCCGTCACCTTTGCCGGACAGGACGATCAGAATCTGCGTGCGGGAAGCGGCACGTTCGTCTTCGTCGGCAAGCCAAACCAACCCAAGGGCTTTGCAGGCGGCGAGCTGAAGGGGGGCGTCAAGGGGTCTGTGAAGACGTTCGGAGGGAAGACCAATGCGATCAACACGATTGACACCGGTGCCCTGCAACTGATTCCTGCCGAGGCAACCTTCGATTTCGTCTTCCCCAGCGCATTCACATTCGGTCAAGTAGCGACGATTTCCGGACCGAATGGCAGCGAGACGCGAACCATCACGTTCTCAGGAACGAAGGGCGAATTCAAGATCCCCAACGAGACCACCGGAACGGTGCGTCCGATCCGTTCGGCGACGGTGGAGGGCCGGGTGAAAATCACGATCAAGAGTGTCGCTCCTGGCCAAGATGAGCCGCTGGAAATCACCGCCGAAGGCGACCGCCTGACGATGGATGAAGCCGGCGAAATGCGGCTCGTCGGCAACATTCGTCTGGAATCCGACACTCTGAGCTACCGCCGAACCGGCTCCAGCGAAGTGCTCTACATCCAGTTCAACGATCTCATGGAAGTCGTGAAGTACGGCTCGAAGGGCAACCCGAGCAAGGTTGAGATCGAGAAGAAGGAGGATGGCGGATGAGCGCACCTCTCACAATCACCGCGACCAATCTCATCAAGGAATACCGGCGTCGCCGCGTGGTGAATGATGTCAGCATCGAATTCACCCAAGGCGAGGTTGTCGGGCTTCTCGGGCCGAACGGTGCGGGGAAAACGACCACGTTCTACATGATCACCGGCCTGGTGAAGCCGAAGAGCGGAGTCGTGAAACTCGATGGCAAGGAGATCACGAAGTGGCCCATGCATCAGCGCGCGCGCGCCGGGGTCGGATACTTGGCTCAAGAGAGCAGCGTTTTTCGCCGTCTCACCGTGGAAGACAACATCCGCTTGGTGCTGGAGCAGCGACGAGTCAGCCGGGCGAAGCAAAACGAGATCATCGACCGATTGAGCGAAGAGCTCCATATCGGCAGGATCATGAAGAGCGCCGGTGGCGTGCTTTCTGGCGGTGAGAGAAGGCGCGTCGAAATCGCCCGGGCGCTTGCCACGGAACCCAATTTCATCCTCCTCGACGAACCCTTCACCGGCATCGACCCCGTGACGATTGAGGAGCTTCAGCACATCATCCACCGGCTGCGCAACACGGGCATCGGGATCCTCATCACCGACCACAACGTGGACGCGACGCTGAACATCACCGATCGCAACTACATCCTGGTGGACGGGCAGATCATCGCGCGAGGCGGAGCAGAAGAGATTCGGAGCAACGAGACGGTGCGCAAGCATTATCTCGGTCAGGGGTACGACCAGATTCGCAAGATGCGCGATGCCTCGGATCTGCCCCTCGGAGAGGAAGCGATTCCGGACGATCCGGAAGACTTCGACAAGCATTCGGGAGACGGCGAGAAGAGCTGATGAAACGCGTCGACCGGCTGGTTCTCGGCGAGATCTTCGGCCCCTGGGTGTTCGGGGTGATGATCTTCACCGTGCTCATCATGGCCGGGTCGTTTCTGTTCCAGTTCACCAGGCTTCTGAGTCAGGGCGTTCCGTTTGGGATCGTTCTGCAACTCACCGCGCTGCTCCTGCCCGGAATTCTCGCGAAGACCTTCTCGATGGCGATGCTCCTCGGCACACTCCTCGCCTTTGGGCGATTGAGCGGGGATAGCGAGATCGTTGCCCTCCGCGCGGGGGGCGTCAGCATCCCGAGGATCATGGCTCCTGTGGCGGCTTTTGGGCTGCTGGTGAGTCTGGTCACCTACTTCTTCACCGACTTCGTGGTTCCCGGAGCAGCGATTCAAGCCACGGCGATGCAAAAAGAGCTCGCCGAGAAGATCGAGGACAAAACCCAGGCCACCGCCCAACCCCTTTACGATGAGGGGAAACTCGTAGGCTATCTCATTGCCCGCCGATTCAGCCTTGCTGATCGAACTCTCAGCGGGGTTTCGATCCAGATTTTCGACAAGCAAGGCCAAGTGGAAGCGCTCTTTGAGGTTCCTCGCCTGGAGTTCGAAAGCATCGACAAGTGGCGCGCTTATGGGGGCTCGACTCTCCACCACCTCGCGAGCAAGAGCACGCTCAAATTCGAAGAAGGGATCTGGCCGGACGGCGTTCCCGAGATGAACATCAAGCCGGAGGATCTGCTCGTCCAGGGCCTTCGCGATCTCGATTCCTTCAGCTCCCGCGAGCTCAAGGAGCAAGCGGCCAAGATGCGCCGCAATCCCAATGCGCCGAAGAAGGAGATTGTTAACCTTGAGTTCGGCTATTGGAACAAGTTCGCCCTTCCTCTCGCCGCGCTCGTCTTTGGACTTGTGGGAGCACCCCTGGGAATCCGCAGCCACCGGGCCGGAAACGCGACGGGATTCTGGCTGAGCGTGATCATCATTTTCGGCTACATGCTCGTGACCAACGTGCTCTCGATCATGGCTCAGGGCGGCGCAATTCCCGCCTGGGTCGCGAGCTTTGGCCCGATCTTGGTCGGGCTCGTCGTGGCGGTTGATCAAATCCGGAGGAAGAACTCTCAGTGAGCCCGGTCAGCTTGCTCTTTCTGCTTGTGATGATCCTGGTGGGAGGCGGCGTCGCGTACGCCGGCGACCACATCGGTCGGAGCATCGGAAAGAAGAAGCTGAAATGGGGCCGCCTTCGCCCGAAGCACACCGCTGCGCTCGGCACCTTCTTCGCCGGGATGCTCGGCACCTTGCTCACGATCCTCGTCCTGTTTGCAATCGCCGAGCCCGTCCGAGTCTGGATCCTGGAAGGCACGAAAGCGCGAGAACAGCTCGCGGTGGTCGAGAAGAATCTGGAGACGAAAAACAAGGAGCTTTCCGACGCACAAGCTCAAACCGAAGCCCTGCGCGGCGACTTAGAAGGCAAAGAGAAGACTCTGAATCAGACGTCCAAGAGCCTTGCCGACCGGGTGGTCAGCCTCAAAAACGCCCAGGAGCAGAACTCCAAGCTCACCGCCGAGGCACGCGGGCTCCTGGGAGAAGTTCGCACGTTCCAAGGTCAGGTCGGCAACCTCAAGGGTCAGGTGGGCGAGTTTGCGACCCAGCGCGACAAGCTCCAAACCGAGATCAAGCGCGCCGAGGCCGTACTCGGTTCGCGCACCAACGACAACCAAGAACTCCTGAAACGGAACCTCCAACTGACCGCTCAAGAGGCGGCTCTGACCCGAGATCTTGATCAACTCACCAAAAAATTCGGGTCATTGGAAGCGGAGTATGTGCGTCTGAACGAGGCTTCGAAGGCGGCGGAAGAGCGGTTCAACTCTCAAATTGCGAGCAACCAGGCCGATCTGCGCCGGGTGAACGAAGATCTGACCAAGGCAACGCGGGAACTCGAAGCCCAGCGAGAACGGCTCCGCCAGGCCCAGGCGAGCACCGAGTTCTTTGAAGGGAAAATCGGAGCAACCCGCTTCAACAGCCTGATCTACAATCGCAGCGATGAGCTCTCGCGCACCGTGCTCCGCGATCAACCGAACCTGGCGGAGGCGCGCAACGCGGTGAACACTCTGATCCAGCAAGCCCGGCGCGAAGCCATGCAACGCGGCGCCGCCTCGACATTCGAGGGTGAATACGCGGGCTTGGTGCCAGAAAACGGGGTTTCTCCGGAGGCTCAGCTCAACGCAGTCATCAATCGCCTGGTAGGCGGCAAGGAGCCGAGACTCCTTGTCGCACGGGCCCACGTGAACTCATTTGAAGAAGAATTTGTCCCACTCCGGCTCGACATCTTCCCCTATGAGAAGGTCTATGACAAAGAGGAAGTTGTCCTCACCGTGATGGCGGATGGGAGTAAAGACGAGGCGGCGATCGCCGACGAAATCATCAAGTTTGTCCAACAAAACCTCACCCAAAAGGCCATCACCGATGGCATGGTACCGGCCCTTGGTCGCGACCCTGTGATTGGGCAGCTCTCCACGCTCCAGCTCTTCGACATGGTCTCGCGGATCAAGACTTACGGACGAAAGGTGAGGGTGCAGCTACTGGCTTCCGACGATACAATGAACGGCGATCCCCTGAGACTCTCCTTCCGTCTCAGGCCATAATGTCGCTGAGCTAACAACGATGTTGGGGGACAAGACTGTACTTGCCATTGATCCAGGCCACTCCAAATGCGGGGTAGCCCTGGTGCGTCGTGACGACATGGACGTGATTCATGTGCTGTCGCGATGGATTGTCCCTCAGGAACAAGTCGCGGAAATCGCCCATGAGGCTCACGAAGATTCCACTTTCAGCATGATCGTGGTCGGATCGGGAACGAAGTCTCGTGCCGTTGTCGAAGCTCTGCGGGATGCGATGCCGAGCATCGGGATTCTCGTGGTGGACGAGCGCGATACCACGATGCAAGCCCGCGAGCGGTACTGGGAGCACAATCCTCGCCGAGGCTGGCGGCGTATTCTGCCCGCCACGATGCAGGTGCCTCCGCAGCCGGTTGACGATTGGGCCGCCGTGATCCTCGCCGAACGCGTGCTGAATACCTAAGCCGCTACTCCGATTCTTCTTCGCGCGGTGCCTTGATCGTGTTGACGAACGTCTCGACGAACCGCGCCTCCTGATCTGGAGCATAACTGGCCCAGGCTCGTCGTACTCGTGAGCCAGGATGGATGAGGAAGGCATAGGGAGTCACAGGGGGTTGGAACTGCTTCTCGATGGCTCCATCCAAATCGGTGTAGATCGCGCGGCCCTTGTCTTTCTTGGTGAGATCCGGCTTCTGGGATCCAAGCGAAACCTCAATGACCGTGCCACCGAGCGGCTTGAGAGCCGCCGCCAGTTTCACGAGAGCGGATTCCATCTCCCCGCTGGGTCGGCAACTGGGATCGGTGAAGACGATCACCAGTCCTTTTCCGATCTTGGGCTCAATCGGATCTCCGGCGCCGGTACGAGCATTCTTCCAGTTCCCAAGCTTGACCGGTGCCCCCGCTTCGGGCGGACGCCTGAGCTGCGGAACCTTGTTCGGCGAATAGCCGATGGGCAGATCCAGCTTCATCTGCTTCAAGCCGGTGTTGGAGGTATCCCAACTCAAGAAATCGAACTGATAGTCGTTGATCCCCTCGGCGTTCGTGATGACGGTGCGCATGCGTGCAAGCTTGCCCACCGTATCCACCCATACCGTGGAGACAACTTTGGTGCCCTCGGCCTCTTGCACCGACTGAAGTCGGTCGACTTTCTCACCGCGAACCACCTCGTCTCCTTGGAGCTTGAAGCCCTCCGGCAGCTTTTCTCGCCAAGCCGGGAGCCAACTCAGCGCATACTGTCCGGCGGGCTGGAGCTCCGGAGGAATCGGCATCATCCGACCGAAATCGCGGTACGGCACGTAACTCCGGATTGAGTCTTCGTAAGCGATCAATCCCTCTTCGTTCTGACGCATTCGCTGCGTTCCGCCGGGCGTTTCCAGAATGTACTCCTGGAATCGCGGCAAGGCAAATCGGTAGCTTCCCGGCCAAGGTTCGGCACCGGGCGCGGTTCGCAGTTCAAACCGGGTGGCATACTGCTCGCTCCGCGCGAGAAAGGCCTGCAAACGAGTCAGGGGATCCATCTGACTCGCGGACACGAGAACGAGCGCGCAGCAAAGCATCAAGCTTTCTCATCTTGCCATATCTTCTGGTTGAACTAACAGGTTTCCGGCGTTCTCTTCATGGAATGCAAGAAGCAAGTATGGGTATGGCTGAAGGTAAATACGTCGTTTTCCGACTCGCTGATGAACTCTATGGTCTGCCGATCGACTCGGTCGAGCGGATTCTGGAAGACCAAAATCCGGTCAGGATTCCCCGCACACCCAAGATGGTGCTCGGGGTGTTTGACCTGCGCGGCGAGACGATCGGCGCTCTGGATCTCCGGGCTCGATTCGAGTTTCCCGAGAGCAAGGGTGAGTCGAACATGGTCGTCGTGAATTGCTCCGCCGGTCGATGCGCGCTGCGGGTCGATGGCGTCGAGGGAATCTACGACTTCGCCCAGGATCAGATCGAAGAAAGCCCGACGTTCACGAAGGGCCAGGATGATGCCTTCCTCGCGGGAGTCGGCAAGCGCGGCGACAAGCTGATCGTGATGCTGGACATCGACCACCTGATCCCGGAAAAGGTCTCCAAGCAGATGGCGACCAGCGGCAAAAAAGCCGCCTGAGCCAGGATTCACACGAATTGAGCGAGCGCAAAGGATTCGCGCTCTCGTTCTGCACCACGTCCCCCGAGACACGGATGTTTCGGGGGACGTTTTTTGTTGAGGCCGGGTTAGCCGCCGACTTCGTTGGGATAGAACCGGAAGAGCACATAGCCTTCCTTGGTTGCGGTTTTGCCATCCCACTTGGCGAAGGATCCGTTCGGGCCGGTTTGGAACGTGCCGAACGGGCCTTGGCTGTTGAGCACGCCAAACACGATCTCGGGGGAGAACTTGATCGCCACCTGGAGCTGTTCGGTCGGAGCCGACATCGGGGGAATGTGGAGGGCAAATTGTCGCGCTGTTTGCCCGAGCGCCACCTTCGCGAGGGGGATCTGGAAACTGGTGCGCAGGGTTCCTGTGCCCTTTGCCGGGATCGCCCCCGGCCACTCGTAAACTGCACCCTGGGTGGGCACCACCGCGTCGGTCTTCCCTGGCATCACGAGGGTCGTGTCGTTCACCCGTCGCCCTCCTGTCATCGGGCCTTTGTTCCAGGTCGCGGTGATTTCGCCCGTTGCCCGAGGGCTGAATCCGTGGCTGAAGAAGGGCATGCGCAGCGTGCCCATGAGCGCCGTGGCATTGGGGTTGCGGAAGAGCGTCACCGTCTCGATCGTCGCCGTTTCCTTGCTCAGCGTGACCGTGACCGTGTGGAGCTGGGTCGTTGCAGGCTGAAAGTCCTTGGCGTTGGCATCGGCGGGAACCGTGTGGACGAAGGTCGGCACGCTCGGCACAACTTGGGTCGGAATATCGCGTTGAGTCTGGGCAAGGCTCGCCAGCACAAGTGCGGTCGTCATGATGATCCAGACGTTTTCAGACCGCTGGACACTCCCGGTTCGAGGGAAATCCGGCCCTTTTGGCTAGATGCGCCGACTCAGCTGAGCGAATCGAGCACGCGCAGACTGTCGACGAGTGCCCCGGCGGCTTCTCGACCTTTGTTGCCGAGCTTCATTCCCGCTCGCTCGAATGCTTGCTCCTGAGTTTCCGGCGTGAGGATCCCCCAGGAAATCGGCTTGCCCGATTCCAGTTGGAGCTTCATGAGCGCGGAGCTGACATCTCCGGCGAGCAGAGCGGCGTGGGTGGTGGCTCCTTGCAGAATGCAGCCGAGGGCCACGACTCCCACATGGCTGGAGAGTGCCTTTTGGGCGACAAGCGGGATTTCCCAAGTTCCCGGCACACGGATGACCACGGATTCGTAGCCGCTGGATTGAAGCGTGTCCACCGCCCCTTCGACCAGAGCATTGACCACTAGCTCGTTCCACTGAGCCGCAATAATCGCCACCGTTTTTGCCATGTCTGCTGGAAAGTATGGCGGATTCCCCGATCGCGGTTAGGGAGACAGGAATTCCCACAGACCGTTGCACCACCGCACCGGTGCCGCGATCGCCCGCCAAAGGCCGCGCGAGAGATCCTCGGCTATCCCCAGCCATTCCCTCTGCTCTTCCCGCCGCCGGGTGCGCTCGCGGTCTTCTTTCCAAAATCGCATGGTCATTGCGAACCTCTCTATTCACTCAGTTGAAGAAGTTGATGAGCCAGTGCGGAAGATTCGCCAAAGCCCGAATCGGCCAGGTCACGATCTTCCAAAGGGCACCGAGGAAAGCCACTGCTTGGTCGAGTCCGAGCCGGTCTCTCCACGATTCATTCTCGTCGTTCCAAATGCTCATGGTCAAGTTGTCAGGTTCCGAGGATGAGTGACGCAAGGAATTCGAGAACTCCGAGGGCCAGACCATGCATCGTCTCAAGAAGGACCTGGGTGAATGATTCCGGATCCAGAGCTGAATGCGCTCCATAGCATCGGTACGCGCCGCGCACTTCGCCGTTGCATCCCGTTCCGGTTGCCCAGCGAATCGGCATAGAGGTAACGTGAGAACGCTATGCCTGCCCTGCCTGGTTCTGATTGGAGAGATGTCTTTCCCGCCGCCACGACCCAATTTCACGCCGATGGATCGCTGAACCTCGATGCCACCGGGGCTCACCTCCAGATCCTGCTTGATTCGGGGGTCGCGGGGTTCGTGATGCTGGGCTCTCTTGGGGAGAACAACGCCTTGAATCGGGAAGAAAAGCTCGAAGTGATTCGTGTTGCGAAATCGGTGGCGAACGGCAAGATCCCGGTCGTCAGCGGGGTGAGCGAACTGAATACCGGGGCAGCGTGTGACTATGTCCGCGCCGCCGAGGCGGCAGGAGCAGACGGATATATGTTGCTCCCCTGTATGGCATACCGAGCCGATCGAGGCGAAACCTTAGCTCATTACCGAACCGTCGCCGGAGCGACGGATAAGCCGTTTATTATCTACAACAACCCCTTAGCTTATCATGTAGATATCACGCCGGATATGCTCGCTGAGTTAGGGGAGTTGGATCAGATGGTGGCGGTGAAGGAATCGAGCGGAGATGTTCGCCGCATTACCGACATCTTTAACCACGCGGGGAACCGCTTTACCATCTTCGCAGGCGTCGATGACCTTGCACTGGAATGTGCAATGCTGGGCGCGACGGGATGGATTGCGGGAATTGGTCTCGCCTTCCCCAAGGAGAATCAGAAGCTCTGGGATCTGATGATGGCCAAGCAGTGGGATGCCGCGCTTGAACTCTATCGCTGGTACACCCCACTCCTCCACCTCGATGTCGGAACAAAGTTTGTCCAGAACATCAAGCTGGTCATTCAAGAGTTGGGCATGGGATCTGAAACCGTTCGTCTGCCTCGCCTGGGCCTGGAAGGAGCCGAAAGGCAACATGTTTTAGATGTCCTTGCTCACGCCTTGGCCCATCGGCCGACTGTGGATTAAGCCTCGATGAAATCCCTGGAAGTCATCGACTCTCATACCGGAGGCGAGCCCACGCGATTGATCCTGCCGGGATCTATCGCGTTGGGGGGAGATACCGTTGCCGACAAGGCCCTCCGCTTGTATGATGGTCTGGGCTCTGTACTCGGAGCGATCTGCAACGAACCTTATGGATCCGACATCATCATCGGTGCGATCATCACGGAGAGTCAGGTCGCCGACTATGGACTTGTTTTCTTCAATAATGTCGGACTTCTCGGCATGTGCGGGCACGGGCTGATCGGGGTCATGGAGAGTCTCCACTGGCTGAACCCGAACGAAAAGCCGAGGCTCACATTCGAGACTCGGGTCGGTGTGGTCACCGCCGAACGCGACACTTCGGGAGCGGTGACGTTCCAGAACGTGACCGCCTCCCTCCATGCCTCCGGTGTGCCGGTGAGTCTTCCTTCGGGGAGAACGATCCACGGGGACATCGCCTGGGGCGGCAACTGGTTTTTCCTCTGTTCCGACCACGGGCTCGACCTCAGCTACCGGAACCTTCCGGAGCTGATGAGCTTCTCCAGCGAGATTCGAAGAGTGCTCGATCGCGACCAGATAACAGGAGCAAATGGCGACGAAATTGATCATATCGAACTCACGTCATCGCTGGGCCAGAACCGGGGACGCAACTTCGTGCTATGCCCTGGATTTGCTTACGATCGAAGCCCCTGCGGCACCGGAACCTCTGCGAAGCTCGCCTGCCTCGCCGCCCACGGAGAACTCGCAGAGGGTGAGATTTGGACTCAGCAGAGCATCACCGGGAGTGAGTTCACCGGGAGCTATCAGGTAGTTGAAGGAGGTGCGATCCCAACCATTTCGGGCCGAGCATTCGTGACCGCGAAGTCAACGCTTTTCTTCGACCCATCCGATCCTTTCCACCGTGGAATCCCGAACGCCGAGGGGCTGCCATGAGCGTAGTTGTTGTCGTGGGGGCTGGCATCATCGGCCTGAGTTGCGCCTACGAACTCACCAAGGCAGGCCACAAAGTCACCGTGCTCGACGAGCGCGCTCCCGAAGCCGCTCGTTGCTCCGATGGGAACGCTGGATACTTGGTGCCCAGTCACTTTGTGCCACTTGCTGCCGCCGGGATGATACAAAACGGCCTGAAAATGGCGTGGCGCCCCGAGAGCCCCTTCGGAATCGCGATGCCTCCGAAGCCAGAAACGCTCGCGTGGATGGCCCGATTCGCAAGCTTCGCCAACAAGCGACACGAAAAGGAGAGCGAACTCCTCATTCGCGATCTCAGCCTTCGCAGCAAGCAGATTTATAGCACTTGGACGTCTGAACTTGATGATTTTGGACTGACCCACTCCGGACTGTGGATGCTGTGCGAGACGGAGGAATCTTTCACCCACGAGCTCGCCCTGCTGAACCGGGCCAAGCAGCTTGGCCTTCGAGGTGACTCGGTCGATGCGGCGGGATTTGCCGCCCGCGAACCCGAAGCAGGTGCCAAGCTCCACGGAGCGACCCACATGGCGGACGACTCCCACTTGCGCCCGTACGATCTCCTCGCTGCCCTGCGGAAGAGACTTCGGGAACTAGGATGTGTCTATGAATCGTCTTCCAAGGTCCACTCAATCGAGCCTGGAATTGTTCGCACCACAACGACCGATCATCCTTGCGATCAAGTCGTCTTAGCGACAGGATCGTTCGGGCAGGGCCTTCTGAAAAGCCTCGGCCTCGACCTTCCGCTGATCTCGGGAAAAGGCTACTCCATGCTGATCCCGCATGAAGCCCTCCCCCTCCGCGTCCCTGCGCTGCTCGTCGATGCCCGAGTCGCCATCACCCCGATGGGTGAGGTTACTAAAGTCGCTGGCACCATGGAGCTCGGCGCGAAGGAAGAAGGAGTCAATCAAGCCCGGCTCAATGGCATCAAGAAGTCGGTTTCTCGCGTCTTCCCGACCGCCAAGGACGCCCTGAATCAAGTAGAAGCGGTCTGGACGGGTCTGCGACCCTGCCTCCCGGATGGACTGCCCGCCATCGGCCGACTCCCCGTGAACAATCACGTCATTGTCGCCCAAGGCCATGCCATGCTCGGTCTGAGTTTGGGCGCCGTCACCGGCGAAATCGTGCGCCAAATTGTCGAGGGGGACGCCTCCCCGTTTGAGATGGATCGACTTGATCCAAACAGGTTCTAAAACTGAAATGCTACAAATCACTGGGTCAAACTTGATTGCAGGAGCAGAGGGCACGAGCTCTGACCAAACCTTTTCTGTTCACCACCGCCTCACGGGAGAGGAACTTCCCGGGCTCTTCTGGATCGCGACACGCGACGAAGTCGATGCCGCTTGCATGGCGGCGGCCGAAGTCGGAACGATCCCCGCCGAAGCCCTGGCGAACCTGCTCGACCAAATCGCGACGAATATCGAGGCTCTCGGCGAGGAACTGCTCGAACGCGCCCACGCCGAAACCGCCCTTCCTCTGGCCCGCTTGACCGGCGAGAGAGGTCGAACGTGTGGCCAATTAAGGCAATTTTCCGCCCTCATCCACACCAAATCGCATCTCGACTTCCGCCATGACCCTGCCGATCCTGCACGCACTCCGCTTCCCAAGCCAGATCTCAAGCGGATGCACTTCCCGCTTGGACCGGTGGCGGTGTTCGGAGCGAGCAATTTCCCGCTCGCCTTCTCGGTGGCGGGTGGAGATACCGCGTCCGCTCTCGCCGCGGGATCCCCGGTCATCGTGAAGGCTCACCCCGCCCATCCTGGGACTTCCGAACTGGTGGGGCGGGCGATCACCGATGCCATTCAAACCCTGAATTTGCCCGCGGGGCTCTTTTCGATGGTTCACGGCGGAGCGGAAGTGGGGCAGATCCTTGTGCAACATCCGGCGATCCGAGGGGTCGGATTCACGGGATCCGCGAGAGCCGGTCGTGCCCTCATGGATCTCGCCGCCGCTCGCCCCACCCCGATCCCCGTTTTCGCCGAAATGGGCAGCGTGAATCCGGTTTTCCTCCTCCGCTCCGCGCTCGAGTCTCGCTCCGAGGCCATCGGCACGGGTCTGGCTGCTTCCGTGACAATGGGGGTCGGGCAGTTCTGCACCAATCCGGGAGTTGTCGTCGGCATCAAATCCGAAGGCTGGAGTCGATTCAAATCGGCTCTCGTGGAGGCCCTTTCCAGTGCCGCCCAAGGCGTGATGCTGACCGATGGGATCGCGGATTCCTTTAGCCAAGGGTGCCAGGCGCTCTCTGCTTTGCCAGGGGTGGAGGTTCTTGCCGACCATCCGGGCGGAAAGGTCTTCTCCACTTTCGCAGACTTCCCAGCCGAGGCGCTCCACGAAGTCTTTGGCCCAAGCACGCTGCTCATCGAGTGTGATTCTGAGGCTGAACTCGATGCCGTGGCCCATCGGTTTACGGGCGAACTGACCGCGTCAATCCACTGGGAACCAGGCGACGAAACACTCACTCAATCACTCGCGCACATTCTCTCGTTACGGGTGGGGAGAGTGATCTTCAATGGATTCCCGACGGGCGTCGAGGTCTCCCCGGCGATGCAGCACGGCGGCCCCTATCCAGCTTCGAGCGATTCACGGTTCACGAGTGTCGGCACCGCCGGAATCCAGCGCTGGCTCCGACCGGTGGCCTTCCAGGACGCCCCGGATTTCATCGCGGCCAATCTCCCCGGTTAGCCGCTCTTGCGCCCGCCGACAAACCCGCCGAGGAGTCCGCAGAGCACGGTGACGCCTGCATAGAGCCAGTACCGGTTCAGCAGAAGCCAGACGACGGCAAGGGCGATGATCGCGATTCCGGCTGTGCTGAGGAATCGCGACTGAATCTTGCACCAAACCGAAAGAGCCAGCAAGACAAGCGCCGCCACCAGAAACGCTGGCTGCTGGAGGATCACGGTTGCGATGAACAGCCCGATCGCGGCAAGGGCCACGACCAGGGCCAGCCCCGGACGCTCTCCGCCCGACTCACGCTCGGCGACTTCCGCGACAGCTTGCGCGGAGACCACTCTCTGATCCAACGATTCCATGAGAAGAAGTGTTGAGGATACACACCGAAACCACCCCTTAACCCTCGCACAACGCACATCCGGGACGTGCCTAGGCAGAATCTAGAAAGAATACGGGCAGGTGAAACCACCTGCCCGCACGCTTCCCGATTGACCAGATGACTACGGAGTTCCGACCTGGTAACCCAGCTGGAACGTCGTGCCCGTGACGATCCACTTGCCGCACTTCTTTTCGAGGGTCGTTACGTAGTCTCCCGCCACGATCCAGCGGTTCATCGTCTCCCCGATGGGGCGAGAAAGGCTGGCGATTCCTTGGTATCGAGTGGTTGCGGTGTTCCCCGTCACGGAGGTGGCGAAGTTCGTATAGGTGTGCCGCATGGCGAAGAATTGGTTATGGAATTCCGCCCAATCCTTTACAATTTGATCCGAATTGACGGTGCCTTTCGGGCCACCCAGAGAGGAGTAATCGACCAGGAGCTGATCGGCGAAGAGTTGCCGAACCCCCGCCCAGCTCTTCGCGTCCACCGAATTGGCCACTTGACGCACCGTCTCCTCGATCATTTCGACATCGCTAGCCTTCGCAAGATAGCGATCAAAGTGGTCGATCGCCAAGCCGACAGATCGATTCACCGCAACTTCGTTGTCGTAGAAGTCCATATGGGGTTCTTCTGACCAGAAGATCGCCTTCGGACCGGCGAGATTGGCATGGAACTCTCGCGCCTTGGCAGGGAGGGCGGCGTTGTCGCTGTGCATCACAAGCGTCGGGATCTTGATGCGAGACGCTGCGGCCAGGGAATCAAACCGAAGCCAGCTTCCCCAGCTCATGATCGCGAACTTGTTATCCCACTTGGCAATCAAACCACGGTTCGGATCTTGATAGTAAGGAGCTTGTTGCATGATCGCGTTGCTCCCCGGAGCACCAGCCGCCGGGACATCAATCACGCGGCCCGACTTGTCAAACTCAGCCCGTGCCTCATCGCCTTGCTTGATGAGCCCAGCGACGGCATCCGCGCCCCCATAGACCGCCTCGACGGTGGCCTTGTCTTGAATCCACAGGGCACTCGCTGCGAACGCCTTGAACGGTGCCCCTTCCACGATCGCATTCGCCATGTAGCCCGTGGATGCGCACATCGCCATCCCGGCGAGTCGAGACGAATCTACATAGGGTTGCTGGGCGAAGAACCGCGCCGCCGCGCCGATATCCTTGGTTTTGCCAACAGTGTCCTCGAAGTTCCGGGCCTTGCCTGTGCTCTCCCCGAAGTTGCGGAAATCAAACACCAAAGCCACGTAGCCTTGCTCGGCAAATCGTCGGGCGTAGAACGAGGGCATTTGCTCCTTGATCGTGAACCAAGCGCCCGTCACGATGACAGCGGGATACTTCTTCTTGGCATCGAACCCATTGGGCCGATACACGGTGCCGACAAGCGTATCTTGTCCGTGCGGAATCTTGATCGATTCGGTGGAAACAGCGGCGGCGAGGCTAGCCAGGGCAGCCACACCTAAGACGGTCATCAGGCGATGGTTCATCACGCTTCTCCTAACGGCAAAAGAAATCCTGTAGTTCTTGCAACATAGTCAGGCTTAGCTTGCGTCATATGCAACATGCATCGCCTTCATCAGCTGAGTGTGCTCCAACTTCGATGCTTGGTTGAACTGGCGGAAGGTCGAACGATGACGGTGGTCGCGAAGCGGTTGCACCTTTCTGGATCGCAGGTTTCGAGGCTGGTTTCTCAGGCAGAATCAGTGCTCAGCTTCGAGCTCTTTACACGCAAAGGGCCTAAGATTGCGCCGAACGAGGTGGCTCTCAGCCTCGCTCCCCGCCTTCGGGTGATTTTGGAGTCCCTGGTGGACTGCGTGGAAGAAGGCCGCCAGGTGCTTTCTGGGGCAAGCGGGCGGATTCATCTGGGCTACACCCCTCTCACCGCGCTCACGGGTCTGCCGTTGGTGCTGCGCGAGGTCTCGGTGCTTTCACCCAAGCTGAGCCTGACGATCGAGAGCGGCAGAGATGCGGAGGTTGAAGCCGGGGTGGGAAATAGGAGTTTTGAACTCGGCTTGCTCACTCTTCCCATGGCCCGGCCCGACTTACGGGCAAAAGCGATCCATGTGGATCCACTGCGGGTGGCGGTGCCGTCATCGCTCGGACTGCAGGCTCCGGTGAGCTTGGCCCATCCCGTGCTCGGGCGAATTCTGATTGCGCCACGCATGGTGTGGCCTGGAACCATGCAGCGGGTGCTGGGGCGGTGCGAGCAGCTGGGGATCCGGCCGGTCTTTGATGAATCGGTCAACGATGCCCTGGGCCGGCTGGCTCTCGTCCCGGTTCTTCAGTGCGGGGCGATTGTCAGCAAGATTCGGGAGAAGATGCTGCCGGAGGGAGTCGAACTCCTGGAGATCGAGGGGATGGGGGATGTCGGATTCACCACCGCCCTCATCGCCCCGCAGAATCCGACGCTCATCACCCGTCAGGTCTGGGATTCGCTTCCGTGGGAGGAGACGGCGGCTCGGGTGGAGTGAGTGTGAGGGGTGCTCACTCTGTGCCCATCCTCAAATTCTGCACGAAGTCCTCAGGGAGCGGAGTGAACTCCATTCCCCACTCCTCCCGCACTGGGGAGAGGAGCGCGAACTCAATCTGGATAGAGGTTGCCCAAGCAGAATCCCATTCAGCGTAGGCGAGGCAGGGGATCGTGTCGCTCGTACTGCGAGGATCGAACCCGGATGGAAGCAGGATGCATCCAACCTCTGAGCGAGTCTCTCTCACGAGGTCGACCTGGATCATTTGCGCTGGGGTCCACTCCGTCAGCCCCTCGCACGACTCGGGCATCACCCACCACAGGTGATTTGGCACTAAAGGAAGCAACTCGGAAAGGAGTCCGCCTGGATTTGGGGGAATTTTTCTGCGGAGCTTCTGCGTTCCCATTCATTCTCCTGCCTGGCTACCATCCAGGTTCAAATGTCCATGCCGCGATCTTCTTCGAAACGCATTTACCCACAGCTCAATGGCTCATTGTCGAATGCGGGGCAAAGGGAAGATATGGTGCGCGGGAAAGGACTCGAACCTTCACGCTTTGTGGGCACTACCACCTCAAGGTAGCGTGTCTACCAATTTCACCACCCGCGCACACAGGGGACTGTCAAGATACCACGTCCCCCCCGGATTCTGCCTCCGAGCAGGGACCGGACCCATTTTCTGATTCAGTTGACCCGCCCGAGCCCGGCACTGTAGACTCACCGAGTGGAGAGTCTGGAGTAGGCCGCAAACCCAAAAGCCGTGAGGAGCGCGCACGATCCTCGCTGGAATCTTGTTGGGTTCGCCGGAGCGATTGTCGGCATCAGTTTTGTCTCCCAGATTGTGTATTGCTTCGTCGGAGGCTGGACCGTGGTGCCACAGGAGATCATCGTCAGCAGCCTTCAGTGGCCAGCGATTGTGCTCTTCGTTCTCCTGGTACGCAAGCTCCCTGCAGATCTTCGGCCTGGTGCGCGCAAGCGGGCCGCCCGGAAGCTCGAGTCACCAGCACCCGGCGGGCACGAAATCCCGTTCTCCGCTCGCCTGATTCTAGGAGCCTTGATTCTCTGGCTCCCGATTGGTGTCTTCGCCGCCACGCTCACCCATCTCCGCACCAACGCCTCCTTGTTGGCGGGTGATCTCCTGGCGCAAGGCGCGCAGTTCGGGCTGGCGATCCTCGTTCCGGCGGTCATCGCGGCGGCGGTGTTGGCAATCAGGTGGCTCCGCAAGCCAGCTGCTCCCTCCGATGAATATCCGATCCGGAGGCTCCTGCCATGAATTCTCGGTCAGACTCACCGATTCTCCGGGTGGGATTCGGGATCGGGGTTGGCGCTGCACTCTGAAGCAAATCAGGTGTGAGCAACTGCGCCAACTCCCCCCGGAGCCCGTGCTATTCTCATATCTCCTCCCCTATGGAATTGCGTGTCGTCGATGTTGGATTGGATAGCCGGATGGCCGGTTCGGAGGCGGTCTACACCTACCGCGCCGGAGCGGAAACCAAGGTCGGCGAAGCCTACTTCATCCCCCTTGGCCCGCGACAGAGCCTGGGGTTTGTACTTTCCGTCCGCACGACAGCGCCCGACCAACTCGGATTCCCGGCGAGTCAACTCCGTCCCCTCGGTCAACGGGTGATCGGTCTTGATCTTCCGCCAAGCGTGGTCGAGCTCGTACGCACCGTCAGTGAGCAGACACTTGCCCCGATTGCGGTCTGCCTCAGCCTGGCGACTCCGCCTGGCGTCCGCGAGCGTCTCACCAAAGCCTGGACATGGACGGGCCGCGATCCCGAGTCTCCCCTCCCGACGCAGCAAGACGAAGTCTTCCAGCTTCTCAAAGCCGAGCCGATCACCGAGCGGAAAGCCAAACCGGTCGCAGCGGCGGTCAAGACCGCGCTCAAATCCTTGGTTCAAAAAGGGCTGGCGGAGGTTGCATCGCAGCTTCGTCCGATCACAAGCCGGGAAACTTCCGGCGCGCAGTACCACCTGACGTCGGATCGCAAGAAGATCGAGCAATTCCTCGCGAGCCAGGGCAAGAAGAAGCCCGCGCAAGCCGTCACCCTCATGCGACTTCAGGGTTCGGAGACAGCGAGCTTCAGCGTCCAGGAAATCAAGGCTCTTGGCCAAGTGAGCGATGCGACGGTCAAGGCCCTCGTGACGGCGGGTCTGCTTGAACCAGTGGCGGAAGGGCACCTTGCCCTCAAAACTCCTCCGACTCCGAACCCGGCCCAAGCCGCCGCGATCCAGGCGATTTCCGGCAGCATTGAGTTGAATCAGGCGCAGAAGTTTCTGCTTTATGGCGTCACAGGGTCCGGCAAAACCGAGGTCTATCTGCGCAGCGCGGAGGCGGCGCTGCGGCTGGGCAAGCAGGTGTTGTACCTGGTGCCAGAGATCGCCCTGACCGCGCAGGTGATTGCTCAACTTCGCGAGCGATTTGGACAGCGCGTCGCGGTGCTTCACAGCAACATGACTCCGTCCGAGCGGATGGAGAACTGGCTCCGGATCCGATCCGGTGATGCGCCGGTGGTTCTCGGGCCACGATCCGCGCTCTTTGCCCCTCTCAACCGAATCGGCTTGATCGTCGTGGATGAGGAGCACGAAGCTAGCTATAAACAAGAAAACACTCCGCGATACAACGCCAAGCGGATCGCGGAGAGTCTGGCGGAGCAGCATCAGTGCCCGGTCGTGATGGGATCGGCCACACCGAGCATTGAAGCCTTCTATCGGGCCGAAAAGGGCGATTTGACCCTTCTGAATCTCCCCACCCGAGCGGCCAGCGCGACCCTGCCCGAGGTCATCATTGAGGATCTGCGAGAGGCTTACAAGGACCGGAGAGCGAGCGTGTTCTCCCCCCGGCTGAGCGAGGCGATGACCGAAACTCTCGCGAAAAAGGAGCAGATCATTTTGTTCCTCAACCGCCGGGCGTTTGCTCCGTTCGTGGTTTGCCGGGAGTGTGGTCACCGGTTTGAGTGCCCCAGGTGCGCGGTCTCGCTGGCGTTCCACCGCAAAGAGAAGCGGCTCCGTTGCCACCACTGCGACCACCACGAAGCCGCACCGACCGTCTGCCCCGCGTGTAACAGTGAAAAGGTCAATGCATTCGGAGTCGGGGCGGAAAAAGTGGAAGAAGCCGTGTCACTCCAGTTTCCGGAAGCCCGCGTCGCCCGTCTCGATCGCGACATTGCTCGGCGAAAGGGGGTTCTCGAAACCACTCTCGCCCAGTTCCGCGCCGGCGAGCTCGATATCCTCGTGGGTACCCAGATGATTGCAAAGGGGCTCGACTTTCCTCGCGTAACCTTGGTCGGAGTCATCGCCGCCGACATCAGTCTGAACATCCCCGACTTCAGGGCGAGCGAGCGCACCTTCCAGCTCCTCACGCAGGTTGCGGGGCGTGCCGGGAGAGGCGAGCGACCGGGCAAGGTCATCATCCAGACCCTCAGCGCGGATCACCCCAGCCTCATTGCGAGTCAGAGCCACGACTACGAGTCCCTTTACAAAAACCTGATCGTCGAGCGGCAGATGGCGCAGTATCCGCCCTTCGTTCGACTGGTGAATGTGCTCTTCACTGGGCCAGATCGGCACGAAGTTTATGAACTTTCCGCCGTGGCAGGGCAGAGATTGCGCCTCGCCCTCCCCGATGCCGAAATCCTCGGGCCGGTGGATTGCAGCATCGAGCGAATCGCCAGTCTGTGGCGTCGCCACGTGCTCATCAAGCTCCCGAATGCCACCGATGTGACCTTGGTCAACGAGGCACTCGGAGACCTCCCCGCCCGCAAGAGCCGGATCATCATCGACGTCGATCCGTACCAGTTGGTCTAGCGAATCCGGGAGAGGGGCTGAGGCAAGTTGTAGATTTTCGACTGAATCGACTTGTCGAGATCCGTCGATTTGACGACGTACGTTCGCCCGTCAACGGTGAGAACGAGGGCGGTGTCATCCAGTTTCTTCGATTGGATGTACACCAGAATTGTCTCCTGCGGGAGCAGAACTTCGGTCGCCCGCAAGCCGGAAAGGTTGGGATTCACGGAGATTGTGTCATCCCCATCAAGGGCAAAGGGATTCGGGCCGAATTCCGAAGCATATTCGCGGACGGAGTCCTTCCATGCCTCGCCCTCGCGAAGATTGGAGGGAAACTTGTCATCCCAATCGCGGGTGTAAATCAACAATCCTCGTCCCGCGTTCTGCAGGGCTCGGGGATAGTCGTTTGCATTGCCGGGCAGGCTCCCCGCTGAGAAGAACGGGCTGAAGGCTGCGGGCAACAGGAAGAGGGGGCAGAAGCACAAGGTTGCGGCGATGAGGATGCCGACCAGCATCTTGTTCTTGGGGCTCGTGATCGGCTCCGCCCGGTTCTGCATCCAATCGAAATCAAGCTGAGGAGGAGGGCCTCCCGATTCTGATCCGTACGGGCGATCGGTGGGAATACCCTCCCCTGTCGCCGAAGATCCCCCTGGCGGGATCACGGGAGGCAATCCCGAATCAGAGTCGCCAGGTGCCTCGGCCCATGAATCGCCGAGTGAATCGACGAGCGAGCCCACCGAGAGCCGGGCGTTGGTTTCCGCGCTCTCCAGCTCGTCGCTGCGGCTCAGAAGACCGCCCTGGAGCATCGTAGCGATTTCCGAATCTGTATATGGCCCGCGCTTGGCCCCGGCTCCCTGGACGATGAAATACATGCTCTGAGTGAATCATACGTCGTGGAGAGCCAGAAAGACACGACTGGGGCCTTTCGAGAACTCAATCGTGCCGGTGCGCCATCATCAAAACGATGGCGGAGGACACGACCGAATCAACCGAACGTTCCCAGACGGAGGGTCAAACGGCAGGATGCGGCGTGCCGCTGATCGCCTTCGGAATCGTTGTCGTCACTTTTGCCATCGTGGGCCTCCTCAGCCAGCGATTCCTCTCCGGTGCGACGACCCAGCTCCGATCCACCTTTGAGCCCAAGGCAATGGCATTCGCCGAAGCCGCGGCCAACGGCGATCGTCCGGCACTCGCTCAGGCATACAGCACCAAACTGAAGGAAGGCTTCGAGCCGCCAAAATTCGAGTCTCAGATTCAAGAGTTCACCGGGGGATTTGTGAAAGCCGAAATGCGACAACTCCATGCGAACAGCGATAAGCCCCCGAAGGTGATCGTGCTCGTTGCGATCACGGGCAAGACCGGAACCGCCCTTGTCTCGTTGGTTTACGATGACGTGAAAGCGGGAGCCCAAATTGTCGACGGAATCGCGACTCCAGAAAAATGATCTCGATTCTGCTCACCCTGAGCCTGACAAGCGGTCATCAGGATCGGCAAACGATCCCTGACCTCGGCTTGCCGCGCCATGTTGAGACTCGTCCGAAGGGATTTGCTGCCGGGTACAAGCCGGTGGCTCTCACTTTCGATGACGGGCCCTTGCCGTCCACGACTCCGTTGATTCTCGATGCGTTGCGCGAGCATGGTGCCAAGGCGACGTTTTTTGTGCTCGGGAGCAATGCGGTGCGCCACCCCGATCTGCTCCGGCGAATTGTGGATGAGGGCCACGACATCGGCTTGCATAGCTGGACACACGCGGCCAAGATGCCGATGGCCCAGGCTCAAAAGGAGATGGACGATCTCCAGCGACTGATCGAAAAGGAAACCGGAGTGAAGTCGTGGCTCTTCCGGTCGCCATACGGCATGCGAAGCAGCGCGCTCGCTCAGGTCGCGAAGGCGGATGGCTACACCAACGTGTTTTGGACGGCATCTGCCGCCGATACCGCGACGACAAATCCGGAAGTGGTCTATCGGAACGTCTGCTTTACGCCCAACCCCGGCGAGATCATTTTGATGCACGACGTGAAGCCCCACACCGCTACGGCGATCCCTCAGATTCTGGACGAGCTGAGCCGCAAGGGTTTCACCCCGATTCAGATCAGCCAGATGCTGCGAGAGGGCAAACTTGGGGTTCAGCGAGCCGCTTCCAAGGCCTCAAACAGAGAGCCTTCCGAAGCCAAATACTGATCGAGAGTGGCTTCATTTGCTTCCCTCAAAACAGCGTTCAGAGAGTCCATTTCTTTGAGCCACTTGGAGCGCGTCTCTCGGCGCAGCCGACCTTCGAGAAAGGCCAGCTTCTCCTCATAGGTTTGGCAGATCAGGCGCGGCACGGGCACAGGCTTGCCGTCCTCAACCGCGACCATCGTGACCCGCGCGGTGTTCACATGGTGCTTTCGATGGGCGGTGAGTTGGGTGGCATAGACATCAATCGTGACCTCGACGCTGGTGCGTCCGACAAAGCTGACGACCCCATGCAGTTCGACGAGCTCGCCGATTTCGATCGGCTCGTGGAAGTCCACCCGGTCGAAGGCGGCGGTAACGCACACGCGTCCCGCGAACTTGCTCGACACCGCACTCGCCGTGAGGTCGATCAGAGCCAGAATCGACCCTCCGAACACCTTTCCGAGGACGTTGGCATCGTTCGGGGTCATCATCTGCGCCATTGTGATCCTGGTCTCACTGACCGTCTTCGCTTCCATGTTTGGATGATAGCCCGCGAACCGGGACATAATCTTGATACGGTCATGCAAGACGAAAGACAAGGGGATCCGGAAGGAAAGCGACTCAAGTTGCGGCAATCATCCTATACCGAAGAGGCGAGCGCTCTGGCTCAATGTCTCGTGCGGGCGTTGATCAGGTGCGGGAGGGATACCTCAGTGGTTTCTCAACTGGCGAGCGATCTTCAAAACGAGTCGTTCCGCCTGGCTGAGCAGGTTGTCGGACGGATCGAGCCGAGAATGAAGTCGGCAAGAACTGGCCATCCGCTCCTTGAGCACAGACCCCCAAACCTCCTGTTCCTTGACGAAAGTGGAAGCTCATCGCTCCTGGACTCCACCGATACATTTAGCTTAGGGGGCGTAGCAATGACTTCCGAAGCGGCAGAAAACTACATTCAAGCGGCGGATGAGCTCAAAAAGAAGTTCTTCGGTCGAACCGCAGTCGTGTTCCATGAGCCCTTCATGCGCAAGCGAGACAAAGAGTTCTACTTTGCAGGCAACGTGATGCGGCAGCAGCAATTTGATCGTGAGCTCCTTCAGTTGCTTCGAGATACACCATTTGTCGTTTTTGGCGTCGGGATCCGCAAACAAGAATTCAAGCGGCTCTTCCTCGACACGGGGGCTGACCAGTACCTGCCCCAGCCAGTCTATGACCTAGCCATCATGCTGATGCTGGAAAGGTACGTACGTTACTTGGCCCAGGATCAAGTCCGACAAATTGGGCGGGTTCACCTAGAGAGTATTGGCGCACGGGAAGACGCTGAACACCAAGCTGCTTTGTCCGACCTCCTTGTGCACGGGACCCAGTTTGTCAGTCAAAGGGTATTTCAAAGCTGGGTCGTACCTGGTTGTACATTCACAACGAAGAGTGGAAGCCATCCGTCGGAAATTTCGGATCTTGTTGCTCGCGATGTTTTTGAATGGACGAGGAGCGCAGGAACAACCGAGCCCAAGTTCTGGCCGTTTCTAACAGAACGCTTTTTTTACGCGAACGACGGTCGATTTGGCGACTGCGGTCTGAAGGTGTTTCCCGCAGCCGAAATGGAGCAAAAACTCGAGTCGACTCGGAATTCAATCAAAGCCGCCCAGCAGCAAAACTAAAAGCGCCCCGCCGCATTTCTGGAGCGAGGCGCCGACTGCGGAAATCCGCTGTCCACTGTTACTATTATAGACGCAATAGAGTTGTTTCCGTAACGTTTTGTTACCAAAAGTCACTCTTTCAAGATGTGAGACGGGTCCGTGCCTTTGTGGGGGGTGAGGATCGTCTAGAGGTACAGGTGAACTCTGCGCGACGGTGGGGACACGCGATTTGGCGTGGATTCCTAGGCTTCGGTCGATTGATCGTGGCCTGGGTGCCATCGCTATTGCTCCTCGTCTTCGGAATTGCCTACTTGATGTCGTGCCTCGAAGTGCTGGCGGCTCCCGGCACGGGATTTGACTTCACCTATGGCTCCCGATCAGGCGCGATCCGGGTGACCGCGGAGAGCTACGGCGTTGACCCCATCACCCAAACAATCACTGCGATGGGCGTCTCGGTCCGCGATGCTGAGGGGGCAGAAATTGCCAGTGCGCGCAAGGCGGTTGTTCGGCTCAAAAACGGCGCGCCCCAAGTCGATTTGCGCTCGGCTGAGGCCACGTTGGTCCGGCGAAAGGATGGCGCCCTCAGTCTCTTCGATCTCCTCCCCGCCGACGACCCCAATGCCCCCCCGCCAAAGTTCGCGAGCAAGCTCGACCGAGCCCTCGTGCGGGTGGTCGACGAGACGGCAACCCCTTCCCTCACCCAAAGACTCGAACTCCGAAACTTGACTGTTGATGCCGCCGACGGGCTCATCTATGCCAAGAGCGGCGCAAGTCTGACCGATGCCGGAAGCCTCCAGCTCGCGTCTCGCATCCAGCTGGAGAACAAAAAAGAGGAGCTACCATTTGGGTATCGCCTTGACCTCACCACCAAACGCCTCAACCTGGTGCCACTCCAGCCGGTCATCCGGCGGTGGGTGCCGAAGGAGAGCCAAAGCGTGCTTTCCAACCTCTCCGCCAACGACCTGATCGTGAAGGGCAAGGCCCAGGTGATCGGAACCGACAAAACTCTGGATCGCCTGGAGGCCGATCTCGATGCCGCCGCCACAGGTCTGAGCTATCCGGACTTCCTGAGCAACGCGGCGGTGACGGCGGATATCCTGCTTCGAGGATCCCGACTGGCGGTAGTCGCCCAGGCTCGGGAACCCGGGCGCGCGGCAACCTACGATGGCGTTCTCGATTGGTCGCGGGAGTTCCGATCTGTGGGCAATGTCACGGCTCAGGTCGATTCGTCGGCCCGGCTCTGGCCATTGGCTGCGCGCGCCCTTCCCAAAGACATCCGGGCGACCGGGATGAGCACCCAGGGCAGACTCTCCACGGAAGGATCTCGGATTGAATGGAGCGGCCCGGCGAGTATCGCGAGTCTCACCGCCCAGGGTCAGAGCTTCACGGGGATTGCCCTTGACCTTGCGACTGATGGTCGGCTCCTCACCGCGAAGCTCGGCCAAGCTCGCTGGCAGGGGACGGTTCTGTCTGGCTCCGTGGGAGTGACGTTAAGCTCGGGGGCCCTCGCGGGTGCCATTGAGCTCCCGGGCGGACAACCGCTCAGGATTTCGCGCAACTTCGGCGCGAACCAACTTGACCTGGAAGTCGGGGGCCGGGCCCTTATCACAGGAACCCTGCGCAAGCCGGAAGTCGTGGTGAATGCGAAGGGCAGCGGCACTCTTCAGCGCCCCGAGGCTCCCACTCTGATCCTCGGAGATCTGGAGGCTCGTCTGCGATGGACGAACGGCATTGCAACCATCGAAAGAGGCGTGCTGATCGGCCGCAACGGGGTCATTGCTGCGGATGGCACCGTCGACACAAGTAAGCAGACTCTCAACCTTGATCTGGAGGCGGGAGGCGTCGATCTTGGTCCGTGGAACTCTGTGGTGCGTGGCGTCGGATATGCGGCCGGACGTCTCACTGGTCCGTGGGCGAATCCGGAGTTCCGAGGAACCGCAACCGCCTACAACGTCCGCAAAGATCAACTCTCCATTCCCCGCGTCCGAGCGAACATCATCGCGAATGCTGACACCGTCACCGCCAGCGAGATCGAAGGGGCTCTCGGACTGGGCACTCTCAACGGTCAAGTCACCCTGGGGCTCCGCGACCTCTCCCTGGCGGGGAATCTGACGGGGCGCGAGATCTTCCTCACCGACCTCATCCCCATCGAGGGCTTGGTCGGGCGATTTGATGTCGAAAACGCGACGGTCTCGGGGACAGCAGAGCAGCCGGTGGTCACCTTTGCCGCCACAAGCAAAGAGATGAACGTGCAGGGCGTGGATGTTGAGAACGTCCGACTGGAAGGAGGCTTCGCCGCCGGCGTTTTGAATCTGGAATCCGCCACCGCCAACCTCGGCGAGGGCACCGCGACCCTGACCGCGAAGTTCATCCCGGAGACGGGCAAAGGCGAATTCACCCTGGTCAGCTCGGAGATCCCCCTGGATCGCCTGGCCCTCAAATCCGACGATCTTGAGGTCACGGGAACCGGCGCCTTGTCCGGACAAGGCACATTCACCCTTCCCGCCGAGGGCGAAAGGATCAATGCCAAGCAGCCGTTCCTCTTTGGCTCGTTCACTCTGGGCCTGCGCGATGCCACGATCAACGAATTCAACGCGGGCGGCGGAAACTTCACGATTGTCTCGACCGAGGCAGGAGTTTCGATCAATGGCGGTGTGGCCTCCATCGGTGGTGACCTGCAGGATGTCGGCCTCCTCGAACTCGACGATCTGACGTATGCCTGGGGGAGCGAGAATCTCAGCGGGTGGGCGCTCGCCTCGAACGTGCCTCTCGACGGCGTGATGCGCGCGATCCGTAACCAGATCAAAATCGAAGATGTTCAGGTTCAAAGAATCATCCGGGGACTGAATGGCAAGGCAAGCGCGACTCTGGCCTTCGCCGGAACGCTGGACAAACCCCGACTCGATCTCGAATCGGCGCGCGTGGTGGACTTAGGATCACTAGGGCAGAACCTCGGCGAAGTCGCGTTCGGCGCCCTGGTTGAGCCAGGGAACGTCGAGCTTCGACGCTTCATGTGGCGGATGGGAGAGGGCCAAGCCATGGCGAGCGGCCGGGCGACCCTCGGCCCGAAAAACGAAATCCTCGAGGCCAACCTGTCGGGTGAGGTGGTCAAGCTGAATCCGGCCCCGCTCCTCGGCCTGCTCGAAGACGCCCCCCAAATCGAGGCCAACATCAACTCGACCTTCGTGGTGAAGCAGGATGGCGAGGCGATCTCCGGCCGTGCAAGCCTGAACGCTGACTCCTTCGCCACCCGAGGCAACGACGGCACGATCAACACGATCAATGGCTCGATCTCCAGCGATGAGATCGTTCTTGAAAACGAGGTGATCACCGCGAATGGGTTGTGGCGGTGGGAGGGCCTGCAAGGGCTGATTCAGTCGCGGATTCCCCTGAGCGCGCTCGCGAAAGCCGAGGAGGCCAAGGAGGATGCCGAGATCAACCTCTCTCTGCCTGCACGCGATGTCAGCGAGCTCCGCCGGTTCTTGGAGCCCGCGATCGACCCCACAAAGCAAACCCAAGAAAAAGGCGCGATCGACTTCAACCGCACCGCAGGAACGATCGAAGGCATGCTCACCGCTAAGGGACGAACGGGCTCGTGGCAAGCCAACGGCAAGATGACCTGGACGCCGAATGCCGACGGAGTCTCACGACTGGCCCTCAACGATGTCGAAACCGCATTGGAAAGCCTGGAAATGGTGCTCGATGTCGCGAATCTACGCAACATCTCGGGCTCCGTCAAGGGCACCAGCTCGCTGGGTGGTCGACTTCTCGGCACGGTGCGCGCCGACCTTTCCGCCCTGCTGGATGAAGGGTTCTCGCGCGAATCCCTGCTCGACTCGAAGCTCTCGGGCGATCTGACCTTGGAGAACTTTGGCGTGAAAGAACGCCTCAAGCTCGCCAAGCCTCCGACCCCTACCGGCGAGATCACCTACGCGGTCGCAAAGGATCCCACGACGGGTGAAGCCAATGGCAAGATCACCCTGGGGGGCACGTTCGAGCGGCCAGAAATCGCCGGGAGCGTTGAGGTGAACAACCTGAAGATCAATCTGCCGCCGGAGTTCCCGGAGTCCACCCCGAAAGAACTGGGCGAGATCGTGCCGATCTTCAAAGACCTCGCGGTCATCCTGAATCCGGGCACTGAGTTGAATCTTCCCGTCGGCAAGCTCAACCTGGAAGGTCGGAGTGAAATCACGGGATCGCTGGAGAGCGTTTCGATCCGTGCGCCCTTCCGGGTGGAGAGCGGGACAATCCTGCTCCCGGCGAGCCGGGTGAATTTGGAGGGGGGCACCGTGGTCATCACAGCAGGAGTCGGAGGCAATCCCCGGGTCGATGTGAACCTCGAAGGCCGCACCGTGGTCACGGTGCGCCAGACCGCCGACCGGTTCGAAAGCTACACCTTGAACCTCGAAATCCGAGGCGATCTGCTCGATCCGCAGGGGATCAACATCAGCGGCACAAGCGATCCACCAGACCTCACCACCGAGCAAATTCAGGCGATTGTCGGCCAACGCGAGTTCCTCGAATCTCTCGTGCGATCCGCGATTGGCGAGAGCAGCCGCAACGATCTACGGGACAGCCTGTTTACGCTTGCGCTTCCCAGCCTGACTCAAGGCCTGACCGCTCAGTTTGCCGAGGCATTGAGTCTCGACTACCTGCTGCTCGACTACAACCCGTTCGATGGTGCGATCATCCGAGGTGGCAAGACCCTGGGCAAGGGTCTGATCGTCGAAGCGAGTCGCCAAGTCACCCGGATCGACAACCGCGAGCTTCGCTACGATGTCCGGCTGAGCTATCGCCCTCCCACGCGCGACCGATTCCTCAGCCGCGTGCGGTTCACGTTCGGATTCGATGAGAAAGTGCCCTGGCGCGCTGGGCTCAGTTGGTCAACGAAGTTCTAAGATTTGAACCAAAAGGTTCGGCTATCCACCAAGTTTTCCCCCAAGGCCTACCCGAAAGATAACGGGGGGAAGGCTCATCCGTCTAAACTGCTGATCTAGGTAGATCGGAGCGGGTTTTGGTACGAAAAGCAAGTTTAGTTGGACTCCTCGTGGTGCTGGCCGCAACCGCGATGGCTCAGAGCGCACGCACCGTGCGCAATGTGGTGGTGCAAGGCAACAGCCTCATCAACACAGCGGCAATCACAACTCCGATGCGGCTTCAGCCAGGTCGCCTCGCCGCTCCGACGGACATCGAGCGTGACCAGAACGAGATTTTCAGCCTCGGCTTCTTCAAGAAGGTTGAGATCATCCCGAGCAACGTCGGCGAAAGCGAAGTCGATCTGCTCGTGAGCGTCGCAGAATACAGCTTGGTCAAGGAGATCCGGATTGAGGGCAATTCGGTTTTCCCGGATGAAGTTCTGACCAAGATCGTCGCCGATGCGCAGGAGATGAACCAGATTTGGAACAACCGCCGCGCTCAGCCGATTTCGACGGCGATCCGAAAGCTCTACTCTGACGCCGGATACTTTGTTGACTTCGAGCAGATCGGCCCCCTTGATGAATCCGAGAACACTCTGAACATCAAGATTTTGGAAACACGCATTGGCAACATCGAGCTTCGTGGACTCAGCCGAACGAAGGAGCAAACGATCCGCCGGATCATGAAGTCTCGCCCCGGCGATGCGCTCAATATCGAGAAGCTGCAGCGCGATTTTGAAGAGCTTTACTACACCTACTGGTTTGAAGACCTGAAGCCGAGCCGGGAGATCGGCGACGCGGCCAACGTGGTCAACGTCATCATCGACTTCAAGGAAGCCCGCACCGCCCAAATCAACGCCGGTGTCGCTCTTGACCCGCAAAGCCGATTGGTTGGCACCCTCAGCTACGGAGACTCGAACTTCCGAGGACTCGGCCGAACCGTGGGTGTCCAGCTCGAACAAGCCACCGTCGGCGGCGGTCCGAGCGCGACTCTGGCCTACGGCGACCGGTTCTACGACAGCAAAGACACCTCGCTCAACGTTCGCTTGTTTAGCCGCGTTGTGTACAACTTTACCGGCAACGGGTTTATCGGAGGCGACGGCACGGAGGATCGATTCGACGAGCGTCGCACCGGTTTCAACGTCTCACTCGCCCGACCGTACGGCACCAAATACCGCACCTCTATTGGTCTCTCCGCGCAGAACATCAAGACGGTAAACCTGACGACCTCCACCACGGAGAACTATGTTCAGCAGGATGGCAACCTCATCAGTCTCCAGCTGACGGGCGAAATTGACACCACTGCTCCGAGCGTTGAGCCGGTGCAAGGAAGCTCGCTCCGACTCACCGTCGAGCCAGGATACAGCGAAATCACCAAGATCGGCGGCAACGTCGCTCAGTTCCAAGACCTGCTCGGTTCGTCGATGTTTGTGAGGAATTCCTTGCAATATCGGCAGTACTGGAGCAAAGCGCCGAAGCGCAAAGAAGGCGATACGGACATCTCGTTCAGCGATCCTCGCCCGGTGATTGCCTTCAAGGCCGAGTATGGATACGTCGCGGGCACGGTGCCGTTCTTCGAGCAGCTCTTCGTGGGCGGCGTGAACTCACTGCGGGGCTATCCCAACCAGCGATTCTGGGGCAAGAACTCGTTCCTTGCGACCCTGGAGTACCGCTACCCTCTGCAACGGAGCTTCAACGTGGTGGGCTTTGCCGACTACGGCGGAGCCTGGGGCGGCTACGGCGAATTCACTGACTTTGAGCAATCTCAGTCAGCCAAACTTCGACTCGGCTATGGGATCGGTGTGGCCTTCCGCACTCCGATCGGACCAATTCGTATCGACTTTGCGTTCAATGAAGAAGGCGGTTCTCGAACCCACTTCGTCTTTGGAGCCAGCTTCTGAGGCGCACTTTTGAGAGAAGGAAACAACACTGAACCTATGAAACAGACCTCATCCCCGCGATTTGCCATGGCCGGTTGGCTGGTGGCTGGTGCCCTCGTGCTCGGCATGGCCGTCAGCGGTTTCCAACCCGCTCAGGCGAAGTTCGGCACCGTGGACATGCAAAAGATCCTCGCTGATTCCGCCACCGGCAAGAAGATCCGCGACGACATGCAAACCGAGTTCAACCTCCGCCAAGGCCTGCTGGAATTCGTGGACACCCACAAGGTGCTGAGCATGGATCAAGCGGGCAAGTTGCGCGATCTGACGCTGAAGGCTAACCCGACGGACGCCGAAAAGTCGGAGCTTCAGAAGGTGAAGGACGCGATCATCGCAGACGGGAAGCAATACAACGCTCTGATGGTGAAGCAGAACATCACGGAAGCTGAGCGCACGCAGCTGAGCGAGTTCAACAATCGCCGGAACAACATTCAGCAGCTCTTGCAGCAGTGGAATCAAGAGTTTTCGCAGGAGCTGAGCGAGCTTCAAGATCAGAAGATTGATGAGGTGCTCCGCAAAGCTCGCGATCAGGTGCAAGCCATTGGTAAGAAAGATGGCTACTCGGTCGTCTTCCCCTCGAATGTCGCGGTTTATGGCGCAAACGACCTTACGGAAGCCGCAACCAAAGCGGTTGACGCAGCTCGCTAAGAGTCTGCGAGAAATCGGCGCACGCCGAGGCATGGGAATTCTCTGCCTCGGCGTTTTGCTCGGTGCAATCGGCGGATGCACTGCCCCCACCCGGGTGTGGATCGACACCGCTGACGTGACGTCGGGCGTCTCCGACGTGGAGGCGATTCAGACGCCTCGCTCTCGCCCATCAGTAAGTTCTGGTGCTAAAAGCTATACACTTCCGGGGTCGAAACCAGAATTCATCCGCGAGTCTCGTGCAGAATCGCTCGCGCGGGATGCCCGGGAGCGTCTGCGTCAGAATCGCGCGACCGCACTGGCTCGGTTGCGTGATGATCTGTTGCGGGTGGCTCGGGCTCAGGCCAATCGAGAGGCTCGCGCGTTGCGCGAAGCCGCTGAGGAAAAGTGGATCGTCGAACGCGAGGCCGCGATTTCCGATGTGATGAAGCTCTTTGAGAGCTACGCCGAGCGTCGGGGAAACCTTCTCATTGACCTCTCGGGGCGAGTTGGATTCCCTGATTCTGGTCGTCCCCCGCGCACCAGGGGAATGCTTGAAGAGCAGATCCCGATCGAAGAGGGACGAGTCGCGAGGCTGCGGAAGGAGCTTGCCGAGATGGATGCAGACTTTGAGGCTCGGAGCCAGGGCGCGCTGGAGGCGTTGGCCAGGCAACACGCAGCCGCGAGCGATACCCTGGATGCGGAAGCCAAACAAGCCCTCGCGCGCGCCGAAGCTCAGGCGGAATCTGATGCACGAGCGGCGGTGAATGATGCTCTTGGAAACCTCGATGATGGCATCAGCAGCGTCATCCGAGATCTGCCCGGGTTGCCGGAGCTCAGCGCATCGCACGGCGCGCCGCGTGCGCCGGGGCAGACGTTGGATTCACCTGGAGGGACACGCGCGACGTGGTCACGCGAGGAGATCCAGCGATCAGCCAAACTGTTCGCAGAATCGCGCGGATGGGTGCTCAGCGACTCTCCCCGGGGTGCCCAAAACAAGACAAAGGAATTCATTGCATGGATCAAGCAGTACGAAGTTGGCAATTAGGGGCCCTGGCGGAAATGATCAAAGGGACACTCGATGGCCCGGCTGATCGGGAGATCCATCGTCCCGTTCCAGCCGGAATGAGCGACCCGCACGGCATCACCTTCGCTGGCGATACGAGTTACCTGAGTAAAGCTTTGGAGGCAGAAGTTGGCGCAATCATCGTGCCGATGGAAACCTCAACCCTGAACTGCCCGGTAATCCGCCACCCCAATCCCCGGCAGGCATTCGGCATGGTGCTCGGTATCATGGATCGTCCGCTCCCCTTGGCCGGGGGAATTCACCCGACCGCGGTTATTTCCCCATCCGCCGTGGTTGATCCGACCGCCCGGATTGGCGCTTATGTCGTCATCGAAGAGGGTTCGGTTGTTGGGCCCGGAGCGGTGATTCACCCTCACTGCTATGTGGGCGATCAGTGTAAGATTGGGTCGCAGACCATTCTTTATCCCCACGTCACGCTTGTGCAGGATGTTGTCATGGGGGATCGCTGTATTCTCCACGCCGGCTGTGTGCTCGGTGCGGATGGCTTCGGCTTCGCGTGGACGGGGACGCATCGAGCCAAAATTCCCCAAGTCGGCCAGGTGATTTTGGAAGATGATGTAGAGATCGGTGCAAATACTTGCATTGATCGCGCGACATGCGGGGCAACGCTGATTCGTAAGGGCACCAAGCTCGATAATCTTGTACAAATTGGACATAACATCACCATCGGCGAGCATACGGTGATGGCCGCGCAGGTAGGAGTCAGCGGAAGTTGCGAGATCGGATCTCGGGTGGTGATGGGAGGCCAGGCGGCACTCAGCGATCATGTCAAGGTCGGAGACGATGTTGTCCTGGGGGGCCGCACGGGCGTCGTGAGCGATGTCACGGAGCCCGGGCAGTACGCCGGTCTGCCTGCGATGCCGATTGCCCACGCGATGCGCTCGATGGCCCTCCAGGCGCGATTGCCTGAGATGTATCAAAGACTCCGCGCTTTGGAGCGCGAGCTTGCCGGCCTGAAGGCCACCCAATCGGAGTCCGAATGACGAAGAGCTATCCCCGGTTCACCCTTGCTGATTCGATCAAGATTGAGGGGCCAGGGTTGCACTCTGGCGAACCCGTTGCCGTGACCTTGCATCCCGGTGAGAGTGGCTTCGCCTTCCGTTTGGGCGGCCAGCGGATCGAGGCCCATCCGAGCGAAGTGACGGACACAAGGCGCTGCACCCAACTCGGCCCCGTTGCGACGGTGGAGCATGTTCTCTCCGCACTTGCCGGGATGGGAGTGACGGACGCCGAGATCGAGGTGGACGGCGGAGAACTCCCGGCCTGCGATGGTTGTTCCTTGCCCTATGTCAATGCGATTCAGTCAGCTGGCCTGGCTTCTTGCGGTTCCGTGGAGGTGGAAGGCCCGTTCGCGCGGGTGTTCCTCCAGGATCTGCCCATCAAGATCGCGATTGGCCGTGGTGAAGGGTGGTGGCGCTGCATTTTTGAGCTCGATGGCTATGCGCATGGTCGTCAAGAGGTCGAGCTCGCTTGGAGCCCCGAGGCGTATGCCCGCGAAATCGCTCCCGCTCGAACCGTGGTGCTGGAGGAGGAGCTGCCCATGATCAAGGCTGCCGGGCTCGGCAAGGGGTTGAGCGAGGAGTCGTGTCTTGCGATTGGCCGCGGCGGCTTTTTGAACGAGCCTCGTTTTGCGGATGAGCCGACTCGCCATAAGCTGCTCGATCTGATCGGAGATTTGGCCCTGAGCGGGGTGCCGATTGCTCACCTGGATGTGGTCGGCGAGCGGTGCGGTCACGCAAGCAATGTCAGGGCGGCTCAGAAGTTGGTTGAGTCGGTTGCGGTTACTCGTCGCGGGTGAGCTTCGGCCAACTTGCGCGAGAGTGAGTGGTAGTCCGGCCCCTCTCGGCCTTTGGCCACCCTCCCCGAGGCAAGCTCGGAGAGGGCGAGTCCAAGAATCCGTTCCGGAAGCGACTCAGAGATCGGGGACGTCGCCGAGATCGGTGCCGGCGGCGGCTTGGTTTTCGTCACGGATTTGGACGAAGATCTCTTGACGGTGCACGGCGACGTCCTTCGGGGCCTTGATGCCAATCCGAACTTGTTCGCCACGCACCTCCAGGACAACGACTTCGATATCGTTGCCGATGATGATGCTTTGGTTGACTTTACGTGTCAGAACCAGCATGATTGTTGCCTTCCTTGGCTAGCTGGCAGGTTAGCACGAAGACCGTGCTAAGCTGCCTCGTCGCCTGACGCCCCCGATTGGAACACGCTGAATCGAATCGGGAAGCGGTCATCTTCCAGGACGATCTGCGCGGCGCGTTGTGTCGCGAGATTGATCACAATAGGCCCGGCCAGGTTCAAAGTCATCTCTTCTGGCCGTCCCCGAGGAATCGTCACGATAGTATAGACGAGTCGCGGGGTGTCTTCTTGCATTTGAAGAGAATCCGCGAAACTTCGGGGCATATCGGGAGCATATTCGCTCACATACACGGCGGGATCCACGACCAAAAAGGCGAGATCGCCGAGGTCGAGAGACTGGAGCCAACGATAAGGACTTCCTTCCTTATGCTGGATCAGGACGAAACGCTTGACATCCGGAAAGCCCACCAATCCATCGGAGAATTCCACCACGTCCTCAGTGGTGAACTCCAGGGCTCCGAACCGCGTTGTCTCGATCATGTGCGTTGCTGTCATCGCATAAAGTCCATAAGGCTTAACTGCATTCCGCGAGAAGCCATCTGCAGGGCCGCGCTGTAGGCGGTTTCTGCTTGCTGATACCGAGTGAAGGCATCCGCGAGATCAACTTCTTCGTGGTCGGAAATCTCTTTCGTCAGATCATCGGTGCGGCGGGTGTTTTCGCTGCTCAGGGCTTCGATGGTCTGGAGTTTGTTGCCAAGCTCGGCGCGCACACCGCTCACTTGGTCGTGGAGGCCTTGAATCTCTTCCAGGCTGACTCCGGAGATATTGATGGTGTCCCCGGCTTGAACGCGGGTTTTCAGATCCTCAAGCGCGGTGTAGATGTCGGCCACCAAGGTGTCTGCGCCCTGCAGATTGATCTGCATCTGCTCACCGGCACGAACCTCGGCACGAATGACGTTGGTGTCGCCATTGAACGTCAGAGCCCCCGCGGCGACGGTGAACGGCTTGGTGTCGGTTTTGTGACCGGAGAAGATGTATTGTCCACCCGCGCCCTGGGCGTTGGCGTGACGCACGAGCGTCTCTTGCAAGCTCGTGATCTGAGTCGCCAGGCTCTGGAGGGAGTTGGAATCGAGGCTGGAGCTTGAAGCCTGAATCGCGAGGACGTTGGCTTGCTTGAGCACCGTGGCGATCTCGCCCATTGACTGCTCCCCGCGCTGCGTGTAGTCCTTCGCGCCGCGTAGATTCTTGTCGTACTGCTCGAATCGGCCTTTGAGGCTCCGCGCGCTCATGCTGAGGCTGGCGGAGAGGGGATCCTCGCTGGAGTACTGAAACTTCTTGCCGGTCGTGACCTGTTGCTGCACGCGGAAGTACTCGGCTTGAGACTTCCGGATCGCGCTGCTGTAGCTCTCGAACTGGTAAGGAGTGCTGACTCTCATGGCGGGTTCACTTAGGTCGGATTCACTGGGGACAGGTCATTCAAAAACGGTGATTCAGGGCATTACCTTCGGAGCATGCCAATCAAATCTTCGGTTACTTGGTCAAAAACCGTGAGGGCTCGGGCGGCAGCTTGGTACGACCGCTGGAGTTTCATCAGGTTGGCCATCTCGTCATCAATGCTCACGCCGCTCACGGCCTGCTGCTGCTGACTGATCTGAGCCATGATCGACTCCTCGGTTTCGAGGGCGGAATCGGCGTATCCTGCGTCGTTGGCAACCTTGGTCACGGCATCCTGGAAGAACTTGCCGAAGCTGACATTGCCCAGAGCGGCTTGGCTGGAATCGCGCATCCCGGCGAACATGGCCGCAAGGCTTCCGTCGCCTGGTTCTCCGGTGAGACCGGCGGCAATCGCGTTGGGAGATGCTTGGATATCCGCGCTGAGGTTGAAGTCAATCGCTCCGTTCTGCGGTCCCGCGATGACATCGTTGAAAAACTGGATTCCCGTGTTGCCCTGGGCGTTGATCCCGGTCATGTGGGGGGTGTTGATCTGGGTGCGCAGGGTGTTCGCGAGGGTGTCGAGATTGCCCTTTTGCGTCTCGACTTCCTTGAGCGAGGCGAGCTGTCCGGCAAGGGCTCCACCCTTGAGGGTGTAGGTGAGCGCGCCATCGGTGACGGTTCCGTTGGTCGCGTTGTAGCTGTTCGGGAACTCGCGGGCTTGGCTTCCCTGCACCAGGGTGAACCCCGAAGCATAAACGGCGTAGGAGCCGTCGGGGAAATTCTCTTTGGTGACGTTGACGAGCTTGCTGAGATCGCTCAGAGCCAGATCGCGCTGATCCATCAGATCGTTGGGGGAGCCCCCGCTCGCAGCGGCGGTCGTGATCTGAGTGTTCAACGCGGCGATTTGCTGGGCCAGACCGTTGATCTGATCCATCGTGCCCTGGATTTCGCTCTGAGTGCGAGTTTCCAAGACCGAGAGATCTTGAAATCGGTTGCGAACGCGATCCGTGAGCACCTGGCCCGACATTCTCACCTGTGCGCGTGCGGCAGCGTCGCTCGGGTTGGAGCCGAGGCCACTCCAGGCGTTGAAGAATTTATCAAGGGCGGCGGAGACTCCGCTGTCGCTGGGTTCGCCGTAGATGGCATCGATTCGCTTGAGACCCGTCGCGAGAGACGAGTATTTGCCGTGTTGGCTTTGCGAATTATTGAGGCTGAGATCGAGATATTGATCGCGGATGCGATTGACCGAGGTGATCACCGAGCCTTGACCGACCGACTTCCAACCTCGGTTGAAGAAGTTCAGGGGGGGCAGGGTTCCGTACTCCACGGTTTGGCGCGAATAACCACGGGTGTTCACATTGGCGATGTTGTGACCCGCCGTGTCGATGGCTCTCTGGAAATTCCGGAGAGCCCCCGACGCCATATTGATCCCGAGAAACGGACCGCTCATATCTTTTGCCTCAGTTCTTCATTGTCGGCATTACGCGGCTTGGTTCATCAGAACATTTGCCTGAGTCCTTTTTCCGGCGTAGGGCCCCTCGGCCTTGGTGACCTCGTTGGCGATCACTGTCATCGTGCCGTTCACGTAGGCCAGCTCGTTCTCGATGAGGGCCTTGTTCTTGTCGATGACGCGCTGGACGTTGCGTCCCGCGACGATCACCCGGTTGGCAATCGACTGCAGCTGCATGCCATCGGCCTTTTCCAGCGCCGTCACCAGACCCTTCAGAGACGGCTCACATTCCAGTTCGCTCGCCAGAGTTCGGGCGGCGGTGGCCGCTTGTTCATCAATGGTTTGCATGAGGTCCATAAGGCCATCGAGTTCCGGCTGGAGCCGCTCGAGCCGCTCAACTTGCCGCATCGTCAAAGCCGCCGTTTGCTCGTGGAGGGTGCTGAGGAGGCGTTCGGCGGTACCAAGCCAGTCCCACCAAAGTCGTTCCAGTTCTTTTGTCTTTTTCGCCATAGGTCGTTTCTCGTTGTGTTCCGTCAGATGTAAATCGTTGAGTCGTTAGCGCGAGGGTTCCCCGGTCGTCACGCTGGGTTGTCCGGCAGGTGCGCCGGGTTGAGGTTGCCGGGCCATGTCTCCGATGGCTTGCTTCACGATGGTCTCGCCCATGCTGAGGAAGACCGTTTTGCCGATGCCGATGCTGCTGGAGCCGCGCGCGGTTTGGCTCGCCATCGCGTCGTCCATGATGTCCTTGGCGAACTGAGTGACTTGGGAGTCTTGTTCGCCGAACTTCACGCGTCGCATCTGGCTCATCAGGCCCTTCACGAAGAAGGCTTCGAAATCTTCGCTCGCCTTTTGGAGCTTGCGAAGTTCTCGCTGAGCCGGTTCCGGCAGCTTCTCGAGGTCGATCTTGCCGTCGCTCATGAGAGGTTGGTAGATCGCTTCAAGCCGGGTGTGCTGCTCCGATCCCGGCTTGCCCATGCTTCCCTGCACCTTGTCGGAGAGGGTTCGGGCGAAGTCGGCGCGGAGCTTCGGATTGCTCGTCGCGGGATTCAGGCTCAGCTGGCTCATTGGATGCGAATCCTTGCCTTGAGGGCGCCTTGGTCGGCGAGAGCCTGCAGAATCGCGATGATGTCGCGGGCCGAGACATCCATCGCTTGGAAGATCTTGGCGAGGTCGTCAAGGGTCGCGTTGGGGGCGACGACCACGACTTCGGGCGAGTCTTCGCTGGCTCCGGTGCGGGTGCTCGGAACGATGGTGGTTTCGCCATTGCTGAAAGGCGCAGGCTGGCTCGTGATGAATTCGGTCTCGATCTGCACCCGGAGCGATCCGTGGGCGATGAGAGCGGGGCCGAGTCGGACATTGCCACCGATGACAATCGTGCCCGTGCGTTCGTTGATGACCACGGTCGGTTCGCTGTTCGCCATCACTTCCATCTTCTGGATCTGGCTAATGACCGAGACGGCGTCGTCGGCGCTCGGGATGGTGATCGCGATCGTGACCGCGTCGATGGCCTGCACGCCAAGTCCGGGGAAGGTTTCCTGGATCTTGTCGGCGGTGCGCTTGACCGTCGTGAAATCGGGGTTGTCGAGATCGTAGTAGAGCGTGTTGCCGTTGAAAACAAACTGGGTTGGCACCGACTTCTGGACATCCGCGCCTTCAGGGACGCGACCAACGGTCGGGTGGTTTTTGCGGACGCTGTTTCCTCCACCACCTGCGTTGAATCCACCGATACTGACCGCTCCGGCCGCCATCGCGTAGATGTTCGAGTAGTCCGTCATCGTGGCGAGGGGAGTCGGGAGCAGGACACCGCCTTCCAGGCTCTTGCAGTCGCCGAGGCTCTGCACGGTGATGTCGATCTTTCGACCTGGCGCAGCGAACGGCGGAAGCTCGGCGGTGACGCTGACAATGGCGATGTTTTTGCTTCGGAAGTTCTTCGGATCGACCACGGTGCCCCAGCGTGAGATCGCGTTGGACATCGCAATCGACGTGACTTCAACCTGCTTGCTGTCGCCTGTTCCATTCAGGCCGACGACGATGCCGTAGCCCATGATGACGTTGGATCGGGCACCTCGGAAGCCGCCGATCGCGCCCGCTTCGACCGAGATTCCATTGGCCTCGGCGGCGCGGATCGATTCCTGTCGCTTGCGCGCTTGCTCGTCCGCACGGCGGATCTGTTCCTGTCGCTCTTTCTCGGAGAGCGGCTGCACCGCTGGGCCGGGATCGGTGGCCTGCGCGGTGGCGATCACCGCGAGAACCGCGAGGCTCACCACGAGCATCGCCTTGAGATCAGACCACGTGAGATTCAAAAACTTCATCAGAACAACCAGTCCAGCACTTGAGTCAGGATTCCTTTGCGCTGACGATCGCTCACCAGGCCCTTGCCTTCCATGCGGATTTCCGCTTCGGCGATCTTGGAGGAATCGATGGTGTTTTCGGGGGTGATGTCGGCGGTTCGGATGATGCCGCTGAGCACGAAGGTTTGGGTTTCCTTGTTCGTCACCAGGGTCCGGGTGCCTTCGATGATCATCGTGCCGTTCGGGAGAACCTCCTTCACGACCACCGACATTTGGGTGGCCATGCGGCTGGATTGAGTGGTGGAACCATCGCCGGCCGTTGTGCTGCTTCCCGCACTCGCTAGCGGCCCGAGCAGTCGGGCGAGGAAGCCTTTGACGAGATCTAAACTGACCTGGCTGGAATCGTCCTTGGTTGCTTCGGTGGACGCAGTGAAGTTCGAGGTGGAGCGCTCGTTGATGACGATCAGCAAGATGTCGCCCTTGACGCGGGCCACTCGGTCGATGTAGGGGTTCGCCGACGTGGTGTAGATTGAACCTGCGTTCTCCTTGCCCCCATCGGCGGTCTTTCCGCTGGGGTCTTGAGCTTCGGCGACTCCGCTGGTCGCGAGGATGGCGGCGACCGCCATTCCCATGAAAATGTTGGATCTGGTCATAGTTTCACCTCAATCTTTTGATCTTTCGTCATGCGTCCCACGAGTTCCTTGCCGGTGGGGAGAGTCACCGTGATTTGGCCGGTCAGTCGGTCGATTTTCTTGACCTTGCCGGTGGATTCCACGCGCACATCGCCGCTGCGGACGATGATGCTCACCGCGCTGCCCACCTCGATGTTGAGGGGGATCGCGCGGTTTTCCAGCGAGATCGTGCGGCTATTGATGCGCTTGCCGTTCACGTGAACCGCAATGGTCACGCTGAGAGTCGCGCCGCTGGGGCGGATCTTCTCGGTGATGAGTTCGAGGGTGCCTTTGGGCACAGCCATCGGGGAGATCGGACGTTGGGGTTCGGCAACGAAATCGCCGTATTCTTTCTGCGCCGCGACCTCGGCAGCTTGGATGAATTGATCGTGGGTCACGGTTTGCGAGGCCTGTACAACCCTGGTTTGAATCGGGCCGACGATCCGAACCTTTTGGGGATCCAGGCCAATTTGTCGGAGCCGCGCCATGATGGCGGTGCGATCGAAAATCCGGGCCGCGCCGAGAGCAGGGACATTGCCCATTGTCAGGCTTTGAAGCAGAGCGACTTGGGTGGCTTCGCCATGAATCTGCGCGATGCTCTCAAGGCGGATCATCGACCCTTCGACCTCGGCATCGGTGCCAATCACGATCTCGATGCCTCCATTGCGATGAAACGCACGGTCAGGAGTGAAGGCAGGAAGCCCATTGATCACCGGCCCAGAAGCGCGGTTCAATGCGTTCTCAATTTGAATGACCTCCGTCGAATCAGGATCGGCCGGGATCGGACTCGGTTGATGCACCACGATCGCGTTGGTAGAGCCGGTGCGGATGACGCCAAAGAGCCCCTCACCCGGCTCGCCCAGCTTCACCGGGGCGAACATTTTGTAGAAGCCTTCGCTCTCCACTGGGCGGGTTTCGTCATCAAAACTGGCGAGGACGAGGCGACCAAGTTCGCGCGTTTCGGAGCCGAATGTGCCCAGGATTCTGCCCTGCAGATCGACACTCAACTTGCCGGGCACGCCTTCGACAGGAACCGCCGGGAGCACCCACGGGCCGTTGGTCGAGGCGATCCGTCCGTTCTTCACCGTGAGTTCGGCGGATCGAGCGTAGACCACTTCCCCGTTGCGAGCAAAACGGAGATAGCCTTCGCCATCGATACGCACGGTAACAGTCGGTGGAGCTTCGGCACAAGCCGCTCCGGCGAGAAGGATCAAGCCGGCGAAGAGGAGGGAGCGATGCAGGGAAAGAGTCATGATTAGCGCTTCAGGTTGTTGAGAATCGAGAGCATGTCGTCGGAGGTTTGGATCGCCTTCGAGTTGATTTCGTAGGCGCGTTGGGCGGTGATCATCTTCACCATCTCCTCGACCACCTGCACGTTGGAGCCTTCCAGGAAGTTCTGCTGGAGGGTGCCGGAGCCTTCGAGCCCAGGGGTGACTTCTTGAGGTTCGCCGCTCGAGCCTCCCGCGAGGTAGAGGTTCTGCCCCGCTCGGGTGAGACCAGCCGGGTTCGAGAACATCACAATCGAGATGTTGCCAAGATCCGTCGGCTCATTGTTTCCGGGCGTAATGGCACTTACCGCGCCTTCCGGCGAAATTGAGAGGGCTCGGGATCCCGGGGGAATCGTGATGTTGGGCACCAGGGCGTAGCCGTCGCTGCTCACCAGGAGTCCGTTCGCATCCGGCTTGAACGAGCCGTCTCGGGTGTAGGCGGTTTCGCCGCTTGGCATCTGGACTTGGAAGAACCCCGCGCCATTGATCGCGACATCCGAGGCGTTACCGGTGGTGAGCAGACTGCCAGGAGTGAAGGTTGTGGCCGATGCGGAGAATCGCGAACCAAGACCGATTTGGACGGACTGAGGCACCCGGTTTTCGCCGCCCGTTGCCGCGCCAGAGGCCCGGAAGGTTTGGTACATCAGGTCTTGAAACTCGGCACGTTGGCTTTTGAAAGCCGTCGTGTTGACGTTCGCCAAGTTGTTGGCGATGATGTCCAAGTTCATCTGTTGGGAGACCATTCCGGTTCCCGCGGTATTCAATGCTCGCATCATAAGGGCGGTTCGTTTCCTTTTTTCGCTTGTCAGCGATCCGCGCCCTTCCGTAGACATGCTTGCTTGAGATCACTGCTTCTGAGTGGTCTCGCGCTCCCGACTTCTTATCCATGAAGTCGGTCCAGCGTGCGTTTAGCGTCCTTGGAGGATCTGGATCAGTCGTCCGGTGGATTCGTCTTGGCTTTGCGCGCTGCGCTGGGCCATTTCGAAGGCTCGGTTCAGCTTGATCATCGAGATCATTTCCTCGATCGCATTCACGTTCGAGCTCTCGATGAAGCGTTGCTGAATCTGCACCGTATCAGGGGTCATGGCAACGGCGTTGTTGCTAGCGTATTCGTCGTTTCCGATCTTGGAAAAGGCGCCGGTGAAGACCGCGATCTGGGCGATTCGTTGTCCGTTGACATCCACGACGCCGTCCTTGCCGATGGTCATTTGACCGGGCGGGATCGTGATCGGTTGGCCTTCGGTGTCAAGGATTTCGGCTCCGTTCTTGGAGACGAGGGTGCGTTCGGTGCTGAGTGCCCAGGCTCCGTCACGGGTGTAGGTGGTGCTTCCGTTCGCAGATCGCACTTGGAACATGCCTGTTTCGGTGGCAAGAGCCACATCGAAATCGTTTCCTGTGGGGGCGATGCCTCCCATCTCCCAAACCGTGAAGACACCTTTGACTTCCGGTCCTGCGCCGAGTCGTCCGATCGATTCTCCCTCTCCGCCGGAGTTTGCCAGGAGGCGCTCGAATCCCTCGTTGAACACCATCACATCGCGCTTGAAGGCGGTGGTGGAGGCGTTCGCGAGGTTGTGGCTAATGACATCCATCCATCGCTCAGCGACGGACATGCCGGTCGCCGCAGAATAAAGACCTCTTTGCATCCTGCTCTGGGTATCGGCAGAAATACCAGGAGCACAAGGGGCAAAACCTCACAATTCACTTGAGGTTTTGGGGAGGGCGTCGATTGGGAGTCAGTGGTATCCCGACCCTGAAGGGATCGGGGCACCCAATATGGGGCGATTTATGGGTCACTAACTTTGGAACCGGAGGACGACTCTTGGACTCGCCCGCCACCGACTCCCGTCGGGGGAGGATGGCCAAAGGCCGGGAGGGGGAAATCCGAATCCTCGAAGAGGATTCGGCGGGCCGCAGGCCCAACTCAAAACAAGCAGAAAGCGGGCTCAATTGGGCTCACGCCCAACCGAGTACGGAACCCCCACCTGCCCGATGGGCACCCTCCCCCAAATCGGCAGACTTGGGGGAGGACGTCGATTGATAGTTGGTGGTTCCCCGACCCTGAAGGGTCGGGGAACCGAGGATCCCGCATGATGGGCGACTAGCCCTCAGATTCGGAGTCGTCTGCGGGTTTGCGTCGGGGGCGGGCCTTGACGGTTTTGGCGGTGGACTTCTTGGCGGTTACGCCGGTCTTTGCGGCGCGGGGCTTGGTTTGGCGGGCTTTGGGAGCCGCTTTCGGTTGAGGTTCCGCGGCGGCGGGCTCAGAATCGGTGGTTGCCGCCTTCGGCTCCGATTTCGACTCGGCATCGGCCTTGTCGGCGAGTTTTTCCGCGACCGCATCGGCCTTCTCTTGAGCCGTCTCGACGAGATCGTCCAGCTTTTCTTCGACCTTCTCCACGGTTTCGGAGATCTTCTCTTCCATCTCTTCCGCCGATTCCGCGAGCTTCTTGCCCAGCTTCTCCAGACCTCGACCGATCTTCTTGGCCAGAGGCTTGGAGGAGGCGATCACGATCGGCACCGCAGCGGCGGCCAGCACGATCCAACCCGAACCAGATACAGGAATGCGTCTCATTTCTTGTTCTGATCGGGGTTACTCAGCGGAAGGCTTGGGGGTTTCAGACTCTTCGGGACTCATGGCGGGCTCGGTGACCGCCGCTCTCGGTTTGAAGGCATCTTGCAGGGCAAGCCAGAGGATAAGAATCGCCGCGAAAGTGATGCAGACATCCGCAATGTTGAAGACATGGAAGTTGATGAGCCGGAACCAGAACATGTCTGTGACCTTGCCCATCCAGAGTCGGTCGATGAGGTTGCCCAGCGCCCCGGCGCACAGGAGCGCAAGGAGCACGCGGATCAGCTTCGTCTCCTCCGGCTTCTTCCACGAATGCCAAGCGGTGTAGCCGATCATGCCGAACGCGATCGGGGTCAGGAAGATCCCCGCGCCCTGGGCAAGGCCAAAAGCGACGCCTTCGTTGTAGACCAGTTTGAGCTCAAAAACTCCAGGCCAGAGGGGCATGAAAACACGCCCCTCTGTCCACTCGGCCGCATTCCGGCTGAACGCTTTGAGCCACTGATCCGCCCCCACCAGGAGGAAGACCGTGAACAGGAACACCCGGAACGACCGATGCATCAGACGCCGAGAACCTCGCGGTCGCGCTTGCTGAGCGGGATTTGTTCGCCGTCGATCTCCACGATTTCGACATCCGCGCGGCGGAGTCGGCTACGCGAACATTCGAGGTAGCTGCTCGCCTTGAATCCGACGGAGAAACCATCGCCACTCTTCACCCGGACATCCGCCATCTTGAAGAGATTCGCGAGATCATCGCCGAAGCCTTGAAGCACCTTGGCTTCATGCGCCAGAAGCACGAGATCCGCCTCAATTTCCTGCGTATTCTTGACGCCAAGATTCGCCTTTTGGAGCTCGAACTCCGCGAAGACCTTGGTGCGGATCGCCAGGAGTTCGGTGATCTCTTGGTTCAGCGCGGCATCGTACGTCGAAATGGGAGCCCGGAAGGTCTCCATGTGGACGCTCGGCAGAGTGTGGATGTGGGGGATACGCTGATACGTTTCTTCGGCGGTGTGGACGAGGATCGGCGCGCAGAGGCCGACGAGTCGATCGAGCACAACGTGGCAGGCATGTTGCGCGGCGCGTCGGCGCGGCGAGGCCTTGGCATCGGCGTACATCACGTCCTTGATCGCATCTAGATAGAACCGGCTGAGTTCGTTGACGCAGAAGTTGTGCGTCAGGCTCATCGCTTCCTTGAAGTCGAACTCCTCGTAAGCTTTGCGCACCTTTTCGACCAACTGATCGGCGGCTTGCACGATCCAGCGGTCGATTTTGCTCGGCGAGCCCTGATCCGCAGGATCGTAGTCGCTGAGATTGCTCAGGAGGAATCGGAGCGTGTTGCGCACGGTCCGGTAGCTCTCGCCGGCAGCCTGGAAGAGGTCTTCCCCGACCGGGGCATCGTGAACGTAGTTCACGCTCGCCGCCCAGTAGCGGATGATCTCCGCGCCGATACGGTCGCTGGCTTCCACCGGGTCAATGGTGTTGCCCTTGCGCTTGGACATCTTTTCGCCGCTGCTGAGAACGAGGAATCCGTGGGTGAGGACGCTCTTGTAGGGAGCGTGCCCTCGGCAAGCTGTCCCGAGAATCAGGGATACATTGAACCATCCCCGGTGCTGATCGCTGCCTTCCAGATAGAGATCAGCGGGAAGATCTTCCTTCCAACTTGGCTCCACATTGCCTTCCAGCACGGCGAGGTGAGTCGAGCCACTGTCGAACCAGACATCGAAGACATCGACCTCCTTGCGGAAGCTCGTTTCGCCCGTGGTTGGATGCGCATAGCCTGCGGGGAGCATGGTGGTTGCATCGGCGTCATACCATGCGTCCGAGCCATGCTCGGAAACATAGTTCGCAATCGATTCGATCGCCACCGGGTCGAGCACTGGTTCGCCGCTCTCCGCACCGTAAACAATGGGGATTCCCACGCCCCAGGGTCGCTGACGCGAAACGCACCAGTCGGGGCGGTTTTCGATCATCGCGCGGATGCGGCTGATCGATCCCTCGGGATGCCAAGTGACCTTTTCGATCTCCTGGAGCATCTTTTGGCGCAGAGTGATGCTGGGGTCAAGGTGGAATGGGGCGTCCATGTGGACGAACCACTGCTCGGTGGCGCGGAAGATGACGGGCTGCTCATCGCGCTCGGCGTGAGGATAGCTGTGAGTGAACGGCTCGCTATGGAGGAGCGCGCCGAGTTCTCTGAGCCGATTGACCACGACTTCGTCGCACTTTTTGAAGTAGGTTCCGGCGAACTCGCCCGCTTCTTCGGTGAGGACGCCTTTTTCATCGACGGGGCAGAGGACATCGAGGTGATACTTCTGACCAGTGATGAAGTCTTCCCGTCCGTGACCAGGCGCCGTGTGGACGATTCCGGTTCCGTCTTCGGTCGTGACGTAGTCCGCCAGAACGGCGAGGGAATCTCGGCCGAACACGGGATGAGCGAAGACGTCGTACTCGACCTCGCGGCCTTGGAAGGTTTTGACGACTTCGTAGCTGCTCCAGCCTGCCTTCTCAGCGGTGTGGGCGAGGAGATCTTCGAGCACGATGAAGTGCTGGTCTCCGACCTGAGCCACCACATAGGTGAGATGCGGGTGGAAGGCAACGGCGAGGTTCGCGGGGATCGTCCAGGGCGTCGTCGTCCAGATGACACAGCTGACGTTGCTCAGCCCTGCGAACGTGCCGCTTTTGTCTTCCTTCAGCGGGAAGGCCACATAGATCGAGGTACTGGTGTAGCCTTCTTTGTAAATGATTTCCGTATCGGCGAGGGCAGTGCGGCTGGTCGGTGACCAGAGCACGGGGCGCAGGCCTCGGTAGACATAGCCGCCTTCGATGAGTCGCTTGAACACCCGGATGATTTCCGCTTCGAAGCGGTAGTTCATGCTGGTGTAGGGCTTATCCCACATGCCGAAGACGCCGAGTCGGCGGAACTGGTTGTTCTGCACGCCGATGAAGTGCTGGGCATGTTCGCGGCAGGCTTTGCGCAGAGTGAGGATGTCCGGATCGATCTTTTGCTCGTGGAGCTTTTTCAGCACGGCCTGTTCGATGGGGAGTCCGTGGTTGTCGTAGCCCGGCACGTAGGGGCATCGGAAACCCATCATGGTGCGGCTCTTGACGACAAAATCCTTGAGGATCTTGTTCAGCGCAGTTCCGATGTGGATCGGCCCGTTGGTGTACGGCGGCCCATCGTGGAGGAGGTAAACGGGGGCGTCCTTGCGGGCTTCTTGGATTCTCTCATAAATCCCAATCTCATTCCAAAGAGCCTGAATCGTCGGCTCTTGCTGGGTCAGGTTCGCCTTCATGGGGATGGAGAACTCTGCGTCAGGCAGGTTGAGCGTATCTTTGAGGTTCATGAGAGGCCTCCGAGTGTACCGGAGGGTCGCCGGGGTCCCTTTGTTAGCGTCGCCAGTCTCGAGGGTGCCGCGACTGGTTGATTCCTCATCACACCCCGTCCGACTTCATGTATTCCTTGATCGTCTCGGCTTGACGCATAGTCAGGGTCGGCACGGCGGCGATTTCCTCGACCGATGCCCGGCGGATGGCCTCCAAAGATCCGAATGTCCGCAGGAGCATCCGGCGACGTTTCGGCCCAATCCCCGGAACCTCGTCGAGCACCGAGCCCGACATCCGTTTATCCCGCAGCTTGCGGTGATAGGTGAGGGCGAATCGGTGGGCTTCGTCGCGGAGCTTGCGCACGAGCATCAGCCCCGGCGAGGTGAGGGGCAACACCACCTCGCGGTACGAATACTCCCGCTCAATCGCCGAGAGATCCTCCAGATTCCGACCCCCCAGAGCATCAACCACCGGGACAAAGAGGATTTCCTGCTTCTTTGCCAGACCCACCATCGGCACCGTGAGCCCGAGCAGATCGCGGGCCTTCAGCGCAGCATGAAGTTGGCCTTTGCCACCGTCGATCACAATCAGATCCGGCAAGGGGGAGAACTTCTCATCGCCATCCAGAAACTTGCGAAGGCGGCGCATCAGCACCTCGTTCATCATCGCGAAGTCGTTCGGAGACTCCGGGTTCCACTTGATCTTGAATCGGCGGTAGAGATCCTTCGCCGGGGCTCCGTTGTCGGTGACGACCATCGAGCCGACGGGCATCTTGCCCTGGATGTTCGAAATGTCGTACCCCTCAATCCGGATGGCGGGGGTGGGCAGGTCGAGAGCCTCCGTGAGTTGTTGAATCGCTTGTTCGCCCCATTGCTCCTGCTGCTCGAGTTCCAGAGCCATCGTGCGGAGAGCGAGTTCGGCGTTGGTCGCTGCCATGTCGATCAGGCGCAGCCCTTCCCCGCCCTGGGGCACCTCCACCGTCACCGCTGAACCGCGTCGCTGACGGAGCCACTGCTGCACAATCGCGCGTTCTTCAATTTCGACGGGGAGCAACACCTCGCGTGGGATTTCCGGAGCGTCGGCATAGTACTGCTTCACAAACTCCTGCACGGCTTCGGTGGGAGAGGCTTCCTTACTGCCATCGAGCGTGTAATACTGCTGCCCAATCAGGCGGCCTTGGCGGATGTAGAGCATCTGAACGGCCGCGCCCCGCTCGTCTTGCACCACGGCGATGACGTCCCGGTCTTGACCATCGTCGCTCATCACCTTCTGACGTTCCTGAACGCTTTGAAGGGCGGCGACGCGGTCGCGCAGAGTCGCGGCCTTTTCGAACTCCAGATCCTCGGCGGCTTGGTGCATCTGAGCCTCCAGATCCTGGATCACCCCATCCTCTTTGCCCTCCAGGAACCGAGTGACTTGCACCAGAACCTCGCCGTATTCCGCCCGATCACTCATCCCCGCGCACGGAGCCATGCACTGGCCCATGTGATAGTAAAGACAGGGGCGTTGCTCGGCCTTCCCGCTCCAGCTTTTGCCACATGGGATCAAGGGAAACACCTTGTGGAGGACCTGGAGAGTCTGCCGAACCTGCCACGCGCTGGTGTATGGCCCGAAGCTCCGGCCGAATCCGCGCCGGGGATTCCGGGTGAAGATCACGCGGGGGAACGCCTCCTTGGTCACGGCAATGTAGGGATAGCTCTTGTCATCGCGAAGCCGGACGTTGTAGGGCGGGCGATGCTCTTTGATGAGATTGCATTCGAGCACCAGAGCCTCCAGTTCTGACTCCACCACCATCCATTCAATCTCGCGGATGCGGTGCACCATCCGGGCGATGCGGGTGGAGTGGTTGGTGCTGGCCCGGAAATAGCTCCTCACCCGGCTTCTCAGGTCAACAGCTTTGCCGATGTAGAGGATCGACCCGTTTTCATCGCGGTAGATGTAGCATCCCGGGTTCTTGGGAAGCTGCTTCAGTCGCTCTTGAACGTGGGGATTCGTCGGGGCACTTCTCATGCAGGATCAACTCTTGTCTACGTTTCCTGAGTATGCTCGATGGCATGAAGTTTGGGTCGGCTTTCGCGGTGCTTCTGGCGGTGGGTCTGGCAGGATGTGCGCCGCAGGCGAAAGAAGTCTCGACCGAAACCGAGGTGCGATCGAAACTGGGCGAGATCGGAGCGAAACCGGCCAGCGAAGTCCCCTGGGATGCCTGGCGATTCGTGGCGGCTGACTTGCCGATGGATGGCCTGTGGTCCGATGCCTTGGCCGATCCGTTTTCGCAGCGACAGCAATGGTCTCTGCCCGCAGGGAGCAAAGATCGCGCGGTGATGCTTCAGCAGCTCGAAGAGTATCGCAAAGCGGTGTTGGCCGCAGAACCAAAGGCAGGCGACGATCCGGCATCGGCGAGCATGTTCTATCAGCAGGGCGTCAGCGCGCTTGTCCTGCGCTCGCGCCTCTTGGCTCTCGAAGGGAAGATTCCCGAGGCGGTCGCAGCCGCGAAGGAATGCTTGGAAGTTGCCGGGAAATCGGTGACCACGGGGATCGGGTTGCAAAGGATGGATTCTGCGCCTGGTGTGCTTCTGGCGGCGGAGCAGGCGGTTCAACTCTCTCGAGAACCGGGAGTCACCCCGGCTCAGCGCGAAGAATTGGCCAAAGTGGTTGCGTCCATCTCCTACCGGAGGGAAATCACGCCCGCCGTCCAATCGGAGTTCGGCTCGATCGGGGTGGAACGCCTGGTGGCCACGGCTCGGGTGGGGGAGGATGCAGAGGATCACATTCTGACCATCGTGTCGCGCGGCGGGGAAATCGACGTGATGAAGGACAAGCTGCTGGAGCACCGTGCCGAGGTGAAAGAGTTTTACAGCTCCGAAGCGACTCTCGAACTCACCCGCGACTGGGCCGAACAACTCGCTCAGGTCGGATCGGGCGGCTGGATGGATTTGGAAACTCAGGTGATGGCGATGCGGAGTTCGTTGCAGTCCGCGTGGAGCATGGATCCTTTTGAAGTTGCTCCGGAACATTGGAAAGCCGACCGAATCCGCGATGCGATGCGCCAGCACGCCAATGCTGGAGGGGTCGCCATCGCCTGGGATGTGGTGGCGGCGATGGTTCCGTCCGTCGAATCGGCCTTTTTAACGGATGCTTCTCTTCAAGCGGCGATTGTCTCACTCCTCACTCCTCCCGGGGCGAAGGTGACCGAAGCCGAAGTCCGCGAGAGCTACGCTCGCGTCACCGGCCGCGAGCTCCGAGATCCCCTGACCGGGGAACCGAGCGTCGTGGACATCACCAACCGAATCCTCAAGTCCCCTCGGACAGAACCGGTGCCGGATAACTTCCTGCTGATGCGGGCGTATCAGCAGGGTGGTTTGCCTTACTAACGCATCCTCGCTCAGGCAAAACCTTAGGCAGATAAAAACAGACCGAGCGCCCCTTAAGCACTCGGTAGCGCAAAAGAGACACTCAGTCTGTTTCCTACCCTTCAGATCTTGCCCATTTGCCGCAGGAGCGGATAGTGGCATGACTTGAACTTCTGACCGCTCCCACACGGGCAGGGCAAGTTGCGACCGACCCGGCTCCAATCGATGGAATCAACATCAATTTCCTTGGGTTGAACCTCTGTGTCCATCGCCATCATCGCCATCGGAGCTTCCGGCGTGATCGTCAGCGGATTCTCCGGCGTCGGTGCCGCTTCTATCGCGGGCTCTTCAACCCGAAGCTGCGCAGCAAAGACCATGCGCACGGCTTGGTCGCGGATCTGCTTCTTGGTGTGTTGGAAGAGATCGAAGGTCTCCTTCTTGTAAGCCACCAGCGGGTCTGTTTGACCGTAGCCGCGCAGTCCGATACCCTCGCGGATGTAGTCGATCATCTGGAGGTGCTCCATCCACGCATCGTTGACAGCGCGGAGCATGACTTGGCGCTCAAGCTCCTTGAAGACCTCCTCCCCATAGCGGGAAAGCTTGGCGTCGTATTCCTCGGCCGCGATCTCGCTCAGGGTGTCCACCATCTCCTGACCAGGAGTCAGGGTGGCGAACTCGGACGGGGTGAGGTGGTCCACCAGAGGCATCATCTCGTTGACCCGCTCATAGACCTTGGTGTGGTCGTAGCCGCGCTCGCCGGTGTCGGGGTCGAAGAAGAATCCGTTCTCCACCGTTTCCGCGATGAAGCTGCCGATGCCTTGCTTGATCTCGGCGCGGCAATCTTCGCCGAGCAAGATTCCCCGTCGCTGGGCGTAGATCGTCTCGCGCTGGGCGTTGAGGACGTCGTCGTACTCCAGGATGTGCTTTCGAGCCTCGAAGTAGTGGTTCTCGATGCGCTCCTGGGTTTTCAGGATCATGCCGCTGATGAACTTGGCGCGCACTTCTTCCATGTCGGGCCAGGCTTTGAGAACCGGGTTGTCCATCATGTTTTTGTTGAAGATGCGCCAGAGCTCGTCTTCCAGCGAAACAAAGAATCGGCTTTCGCCTGGGTCGCCTTGGCGACCGGCACGGCCTCGGAGCTGGTTGTCGATGCGTCGGCTTTCGTGGCGTTCGGTGCCGAGAATGAATAAGCCGCCGAGCTTGCGCACTTCTTCGGAGGCTTCGCGACGCTCAGTATCGTTGAGCGGGAGCGGAGGTGCCGCACGCTCGACACCACCCCGACGATAGCTGAGGAAGGTGTCATCGTATTCCGTGATGAGGCCGCCTTCGACCTCCTCGCGCTCGCGGGCGCGGCTTACTTCATCGTCGTGAACCCGTCCGCCGAGGAGGATATCAACGCCCCGACCGGCCATGTTCGTGGCAATCGTGACTGCACCCTTGCGACCGGCTTCACTGATGATGAGAGCTTCTTGCTCGTGGAACTTGGCGTTGAGGATGTTGTGCTCCACGCCATGGGCGAGAGCTTCTTTGAGCCGAGTGCGCGCCTCTTCTCCGGCGAGCGAATGCTTGCTGAGGAACCACGTCATGAGTTCATCGCCCATCGGATCAGTTGCCAACGAACCTTGCTGCATGACCGTCTTGATCAGCTTCATTTCGAGCTGATTCAAAGGCGTTTTGAACAGAGGCTCCGATTCCTTTTCCAGCGACTTGAGGCTCTTCTCGTTGGTCACCTTGTCCAGGATGTAGTCCGTCAGAATCAGCTTCTGGAGGTTCTCGCCCGTGAGACGACTGGAGACGACTTCGGTCATCTCGATGGATCGTGTCCCCACCAGAGTGGGTTGTTGCTTCACGTAAAGGCGCAGGATTTCTCGGGCGACGCCTCGGAACTTGGCGTCCATCGTTTTGAAAACGATGTCCTCAAGATCCTTTCGGATCATGTCTCGGTGCGTGGGAATCGCCACAACATCAAGACCATAAATCTTGCGGAACTCGTCTTCTTCCGTCTTCGCCGTACCGGTCATTCCAGCGAGCTTGTCGTACATGCGGAAGAGGTTTTGGAAGGTGATGACGGCGACGGTTTGGCTCTCGCGCTGAACCTGAACGCCTTCTTTTGCTTCCAACGCTTGGTGCAGACCGTCGCTATAGCGGCGACCGAACATCATGCGTCCGGTGTTTTCGTCGACGATCACGACCTCGTTGCCGCGCACCACGTAGTGGACGTTCTTCTCGAAGAGACCATACGCCTTGATCGCAGCGCCCGCATGGTGGAACAGTCGCGGCTCGGTGGCGATGTTGTCGATTCCGAGGGCTTCTTCCAGGTAGTCCATGCCTTCTTCGGTGAAGCTGGCACTGTGGCTCTTTTTGTCGACCGTGAAGTGCTCCTCGATCTTCATGTGCTTCACGATCTCGTTGACCATGCGGTAGACGCTCACGTCTTCCTGGCTCGGGCCGCTGATGATGTGGGGCGTTCGAGCTTCGTCGATGAGGATCGAGTCAACTTCGTCGATCAGGGCGTAGTTGAGTTCGCGCATGCTCAGACCATTGAGGTCGAAAGCCATGTTGTCGCGGAGGTAGTCGAATCCGAATTCGTGGTTGGTGCCGTAGGTGAGGTCAGCCAGATAGGCTTCCCGGCGGCTGCACGGGCGAAGATTGTTGTATCGAGGGTCGTCGTGCTTGTAGCCCGGCTCGTAGATGTAGCTGCCGCCGAGCTCATCGGTATCCGCAGCTTGGCCCTGAACGATGCCCACGGTGAGACCGAGGAAGTGATAGATCGGACCCATCCAGGTGGCGTCCCGTCGAGCAAGGTAGTCGTTGACCGTAACAAGGTGCGCGCCCTTGCCGCCCAGTGCGTTCAGCACCATCGGGGCGACGGCGACGAGGGTCTTACCTTCACCGGTGCGCATCTCCGAAATGCGGCCTTGGTGAAGAACGATGCCCCCAATGAACTGGACGTCGAACTGGCGCATCCCCAGGGTTCGTCGGCTGGCTTCGCGCACGACGGCGAAGGTGTCGGGAAGGATTTCTTCAAGGGTTGAACCGGCAACGAGTCGTCCGCGCAGGATGTCGGTTTGAGCTTTCAGCTCATCGTCATCCATCGGTTCGTACTTCGATTCCAGCAGGTTGATTTTCTCAACGGTCGGCAGGAGGTTGGCAACATCTTTATGGCTCGTGTCGAGCCACTTTCGCAAAAGCTTGAGCATGGTTGTGTCGGTTGGTGTAGTTGGAGAGCAGAAGCTCTGCCCGACGAGGAGGCGCAATCGGCCCCGGAGCGATCAGGAGGAGAGGCGCCGGTTAGGCGCGGTGATCGCGAGGTCCATCACGGGGATTGAGGCACGTGCCGAGCCCCGAGGGGATCGCCAGCACGGTGTCGCACGGGTAGAGGCAGACCACCGAAGACAGCACGGTTTGCGCGCGAGAAGATTCCGCGCTCGTGCTGGATTCGTCAGACCGCGCCTCTTGCACCGACTTCAGCGAGATGCTGAAGACTTGCGGATGGCTGGCCAGGTAGCGCAGGAGATCGGCACGATGCTGCAGAGCCTCAGGATTCGCCGAACCCTGAACCACCAAAAGGAGCAACGCGGGAAGCCAATTCCACATGCGCTTGATGAGATACATTATAGTTCAAAGGCCCAAACACCTAAGGGACGGGAAACATTTCCTTCACCATAACTGTAGTGACCGTGGGAACTATGTTGGGACAGTTTTGGATTCGTAGGGGGTTCGTGTGCGCCGCGATGGCGACAAGCGTGGTGACCATGGCGGTCGCCCAGCCCGATCTGAAGGCGGTCAAGGTCGCTCAGGCACCGGTCATCGACGGCAAAATTGAGCCGAACGAGTACCCTGCGGAAGCCCGAGGCGAAGGTTTTTCGGATAAGGACACCAACCTGGCCTCGGATGAATTCGGGGAGTTCTGGCTGGTTTACACGGACAAAGCAGTCTATTTGGCCGCCCGATTCAAAACCGACCCCCGCAAAGTGGTTCGGCAGGAGTATCGACAGAACGTCGGCCTGAGCGGAAACGACAATGTCCGGTTGGATATCGACCCGTTTGGCAACGCGAGCAACTTCAACAGCTTTGGCACCAACTCCAATGGAGCGACAAGCATCAGTTTGAGCGGAGGTCGAGCCGCCAAAACCGAGTGGCTGGGCGAGATCCTCGCCAACGGGCGCGTGACGGAAACGGGCTGGGAAGCCGAAATGCGCATCCCGTGGGCGATCATGAACATGCCTCCGATGGGCCAGCGGGACATGCGGTTCAACGTCAACTGGTTCCGAAGCAACAAGAGCAATACGTACAGTTACAAGTTTACGAACAATCGAGCAGAGAACATCCCAGTTTGGCAGGGTGTGCAAGTCCCCGCCGTCGACCGAAGCCGCGTCCTGAACCTACTGCCGTACGGAGTCTCCGGAATCCAAGAAGGCGAGAAGCCGATCAACGACGCCGGACTCGACTTCAAAACGAGTATCGGCGAGACTCTGTCTCTGGTCGGAACGGTGAATCCAGACTTCCGAAACATCGAGTCGTCCATTTTGTCGCTCGATTTCAGCTATTTCGAGCGACTGGCGAGCGAGAACCGCCCCTTCTTCCAGGAAGGTAACGACTATATCAGAACAGGTTTTGAGCAACGGCTGTTTGCGTCCCAGCGGATCCGCTCGTTCGACGCTGGTCTTAAACTCTACGGCACAATCGGCGAGGACATCACGGTGGGGGCTCTGAGCACCTTTAACTTCGGCAACCAGATCGCGAACGTGGTCTCGGTTGGGGTTCGACCCAAGCCCGAGCAGCAGTTCCAGTTTGCCTATGTCGGCAACCTCCAGGAAGGCCGAAACAGCAACGGCGTGATGCTGAACTACTTCGACCGCGTCGGTGACCTCGAGGTCTACAGCACCAACCAACTCTCAGACGACCAAAACCGGGGCAGCGGGATTCGCAACAGCATGGGGGTCTCCTATAACAAGGGCTCTCAATACATCAGCCTGGATCTTTCCCAGGTGAGCGCCGACTTCAATCCGTGGCTCGGTTTTTCCTCGGAGCGAAACTACTACGGAGCGAGCCTTTTTTACAACGCAGATGCCACTCCGTCGAGTGGACCAGTCAACTCCTTTGAATACGGTTTTGGCGGACGCAGCTATGTTCGTCACGGTGGGGATTTCTATCGCGATGGCCTGGACATCTACGGCAGTGTGAACCTCAAGAACGGCTTTGCCATCGGGGGAAGCATCGAGTGGGATAAGTTCGAGCAGTTCGCCGATCATTCGTTCGAAATCGGGATGGGATACCCCTACAACAACCCCTACAACGGGCTCGGATTTGAGTACGCAAAGGGCACGTTCCGCAACGAGAACTTCGAGAGCTATGAAGTCGATTTCCGCTGGCGCCCCCTGAATCGGCTACAACTGAATGCCGGTGCCGAGTTCATCGACCACACCACGTGGCAGACGCAATACATCATCTCCGCGAACTACGATTTCAATCGTCTGGAGGCGGTCGGCGGTCGAGCGGTGTACGAGGATGATCGCTGGAATTGGTATCTCAGCTACCGCCTGAGCGGAGGCAAGGGAGCGGAGTATTTCGTGCTCGTCGGCGATCCTCGAGCAGATTCGTTCCAGAACCGATTGGTCATCAAGGCCGTGGTTCCCATCACCGTCAAGTACTGATTCTTCGTCAAAATGGGCTCATGGATGGCCTCGAATTGACGTGGGATCGGGATCGGATGGACGAGTCGCTGGTGCTGGAATGGCTCCGAGTTTCCTACTGGGCGAGCCATCGTCCGGAGGAAACCGCGCGGAGAAGCTGGGATCGCTCTTTGTGCCTGAGCGCCTTCCTGGGTCAGGATCAGGTCGGGTTTGCTCGGGTCATCACGGATGGAGCCACCCATGCCTGGATTTGCGATGTGATGGTTCATCCGGATCATCGCGGGCAGGGGATCGGAAAGGCGCTTATGCGCGCCTGCTTGGATCACGAGGAAGTGAGCGGGCTCCGATTGGTCACCCTGGGGACGAAGGATGCCCACACGCTTTACGAGCAGTTTGGCTTCACGAGCGAAAATCGTCTGATGGCCTTGCGTCGCCCCGAAAATCCGGATGGATCATACGGGTGCTGAACGACTCAGATTCCCGGAAAATCGGCTAAGTTTTGCTTCCGAAGGTGACGATTTCTTCGTACACTGAAGGAGATGGTTACCAAGGTTTACGAAACTCGAATCTTGGCGCCGGTGCAGAAGGTCTGGGACTTCCACAGTTCAGCCGACGCCCTGAAAATTTTGACGCCTCCCGGGCAGGAGGTGACGCTGCTCAGCAAGGACAATGCAGTTCGCGAAGGCGCGATCCACATCATTCAGACCAAGAAGTTTGGGCTGAAAATTGTGTGGAAAGCCAAGATTCACGGGGTTCAGCCGCCCCATGGCTTCACCGATACTGCGATCAAGTCTCCCTTCAAAAGCTGGACACATCGCCATGAGTTCATCGACTCAGAGGGCGAGACGATCCTGCGCGACACCGTGACCTACACGCCGCCCGGCGGCCCCTTCCGCAAGCTCATCAACACCTTGATGATCGAGGAAGAGATCGACAAGCTGTTCAAGTACCGGCATCGCGTGACGAAGGAGATGACGGAAACAACAGCTTTAGTCATCAATCCTGAACTGATCGGGAAAGAAGGCGCGCACTACGAACCTTTCATCCCCGGTGCCGACGAGCCTGATCCAGTGCCTGGATCGAAATAAGTCGGGCCGTTTCGAGGAGGCAGTGCCAGGCTCTTTGATCAGGATTCCGCCGACCAAGGTCGGGGTGCTCAAGGCTGGGTGGGGGAAGACCGTTCTCCTCTTAGAGGAGAACGGTAAGCAGCGGACGGATCGGAATCACTCCGAGAAAACGGCAGCAATCTGGACGAAACTTACAGTTTGATCCACTTGGAGGCTTCGGCGGCTTCGTAGATCGCGGACATCACGCGGTCGCGCTCGGCGGCTTCGGCGGCGGTGACCAGCTCGGCCGGCTTGCCTTCCAAGTGATCGAGGAAAGAGTTGAGGCCTGCGGGAACTCCAGGAGCGAGTTCGACTTCGGCGAACTTCCCGTCCTCACCGGCGACCTTTACCTCGGAGCCCCAGATAAAGTGAGCTTCGGTGCCACAAACTTGGACACGAACCGGGTCGGCGACGTCGTTCCACCCGGCGGCGAGGGTGCCGATGACCCCGCTTTTGAACTTGATGAGAGCCTCGCCGTACTCGTCGCAACCCTCGTATCGTGCCGTCCCCATGCTGAGAGTTCCGGTCACGGCTTCAACTTCGCCGAAGCACCAGAGCATCAGGTCGAGAACGTGGGTGCCCAGATCGCCAAAAGCTCCGACGCCCGACTTCTCACGATCCGCCATCCAGCGCCAGTCAGTATCGAACCATCCGCCAAGCGCGCCGCTGTGGCAATTGCTCATGCGAACGCGCGTCACGGTGCCGAATGCTTTCTCAGCGAGGAGCTTGCGGAGCGTTTGCGTCTGTGCCATTCCTCGGGAGAAGTAACCGGTCTGAAACACGCAGCCCGACTCTTCAAAAAGCCGCGCGATCTTCTGCGAATCCTTGCCGCTGGCTCCCATAGGCTTTTCGACAAAAACCGGCTTGCCGAGCTTCACCGCTGCTTCCACAAGCTCCGGGTGACGGTTCGTCTCGCTGCAGATGATGATGCCGTCCAGGTTCGGCTGGGTGAGCAGATCATCGAGCGCCATCATCGGGGCACCGGTTTTCTCGGAGTTTGCAGCTGCTCTCGGGGCATCGTGATCCCAAATGCCGACGAGCGTGGCGTCTCGCTCCTTCAGGGCGTTCAGAAATCCTGGGGTGTGGATGTGGGCCGTGCCGACAAAAGCGATGCGAAGAGACATGCTGCGGGTTTACCCTCTCCGGAAAACCAGCGCAAGCCGATTCGCCCACACTCTCAAAACCCGGTATCTTGAATCCATCGAACCGGTTTCACAAGATCGATCCTTGCGCGGGCAGGAGAGCCGTTGGCAAAGCTTGCGGGCGGCCTACATGGCGGCCCTGGTGTTGCCGTGGGTGATCACGGCATTCCGATTCGGAATTCGTGAGTACGCGGGCGACAAGTCACACCTCGTGTTCTACACTCTCCCCGTCGTGATTGCCGCGACGATCGGTGGATTCTGGCCTGGTGTGGTGGCGAGCCTTTTGGGGCTGACTCTGGGCGTCTACTACATCTTGCCTCCGGAGCGAAGTTTTTGGATTCCAGACATTTCCTCCTGGATCTCCGTGGTCGGAATTGGGAGCATCTGGCTCTTTGTTTCCTGGGTCAGCAATGTGCTGTTGGTAAAACGCCAGCAGGCTTCCGATGCCCTTGCCGCGTCGGAGGACGCCCAGCGTCAGTTGGAACAAGCCCAGCTCGCCCTTCTCGCGGAGGAACGAGCCCGACGAAACAGCGCCGAACAGGAGAGCAAGCGCAAGGACGAATTTGTGGCGACGCTCTCGCATGAGCTCCGCACACCGCTCACCTCGATCATCGGTTGGACAGAGATTCTGAAAACTCAGGCAACTGACGAGAAAGTCCTCGACGGGATGGAGGCGATCGAAAAAGCGGCGCGTCAGCAAGCGCATCTCGTCGAAGATTTGCTCGATATGAGCCGCATTGTCACGGGTCAGCTCAAGATGCACATGGAGATCATTGATCTTCAAGAGTCGATTGCCGACGTGATCGGGGCCCACGAAGCCATGGCGATCCAGCAAGGCAAGCACATCTTGGGGCCAAGAGACGGAGAGCCCTGCTTTGTTCGAGGCGATGCCCTGCGGCTGATTCAGATCTTTTCGAATCTGGTGTCGAACAGCCTCAAATACTCCGAAGAAGGTTCAGAAATCCGGATCTCGATTCGCGAGGTCGGGGAGCGGGTTGAAGTCGCGGTTCAGGACAACGGAATTGGCATTCCGGCGGATCAGCTTGCCCACATTTTCGACCGATTCCGCCAAATATCTGGCCCAGGGACACCTCGCCAGGCGGGGCTCGGTCTGGGACTCTCGATTGTGGATCAACTTGTGGCGGAGCACGGAGGATCGGTACGGGCGGAGAGCCCTGGCCCGGGGCGCGGCACGACCGTGACGGTGACCCTGCCCATCGCGCACCCTCAGCTCCAGCCGTCTTAGGAACGCGAGGGATCCGCTTGCAAGCGGTAGCCAATGCGGGGCTCGGTGAGGATCAAGCTTGGGCGCGAAGGATCGTCCTCGAGTTTCTTGCGGAGATATCCCACGTAGACCCGCAGATACTGGGCTTCATCGGCGTACTCGCTCCCCCAGACTTCGTTGAGGATTTGCCGGTGCGTCACCACTCTCCCGGCATGGCTTGCCAGCATCGTGAGCAGTCGGAATTCGATGGGCGACAGGTGAATGTTCAGACCAGCTTTGGTGACCGTGCGCCCCACTTGATCCACTTCAACATCGCCGAATCGCAGGATGGGCTGATCTTGAGCCACTCCGCTCTCTTTGGTGCGACGCCAGGCCACTCTCATCCGAGCAAGGAGCTCGTTGACACCAAACGGTTTGGTGACGTAGTCGTCGGCACCTGCTTCGAGGGCCTCCACTTTCCGAAACTCGTCACCTTCCGCCGAGATGATGATGATGGGCACACGCGACCAAGTCCGCAGGCTCTTGACGATTCCGAGTCCATCTTGGTCAGGCAGACCGAGATCGAGGAGGATGACTTCCGGTTGGCGCTTGGTGACATTTTCGAGCCCGGCTCGCCCGGTGGCGGCCTCGAAGAGCTTAAACTCGGTGTCCTGCAAGGCCACGCTGAGCATGTGGCGAATAGCCGCGTCGTCCTCAATCACGAGGGCGGAAATCTGTTGAACAGCGGTATCGGTCAATGAAAGCTCCTGAGTTGATGCTAACTCAAAATGGGAGTGATCCGTTCCCTTGTTTCGGCAACATCCCGTTCGATCTGAACCTTCAATTCTTCTAGGCTTGGAAAAGACCATTCATCGCGGAGGTGATGATGGAAGCCAACCTCGACGGTTTGCCCATAGAGCTCATCGCCGGGGTAGTCCAGCAGGTATGCCTCGATGGTGCGGGCTTTGCCTTGAACGACGGGTCTCATGCCGACGCTGATCGCGGCGGCGAACTTGCCCGTGCGCGTGTGGGCAACGCCAGCGTAGACACCATCTTGCGGCACGATCTGCGCGCTCGATCGCGCAATGTTGAGGGTGGGGAATCCGATGGTGCGGCCGAGCTGCTGGCCTTTGACCACCACTCCTCTCACGGAATAGGGCCGTCCATGGATTTCAGCCGCGTCGGCGACGCGGCCCTCGGCAATGGCGCGTCGAATCGCCGAGCTGCTCACTCGCTCTCCCTGGTGGGTGACTGGCTCAAGGACTTCGGTGGGCAGATGTTGGGCGAGCCAGTCCGTCGTGCCTTCCCTCCCTTTGCCGAGAGCAAAATCGTGGCCGACCACGAGCTGTTTCGCTCGAAGTTTATTGATGAGAATGTGGTTCAGAAAGTCGGTCGCGGTCATCTCGGCGAGATGATGATCGAAGGCAAGGATGACGCAGACGCTCGCACCCGCCTCGCGCATCCGCCAGACGTTTTGTTCCAGGGTGGCGATGGCGGGCGGACACTTTTCTGGAGCCAGGGTTGCTGCGGGGTGGCGATCGAAGGTCACCACGACGCTTGGAACCCGCTCTTCTGCGGCAATCGCGACAGATCGCTCAATGAGGGCGCGATGGCCTCGATGGACGCTATCAAAAGTGCCAATGCACACCACAGCTTCCTGCCATTCCGGGTGCAAGAGGTCTACGCCAAAGTGAACCAGCATCGCGTCGTCCTGCAGAATACCGGAGCCCAGGCAGATGCGGTCCCATCCGCGAGCAAAACGAGAATCGGGGCGACCTTGTGTTTGACTAATTTTATTCGTCAAGAGCGCAATGTTCAACGATATCACGTTCCATGGTGAACCGCGAGGCCCAGCGTGGGCCGCAGATTATGAGTCATTACTGGTACCTTGCACTTCATGGCAACCACCGTTGGCGGTATTCAAAAGAGCTTCGAGACTCTGGCCCTTCACGCCGGGCAAAACGTGGATCCGACCACGAAATCTCGCGCCGTGCCGATTTATCAGACCACGAGCTACGTGTTCGACGACACCAGCCACGCGGCTCGGCTCTTTGGCCTGCAAGAGTTCGGCAACATCTACACCCGCATCATGAACCCGACAACCGACGTGTTGGAGCAGCGCGTGGCGGCTCTAGAGGGCGGAGTGATGGCGGTCGCCACGGCCAGCGGACAAGCAGCGGAATTCCTCGCGATCACCACGATCTGCGAAGCGGGCGATGAGATTGTCTCCGGCTCCTCGCTCTACGGCGGAACCTACAATCTCTTCCACTACACTTTGCCCAAGCTCGGGATCAAGGTGAAGTTTGTCGATTCGCAGAATCCGGAGAGCTTCCGCGCGGCGATTACCGACAAGACCAAGCTGTTTTATGGCGAAACCGTGGGCAACCCGCGCGTCGACCAGTTCCCGATCGCTGAAGTCGCCAAGATCGCGGCAGAGAACGGCATCCCGTTGATGATCGACAACACGGTTCCCACGCCTTACCTAGTGCGACCGTTTGATCACGGGGCGAACATTGTGGTGCATTCGCTGACCAAGTTCCTCGGCGGGCACGGCACCTCCATCGGCGGGATTCTCGTGGATGGTGGCAACTTCGATTGGGGCAGCGGTCGGTTCGCGAATTTCACCGAACCCGACCCGAGCTACCACGGTCTCAAGTTTTGGGAAGTTTTTGGCAACTTCCCTGGTCTCGGAAATGTGGCATTTGCCCTCAAGGCCCGAGTTCAGGGTCTGCGCGACCAGGGTCAGGCGATTAGCCCATTCAATGCGTGGCAGATTCTGCAAGGGATTGAGACCCTTCACGTCCGGATGGATCGACACTGCGAAAACGCTCTCAAGGTCGCTGAGTTCCTGGCGGGTCACGAGCTGGTCGGCTGGGTGAACTATCCGGGGCTCAAGTCGAACCCGGGTTATGAGCGCGCGGCGCAGTATCACACCCGAGGCAAGTTCGGCGCGATCTTGGGCTTCGGCATCAAGGGCGGCTACGAAGCCGCTCTCAAGTTCATCGACAAGCTGGAGATCTTCAGCTTGCTCGCGAACATCGGCGATGCCAAGAGCCTGGTCATCCACCCGGCTTCAACCACTCACCAACAGCTGACTCCGGACGAGCAACTCTCGACCGGTGTCACGGCCGACTTTATTCGCCTGAGTGTCGGGCTTGAGAACGTGGATGACCTCATCCAAGATCTCGACCGCGCTCTGCGCGCTTCCCAATAGCATTCGCTGACTTCTTGCTTGCAATGGTTGAGCCCACCGCCTTCCCGGAGCGGTGGGCTCTTTTCTTCGTTTCAGGTTACGGCTCCGGAAGTCGACCAAACACGGACCAGATTGGTCCGGATCGGAAGGCATGGCGGAGATAGTCGAGGAAGGCTTTGGTCTTGCGAGGCATCCGGCTCCCTGGTGGCAAAACGGTAAACATCGCATTGCCAAAGAAGCTCGCGGTCCACTCGTGCTGCGGAAACACATCGACCAGATCCCCGGAGGCGAGTTCCTTGCCGACCATCCAGTCGGCCTGGAGACTGAGGCCACCATGAGCAAGGGTCATCTGCTTGAGGGCGATCGCATTGGAGGTGCGCAAAGGACCGCTCACCGGTACCGACTGAATGGAGCTGGCTTCACTGGATCGGTAGAACCACTGGCCTCCAAACCCTGGCATGTCCAGGAGCAGGCAAGGATGGCGTGCGAGATCTTCGGGCGTGCGAAGAGGAGGGCTTGCCGCCAAGTAGGTCGGCGTGGCGACCACGCGACTCACCATTTGGGCGAGAAGCGAAACTCGGTGTGATCCGCTCAGGTGAACCGGGCCAAGCCTGAGGGCTAAGTCAATCCGCTGGGCCATGAGATCGAGGGGTTCATCGCTGAGGATCAGATCAACTTCGATGCCAGGGTGCGCTTGGAAGAAGCCCGGGAGCAGCGGCACGACATTCAGCTCAGAGAAACTCACCGGCCCTTGGATGCGGATCCGGCCCCGAGGCTCCCGGTGCAGGGCTTGAGCTTCTTCTCCCGCATCAATGAGGTCCTCAATCAGGCCGCCGACCCGTTCCAGATACCTTTCGCCGGAATCCGTCAGGGTCACACGACGCGTTGTCCGGGTGAAGAGAGGAATGCCGAGTTCTTGCTCCAGGCTCTGAATGGACCGTGCAATGGTCGTGGCATCGACATCGCGATCCCGGGCCACGGTGGCAAAGTTCCCCTTCCGCGCCACCTCCACGAATATTTCAAGGTCGCGCAACACCATTCCTGCATTCTACGCCGGAATCATTGACAAAAAGGCCTCTTTATCTACCAGTTGCGCATGCCTGAAAATGATCGTGTTGCAGAAAAGCACACACGGACAAAACAATGAAATTCACTCAACACACGCCGACCACTGCCCCGACCGCTTCCCTTCCGCTGATCGAGAAATCGAAGGCCGCCTATGGCTTCCTCCCGAATCTCCACGCGGTGATGGCGGAATCGCCGGCTCTCTATGAGGCCTACCTCAACGTGTTTGACCTCGTTTCCCAAACCAGCCTCACCCCGATTGAGCAGCAAGTCGTGATGATGACGGCGAACTACGAGAACAACTGCCACTACTGCGTGCCCGGCCACACCTATCTGATGGGCGCAATCGGCGCACCGAAGGACGTGATCGAAGCTCTGCGCGAAGGCACACCGATTGCCGATGCCCGGCTGGAGACCCTTCGCCGCTTCACCCGAGAGATGATTGAGAATCGCGGTCATGTTTCTGAGGCAGCCATTGAATCGATGGATCGGGCAGGCTACACTCGCCAACAAATGCTCGAGGTGATCGTCGGTCTTGCCGCCAAAACTCTGAGCAACTACACCAACGCTCTCGCAAAGACCGAGGTGGATGCTCCGGTTCGACCCTTTGCATGGGTTCATCCCTCGCAGCGCGTGGCGGTTTGAGGAGCGAAAGCATGAAGCGCATCACTTTTCTTGGACTCGGCGCGATGGGATCGCGCATGGCTCAATCGCTGATTGATGCCGGATTCGAGGTCACGGTTTGGACGCGCTCTCCGGGGAGAATTTCTCCGGAGAGCCCCTTGCACCCTCACCTTCAGCCCGATCTCGCACGCGCGGTCAAAGGGGCCGAGGCGATCATCAGCATGGTGCGGGACGACGAGGCTTCGCGGGAGATTTGGGTGGAGCAGGTTTTGCCCTTGCTCGCCCCCGGAACCTTGGCCATCGAATCCTCGACGATCTCCGTCGATCATGCACGCGAGATGGCGGCGTTGGCGGCGGAACGAGGGTTGGCTTGGGTGGAGGCTCCACTCAGCGGATCACTCCCCCAGGCAGAGGCAAAGGCACTGATCTTCTTCGCCGCCGGGGAGGCCTCGGCCGTAGACGCGGCGACTCCACTTCTTCTCGCCATGGGGGGAGCGGTGCATCCGGTGGGAGAAGCCGGTGCGGGCGCCGTGGTGAAGCTCGCGGTGAATGCTCTGCTGGGGGTTCAGGTCGCTGCGGTGGCAGAAATCTTGCGCTGGATCGGGGATCAGGGTCTCGACCAAGCTCAGGCTTGGGAGGTCATCGGCGCAACACCGGTTCTCAGCCCGGTGGCCAAAATCAACGGATCCATGATGCTGAACGGGCAGTTCGCGCCGCTCTTTCCCGTGGAGTTGCTTGACAAAGACTTACGCTACACCGAAAGCGGCCCGGTTCTGGAGGCGATCCGAGCACGGACTTCGGAAGCGATCTCTGCTGGCCTCGGCGGTGAGAATATGACCGCCCTCTTCAAGTTGCCGTAGAGTGTCTTGAATTGGAGAAGCCTCAGTAGGCCAAGCTCTTCTCCTTCCATTGCATGGGCCGCCCGCACCCCACCGCTTCCCGGTGTCAAGTGTCAATACATTCGTGACACTTCAGGACACGACATCCGTGACACTTTGAGGTCGTCAAGGGGTGCGAGTTTGACATCGCAGAAGTAGACTTCAAGCACTCCTGTGGTGCTGCATTCCCGGATGGCGATGGCTTGTCTGGCCAGGCCTTTGCCTGCTCTGTAGCCCTGGCCTTTGAACTGAAAGTAGCCATCTTGTTCAGTTCTGCGAATCTGAGATCCGGCCGGGTAGTTGGGCTCTGGGAGGGTGGATGGTCGGTGTTTCTTGGAGGGGCGATACAGGCTGCCCGGAAACTTTTGGTCAAGGGCCTGGTGCGGTCGCTGCCAGTTGTAAAAAGCCCGAAACTGCTCCAACCTTTGCTCTGCCTCCTCAAAAGTAGGAGCATACAGATCAGGGCCAACTTCTTGTTGCAGAGTGCCATGAAAGCGCTCCACTTTGCCTTGAGTTTGAGGGTGGTAAGGCCGCCCGTGCGTGGGCCGGATTCCGAGCCGCAGGAGCATAGCATCCAGTTTGGAGAGCCTCCAAACGCCTCCACTTCCAAATGCTGGGCCGTTGTCAGAAAGAATTTCATCAGGGAGGCCGACTTCACCAAAGAGAGACCAGAGGGTCTCCCAGACGCTCACAAGCCGCTGGTCGGGAAGGGCTTTCAAGGCCAAGCAGCAACGCGTTGCATCATCTAAAATGCTCAGAATTTCGTAGCCCTGCCCGCGTCTTTTGAGGCCCTTAAAGTCCATTTGCCAGAGTTCGTTGCTCTGGCTGCGCTCAAATCTCTGGAGGATTTCTTCGGGCATGAGTTGCTTGGGTTGCGAGTATCCGTGTCGTTTGAGGATACGGGCCGCCGTTCGGGGGTTGAGCGGAACATCGAGAAGGGCGCAAAGCTTTAAGGGGCCGAACAGAGGGTAACGCTGCCTGAGAGCAAGCAATGCACTCACCACCTCCTCCGGAGTCTCAAGAGGGCTGGTGTGGGGTCGCCGCGAGTGCTCGCGCAATTCGTCGATGCCAACTTCTTTGGCTCTGCGAATCCAGCGGTACGCCGTCTCGCGACTCACCCCTGCCAGACGAGCAGCCAACGCCACACTACTGCCTTCGACCAGAACGCGATGAACAAGTAAAAGACGCGAATCCATAACCGACCAACCCGAGAAAGGCATGTGTCAACAATGTCCTGTCTCGGAGTGTCAAGGATGTCATGTCACAGCACACTCCCGTCGGGGGAGGGTGCCCAAAGGGCGGGAGGGGGAAAATCCGAATCCTCGGAGAGGATTCGGGGCCGCAGGCCCGACCGAAAACAAGCAGAGCGCGGGCTCGACGGGGCTAACGCCCAGCCGAGTACGGAACCCCTTCCTGCCCCCTCGGGGCATCCTCCCCCAAAAAGGGAGATTTTGGGGAGGACGTCGATTGGAAGTCTGCCCATCCCGACCCTAAAGGGCTCGGGGCACCCATGCTCCTGTGGCTCCGTGCGACTCCTCCCAAATCCAACAGACGATCTCCAATCGACGCCCTCTCCGAGCTTGACTCGGGGAGGGTGCCCAACGGTCGGGAGGGGCGGGCCCACCACCCGCTCCGAGCCTCACAGACGACCCAATCTCCCTCAATTCACCGGCCCATACAACCGCAGACTCGACTTCACATGCACCCCCTGCCGAAGCAACGACTCCATCAGCAACCGAGCCTTCCGCTCATTCTCGAACGCGGAATCCCGCAGATTCTGGTGCGCGGTGTGCCCCTTGCTCCCGCACGACCCCGGCAACGCCCCCGAGAGGATCACTGCCTGGAACCCGAGCCGCTTGACCAAGAGCGGCAACTGCTGCCGAACCTTCAGCCCGAACGACGAATCCAGACAAATCGGCGTTCCCGCCCCTCCGGTCCGCTCCGAATCCGCCGCCGCCAACACGGTCAAATCGACCTCCAAAATCGCCGCCTGACCCGCCTTCCTCACCGCCGAGGTCAAATCCTGAACGGACTTCTCTTCGCCCGAGGTCAGATCAAACAGATACGGAACCAGCGTGGCGGGAACAATCACCGGCTCCCGAATCTCCATCGTCGGCGCACCAAGCGCTGGAGCCACCACCCCACCCTTGAGATGCCCAAGACCGTAGGGTTGAGTCACCTTCAAAATCTCTGGCGACCTCTTCGGCTCCAGCAGAATCCACCGAGGCAAAAACTCCACGACACCCCCACCGCGCACCACCAAGTCCACCTCTGGCCCCTCGGTGAGCTGCATCGGCCATTCCCCGCTCGCATCCTCCAGACGATCCAGCTTGATCGGAGCCTGCCCCAGATTCCGAATCACGAGGCGATGCAGAGCCGCCCGCTCACCATCCAGCAATTCGAAAACCGAATCCACCTGCACGGCTGGCAAATCGGGCCGTGTGTACGAGAGCCGCAGACCCATCCCCCGAGGAGGCCAGAGCGCGGGCACCATCATCGTTCCCAGATCAAACGGCTTGCCGATCATGCCGTGCCCTGCCGAGCTCAGAACCCAGCCCCCTTCCGACTGAGTCCATAGCGGCTCTATCACCGAGTTGATCCCAAGCCCCGGCTCCGCCCAATTCCTTGTCACCGAAGCATCCCCCCGATGCACCATGCCCGATGTCACGCCGTTTTTCCCCACATCAAAACTGATCCGCGCCAAACCATTGTCGAGAGAAATCACATTCTCTCCTGGCCCTCGATAAACCTTGGTCAGCCCTTTGGCCGTCCCGCGCTCCGGATCTGATTTCACCAGCGGGGCGACCGAAATCGCAGGCAACGCCGCAAATCTCTGCATCAGAGGATGCGGCTGGGCCACCATCGATTCCACCATCACGGCAAGCGCGAGAACCATCACCTATCTAACGTCCTGCCGAACCTCCGGGGTTACCCACAGCCCTGCTTTCAGGCAAAATGAGACGGTAAGATCACCGATCACGTAATCTGTACGGAACCGTAATGATTGACACAACGACGCCGAAGTCGCTGGGCGCCATGCTCCGCCGATCTGTCCGGAACTACCCGGACAAAGTTTCCCACATGATCCCGGAGGGCAAGAACCACCGGTCCATGACCTACTCCGAGTTCTTTGAATGCGCCTACTCGCGGGCCAAAGCCCTCGATGCGCTCGGGCTCAAGCGCGGCGACCGCGTCGTCATCATGGGAGAAACCGGATTTGAGTGGGCTCTCACCGACTGGGCCGCCCAGACTCTCGGTGTCGTCACAGTTCCGATCTACCCCACCCTTCCCCCCGACCAAGCTCAATACATCGCCAACGACTGCGGCGCATCCGTTGCCATCTGCAGCGATGATAAGCAGGTCGCCAAGCTCACCGGCATCAAACTGGTGACCTGGGAAGCCGGGCAATCCAATCCGATCTCCGAGTTCGGCGCGAATTCCACTCTCGACCGCCAGCAGTGGGAAGCCAGCATCGACCTTGTTGAACCCAGCGAACTCGCGACCCTGATCTACACCAGCGGAACCACGGGCCAACCCAAGGGCGTGATGCTCGCCCACCGCAACTTCACTCAGCTCAGCGACAATATCCGCGACACGCTTCCCATCGAGAACACCGATCTCTTCCTCAGCTGGCTCCCCCTCAGCCACGTGTTCGAGCGATATGCCGGACACGTGCTCCCGATGGCCGTCGGCGCGACCGTCGCCTACACCAACGTCGCCAGTCTCGCCACCGACATGCAGAAGCTCAACCCGAGCATCGTGCTCTGCGTGCCCCGGATGCTCGAAAGCATCCGTGCCCGCGTGATTGAAAACGTCAGCAAGCAGCCTCCCATCCGGCAGAAACTGTTCGCCCTCGCCCAATCCCAAGGCATGACCAAGGTGAAGGGCGGGTTCGCCCCTCTCGCCGGAGTCCTCGATAAGCTCGTCGGAGCGAAGATTCGCGAGCGCACCGGCAGCCGACTCAAGTTCTTTGTCTCCGGCGGAGCGGCCCTGCCTCCCCACGTCACTGAGTTCTTCCTTGCCTTCAACATCACGGTTCTGCAAGGCTACGGTCTCACCGAAACCACTGCCGCCAGCAGTCTGAACCCACCGCATGACAACCGCCCCGAAACCGTTGGCCCCGCCATCAAGGGTGTGGAAATGAAGATCGCCGCCGATGGCGAGATCCTCATCAAGGGCGATTCGGTGATGCTCGGATACTACAACCTGCCCGACGCCACCCGAGAAGCCATTGATGCCGACGGCTGGTTCCACACCGGCGACATCGGGGTGTTCGACGGCCCGTATCTCAAAATCACCGACCGCAAGAAGGATCTTCTCGTCCTGGGCAACGGCAAAAACGTCGCCCCTCAGCCGGTGGAAAATAAGCTCAAAGAGAGCGACTTCATCTCCGAGGTCGTGCTCCTCGGCGATGGAATGGAATACTGCTGCGCCCTCATCGTGCCAGAGTTCGACCGGATTTCCGCCTGGCTGGCGACGCAAGGCGTCACGGAAAAGCACCCCTCCGCCCTCGTCACCCGCGACGACGTGAAGGCCCTGATCAAGAAGGAAGTCGATGCCGCCAACAAGCAGCTCGCCGACTTCGAGAAGGTCAAGCGGCACGTTTTGGTCGGCAAGGCGTTCTCGGTTGACGACGGCGAACTCACCCCGAGTCTCAAGGTTCGCCGGAAGGTCGTGAAGGAAAAATACGCCACCGAAATCTCCTCCATGCAACGCCCGAGCGTGTAATCACCCCCGGCTCCTCCCAGAAAATCGTGGCTCGCTGCTTGTTCCCAAGCGACGAGCCACGATTTTTCGTGAATTTTCACTCAAGGGCTTTACAGTCATCGACTTTCTCTGTAAGATTGGTGATGTAAGAGGAGATGAAATGAAATCCTCCCCAGAAAAACTCGCAACAAGTTCCAGCACTCAAGCCACCATGGCTACTCCTACCCCCCCCCCGCACAAAAGCGGCGCGGTCGATCTAGTGTTCTGATCCTCGTGATGGCGGCTCTCGCCCTCTCGGTCCAACCCGCTCTCGCGCAAGGCATGGGCGGTGGCGATCCAGGTGGCGGAGGAGGCGGTGGTCAAGTCGCCGTCGGCCAAGGCTGGGTGATCACGTCGATTGAAAAGCACATCACAGACACCGTGGTGCTCGTGAACAACTACAACGGAGTTGTGACTACGGAAACCAGAACCCGAAATCAAAATGACGGACTCGGAGGCCAGTGGAAGGTCAACAATGTGCCGACAGGGATGCAGTATTCGATTCCTGCAGGAGCGAACATGTCCGCCAAGTGGACGGCGGAGGGTAAGTACGTGATCTACTTGGCATACCAAGGCCTCGGCACTCCAAGTAAGAACGTCCCGATCGAGTGTTTTCAAACCGCCAACGCGTACTACAACACGGCCTTCGGTACCTTTGGCAGTGCTACCACCGACAATGGACTGGGCGGGCAGCACCGGCAAGTCTTCGACTATATTGGGGGCCTGAACAATGCTTACACCAGCCACTCTGGCGAACTCAAGTTCATCAACGCGTCCGGAACAGCGGCAATGTACGAAACTCCGACGGCCAAAGCGGAGGCGGAGTCCGAGGGTATGCAAGCGTCTGTCTATGCGGAGATCGCAGCCGAGATCAAGCCATCGAATAAGAGCCTTGCGCTTCGGAATTCCTTCGATCCAATCATGGACGCTACGCCTAATGGTACGCAGAACTTCGTCATCACTTTCAAGGACTGCTCAGCAACCGAAACGAGAAGCGCGGCAAGCTACGTACCAGTGCCATTCCAGCCAAGCAATACGGGGATTGACTCTTTCAACATCTTCTATCGGATTGGGCGACCCCTTGCGAAAAAGCGAATCGGGACCAACATGATTACCGAAGAGACTTTCCACCACGATCCGAACGTGCCGTTCCCGTTCAGCATCTGGCACCAAGGTTCGGCGAGTCCACTTTCCGGCACAACACAAAGTCCAAACACCTACTCCTATTCACCAGGGCCATCGGGAAGTCTTCCTGCCCAGACCACTATCTCGAACTCTGGAGCACAAGTGAGGCAGGTCGACTATATGCAGCACCACGTTATGAGCTATTTGCTGTATGTAGAGGAATCCATTACGGAGCACTGCGCTGAAACTGAGACTTTGACTCAGAACTTCTCGTTTAAGTGGAACGACGGCGTTTCAGGTAGAGCTCTCGCGACGACAGAACTCCGAAAGAAGCTAGAGATCGTGCACCCTGATCTGTTCTCCGGTGTATGCATTCACGACCTTCGTGGATGGGTAGACATGACTCCAAAGATGGAACCAGGAACAACCTTTACCGGAAACCTCACGTTTGTCGGCCCATTTGTCGAACTGGCCGCTGGCGTAATGGATCTTGCCGCAGCAGGCGGGAATCCTATGACAGCCGCGTTGGCCGCCATAGCCGGCATCACTTCGACAGTTGTCAACGAAGTGACAGAGGAGATTCAAATCGACCATACTAGGGCGTTGCAGTATAAAGTGTTCCCGACAAACTGGTGGACGCACGTAGCAGGAATGCCCGCTGGTGCAAGTGCGCGTGAATACGGAGACCTATTCAAATGGCAAGCCCAGCTGATGGAAGCTTCGGATGTTAAAGTCCATCTCGCGCAGAAGTTTGGTGTGCAGGGTTTCCAGGGAATGGATTTGATATATGAATATGATCCCAATCCGCAACAAGGTGTTTGGCGGACACTGTACTGGCTCGGCACAAAAGAACACCAAATCCCGTCGACTTGGTGGAGAGAGTAAGGAAATGACTTCAGCACTTGCGCTGGGCGCAGTTCTCCTCTCTCAGCAATCGAATCTGATCCAACAATGGGCAAGAGGCGAATGGAGTCGACAAGACAAAGCCTACTCTCAGATCCTCGACGAAGTCCGTCCATTCTACGGAAAAGACGGCTTCATCAATAAGGATTTAGTAGCACAAAAGTATCGCTTCCATGCACAAGCATTTGTCCAGGATCGAGGCAGCAGCCTGAAACTCATGCGAGCACTTGCCTGGCACGAACTTGCATGTTCGGACTCCGATATCTTCGATGACGCCGCAACTGATCGGAGCAGGAAGAAATTTCTGCAGGCTATGCGACTGTGGAGCAGGCCAGTTGATTCCTTTTCTTTTGTGCGAACAATGGCAATATGCACGTACCTCACGACATCGCCGGATATGTTTTCCGAGAATCGCCTTCTCGAGAAGCTCTACGCCAAAGATCAGTCAGACACGGAGCTCGAGCTGATCTATATCGTTTGGCTCAGCATGAACCCGAGCATATCGCCAAGCCGCCTCACCATCGAGAAACTTCTGCAGAAGCAGGAGAAGCTTGAGTTTCGCAAAGGTGCCAGGTTATTCACGTTGAGCATGTGTTACAGTTTCATGAGTTCGCATGAAACGCCGAGTCGCAGGCTACTTGAGAAAGGTTTCCAGCTCAAATTGAACTATCTGTCGGCTCTTCCGCCAGGCCACGTGAACAACACTGCAGAGTATCGGGCGAAGGTGTTCGAGTCCATGCGAGAGGAGAGAAAGCAAGTTGCACATTGGAAGTACTGATCACCTATGGGAGTAATTTCAGCAATACTCCTGCTCGGTCAAGTCGCGAGGAGCCCGGTACGGGCTCCTCTACAGCAGTGGGCGCGAGGCGAATGGAGCAGGCAAGACAAAGCCTATTCTCAGATCCTCGACGAAGTGCGCCCTTTCTACGGAAAGGACGGCTTCATCGACGAGGATGTCGTGGAGAAGAAGTACGAGTACCACGTCAATCAATACTTGCAAGATAAGGGCAACAGTCTTAAGCTCATGCGAGCCTTGGCTTGGCACGAGCTAACCTATTCTGACTACAACTTCGCACGCACGGAAAGCCGCGCCCTCATTCAGCGAAAGTTCATTCAGTCCATGAGACTATGGAGCAGGCCTGTAGATTCTTTCTCTTTCGTAAGAACCATGGCAATTTGCACGTACCTCACCACGTCGCCAGACATGTTTGTCGAAAACCGACTTTTAGAGAAGCTGTACGCCAAAGACCCGTCGGACACGGAGCTTGAACTCATCTACATCGTATGGCTCTGTATGAATCAGGAAGTATCTCCCAGTCGACTCCCGATTGAGCGACTTCTTCAGAAGCAGGAGAAAATTGAGTTCCGTAAAGGTACTCGACTCTTCACATTGAGTATGTGCTACAACTTCGCTAGCTTCCACGCACCACCAAGCAGGCGTCTGATGGAGAAAGGATTCCAACTCAAGCTAGACTATCTCGCAGCGCTTCCTCCGGGACACATCAACAACAACACTGCCGACTACAGGGCGAAAGTGTTTGATTCCATCAGAGAGAAACGAAAGCAGACCGCCCACTGGAAAGACTAAACAACATGCCCCTGATTAGTCTAGCACTTGTCCTCAGTTCGGGCTCTCACCACCCCGACCTTCTCCCACAGTGGGCGAGAGGCGAATGGAGCAGACAGGACAAAGCCTACTCCCAAATCCTCGACGACGTCCGTCCTTTCTACGGAAAGGACGGCTTCATCGACGAGAGGGCTTGTGCAGATAAGTTCATTTTTCACTCAAACGCATTCCTAAACGATCCAATAGATAGCATACTTTTTATGCGTGCCCTTGCTTGGTACGAGATACTGCTCAGCGACGGCAACGTAGGGCGAATTAGCGGAATGGGGCCTCAGCTTCGAAAATTCAGAAATGCAATGAGATCATGGACGAAACCTGTGGACTCGTTTCACTTTACGCGCACTCTTGCAATTTGCATCTATCGCACTTCCGGACACGACACATTTGCAGGAAACAAACTCATCGAAAAGCTCTATGCCAAGAATCAAGCAGATACCGAGCTGGAACAACACTACATCCTCTGGGCTGCGATGAACCCTGAGGTGGGGGTGAATCGGACGACCTTGCTGAAGCTACTAGAGAAACAGGAGAAGCTGAAATTCCGACAAGGCTCTCGACTTATCTTCCTTGCAGAGAGTTACAAGTGGGTTGCCATCTTAGAAATGCCACTCAGCAAATCGTTGACCGAGAAGAGCATCGCGCTACGCTCAGAATACATTAGTCGTCTTCCTCCTGGGCATGTAAGGAATACCCCCGAGTACCGCGCTGAGGCAAGGGCAGACGCTAAGGCCCTTTTGAGCTACTTCAAAGACCGCTAACCCCCTAAAACCCGACGCCCACCGACCAGAACGGGTACTGCCCTCGCACCGTGCCGAAGCTCATAAACCCTTCGGCACGGCTCCCCCTCACCGAGAACCCGGCGTAGCCAAACCCATAGCCCGCCCCCACGTTCCAGTGCTTCCCTTCAAACTCGGTGAACACCGCCCACCGATCCGACACCCAGTGAGTCGCGCTCGCGAACCCCTTCTCAAACCGACGCGTCCCCCAGCCTGCGCTCACAAAACTCTTCTCCCCGACCGCCAGAGTCACGACCCCATAAGCCGACCGAGACGTGCGCACATCATCCGCCGGGAAAACATCGCCCGCCGAACCGACCTGGCCCGCCGTGTCCTGAATCCCCACCGCGAACCCCACCCGAGGATCCCCCACATTGAACCGGAAGTGAACGTTGCTCCCGTTGTCTCCTTCCGTACTCACAAACATGTTCGCCAGAGTCAAATCCCCCAGGTCACCAAACTTGAATCCCCCCATTTGCCAAAAAGTGCCGTTGCTGTTCAGGGCTTCCGCACTGCCGCTGTTCTTCGCAAACGGCGGAATCGCGCCATCCGTGCTCAGCAAACTCCCGCCCACGAAGAACTGCCAATGCCCCAGACTGTAGGCAATCGGCGTCGTCAGAGTCCATGCGCCTCCCAGCCCGATCCCCCCAACCGGACGCACCGGAGCGCCGCTCCCCGGCAACCCCGAAGCCCCTCGAAACTGCGGATACTGATCGCGCCCAATCAACTCAACCTGGGCAAATCCCGCAGTCGCCGCGCAAGCGCAGGCCAGCAAAAACAAGGGTCGGACATTCATGCCCGCAAGGATACTACGCCGCTTGGCCGTGGATCACGCCGAATGCTGTATCGATACAAATTTGGCAATGTCGTCTGAAATTTTGAAATGAACAATTTCAATGAGCTCGAAAAGATGATCCGTCGCCAAGCACGACTCATGGCCAAAGAACGGGAGTCACTGATCCGCAAAAAGCTAAACTTATTCCGAGATGAACTGAGCGGATTCTGTTGCCCTGACTGTTGTGGCAGGTCCTTGAAGCTGGGAATTCATCGAGAGGGCGGCAATTCGCTTCTCGCTTTGAGAGGATGCTGTGCAGCCGGTAGGGAGGCGGCTTATCAGCGCTTGCAGCGTCGCTGGCCGGTCGACTGAAAACAAAATCAATGCTCCGGGCTACGCCCTGGTCGCCCGGAGCAGAACATCCCGAATCACGCCCGCCGCACGCTCCATAAACGCCCGATCCAGCGTGGGATGCACCAAGAACATCAACGAGGTCTCCCCCAGCTCCTTCGCCACCGGCAGAGCCTGCTCCGGCGCGAGCCCGAGATCCGCAATCGCTTTCTCACGATAAATCTCGCTGCACGACCCGACAAAAGCCGGAATCCCCTGCGCAGAAATCTCCTCAACCACCCGCAGCTGAGTCCACCCGTCCGCCATCCGATCTGGGTTCAAATACACGTAGTACTTGTACATCGAGTGGTAAAGCCCCTCACGCGGCTGAGGAATCCGAATCACATCCAAATCCCCGAGAATCTCCGTCAGAACCGCCGCATTCGCCCGCCGCGTCTCCACCCATTCCGGGAGCTTCCGCAACTGAACCCGGCCAATCGCCGACTGAGGCTCGGTCAGCCGCCAGTTGCTCCCAATCGATTCATGCAACCACCGGAATCCCGGGGCATGCTCGCGCTTGTAAACCGCCTCAAAGCTCTTCCCGTGATCCTTGTAGCTCCAAATTCGCGACCACATTTCGTCGTCATTCAGCGAGACAAATCCCCCCTCTCCCGCCGTGGTCATGATCTTGTCTTGGCAAAACGACCACGAGTTGCAGTGCCCAGTCGAACCGACGCTCTTGCCATCAATCCGCGCCCCGTGGGCCTGAGCGCAGTCTTCGATGACTACGATGCCACGTGACACCGCCAGCTGGAGTATTTGGTCCATTTCGCAGGGCCAACCTGCAAGATGCACAACGATGATCGCCTTCGTTCGCGACGTCAGAACGCGTTCGATGGATTCCGCGGTGATATTCTGACTATCGCGACAGACGTCCGCGAATACAGGTGTCGCTCCGCGCATCACAGCACAGCTGGCGGAGGCAATGAACGTCCGCGGGCTCGTTACCACTTCATCGCCCGGCCCGACGTTCAGCACATTGAGCGCCAGCTCCAGCGCGAGGGTACCGTTAGCCAATGCGATCGCGTGCGCCGTCCGCGCCTCGGCGGCGTACTCGCGTTCAAAGTTACGCGCCTCCTCGCCGGTCCAATAGTTGACCTTGCCTGAAACCAGCACCCGATCCACAGCTGCACGCTCATCGGCCCCGAAAGAAGGCCAGATGGGGAAAGGATCGGCCCTCGAGGCCATTTCCACCGCGCTACGCAATTTTGTTGACCTCCCGAGCCGGCACACCCACAACCGTCACCCCATCACGAATATTGGCGACGCAAACAGCGCCGGCGCCAACGACAACATCTGCGCCAATCTGGATGCCCTGCTTGGCAACGGCGCCGATACCGAGCCATGTGCGCGCACCTATCGCAACGCTGCCAGCAATG
>JAIUNY010000030.1 GCA_020161505.1 Armatimonadota bacterium | reverse complement strand
AAAGACGCGAATCCATAACCGACCAACCCGAGAAAGGCATGTGTCAACAATGTCCTGTCTCGGAGTGTCAAGGATGTCATGTCACAGCACATGGGAATCGGTGGCGGGCGAGTCCAAGAGTCGTCCTCTGGTTCTGAACCGAGCGGCGCCGATATGGTTGCGAAGATATTCTCCAGACCTGATGTTGAGTCGTGGAGAGAGAGCAGCGTCTCTAGGATCCGAGCCTCCCCCGACGGGAGTCGGTGGCGGGCGAGCATGCGGAGAGAACGACGAATTCCTATGCGCCCGGGAACCGAGCGTCATGCTCGGAGATCAACCCTACTTGCCGCGAGACGCTTTTACGGACTCATGCCTCAAGGCATGATCCACGAGGACGAGAGCGACCATCGACTCGACCATCGGAACCGCACGAGGGAGGACGCAGGGATCGTGGCGACCACGGCCCTTGAGCGTGGTGTTCTCGAACTCAGTGGTGACCGTGTCCTGCTCATGAAGAATCGTCGCCACCGGCTTAAACCCGACGCAGAGCTCAATCGGCATGCCGTTGCTGATTCCTCCCTGGATGCCACCGCTCCGGTTGGTCGGAGTCGTCACGGTTTTCGAATCATCGGCGCGATAGGCATCGTTGTGTTCGCTGCCGAGCATGAAGGTGCCCTCTAGCCCGCTCCCGATTTCAAACGACTTGCTCGCGGGCAAGCTCATCAGGGCCTTGGCCAGATCCGCTTCGAGTTTATCGAACACCGGTTCGCCCCACCCAGCCGGAACTCCTCGTACGATGCACCGAACCGTTCCACCGATGCTGTCGCCGGCTTTTCGGACTTCTTCTATCCGAGCGATCATTGCTTCCGCGATGGTGGGATCAGGGCATCGCACAATGTTTGATTCGACCTGTTCCCGCGTCACAGAGTCCGAGTCCACTTGCGCCTGGATCGACTGGACCCGGTCGACCCAGGCAACGATCTCCACACCGAACCGTTCGCGGAGAATCTTCTGGGCAATGGCTCCAGCGGCAACCCGACCAATCGTCTCCCGCGCGCTGGCCCGGCCGCCCCCCGACCAAGCCCGAATGCCGTACTTGGCATCGTAGGCAAAATCGGCGTGAGAAGGACGATACTTGTCCTTCATTTCATCGTAATCACGGCTGCGCGCATCCTGATTTCGGACGAGCAGAGCAATCGGGGTGCCCAGGGTGAGGCCATCAATCACGCCGCTCAGGATTTCGATGCGATCGCCCTCTTGTCGCTGGGTGACGATCTTGCTTTGTCCAGGGCGCCTTCGATCGAGTTCACGCTGGATCTCTTCCTCGGTGATCGGCAGGCGCGACGGGCAGCCATCAATCACGACTCCAACGCCGACGCCATGCGATTCGCCGAATGTGGAGATGCGGAAGATCGTGCCGAATTGGCTGGACATGGATTCAATTATGGAGGTTCAGCGTCGGCGACTCACGGGAAGCGGCTGGAGTCCCATGGCGACAAAGGGGTCGAAAACGGGGCTGAGTTCGCTGATGCTGGCGTGGCGACCTGCGCGGGCAGCGAGTCGTGCGAGCTTTTCCATGTTGCCGCCCGGGCTGACAATGATGTAATCCTGAGTGAGGCTGAGACCCGCCACGATGCGGTCGCGGATTCGGTTGCTGTTGCGATGATAGCTCCCCATGGGCGCCACTGCGGCGATGGCGAGATCGGTTTGAGCATCGAATTCGTAGCGCCAGAGCCGAGCGGCAGGGAACAGCTCGTTGCGGAGCTCATCGCCCATCACCTGAAAGAACCCGCTATCGAGCACGACGATTCTGGGCGAGCCCCAGCGGAGACTGGTGACGGCGCTTCGTTGATAGGCTTCGGTGTCATGGCCGGTGACCAGGATCTTCCCTCGAAGGACATGTTCTTCGGTGCGCAATTCGATCTCGCTGAGGGCCTCGGGAGGGCTGTTCCGACTACTGAGGACGCAGAAGGTATCGGCCGAGAGAAGGCGCCGATTGCCGTACAGATAGAGCATCGCCGCGGCATCGGGATCGAAGTTTTCGATTTGCCGAGGGTAGGAGGCATCGGCAGCGGTGACAAGGGTCACGCCGAACTGCTCAAGCCGGGTTTCGTCCGCTTTGGCTTGGGTGAGGAGCCTGCTCCGCTCGAAATGCCAGCGCATGGCGATGGCGGGCTTCAGCTTGTACTCCTCGACCAAGGCTTGCTCTCCGAGACGCAGAAACTCCTCCTCGGTGCGCCCGAGAACATCATTTCGCGTGAGGATGCGCGTCACCGTCTTTGCCCCGATTCCCGGGCAAAGACTGAGGGCGAGCGTGAGGGTCTTGCGGGGGACGATGAGTTCTCTCCTTTGTGTTAGGTGAATGGCGGTTACGCAGGGAGCGGGTGATGAGTGAGTTCGAGCGCGCAGGCGAGCATCAGATCGACGACGAGGTGACCGCGCTCATTCATCACATCCGTGACTTCGCCGTGGTGGAGATCAGTGGGTGAGAGGCCTGCCGCGAGGTTGGTCACGACGGCGATACATCCGTAGGGGACTCCGGCCTCCCGGAGGGCGATGGCCTCGGTGGAAGCGGTCATGCCGACAATGTCGGCTCCGAGAGTCCTCATCATTTTGATCTCGGCAGGGGTTTCATATCGCGGGCCATCGTTGGTGAGATACGTCGCACCTTGCTGAACATCCATTCCGAGAGATGAGGAAACCTGATGAATCAGGGGGTGGAGGCTGAACGGGCGTGTGAAATCGACATGCTCCACCGTTCGGTGGAATTGGGTAAGTCGGCGTCCGCTGAGGTCAAGAAAATCGTCGCAATTCAGAAGCGTGCCGACCGGCCATTCCGGGCGCAGACATCCTACGGCTGCCGAACTCATACATCCCTTTACACCCAGTTGCGCCAAGCCGCTCGCCATGGCGAGGTAGTTCACTCGGTGAGGAGGCACTTTGTGTCCGGCGGCGTGACGCTGCACCAGCAGAATGGAGGAGCCTTGGTGTTGCAAAACCGATCCTCGGAGCATGCCAAATGGGGTCGGTAGGTGCAAGGGTTTCCCTCCCAGCTGAGCAAGGCGGCTTCCGATTCCGGTTCCTCCAATCAGAGCGACGTCGATATGCGGCACAAAGTGAGGATACCGCGCCATACTGGAGGCATGTCCTCGACGATTACGTTTCATGGGGCGGCGCGTACGGTCACTGGTTCTCGGCACATGCTGGAATTGAACGGAAAGCGCATCCTTGTCGACTGCGGGATGTTCCAAGGGGCGAGAGAGCTTCGGGAACTGAACTGGAAGGATTTTCCAGTGGAACCCCATTCCATTGATGCCGTGATCCTGACTCACGCCCATACGGACCACATTGGCTACCTTCCTAGGCTGGTGAAAATGGGTTACCGAGGGCCGGTGTTTTGCACCTTCGGCACGCGAGGGTTGTGCCGAGTGAGCCTGCCCGACGGAGGCCGATTGCAGGAAGAGGAAGCGAGATTCCACAACAAACACAAGACTTCGCGCCATGAGCTGGCTTTGCCACTTTATACGGAAGCCGATGCCTTTGAAGCGATGAAGTTTCTGGAACCCCTGCACTATCACGAGTGGCAGAAACTCCCCGGCGGAGCGCAGTTCCGCTTCGTCCCTGCGGGTCACATTTTGGGATCGGCCTTCGCGGAGATCTACTTTGAAAACGGGGAGCGGATTCTCATGGGCGGCGACCTGGGGCGGCTTGATTCACCGATCATCAAAGATCCGACCCCTATGGATTTCGCGGAATACCTGGTGATCGAGAGCACCTATGGAGATCGACTTCACGCCAAGGAAGATGTGAAGGAACACCTCTACCGGGTGATGTCGGATGCTTGGGAAAGTGGCACGCGCATCCTTGTGCCGAGCTTTGCGATTGGGCGCACCCAGGAGCTGCTTTACTACCTCAACCTTTTGGATAAAGAAGGTCGGTTGCCGAATATTCCCATCTACGTAGACTCGCCCATGGCCAACGCGGCGACTTTGCTTTATTCGCAAACCGAAGAAGATCATGATGAGAACATGAAGCTTGATCTGAGTGAAGGGAACTCACCCTTCCGCCGAGATTTGGTGACCTTTGTGCGTGATCGCGAGATGTCGAAGGAGTTGAACAACGCACCCGGACCGTTTATGGTGATTTCCGGGAGCGGCATGTTGACAGGCGGTCGGATCATCCACCATTTCAAATCTCATGCTGGTGATCCCAATACGCTCGTTCTCTTCACCGGCTATCAAGCCCAGGGGACGCTGGGACGTCAACTGTTGGAAGGAGCCGAGGAGGTGACGATCCACGGTCGCGATGTTCAAGTCAGGGCGCAGATCGACCGAATCGAGTCTCTTTCCGCTCATGCCGACTATGAGGAGATGCTCACCTGGCTCGGCCACTTCAAAGAGGCGCCGAAGAAGACTTTCCTGGTTCACGGTGAGTATGAGGCTCAGCTTGCGCTGCAGCAAACGATCCGCGAGCGGTTGGGCTGGGAGACGGTGATCCCAGATCATGGCGAAAGCTTTGACTTGAGCTAAGCGCATGGCACGATATCAGATTGCGAGCAATGGTCGGCTGTTCGTTGCCGCCGACCGATTCGGCATCACGCGCGAATTTTGCTGGCCCCAACCCGGCGCACCTAACCATTTGGCGGGATTGCCGATTCGTCAGGGAATTTACGCCGAAGGACGTCTCAGCTGGTTCGATTCGGGCGAATGGGAAGTCGGTCATGCATCGGAACCGAGCGGGGTGACTCTCACCACCTACACGAGCGACAGCATCGGGCTCACCATTCAGAAACGGCAATGGGTGGAGGCTGAGGTCGATATTTGGGTGCAGGAATTCGCGTTCCTGGATCACGGAGAGCGAGACCGAGAATTGATGCTCTACCAATCGCAGCGGCTCAAAATCGGGGAGACGGACATTGGGGACACCTGTTTCTACCACCAACCAACGGAGTCGATGGTTCATTTTAAATCTGACCAAGTGGTGATGATTGCCGGCCGGGGTTCGGATGGGGGCATTGATCAGGTGGCTTGCGGCATTGCTGGAGTCATGGGGCTGGAAGGCACTTGGCGCGATGCGGAAGATGGTCAGCTTTCGGGGAAGCCGATCGAGCAAGGCAGTGTGGACTCCACCTTTGGGTTGTCAGTAGCCCTGATCCGCGGAGAAGGCAAGTGCCAAGTGATCACCGCTTGTGCGGCACTGCTCGAGACCTGCGCCCAACAGATCTGCACTTACGAAAGCTCGGTGCTTGAACCCACGGAGTCAAATCGGAGTGCCTTCACAGACTTCTCACCGGAGATGTCAGAGTGGCTCGACCGTTCGGTGGAAGTGGTTTTCTCACACATCGGCGCAAATGGTAACGTCTTTGCAGCTGTCGATTCGGACATTATGCAGTTCAACAGGTCGAACTACGCGTTTGTTTGGATGCGTGATGCGGCCTTAACTCTCTCCACCCTACACGACCTTGACCTTCCGGTGGGGAATATCCTCGAGTTCCTCCCCGAGTACGAGTACAACCGTTTCCTTTGGCAGAAGTACGACGGGAGGGGGCACCGGGCCTCCACCTGGCATCCCCATGCGGGGGAGATTGTGTTTCCGCATCAAGAAGACGAAACGGCTCTTCTTGTCTGGTACCTGGCCCGACGAGAGATCGAATCTCCTTTCTTGACCGGCCAGCAACAGGTTGCCCTTCAGAACTGGGTGAACCTGATGGTGGAATATCGCCATGCCACAGGGCTCCCAGGCCCGAGCTGGGATCTGTGGGAAGAGCGTTTTGGGATTCACTTCTGGACGGTAGCGACGGTCATCGAATCGCTGGAAACGGCGTCTCGGCTGCCGTTCATCGAGGATCCTGAACGACTGCGCCAGACCGCCGCAGAAATGTCCGAAGCCACGCTGACTCACTTCCGGCCGCACAGTGGCGTCATCCCGCGACGCTTCGAAGTCGGAGCAGATCACTCGCTCACCGCAGATTTCACTCCCGATTCATCGGTCCTGGCGGGGGCTATGTTCACTCACAGTCTCAAGGCGGGGTTTCATCAAGACGCTCACCAAATGGTGGTGGATCACCTACTGCTCCCGACGAAGTCTTCGGGGGTGGCTCGCTACAGCGGCGACTATTACTGTCGCGTAAGGGAGGGGTACGCAGGGAACGCTTGGGTCATCTGCACCATGTGGTTGGCGCAATCCCTTGCTGAGATGGGGAAAGCCGACGAGGCGGAGCAATGGCTCAGATGGGCGCAAGAACGTTCGACCACCACGGGTTTACTCCCCGAACAAGTCCACCCCGATACAAATGAGCCGCTCAGCGTTATGCCCCTCACCTGGAGCCATGCCGAAGTTCTCGCCACCGCGCTGAAGATCCGCCAGTGCCGCCCAAAGTGAATCCGATCAGAGCCTGATGGAGTCAGTTTCGTGGCAGGCGTTGGCAGCGATCTTTCGGCGCGTCTCAGCGTTTCCTCCGATGACCAGATAGCTCATGCTGCCCTTGCAGTGCCAACCAACGCCATCCGTGGTCTCATACAACCGCTTGCCCGATGCATCAAAACTCTGCATCCCTTTCCACATACCTGCCGACTTTCGACCGATAATCGTGTAGATCTCGCCACCGATTTTGTAGTCATAAGCGAGCCAGCAGTTGCCGCATTCTGCCGATGTCATCGAAGCTCCGAGGCCAGCTAACCGAATGGTGGGGGCCGGAATACCGCCTTCCCGGCGAATTTCCTCCGCCGCCGCATCGGCGTCCGAGGTCTTGGCCTGAGCGATCATCGGAGTCGGCATCATTTGTCCAACAATCGAGTCCGGAATCACCCTTTGAACGCTGCTCACGGGGCGCAAAGAGACAAAAGCGAAGGCAGCCACCGCGCAAGTCACGGCGGTGAGTGCCGCAGTGCGCCAGGGCCAAACAATGGCAGGCCGAACGGTTTGCCGCAGGGCTTTTTCCAATCGCGCCACCGGGATAGGCTCCGCCAAAATGGCTTCCCGGAGGGCAGATCTCATGCGACCCAGGGCTTCGACTTCCTCCGCCGCTGCCGGATCATTCTGCAAGGCGGCCTCGTGTCGAGCCATTTCCTCCGCACCCAGCGATCGGTCCAAATAGGCTTGCCAGTCAAAGTTCATCGTGAAACCTCCGTGTTCGGGTCGAATCCTGTGCTCAACAGAGCATCGCGCAGAAGACTCCTGCCTCGGAAGAGCCGAGATCGAACCGTCCCCACAGGGATGGCGAGCGCATCGGCAACTTCCTCATAAGTCATGTCTTCCACGTCGCAAAGCTGAATCACCAGCCGATAAATCTCAGGCAGCCCTTCCAGTGCTGTGAGCACGGCTCCGGCATCAAGCCGCTGAGAAATCCCGTTCCAAACCGGGGCATCGGCCACCTCGACGGCATCCGAATCATCCAACGAGAGCACGTCGCGCTCGGTGCGCAGCAGCATCAATCGTTCATTGCGCAGAATGCGGATCAACCAACTTCGCAGATGCTTGCCGTCAAAGCTATCCCAAGCCCGGTACGCCTTGAGCAAAGTGGTCTGAACGGTATCTTCGGCTTCCTCGGGGGTGCATCCCATGCGCCGAGCCACTCGGAACAGCACCGAGAGCTCGTCCTTCACAAGCCGCTCGAAGCGACGCTGTTTTTCCGCGCGGCTCATGGGCACATTTTGCGCGATTCGCGATCCATGGGTCGCCCAGGTCTGCACAAAGATCATCGAGAGACCGAATGCAGTCGGCGCTGGCAGAGTTCCGCAGTCCCAATTCCTTTGCCGATTGGTAGACTCGTCTCATGCAAGTTGGTTCGGCAGCGGTGCACTTCCGCGATGGGTTCCTCGGCATCTGGCGCAACGCGCTGCTCAACCGAGGGATCGAGCACCAGTGGGAATGGTGCGAATCCACCGGGCGCCTGGAGAACTTTCGCCGGGTTGCCCTCGGTGCGACCGAGATTGCCAGCCCCGCTCTGTACGACGACAGCGACGTGCACAAGATTGCCGAAGCGACTGCGTACGCCCTGGCACTAGCCCCGAATGAAAGCCTGGAATCCCGCTGGAACACCTATCTCTCCCTCGTCGAAGGGGCGATCCAGCCAGACGGATACCTGCACACCTGGACAACGATCCTGCACCCAGATAAGCGGTATCTCAGCCTGTGCCGATGCCACGAGATCTATTGCATGGGGCACGCCCTGGAAGCTCTGAGCGCAGGGATCGAGGTGCTCCGAGATTCTCGCGCGGAGTTACTGGCCACTAGGATCGCCGACCATCTGAACACCACCTTCGGCCCAGGGAAGAGACCGGGTTCGTGCGGCCACCCTGAGGTCGAGCTTGCTCTGATCCGGCTCGGCCGACTCCTCAATCGGGAGGATTTCATTGAGCTCGGCAAGTGGATGGTCGATACACGCGGGTCTCGTCCGAGTCCGTTTGAGGCAGAGATGCGCGACCCAATCGCTCAAGAGCACTCCGCGGGCTACCAAGCCCTGGTGATGAAAGGGGAGGAGTACGACGGGAGCTACTTCCAAGACGATCTGCCCCTGCGCCAGCAGACCGAGGCGAAGGGCCACTCGGTCCGCCTGATGTATCTGCTCTGCGGGGCCCTCGATGGATTCCCGCAGGACCAAGAGATGATCGCCCACGTCCAGCAGATCTGGTCGAACATGGTGGATCGCCGCACCTACATCACCGGTGGCATTGGTTCATCGGGCAAGAACGAAGGCTTCACCACCGACTACGATCTGCCGAATGCCGATGCCTACGCCGAAACCTGCGCCGCCATCGGGCTCTGCATGGTGGCGGCGCGATTGGCTCGAATCGAAAACTCGGCACGCCGATTCGATCAGTTCGAAACCGCCTTGATGAACAATGTCCTCGCCGGGATGAACGTCTTTGGAACCGGCTATCACTACGCCAATCCCCTTGCTACCGAATCGGGAGTGCTCCGAAACTCGTGGTTCTTTTGCTCGTGCTGCCCGCCGAACGTCGCGCGATTCCTCCTCTCGATGGAGCGCTATTTTGTTCAAGCCGAGGCTGGATCCATCACGGTCTGGCAGCCCGCGAGCATGAGTATTGAGCTTGAGAGCGGCGTGCTGGAGGTTCAGACGGAGATCCCTTATCAGGGCGGCTTCTCCCTCCGGTGGACTCCCTCGGGCCGAGCCCCCGCACCGACCGTGCGCGTGAGGTTGCCCATTGCCCACTCCGGCGGAAGTCTCCAAGGCCCCGGGGCGATCGAAGAGGGTTTCCTCGTCGCCGAGCTGCCTTCCGAAGGGCTTTGGGAGACGCGGTTCGCCGCAGATCTTCAGCCCGAGGTGGTCCACGCCCACCCCAAGATCGAGGCGAATCTGGGGCGAATTGCGATTCGACGGGGAAGTCTCGTCTTCTGTCTCGAGGCCGAGCGAGCGGAAGCCCATGCGGTCTCCGACCGTACGCACTGGGACACCGAAATCAAGGTTTTGGAAGCCCGATCCCGCTACCAAAAAGACCACAAAAACCAAACAGTTCTGGGATCGGGTGAAACAGTTGAGGTTCGACTTCCCGTCGTGATCGCCCGCGATCTCACGCGGGTTGAAGCCTCGTCTGAGTCGGGAAAACTCTACCGAATAGATGCAAATGCAACCTCTTGCGTGACAACAGAGTGCGTGCCCTACGCCTTTTGGAACAACCGCGGGAAGTCGCCGATGGTCGTCTGGCTCCGAACGACCCATCAACTGTTGCGATAGTGTCCACATAATCCGCGATATAAGAGAAGCATAAGAGAAATTACAGAGGGCTTGCCGACAATTTTTCTTGGCCGGTATGTTGCAAGACCTTCTCTCTCAGGGCGCTTCGCCTGATGAAATATCAGTGAAATTGGGAATCCCCGTCTCGCTGGTAAACCGAGCCCTGGCTCCAGAGGTCGGTGAGTGGGTGGAGGAGTCGAGTCTCAAGAGCCTTCTCAACGCTCTGCCCAGCGGGGTGGTGGTGATTGATACACGCAACGGCCTCCTGAAGCTCGCCAACCACGCTGCCCTCAAATTTCTCGATGTCGGCGTGTGCTACTCCCCAATGAGCATCCGCAACTTGTTTGAGCGCGCGTGCGGGGGGTGCCGTGATTCTGTGCAGGCGGCCTACAGTTCGGTGCTGGAAAAGCCAGGGAAGATCGTGGTTCTCGATCGGGTGAATGTCCACGACGCCCATGGATCCGGACGAATTCTCTGGTTGCACTTGCAGCAGTGCTCCCACTCCGCATGCGTCATCATGACGATCCGTGACATGACTGAAATGTGGCACGTGCGCGATGAACTGGATGCCGCTCGTCATCTCTTCGCCCAGTTTTCCGAGGCAGTGCCTTCGTCGATCTATCTGTTCAACCTCGACAACGGCAGCAACATCTACGCAAACCCCGCGACCGAGCGAATTCTGGGATACACCGCAGAGGAAATCCGCGCGATGGGCGCGAAGTTCTTGCCGACGGTGATTCACGAGGATGACCACGAAACCGCCATCGCTCATCAGCAGAGAATCGCCGAACTGCCCCATGGTGAATCGGCGGAGATCCAATACAGAGTGATCCATCGAGATGGGGGCGTGCGCTGGATTTCGGGGAGAGACACCGTCTTTGAACGCGACCACAACGGAAATGCGACCAAGATCCTCGGCGTGTGCGAGGACATCACCGAAAAGCGCATGCAGGAAGAGCAACTCGAGCGCTATGTTCTGGAAGCTCATGAGGCTCAGATCGAGCTTGAAGAGAGCAAGTACTTGCTGGAGCAGTTCAACGAAGAGCTGAACCTAAAGAACTCCCTGCTGGCCGAGCTCACGATCACGGACGCCTTGACCTCCATTCCGAACCGCCGAGGATTCGAAGCCAATCTCCTACGCTGGTTCAATCGGGCCCTTGAAGGGAGCCTCACGTTTGGACTCGTCGTCATCGACGTCGACCACTTCAAACGGTTCAACGACGACTTTGGCCACAAAAAAGGGGACGAGGTTCTGCAAGGCGTGGCTCGGGTGCTCAAGCAGCGCATTCGCGGCAAGGACTTTGTCGCCCGGTATGGAGGGGAAGAATTCGTCTGCCTCTTCGCCGTGCGCGATGAGAAAGAGCTGATGCTGGCTGCGGAGGGAGTGCGCACGGCAATCGAGTTGGAGAATTGGCCGGATCGCCCGGTCACGATTAGTCTCGGTGCTGCGATGCACTCGACGGGGATCTCGGAGCAAGCGCTGTTCGAGAAGGCCGATGGTGCCCTCTACGAGGCCAAATCGGCCGGACGAAACCAAGTGAAGTTAACGAACGGAAAGGCTGCGGCCTAACGCATCACTCGTTCGCCCACTTATTCACAATCCACCAGCAGCCCTGGTCGTGGGGCATGAAGCGGTGATTAGCCAGCACCTCGAAGGCGGGAAGGTAGCCCAGCTCTCCGCGCCCATAGTCGCGGATCCGTTGCATCACGATCTCGACGTGCCGCTTAGCGGCTCGGCATCGTTCGATGTCGGCCCGACTTGACCCGATCCGTTCAACGTTCTGCTTCGCCAACTTCTCGAGAGTATCGAAGAGGTGGCGCAACGGCGTGAGCTTGCTGATCGCGGCATCCGCCTCGCGTCGGGCGTAATGCTTGTGCGCCTCGTTCATGATTCGCACGGCCTCGACGGCGGATCGGGCAAAGAAGCTTGCGTTCTTGGTGGCTTCATCCGGGGCCACCTTGATCGCTTTTTCGATGATCGCTAAGGCATCCATCCCGGTGTCTCCGCCGAGCTCGGTGCCGTGGTGCATCCATGCCAGGAATGGGTTGCCGTACAGCAACAGCCGAACCTTGAGCTGATTCCGCAGTTTGGTGCCCTTGAAGACCCCGCCCAGTCTCTCCAGTTCGACCCCCATGAGCCGGGCCCACTCGCTAGATTCGCCGTAGGCGTCGATCAGACTCGGCTCGTGGGACGGGTTGTCAAAAACCTCAGCCGCCCATTTGATCGCGGGGAACTGGGTGTCAAATGCTCCGAACAGCCCAGCTTCCCAGGTGGTGAGCGCCGCTCCGTAGAGCCCCATTTCATGGGTATCACGAGCCACCGCACGAACATTTTCCTCAGTGAGCCCCGTGTGCATCCAGATCGCATTGTAGACATGAAGGGCCGGGCAAGCCACGACCTCAAACCCCGGAAACTTGTTCGAGGTCTCCGCGACTCCGCCTTGATACTGCCAATCAAAGATCAGCGTGTTCTCCGGCATGGATTCCAACGCGCCGGGATGCTCCAGAAACATATCGCCCCAAACTCCTGGTCGGCGTCCGTGCTCCACGACTCGTTGAGCCAGAGGCGCAAAGTGCTCGCCGTAAAGCCAAGCTTTGGGATCATCCGATTGCCCTTCCATGCGGGACTGGCACTTGTCGCATCGACCCAGTTGGTAGGTTTCATCCCCGCCAATGTGGATGAGATCGCTCTTGAACACTCGAACCGTTTCGTCGATGATCTGTTGGCACAACTTAATGAAATCAGGGTTCGACGGGCAGGCTTGAAGGCCGGTGAACAACTCCTCCCGATACGGTCGCCCTTCCTCCGTGTAGAGGAACCCCTCAAAGTGCCCGAGCAGGTTGATAAACGGAACAATCTGCAGACTCGGAAACTCGCTCTGCAGGTTCTGGATCATCGCCGGAGTCACGCACCCTTGACCATGCGACCACGGCGTGCACTCGAACGCAAATCGGTGCTCCAAGTACAGCCCCAAGGCATCATAGCCGGCATCCTGAGCGACCATCGCGTATTGATAGAGGTGGTCGAGGGTCGGTGACTGCTCGCGGGCAAGGTCGAGCATCCAGAGCTTCCAGGGCATGGGTCGGAGCATACACGCCGACCCTTGCAAGAATCCTGAATGTCGGGACGATTCCGGGATTCAGCCAGCTGCCCAAGACGCCACGATCAGAAAATCCGTAGACTGAAGGCAAGCATGTCCACAGGCAAACTTGTTGTCGGCGTCACGGGCGCAAGCGGGGCGATTTACGCCCAGCGTTTTCTGCGCCAAGCCGCGAAGCTCTACGACCAAGTCTATTTGGCGATGAGCACGCAGGCATTTGATGTCGCCCAAACCGAGCTCGGAGTCTCCCCGAGCCGCAATAACTTTTCAACCCAGGAGTGGCTCGGCGAGAGCTTCACCAATATCCATCTTCTGGACGAGAAGGACTACTTCACTCCCCCCGCAAGCGGCTCGTTTCGACACGACGGCATGGTCATCGTGCCGTGCAGTATGGGCACGGCGGGGAGAATCGCCCATGGAATCAGCAATGATCTCCTCACCCGGTCTGCTGATGTCTGCCTCAAGGAGCGACGCCCCCTCATCGTCGTCCCCCGCGAGATGCCTTGGAACGTGATCCACCTTCGCAATATGACCACCCTCGCCGAAGCCGGAGCCACGATTCTCCCGGCGTGTCCCGCCTGGTATTACAAGCCCAAGACGCTCGAGGATCTGGCGGACACGGTGGTCGCACGGATTCTCCAGCAGTTAGGTCAAGATCAGAAGCTGGTGAAGCAGTGGATGGCCGAGGACGCAGAATGAGCAAAGTTGTCGTAGCAGGCGGATCGGGGTTTGTCGGCGGACACTTGATCGCCGAGTTGAACGCGGCTGGTCACGAAGTTGTCCTTCTCTCCCGATCCGGCAAAAGTGAGCCTGGTGCGCGGACGGTGATCTGGGATGCCAAAACGGTTGGCGCTTGGGCGAGCGAACTGGATGGCGCGCTCGCTGTGTATAACCTCAGCGGCACACCGGTGGACAAAAAGTGGACGCCCGAGGTTCAAAAGCAAATCCGCGACAGCCGGGTGTTTTCGACCCGTGCCATCGGCGAAGCAATTGCTGTGTCCAAGTCTCGGCCGCAAGCCTGGATCAATGCCAGCGCGATCGGATTTTACGGCGATCGAGGGAACGAGTCGCTGAGCGAGTCGAGCAAGATCGGTCAAGGATTTCTCGCGGAAACCTGTCTTGACTGGGAGAAGGCGATGGGCGATTTCGACCTGCCCAATGTCTCGCAAACCGCGATCCGAATCGGGATCGTCCTCGGCAAAGAGGGTGGAGCCTTCCCGATCCTCAACAATCTCGCCAAGGCATTCCTGGGCGGCGCGGTGGGATCGGGTAAGCAGTACATGAGCTGGATTCATGTGAGGGATCTCGCCCGCATGATGGTCTGGGCGATTGATCAAGGAATTGATGGCCCGGTCAACGGGGTCGCTCCGAATCCGGTCACGAACGCAGAATTCATGGCGGCCCTGCGAGAACTCCACGGACGACCACCGATCCCGCCCGCACCGAGCCCAATTCTCAAGCTGGCCACGGGCCTGATGGGCAAGGAAGCGGAAGTCCTGCTCAGCGGAGCCAAAGTCTTCCCAACCGTCGCGAAGTCGCGCGGTTTCGAGTTCGAATTCCCCGATCTCCGCGAGGCGCTCGGCCAACTCGCGGATGTCGTACCCACCGCTTGGGCCAACGCAAAGTAGGCCCAAGCGAATCGCACGCAACCATCAGCAGAAATCGGCGTAGACAGGGGCAATCATGAGCGCATGTCCCCGAAATTGCGGCGTCGATCTGCTGATGGCAGAGCGGCAGGGCATCCAGATCGACTACTGTCCCAAGTGCCGAGGTGTTTGGCTGGATCACGGCGAGCTGGAAAAGATCATGGAGCGCGAAGCCGCCTATGATCGTGAGCGATCCATGTCTCACGAGCAGCGCGCCCGACAGGAAATGGATCAGCTGATGCCGCCTCCTGGCGCTCGTCCTCAGCAGCCGATGCAACCTCAGCCACCCTATCCGAATCAGAGCCGCGACCAGTGGCGTGATACGAGCTATGGCTACTACGGCGGCAAATACGGTCACTACGGGAAGTACGGCCACAAGAGAAAGAAGGGCCTGCGCGGGATCTTCGACATCTTCGACTGATCCTCTCACGACCCGAAAAGAACCGAAGACCCGGTCTCCCGAGCCCAAAGGGAGACCGATGGTCTCTTGGTGTCAAAAAAAAGCGTGATAATCCCAGGGTTCCCCCCGTAGTACGGGGAGAATTTAGGTAACCCTATGGAACTTGCTGGGATCCCCCTATGGATTTGGGGCTGTTTTCTGGGCTTCGTTTTTGTGATGCTCGCGCTCGACTTGGGCGTTTTCCACCGTCACGCTCACGAGGTCAAGATGAAGGAGGCGCTCGGATGGAGTGCTGTCTGGATCGTCATCGCTCTGATTTTTAACGCGGGAATCTTCGCCTTTTGGGATCAGATTCAGCCGCACAGCCAATACACTCCCGCCCAAGCCGGGCAGGCATTTTTGGCGGGATATCTGGTTGAAAAAGCCCTCAGCGTGGACAATATTTTCGTCTTCCTGCTGGTCTTTACTTACTTCAATGTGCCTGCGAAATATCAGCACCGCGTTCTCTTTTGGGGCATCCTTGGTGCGCTGATTTTCCGGGGCATCTTCATCGCTCTCGGCGCGGCGCTCCTCACCAAGTTCTTCTGGACGATGCTGATCTTCGGCGGATTCCTCGTGTTCACGGGCGTGAAGATGCTGGTGATGAAGGACAAGGAGATGGATCCGGGCAAAAACCCTGCGGTCAAGCTGGTTCGCAAGCTCTTCCCGGTCACCGACGATTACGTCGATCAGAAGTTCTTCACTCGCATTGATGGCAAGCTGTGGGCGACTCCACTGTTCGTCGCTCTCATCGTGGTCGAGTTCACCGACATCATCTTTGCCGTCGACTCGATCCCGGCGATCTTCGCGATCACCGCCGATCCGTTCATCGTTTTCACCTCAAACGTGTTTGCGATTCTCGGTCTGCGAGCTTTGTTCTTCGCGGTTTCGGGTCTGGTTCAGCTCTTCCACTATCTCAAGTACGGCCTTGCCGCGATCCTGATCTTTGTCGGAGGCAAGATGCTGTTCAACTACTTCGCCCACGATAATCCTCTGATCTTCGGCTGGAAGAAGTTCCCGATCAACCTCTCGCTGTTCATCATCGCCGGAATCTTGCTCGCCTCGATTCTTGCCTCGGTGATCTTCAAGCCCAAAGAAGAGGGCCACCCGCCTGCTTCGGAGGCCTAAGCCTCGATTCCCGACCAAAGCGGCCCTGCATCCCAAAGGATGCGGGGCTTTTTCATTCGGAGAGCCTCTCACGTTCGCGAACGGCGAGGGAACCGGGTAACGTGAGAACATTATCATGAAGGCCGATACCATCCTTCAGCACCTCGGTGAAGAGGTGCATTACGCGGGGGCAGTGACGCCGCCAATTTTCCAGACCTCGCTCTTCGTCCACGACGACCTTGCCGGGCTGCGAACCTTGCTGAACGATCCCTGCGATGGACAAGAGAGCTACGTCTATTCACGAGTCGGCAACCCCAACCTCACGATGGCGGAGAAGAAACTTGCGGCTCTCGAAGGCACGGAAGCGGCTCTCCTCTTCAACAGCGGAATGGCGGCGATCAGCGCGGCGATCCTCTGCTCCGTGAAAGCAGGCGACCATGTCGTCTGCGTTGAGACGGCGTACGGTCCGAGCTGCTCGTTCCTGCGGGACTACCTGCCGAAGTTCGGTGTGGCGACGACCTTCGTCAACGGCGACTGCCTCGATGAGATCAAAGCGGCTTGTCGTCCGGAAACCACGTTTATGCTTCTGGAGTCCCCGAGCAGCATTCTGTTCCGTCTCCAGAACCTGCGGGCGATCACCGACTTTGCCAAGTCACGCGGCATTCGCACCGCGATTGACAACAGCTACCACTCCCCGATCCTGCAGAATCCGGCCAAGCTGGGGGTGGACATTGTGCTCCACAGCGCAACCAAGTTCATCAGTGGGCACAGCGACGTCGTCGCCGGTGCCTTCTGCGCGACCAAGGAGATCTGCAATGAGGTCACGAACCGCGAAGGTCAGTGGCTGGGGGGAAGGCTCGGACCCTTCGAGGCTTGGCTCCTGATGCGCGGCATGCGCACGATGCGCTTGCGCGTGGAAGAGTCGGTTCGTCAAGGCGAAAAGCTGTTCGCCTACCTGCAAACCCGACCGGAGATCGCAGAAATCTTCCACGCGGGGGATCCCTCAGGCAGCCACTACGAAGTCGCCAAGACGCAGTGCACGGGCTTTGTCTCGCTGATGTCTTTCCGGCCAAAAGTTCAAGATGAGGAGAAGATTGCAAAGTTTTGCGAGGCACTGGAGCTCTTCGGTCTCGGCGTCAGCTGGGGTGGATTCGAGAGCCTCGTGATCCCGATCCACGGCAAGCCGTCTGATTGGGAAACCGCCCAATGGGTGATCCGGCTCTACATTGGCCTGGAAGACTTTGACGATCTCCGCGCCGACCTGGATCAGGCGTTCACCCACCTCGCTTAAGTCCCCTCGGTCACTTCGAGGGAGTCGAATGCACTGGCTTTCCGGCGGGATCAAGCGATCCTGCCGGTCGCTTTTCTTCGGCAAAGAAAATCCAGAGGCCGAAGAGCAAGAGCAGGGAAAACACGGTCGCTTTGGCGACATCGCGACGTGCGCGTAAATCCCGTGCGACCGGGTCGATTCCGCTCATACATGCCTCTTCGCGTGGTCAATCCACGCCTCGACATCCACCATGTCCCAAGGCTGGGCGTCCACCGCCGCGAGCAGGTCGTCAGCGGACTTGAGCGCAATCTCGGCAAAGCTGTGGAGACCTGCGGCCTCCAGCTGCTTCACCTGCTCGGGGGTGATACCAGGAAGCGTGGCGAGATCGTCGACATCCGGAACCTGCGATTCATCTCGGTGAGTGGCTGAGCCCGAGCCAGCAAGATTTTGAGCCTGGGTGATCCACGGCTCCGGGTCGATCATGTCCCACGGCTGGGCATCCAGAGCCGAGAGAATTGCATCGGGCGTGGCCGATGCCAGGTCGCTCAGCGAGACAAATCCGGCGGCTTTCAGGAGCCCGATTCGGTCTCTGGTCAACCCGTCAATGGCTTCAAGTCCCGCCGGAGTTGCCGCGGGAGATGTCTCCACGGCATCAACTGCTGGAGGAGCACCGACAGCCACCGAAACAAGCCGCGATTCCAGTGCCGCGAGGTCTCGGCGGAGCCCGTCGCGTTCGGCGATCACGTCGAGGAGCTGTTGGGCATGTAGCGCGTGCTCCTCTTGTCGAGCCTCTGAGGCCTTGAGCAGCCTTGAGAGCCGATCCACCTCGTCGCGAAGATCATCGAGTTCGCCCGCCGTAGTCGCACGAGGGGCCGACTTTTTCCAAACGGAGTAATCCCACACCCACTCGACGAGAAAGCCGAGGAGAAATCCGAGAACGAGCCAGCGCACGAGTTCAGGCATTGCGTTGGTGCTAAGGATACACCGGAAGGGCGGGTTGGTTACTCTGCGGCTTCATCAACCGTTTCGGTGGACGCTTCTGCAGTCTCCGATTCAGTCGTTTCGACCGCTTCCTGAACCGCCACCGCCGAAGCCGCAGCTTGCTCAGCGCGGCGACGTGCCGCTCGCTCCATCAGAATCTTCTTCCAGCCTTCGATAGCCTCGCCGATCAGCTCTTCCGCATTGCGATCCGGCAGACCCTCGATCTGAATCGGCCCGATGCGCTTGGCGGCCTCAAAGCAGGCTTCGGCAAGATCGGGTCGGTTGGTGCCGAGGGCGATCAGCGCCGAATTCATTGCGTGGCGCGTCCACTTCTGACGAGCGGCAATCGTGCGCTCGAGCTTGCCGAGCAGGGGAGGGAAGAGCGCGGATTTATAGCCCTTGGGGTTGGCCGCCATGATCGCAACCATGTTCCAGCCAATCGTGACGACCCATTCGCTGGCGTCATCGAGATAGGCATTCGCAAGCATCCAGCTGTTCGGAGCGCGCACCGCGAAATCGGCCACGCTGGCGCAGACGATGTAGTTGTCCGCTTCCGTCACCCAGTCCCCCAGCGAGTGGACGCTGAGCGTCTTGGGATCGGCGATCATCGTGGCGAGCATGCGCGCATCGTGATTCTCGGTTTCCCAGAGGTTCCGGGCCAGGAAGTTGTCGCGACGAATCTGCTTGGCGAGGGCTCGGACGTTTTTCAGGCTGACACCGAACATCGGTTCGCGAATACCGTGATGAGCGAAAACCTTGCGGTTTTTCACTGAGCCCATCGACTGCAATTCTGCCATCGCCTGATCGAGATTCATGCCGCTATGTTAACCGATTCTCAGGGTGCGCCCGCGTGACCAGAGCGCGGTTTGAACCTGTGGTTCTAGGCCTGTTCCACCTTAGAATCTTTCCCCCTTGCGGTAACCTGACCGAACGACTATGGGAACCCCCATCCGCATGACCCCACAGGGACTGAGTGTCCCCAACCACCCCTCTATTCCTTTTATTGAAGGCGACGGCACCGGCCCAGATATTTGGCGTGCCAGCCAACGTGTGTTTGATGCTGCCGTTGAGAAAGCCTACGGAGGCGAGCGCAAGATTGATTGGGTCGAAGTTTTGGCCGGACAAAAGGCGTTCGACACCACCGGAGATTGGCTTCCACAAGCCACTCTCGATGCCTTTGATCAGTACTTGGTCGGCATCAAGGGGCCGTTGACGACTCCCGTTGGCGGCGGAATCCGCTCGATCAACGTAGCACTGCGACAGATGCTCGACCTCTACGTGTGCCTTCGCCCTGTGCGCTGGTTCACCGGCGTCCCGAGCCCAGTCAAGGAGCCGCATCTGGTGGACATGGTGATCTTCCGCGAGAACACGGAGGACATCTACGCGGGCATCGAATTTGTGGGAGGCAGCGAAGATTCTGAAAAGCTCCTCGCCTTCCTGGAAGCTGAGTTCCCAGATCGCGCGAAGAAGATTCGCTTCGGCACAAAGAGCAAGGTGGACGGCTGGACTTCGGCTCTCGAAGGCATCGGCGCACCCGCTCGCGATCTCCCGGTGGCGGTTGGTCTTGGCATCAAGCCGGTCAGCTACCTCGGAACCGAGCGTCTCGTCCACAGCGCGATCGAATACGCGATCAGCAAGGGACAGAAGAGCGTGACCTTGGTTCACAAGGGCAACATCATGAAGTTCACCGAAGGCGCGTTCGCCGACTGGGGATACCAAGTTGCGCGCGACTTCTTCGGCGCAGAACCGCTCGATGGCGGCCCCTGGCACGTGATTCCGGAAGGCAAGCGCGGTGCGGGCCTCATCATCAAGGATGTCATCGCCGATGCGTTCCTGCAGCAGATCCTCCTTCGCCCGGCGGAGTACGACGTGATCGCCACTCTGAACCTGAACGGTGACTACGTGAGCGACGCTCTTGCCGCTCAAGTTGGGGGAATTGGGATCGCGCCCGGGGCGAATATCAACTACATCACCGGCCACGCGATCTTCGAAGCCACCCACGGCACCGCGCCGAAGTACGCAGGTCAAGACAAGGTCAACCCGAGCAGCGTGATTCTGAGCGGCGAAATGATGTTCCGCTTCATGGGCTGGACGGAAGCCGCCGACCTCATCATCAAGGGCGTCGAAGGCGCGATCGGAGCGAAGACCGTGACCTACGATTTCGAGCGTCTGATGACCGGAGCCACTCTGGTGAGCTGCTCCGGATTCGGCGAAGAGATCGTCAAGCACATGGCCTGAGGCCACGCGCCGTAAGAAGAACCAGAACCCCGGGAGCAGAGATGCTTCCGGGTTTTTTTCGCTTTAGGCTGCCGATTCGAAATTCCGATTCCATACCGGAGTGAAGTGCTCGAGCAAGGAGCGGTAGATCCCGGCGGTGAGCGAGATCCTATGCCCGGCATACTTGAGCGACCCATTGTCGGCAAGCATCCAGATTTCCAGCTTCTTGTCGCGAGAGAGCAGGCTCTTGACGTACCGCCCCCACTTCTGACTGAGGGCCGAGCCCGAGCCGGTGACCATGCTGTTCATGGTGTGGTTCAGCGACCGGACGCTATGCCCGAGGCAGACCACCGCGCCATCGAGCACCAAAGCGTAGAGGACATCGCTGCGATCCGAATCGCCGGTGAGGAAGTAGGTGGGCTGCCCGCCCAGCATCGACCAGTCGCCCACGTTGACGAATCCAATTTTATGGAGGTCGCCAAGATGGGCTGCGCCTGCGGGGATTTCAAAGTCGAGCGGAACCTCGTCGGCCGGGGCCAGATCGACGGTGAGCTCTCGTTTGGCTTCGTCGGTGATGTAGTTGGCACTAGGCTTGTTCAGCCGCTTGATCCGCTTCAGGAGGCCTTCGGTCTCCAGCTGACGACACACCAGCGCGACCGGGTGCGCGGAGGGGACGTACTTACGCAACTCGTGGGCGATCTCACCATCGGTGAGACCGTTTTTCTCGTGCAGGAGCTCGAGCACCATGCTGCGGAGCGAAGTCATTTCGTTCATCCCGGTAGTCCGGCTGTGGTGAAATTATCGGAATTGGGCTCTCGGGCTCCTCAGCTGGCAAAGTTGCCTGGGGTTTTGGGTTTTTGGGGGGTGGGCAGCGCGACGGGGCGGCCCGCCCAATGCCTCACCTCCGAGCCCCGAGGAATCGGGTGGTGCAGGCAGAGCCTGGGCCGCGGGTCTCTCCCGCCCGGCCCGCCCCGTCGCCACAAGCTGCCCCCGAGCCGATCAGGATTCAGTTCCGCCGCAATCGAATCGGCGAAGCCTGAGATACTTCGCGGAATGGGCGGCGGGACGTTCGCCCACCGGGGTGGCGTCGGAAGAGGCCTCCGGGTATAGTCAAAGTCCCCTGTGCCCAGGTGGCGGAATTGGTAGACGCGCTAGTTTCAGGTACTAGTTTTCGCAAGGAAGTGAAGGTTCGAGTCCTTTCCTGGGCACCACTTTTGAACGGTCAGCCTCACGTTTTTGCTGAGGTGTGATTCCAAGGGCCTTTGTTTCGTCATGTTTGCTGCTCCGGACATAGCCTACCGATTGAGCGCGCGGGTCGCACAACGGGGATTGTTCGGAGCAGCGGCACGACGAGTTTCACCTATGACTATGAGTCTCGGGTGACAAGTATCACTAAGCCGGGCATGACGACGAATTCGATGACTTATAATGGTCTGGATACTCGTGTGGGGATGACGGATTCGACGGGGTCTCGACGTTTAGGCGGGCGGGGATTGGGGTGACTTCTCCGGTTTTGAGCGATGGTTCGGCGAGCTTTACACCTT
>JAIUNY010000038.1 GCA_020161505.1 Armatimonadota bacterium | reverse complement strand
GCCCTGCGCTGGTAGAATCTCATGCGCTCAGCACGGAGGGATGGCAGAGTGGTCGATTGCGGCGGTCTTGAAAACCGTTAGGGCTCACACCCTCAGGGGTTCGAATCCCCTTCCCTCCTCCATTTTTCTAAAAAGTCGCGCCCCGCGGTCTTTCGACCACGGAGCGCGTTTGTGCGGGAGGAGGACCCTCAGAACTTGATCGAGTACTGAGCGTAGCCCCAGGTGCTGCGCTTGGAGGTGCCGCCGACGAGCGACTTGATGAAGTCACCCGGCTCGAACACCGCGAAGCCCAGGGCGAACGTGCCGTTCTTCCCGAAGCTGCGGGTGTATTCGATGTCGATCTCGCTGCCGACCTCGCTGCCCGAGGCCCCCGTGGCATCGACAAACGTGCCGCCGAATCGTGCATTTGGAGCACCCGTGACGCCGTACCAGGCATCCGTGTCATCGAACAGCCAGAAGTTGTGGTAGGACACCTTCAGCGAGCCGTTCGGATCGGTTTTGTAGTTCGCGAAGAACGTCAGCTCTTGCATGTTGCGGAAGCCCTGCAGATCCGCGCTTCCGTTGAACTTGTGCGCCGTCGGATACAGGGTGTCGAAGGTCTTCGTATGTCCCGCCGATTGACCGCCGGTTGCAATGTTGCCGATCAAGCCCACACTGAGCTGAGGATTCACTGGCACAGTGAAGTTCGCGGTGACCGCGTAAGCCGAGTGGTCGCGCGGGCCGACTTCGCCGACCTGACCGGAAACCTCGATATCCGCCTTGGCCTTGCCAAAATTGCCCTTCCAGTGATGGTTCAGCGTATGAATCGTCACATCGCCCGCGCCGACTTCATCGGTCTTGAGGATGTACATCGTGTCGCCGAACTTGTTCGCGTAGCGCACACCAGCGATCCGGGCGTCCTTCGGGCGATTGGCCTGCACGCCGATCTTGGCTGCGAACACGTCGAGCTTGCCCGACTGATATCGAATGCCATCGAAGGAGCGGGACATGTTGGTCCATTCGCTTCCACCGATCAGCCGCTCGTTACCGAAGTTCAGCTTGAATCGACCAATCGTGAAGGTGCCGGTCTCGCCCTTGTACTGGATGTAGCCCAGATCAAGGTCGCGGTTTTCGGTCGAGCCGTTGCCAGTGGATGTCCAGCGCAGCGATTGCGAATATTGAAGCCGCAGCTGCGAAACCCATTGACCGTAGGTCAGGGTCACACCAGGGCGGAACCGGGTGAAGAGGTCGCTTCGGTTGTCGCGATTCGTCGAAAGGAAGTCGCGATCCGTCCGGCGCTCGAAGCGGAACCGGGTGTCCACATCGGTTTTGATTTCAAGTTTGGTGGCGTCGTTGGTCGTGCCAAGCGCCAGGGCGAGCAGTGATGATGTCAGTGGCATGAGTCATTCCCCACAGAGGACTTAACCGGGAGCATATCCCCTTAGAATTGAACGAGAGCTAGGTACAAAAAGGGTCTAAAAATGATATCAAAATGTGATATCCGTCATACACAACAGTTGACGCTCGCGTTATGCTCGGGGCATGGGCAACGCAATTGAACACTCTCACAACGGCGTGAAGGTTCTGGTCGGCGTCGACCTGAGCGGATCGTACCGTCCCGTTCTGGATTTCCTCCCCCGTCTGGGGTTTGCCGGACTGGAAGTCCATCTCCTCCACTGCGTCGAGGCGATCATCCCCGATGGCTTTGTGCCAGGCCAGGTGCCGACATCTGGCCTGAGCGAAATCTACGAAGAACTCCGCCGCGATGGTGCCGTGGAGCTCGACCACGCCGCCTCACTTCTCGCCTCAAAGGACATTCCTGTCACCAAGGTTCAAGCCTTCGGCAACACGGGCTCCGAGCTGGTGGACTACGCCAAGAGCCATGACATCGATCTCGTTGCGGTGTTTTCGCGCACGCATGGGGCTTGGGAATCGTTCTTTTTCGGAAGCGTCGCCAAGGCGTTGGTACAAGCGGCTCCTTGTAGTGTCCTGGTTCTGAAAAGCGAAACCTCGGGAAGCGGGGAAGTGTCGGCGGTTCTCGCCACCGACCACTCGCCCTACATGGATCAGTGCCTCGCTGAGTTCAAACGTCTTCGACCGCATCTCGGATCTTTGACTGTGGTCTGCGCAGAAGATCGTCTACCGATCCTCGCAGGATCCGAAGAAAAGGCGATGATCGAATATCGACAGAAGACCGAGTCTCTTGCCGAGGATCTTTCCGCGCTCGTACCCGCGACTCAGGGGCGATATGTGGCTGATCATCTGCGAAACACGATCCGGTCGGTGATGACCGATTCCGCGGCCGAACTCCTCCTGATGGGAGCCCAAGGCCACGGATTCCTCGACCGGATCATGCTCGGCTCTCAGTCCTTCGCGCAGGTCGTGGTGGAGCCGCACAACGTCTTAGTTCTTCGCCCGAAAGGGTAGCGTTTGCATCCTCCCCCAAATAGGGAGATTTTGGGGAGGATGTCGATTGGGAGTCTCCAAATCCCGACCCTGAAGGGTCGGGGCACCCCTGGTGTGTTCTCATCGGGGGAGTCTTCGGGAGAACTTATTTCCGCACCAGCGGACGACCTTTGGACTCGCCCTCCACCGATTCCCATGTGCTGTGACATGACATCCTTGACACTCCGAGACAGGACATTGTTGACACATGCCTTTCTCGGGTTGGTCGGTTATGGATTCGCGTCTTTTACTTG
>JAIUNY010000003.1 GCA_020161505.1 Armatimonadota bacterium | reverse complement strand
TTGGAAAGGCAGATTCGCCTACGGCGGCCCGTATGGCTACCAAGAGGATCCCGATACGGGCCTGAGATTGCTCGGGCATCGGTACTATGATTCGAGCACGGGTCGGTTCCTGACAAGGGATCCGATAAAGGATGGAAGGAACTGGTATGTTTACTGTGGTAACGATCCAATTAACTCTGCAGACCCCACTGGCCTATCAGAACTGACAACTGCAAACACACGCAACCAGCTGGCACTCTATGCGGACGATGTCCTCGGAAGCATGGATCCAGGTGACTTCGAGGCTGCGATGGCTTTGCTCAAAAAGGTGCTGAGTCAAATGGGCATAAGGCTCACAGAGCATGGAATGAAGCGGCTATTGGAACGAGTCAAGAATATCGGTGAACTCCTCTATGCATTACAGAATGGCGAGATTTACATTGATGAGAATGGGAATATTTACGCGTTGAACAGACGTGATGGAATCATGGTTGTTCGTGATAGAGATGGAAATATCAAAACAATATTGAACTTTAAAGATAAAACAGAGATGGATAAGGAAGTTGCAAAAATCAAAAAAGCGGGTGCCAAACGAACGAAGAAGAAGCTGTCGGATGTCTTAAAGGAAATGAAGGACTGGTTCCCTTGGACCAATGGAAGATGAAGACTTGCTATCCAAATCTTGATACAGAAGCGCACGGCTATCTTGAGTCTTTCTCAAGAGGTACCTATCAGCTGTCGATTCTGAACGGACACGCCTGTGGGGGCTATACCTCAATTAAGCTTATCGATTGCCTTGGTTTTTTCATGGAAGTCGGTGTCACTAATGGAATACTGACCTCCTTTGACTGTATTCCCATGAAATTCCCTCCATCCTGGGCAAAAGGAACATTGGTTGATCGTTGTTTACTTTGCGATCCAGTGTTGCTTCAGGTAAGTAGTGCGATGTCTCTGAATGGTGGCTGGACAATTGACCGTCAAATAGCTTTCCAGCATGCGGATGTTGCTACAAATGACGAAAGGATCTTACTAGGATGCTTAGAAATCCGGTTTTCTGGAGAGTCTATATCGTCAATCGTCATCGATCCCTCAGTATGTGAGGTTCAGGGCCGCCGTGCCTGAGGATCCTTCTCCGATCCGTTACTCCGCGTTGTGTTATTGAATAGCCTTAGCTCATTGCCTTTCTTGAAAAAACTTCAAGAAGAGTCGGTTTGCATCGTGTAGCGTGATTTAGGCTGGGAGAAAGGAGTGAGAAGAACTGGGCGGGAGTGAAGACGGCGTGCCACGGCGGTCTCAAGAGCTTCGATACCCAGACAAACTCGGCTCAGGCTGTGGTGGGTCAACGGCTCACCGATGCCTTCGGGAACCAAATCTCAAGCTCTGGCGTTTGGAAAGGCAGATTCGCCTACGGCGGCCCGTATGGCTACCAAGAAGATCCCGATACTGGTCTGAGGTTGCTGGGGCATCGGTACTACGATTCGAGCACGGGTCGTTTCCTCACGAGGGATCCGATCAAGGATGGTCGGAACTGGTACGTGTATTGCGACAGCAACCCGGTCACCTTTGCAGACTCGGCGGGCTTGTCTTCCGCTGCGCTGGTCGGGGGCGGCATGATCTCTGCCGCCGTGATCATGAAAGGATTGGGACTCCTTGGGCTCGCGACCCTCGGAGCAGTCGTCGGAGTTGTGGTTGTTGGTGTCCTCATCTACCTTGCGATCCAGCACTATTCGACAACAATTACGGCACCTTCAGGTGCTGGCGCCGGTGCTCATCCGTCCGGACTCCAACAAGCGGACTCTGGTAACTCCGGGGTCGGTGCCACGACGAGCACTGGAACTGGGACTGGAGCACAGTCCACCCCGTGGCGAGGCGGTCCGCCGCCGCCTGGTCTGATTCCGGTTTGGCGCGTCGGGGGCAGTAAGGGGCGCTGGTGGGCATTCGAAGATCCTCGTTTCAATCCCAACTTCTACTACGATTACGGTATGTACACGGATGGGAATGCGGGCAACCAGGTGTCAGGAGGCTATGTTAGAGGAGAGGATTTCGGCACGCGGTGGAGAGTTTGGCCCTCAAAAGACTACGACGGGACACCGCTAAACAACGGGAGGTTCGAGTTGGAGATTGTTGACACCAGCGGTAGGGGCTCTCGAGGTACTGTCTACCTACCCTGGACTGTTTCAGTCGATCCGAACATATTTAGACAAAGGTGGTTAAAAGATCAATGAGTGACGATCAGGAAGTTTTCTTTACCAAGCGAGTGCTTGACTTGGAAGAACTACATCAATGGTTAGTGCTTGGCTACATCGGGGTGTTTACACTGCACTCTGGAGCATGTGTCTACTGCTTCAAGGTCATCGGCGGTTCACCAGAGGGACTGGCGCTGATACCTGCAACCTTTATATGCCTCATGGGCTACGGTAGAGACGGGATTAATGGCGAAGAGTTCGACATCGACTTGTGCAACCAGGCGGTCAGGATCGGGAGCTTGATTTCAGACCCGCGCCAGCTCAGTGATCTTGGCCCGCCAACTCTTAGGTGGACTGGACGGGGGCACCTCTCACCGGGTTCCGTCAACTCACCAGCTTTTGATGACTGAGGTCAATTCCCGCTACTAGGATGCCCCGTAGACGAGTTAACATGACGACAAATTCGATGACTTACAATGGTCTGGATACCCGTGTGGAGATGATGGAGTCTACGGGGTCACGGACGTTTAGGCGGGCGGGGATTGGGGTGACTTCTCCGGTCTTAAACGATGGTTCGGCAAGCTTTACACCTTCGGGCGAGAACCGGGCGGGGGTGAAGACGGCGTACCACGGCGGCCTCAAGAGCTTCGATACTCAGACGAATGCCGCGCAGAGCGTACAAGGAAGACCGTTCCAGCCGCAACGAAAAGAAACACTCGTCACCTTGTGAGATCACGGCTGGGTTGTTTACAATGGGCGCATGGCGCGGCCGGATTATGCGGATATGCCTCGCCGCCGGAAGAATGGCGGCGGGTGCATGATGGCTCTGATTGTGGCGGGGTTTGCGATTTTCAGCTACCTCGGCAGCTCGCAAACCAACCCCGTGACGGGTGAGTCGCAGCGGGTGGCCATGACCACCGACCAAGAAATTGCCATGGGCCTGCAAGCGGCGCCCGAGATGGCGCGTCAGTTCGGCGGCGCCGTCAGTGGCCCCGATGCCGCCATGGTGGCGAGCATGGGCGAGTTCATTGTCCGCAACTCCACCGCCAAGAGCGCCCCGTATGAATTCGAGTTCCACTTGCTGGCGGATCGGAAAACGGTGAATGCCTTCGCCCTCCCCGGTGGGCAGATATTCATCACCAGGGCCCTGCTGGAGCGGCTCCAGACCGAAGGGCAGCTCGCCGGAGTTCTTGGCCACGAAATCGGCCACGTGATCGAGCGCCACAGCGCGGAGCACATGGCCAAGCAGCAACTCACCCAAGGACTCACCACGGCGGCGGTTCTGGCGAGCGATAGCGCCACAGCGGGCATGGTTGCCCAAGCGGTTGGTCAGGTGGTGAACATGAGGTACGGCCGCGAAGATGAGCTGGAATCGGATGAATGGGGAGTGCGTCTGATGGTGGAGTCCGGCTACGATCCCCGGGCTCTTATCGGGGTGATGAAGATTTTGGAAGAGGCAAGCGGCGGAGGGAATCGCCCCGAGTTTATGAGCACCCACCCAAATCCGGGCAACCGTATCGAGCGGATCAAGGAAACCATCGCGACCTCGTTCCCCGATGGCTTGCCGGAAGGATTGAAGCCGTAGCTGTAACTTCTACGGGCGAAAGCCGATGATTCTGATATGAATCAGCGCGCACTGCCTTACGCATTTGGGCTCGGAACTCTCGCTGCTTTGTTGGTGATTGGGTGCAGCCAGCCAGCACCGGTTGCCCCGGAGCCCAAGGCAAAGCCTTCCCCTGAGAAGTCATCAAGCCGGCCTCGGGCGGGGGACTATCAATCGTCGCCGTCGAAGCGGGTTCCTGCGCAGGCAAAGGGCTCCGTGCGTCCACCGCGCCAGGAGTTGCCCCCTCCTGCCCCGCTTGATTCAGCACCGTCTTCTGAAGGCAGTGACCTGCTGGGGCAGATTCTCGGGCAGGGGTTCCGGCCGAATCACGCGGAGATTCTGGCGTTTAAGAACCCGGATACAGTCACGAACAACGGAACGACTGACAAAGCGCAAAAGTATCACTTTGAGCTCATTCAGGGCACCGACACCTTCGACAACACGGGTTCGATGCTCATCATTTTCGCGACAGATTTTGGGGTGCCTTTGAGCAATCTCAGCATTGATTGGCGGCCCACCAAGTTCGGCACCGACGAGCATCGGGCGCAGGCCTATCCTCATGATGGAGGGGTTGGCCGAGGGGTCTATGGCGTCCACCTCTCCCTCGGCGGCGACGTGGAGATGGTCAACGATGAGATCGAAGCGCGGCTGAATTTCGGCCCGGAGAAGGGCGGTCAGATTCCGTTCGTGCTGAATCTGAAGACCGAGAAAGGCTGGGTTCGGGGCAAGGGAACCGCTCAAGTTGTCCGACGCTAGCCCGCAACCCGGGCCGGAGTTTGGGCGTCAAAGGGACGGTAGGGGCAAGGAAATGGCATTGAAGGAAACGGTAACGTTCGAGATCGATTCGGCTCTGCTGGAGGCAGCTCGCGGGTTGAATATCGACCTGAATGAGTTTTTTAGGTCGTCTTTGAGCCGTACGGTTGAGTCAGGTCAGCTACAGCCGGGCGATGAAGAAGTGGCCGCAGCTTTTTCGGCCAGCTTGGCCAAGTACGATGCCGTCTACGAGCACTTCGCCAAGTGATTCGATATCTTTCCGAGTCCCAGGTTTTATTCATTCACGGGGAATTAATCCGTCGCTAGGGCGGGCTTCCCGGGGTCAGAGATTCGGGGTTGCTTCAATCAGCATTGGCCCGTGCGCAGTCACGCTATCACGAAGATCTCATTCAGGAAGGAGCCGCCGTCTGGGAGAGCCTTGCCCAGAATCATCCGTTCTTTGATGGAAACAAGCGCACAGCTTTTGCTGTCATGGTCACCTTCTTGGCGATCAATGGACTGAACCTCAAAGCCGAGCCAGACGAAGTGATCTTATTTGTGGATTCCCTCTATGAATCCGGTACCTTCACGTTCGAGGATCTCGAAACGTGGCTCCGGACGCACACTGAACCCCGGAGCTGAGAAGGAAAAAGAGAATGGGGCGGCTGAGGGGACTTGAACCCCCGACATCCTGAGTCACAGTCAGGCACTCTAACCACTGAGCTACAACCGCCGCCCGGACTCACTATTGTATCCGAGAATGGGGCGAGAGTTCGCAGGACCGCGCACCGGTCGCCCCCAAAGATAGGTCTCTCAGAGCCCGAGAGCTTTCACGACGTCAGCATCGGCGGTGCGTTTCCCGCGCTCTCCAACCGCGACGGCAAAGCCTCCGGCATAGTCCCACATCGCCCATCCGATGCCGAGTTCGCGCATGGCACGGGTGGTATCGCGGATCCAGGTGAGCCGCGATTCCCGCGGAGAAAACGTGGCGTACGCGCCGAATTCGCCGCAGTAGACCGGAACTTTGTGCTTCGCCCCCCAGTCAGCGGCGAGCTTCAGCCGCGCTTTCATCTTCGCGAAATCCCAGTTTTCGCCGCCGTAGTTTTTCACTGCCCACATGGCATCTTGATCCTGAATGGTGCCGAGCAGAGGCTCAACGGCTTCCGGGGAGGAGGGGTAGGGAACCTGCTTCATGAACCGGGATTTATCCCAGCCCCACTCAGCTCCTTGGTGGGTGAAGACAAACGGGTCGTAGCAGTGGAAGGTGTAGATCAGGTTTTTGTCGGCGTAGGGCTCGCCCTCGACCAGGCGGTCGATGCTGCTCCATTCCCCGCCTGGATTCACGATGATCGTGTGCTTTGGCGCGGCCTTCCGGATCGCTCCAACCAGTCGGGATTCGATGCCGCGCCACTTATCGCCTTTCATCACGGCGGGCTCATTCAGCACTTCGAGGAACACCTTGTTGGGGTCTCGCTTCGCCATTTCGGTGGCGAGCTTGCTCCAGAATCCCTCAAAGGCCGCTACCATGCGAGGGTCGTCACGAAGAGCTTCTTTGAAGGAGTCGTCAGGGTGGATGTCGACAATCACGGCGATCCCGGCTTTGACAAAGGCGTCCACCTGGTCGCCAAACATCTTAAGCCGTTCGGGGCGGATGGCGTCGCTGGGCGCGTTGGATCCGTTAAGGGCGGCCGGATTCAGGGTGTATCGCACATGCTTGAAGCCGATTTTTTTGATTAACTGGCGATCGGATTCTTGGAAGTAGGTGGTGAGGTGTTTGTCTCCGTAATCTTCCATGGTCTGGGCATACCAGTGACTCAAATTGATCCCCGTTTGAAGAGCCGCGAGCCTGGCGGGCGGCACGCTGGACGTCGAATCGTTTGCGAAAGCCATCAGGAGCGGTATCATATTTTAAATCTACCAGCAGCCACGGCAGGGTGGGGTGGATTCGTCGAATCGTTTCGAAATTTTCCTTTCTTGTGAAAACTCTCCCATTCTCGCCGCGCATTGCGGGAGTAGACGAGGCCGGTCGCGGGCCGGTGGCGGGGCCGCTGGTGGTGGCGGCGGTTTGCCTGCCAGAGGGATTCGAAGCTACGGGCCTGAACGACTCAAAAAAGCTCACCCACGAACAACGCGACCATCATTTTCAGCGGATCATTGAGGGTGCCGAATACAGCATCGTCATCATTGGTCACGAAGAAATCGATCGCCTAAACATCTTGCTGGCAACCCTGCTGGGAATGAGTCAGGCTCTTCGCGAACTCCCAACTCTCCCAGAATCCGCTCGCATCGACGGGAATCAGCTGCCCATCAACCCTCCGGTGCCATGCAAGACTCTGGTCAAAGGCGATTCGAAGGATGCGGCAATAGCGGCTGCATCCGTTCTTGCCAAAGTCACGCGGGATCGATTGATGATCGAAGCGGATGCGCGCTATCCCGGTTATGGATTCGCGGATCACTACGGATATCACACGCCTGTTCATCTCGAAGCCCTCACCCGCCTCGGCCCCTGCCCTATCCACCGGCGAAGCTTCGAGCCGATCAAGTCGATGGTCAATCAGCCGAAGTTTGAGCTTTTCTGAGGCCGAACCCATGGCAGATTCGCGCAAAGAGCTAGGTAGGGAGGCGGAGGATCGGGCGGCGAGCTACCTCTCGGGGATCGGCTACACCCTCATCACGCGCCGTTGGCACGGTCAGCACGCCGAGATCGATCTCGTTGCTTTGGATGGGGAGACGATTGTCTTTGTCGAGGTCCGCGCACGCTCCGGCACGCTTGTCTCGCCAGAAGAGACGATCACGGCAGGGAAGCTTGATCGATTCCGAAAATCGGTAGAGAAGTATCTGTCTGATAATGAACTGGAAACTTCCCCGGTTCGGCTTGATCTCATCGCGATCGACGAAAAAGGGCTCCGGCACTTACCAGGAGCCCTTGATCGCGATTACTCTCCGACGGGCAGGTCGGTTGAGGATGAAGACGATCCCGACCGCCCGTCGGGATTCTTTTCTTTCTGAATTTCATTGACCGTGGTTTCGGGCTTCGGCTTGCCTGCGTAGGGATCTGGCTCGGAACCCCCGGAGCATCCCGCGAGCAGGCAACACAGGGCAAGGCTAGAAAGCAGCAGCCGCATCGAACGCCTCCCGGTCAGGTCGGAAGAGGTAAGCGTGGCAACCCCACTGGTCGTACCACTCGAGGGTCGGTTCCACCGTGCCTTGGTAGTTGCTGAATGGATCCGTGCGGGGATCGGTGACTCCGTTCGAGAACACGCCGTTCCGTCGCCACTTGGCTGAACTATCGGCATAGGAGTAGATCATGCCCCGGTTGTGGACATCCCATCCCGTACCTCTCGAGTTCTTACTCAGACCGCTTTCCTGACCATTGATAGTGCTCGCGCAAGTCGGGCTCGCGGGAACGTAGCGGCAAGCTGCGTTGATATCCGGGCACAGCATATAGGGGCTGGCGTATCCCCAGCCGCGAAGAGCCGCGCGTCCGCGTCCATTCCAAAATACTGGGAGCTCGCTGACCGCCCCAACGGCGGTGGCATTGTAGCCATTCAGCAAGCCATTGAAGGTGTAGCTGGGAGCGGCCGTGATGGTGCTCGGCGGAGCGACCGATGCATAGATGGCCTGAGTGGCCTCGACGGTGGTTGCGTTCGGGTCGCGCAGCATGTCCAGATTCTTGACGTAAGGCTGGGTGCTATTGCTCCAAAACACGGCCTGCGAGTTCATTTGGTACGGCGTTCCTCCGGTAAACCAGGCAGGAGTCGGAACCAATCGGTCGGCGTTGTATCCCCGTGAATCGCCTGGCACGTAGGCGAGAGGGAAGGTGTCGTCGTAATCGCTCAGATAGATCTGCACCGAAGTACCGAGCTGTTTTAGGTTGCTGAGACTCGCCGTTTTCTTGGCGGCAGCTTTGGCTTGAGCGAACACAGGAAACAAGATTGCAGCGAGAATGGCAATGATGGCAATCACAACCAGGAGCTCAATCAGGGTAAAGGCACGAGACAAGGCACCAGGCATTTTCGCTATTATGAACCGATGACGCGGTTCTCCCAAAGCACTTGGACGGCAATCTGCCTGATCTGTTCCCTCGGTGCCCTTGCTGGCCCCTGTTCGGCCCGTGCAGATGCGGTTGATGACTACGTGAAAGCGCGGATGGAAAGAGACCATGTCCCCGGGGCTTGCTTCGCCGTGATCTATCCGGATGGCCGCGAAGAGGTACGGAGCTATGGTCTCGCGAATCTTGAAACGGAGACGCCGTTCACCCGCAAATCCGTGTTCCGGATTGCATCGCTCTCGAAGCAGTTTTGCGCCTATGCCGCGCTCTCCTTGGTGCAGAGCGGAAAGCTCCAAATGGTTGACCCGGTGACCAGGTTCTTCCCGGGACTGCCGGAGAAGTGGCAAGCGATCACGATCAAGGACTTAATGGGCCATCGCAGCGGAATCGGGGATCCGGAAGGGTTTGCTTTTACCGGGAACTACACCCCGGCCCAGTATCTGAAAATGCTCGGCGAGGCCCCTCTCATGGAGAATCCTGGGGAAACGTATCGGTACAACAACCATGGATACTCGGTGCTTGGGCTCATTGTCGGGCAGTTGGAGGAAGGAGGTCTTCCCGGAGCGGTGAAGCGTCAGATTTTCGATCCGCTTGGCATGACCACCGCGCGCTATTACCGGGCAGACGAGGTGATTCCTCATCGGGCAGATGCCTATCGTTGGAGTGAGTCGGAGAAGCGGTACACGAATCAGATGCCGCTCCGGCCGCTGGTTTTCCATGGAAGCGGCGGCATTCTGATGTCGATGGACGACATGCTGGCCTACGAGCGCGGGCTACGGAAACAAGACAAGCTTGATAAGAATGTTCTCGCCCGGCAGTGGATGCCCGTTTTTAGCGCAGAATCGGGCTACGGCGGCGGCTGGAATGTGGGCAACACGAACGGGCAGAAGACGCTCCGCCATACCGGCGGCACGTGGGGATTCACCAGCCTGTTCTCCCGCAATCTCACAACAGGAATCACCTTCATCATGTTCCGTACAAGCGATAGCGAGGGCGAGGGCAACTGGGAGGCTGACATCCTGAAACGCCTCGCGGAGAAAGAGTAAGGCAACGAATTGCGCGGCCCCTCGATCCTGGTCACTCTGACCAAGACCTCGGAAGCCGCGCGGTTGTGAGTGGGTCTGAAATGCCTTCCAGCCCAAGAAGCGTTCGGCTTAGGCCGACTTCTTGCGCTTTCGGGCTCGCGCTGCCGCGATCAGTCCCAGGATCGTCATGGTTGCCGGCTCAGGAACGGCTTGCTGGTTCGTGGTGTCGACCCAGGTGATGTTGCTGAAGCCGAAGTTCGAGAGGTAGCCATCGGTGCCGTAGCTGGAGTGAACGCCCTTGAGCGCGCCGAACCAGATGCCGACCTTGCTGTCGTACTCGATACCGTCCCACGTCACGCCTGCGCTCGGGTAGAGCGGAGTGCGGTTGTTGATGCGGCTGGCATTGATGTCGAAGCTGAGGGTTCGGCTTCCATCGGTGTTCGTCTTGAACGCCAGGCTGTTGACCCACGTCTTGTCCTTCACCGAGGTGAGGATCTTGTCCGGGTTTTGGGTACCGGAGGCGGTGGATCCGTCTTGCCAGGAGTTGTTGCCGTCGCCACGATATCCGTAAGCCGTGAGCTTGAGGTCGTGAGCATTGGTGGCGTCAAAGTAGAGGAAAGCGAGTTCGCCGGTCTTACCCTTCGGGTTCGGACCGTCGTTCATGGCGAGATAGAAGCCGTTGACTTGGCTCGAAGACTGCCCAGCTTCCTTTTCCATGGTCACGGAGTAGGTCAGGCGGTTCGTTTGGGAGTTGAAGGTGCTGTCGATCGCTCGAACCGCGCCAGCGTTGCCGCCCATGCCCGGATCGCCCGGTCGCCAGTCATAGACCCAGGTGGTTGCGTTGGCGGCGCCAGCAGCGACAACCGCGAAAGAGAGAACAGTAACTTTCAAGTTCATTTAATCATCTCCCTCTCTGCCACTCGGAAAGCGGCAGAAAGTTCCGAGTTGTTGCCGAGCAAAGTTCGAGCCAATTTCGGGAAAAGCTGAAAAAATGTGTGAGGTTTTGGGCATCAGAACCTCTCGATGAGTCTGAAAGAGGCGGCCCGAAGGCCGCCTCTGAGGATTGATGATCCCGCTGATCAGGCGGTCTTGCGATTCTTGCGGCGTCGAATCGCGGCCGCCAGGGCCAGGATCGACATCGTTGCGGGTTCCGGAACGGCCTGGAGGTTGTTGGCATCCAGGCCGGAGCGATCTCCGTAGCTAAGCCCGGAGAGGAACCCGTCATTGCCGTAGCTAAAGCGCCCGTCTTCGAATCCGGCGAACCAGATCCCGACCTTGTTTCCAAACTCGAGTCCGTCCCATGTCGCACCAGCAGTCGGGTACTTGGGTTTGTGCAGGTTGAGCTTGGTTGCGTCGATGTCGAAGCCAAGGGTGCGCGATCCATCGGCGTTGGTGCGGAAGATCGTGCTGTTGACCCAGCTCTTGTCCTTGATCGAACTGAGGATCTTGTCGGGGGATTGGTTGCCGCTGGCGTTGTCGCCATCTTCCCACGACTTCTTGGCACTGGTGCCGTTGTAGGCGTAGGTGGTGAGAATCGGGCTTCCCGACTTGGAAGCATCGAAGTAGAGCACGGCCATTTCGCCCGATCGACCAGATGGATCCGGGCCATTGTTGAGGGCGAGATAGAAGCCGTTGATTTCGTTTTTCGGGTCGTTCTTTTCGGCGGCGACGGTGAACTGATACTTCAGCACGTCGGTCTTCGTGTCGAAGCTGCTCTTGATCGACATGAGCTTGCCCGCGTCGTTCATGACATTGCCGCGATCTCCGGCCTTCCAGTCGAAGGTGAAGGTCGTTGCGCTGGCTCCAGCGGCGAGGACCGACGCAAGGGCTACGGTTGAGAACAGATATGTGGATTTCATTGAGTTGTAACCTCGACTGGTGGAGCGGTGAGTGTGGAACTCCGATCAGTCGAGCAGATTCCGAGCAAGACGCAAGCCGGATTGGCCCCAGGTAATCAAAACAGGTTTGGTTGTCACCTAAGCCGGATGGCATGGACGATTTGTCCGGTTTGGGAGGGGGTGAGAGGCCACAAAAAATCGGCCCCTGCGGACTGCAGGGGCCGATTTCGATTCCGCGAAGAGCGGTGAACTGCTTAGGCTTGTTGCTTCTTGCGTCGACGAGCCATTGCCGCGAGAGCAAGGATCGTCATCGTGGCCGGTTCGGGCACGGCATTGAGGTTTTCACCATCGACCCAGCCCTGCGAGCTGAAGGAGAAGTTGGTGAGGAATCCATCGTTTCCGTAGCTTGCGCTGAGACCGTCAACTTGGTGGAACCAGATGCCGACCTTGTTGTCGAACTGGACCCCTTCCCACTGAGAGGAATCGCCGTACTTGGGCTTGTGCGCGTTCACCAGAGCGGCGTTGATGTCGATCACCATCGTTCTGGTGCCGTTGGCCTCGTTGCGGACGGTCAGTTCATTGATCCAGCTGGTATTCGTCAGCGAGCTGAGAATCTTGTCCGGAGCTTGGGTGCCAGCGTCGGGCTTACCATCGAAGTACGAAGAGTTGCCGTTCTGACCGTTGTAGGCATACGTGGTGAGCTTGGCCTTACCGTCGTTGGTGACGCCTGTATCGAAGTACATGATTGCAAGTTCGTTGGGGATCCCCTTCGGATTGGGGCCGTCGTTCATGGCGAGCCAGAATCCGTCGGGAAGCGTCCCCTTATCGGAATTGCCCATGTTGACTTCGTAGCGGAACCGTTGGGTGCTGGTGTTGAAGGTGCTCTGGATTCGGTTGACGCTGCCACCGGCGGCGCTGTATCCGTAGCCCGGTTGGTTTGCCTTCGGTTGGAGGTCGAACGACCAGGTAGTCGCTGAAGCTTGAGCGACCAGGAGAACCGAGAGTCCACCAAGAGAGAGAATGTATCGCATGTTCATAAAAGTCTCCGCAGAGAGAGGGCGCATTGCCCCCCGGGGTGGCCGACGCAAGAATCGGGCCAGCGCGACAGATGGGGGCAGATACAAGCAAACGGGCCAGCGTCGAGCTGACCCGTTGAGCTTTTTGGAGAACACGCAGGAAAAAAGCGTTTACCAGGGGGTGACGACCGATTTCTCGCCGTCAATGACGAAGGTCGCCTCGCCCGCCTTGATGCCGAAGACCTTCACGCCGTCACTCAAGATATCCCCGTTCTGTGCGTAAATCGTCTCGCCATCCCGGGTGAAGACTCCCGTCGAGCCCTCTTTGGTTTGCACGGAACCGACGTATCGCCAGCCATCGAAGGGCACCTTCGGCTCTTCGGGGGCCGCTGCGGCAGCGGGGCCTTGCGCTCCCGTGCTCTCGACGAGATAGATTTCATTCGCCATTCCATCGACCTTGGTGCGGAACACAAACGTGCCCTCCAAAGTGATCGGCTTGCCTGGCTCAAACGGTGCCGTACCCTTGGGCATGCGGAACGCAAAAATCGGGGCGCTGGAATCTCCTCCCTCGGGGCCGAGCATGACCATCACGTGGTCGCCACGATCCTTTTGCTCCAGCACGACGCCGTTGACCTGCACCGGCACTCCAACGAGATCCTTCGCGGCTTTCGTTGGATTCGCGCCAAAGGCGGCGATGATTTCGCCGGGTTGGAAAACCTTGCCGTGCAGAGCTTGAGCTCCGCCAGCAGACTTCGGAGCGTCAGCCATCAGTTCATTGGCCTCCTTCGCTCGCTTGTCTCCCAGAGACTTCACCGACTTTGCGCCCTCGGTGGCCTTCTTGAGACCCGTGGTCTGATCGCCTGCTAGTTTGGCGGCGGTACCCGACGCCATTCCCATCGCGGCGATTTGCGGTGCGCCTTTGGCGATCACCGGAAAACTTGCGACTCCGCCGACGATTGTCAGCATCGCCATGCCCATTGCTACCTGCATCCCTCGCATATCTGAGGTTTTCCGTGAATCGGCAACCTTGCGTGCTGGTATTCGGGCGGGGATTTTGTCGAACTAGGTGCCGGGGTGTCGATACGTCCAGTACCGACGGTTCACTTGGAAGCCGTATTTGTTGTAGAAATCCACGAGCGACGTCCAGTCGATGATGCACCTGCGCACCCCGGCTTTCCGAAGTTCGTCGAGGGCGCCAGCCAGCACGGCTCCGCCGAATTTCTTGCCTCGTACGCGCTGGGAGACACCAATCGGGCCGAGACCTCCCCAGTTTTCGCCCAAATCCTGGGCCCACACGCATCCTGCGACCGGCTCCTTCGTGGTTTCCCAGCTCTGGGTGTAGGCGAATCCTTCGACAGAATCTCCTACATAGAGGGCAAAAACATCCCCATGCTCGTCCTGATGACGGCACTTGTGGATCACCGTGTCGTAGTGCCAGCGTCCAGGGAATTCTCGGATGAGAAACTCTTCGAGGGCTTCTTCGTCATTCGGGGTGCACCGCAGGAGCCGCACTCCGGCTTGATCCAGTGGATCGAGCGAACCCCGTGGTGGCGCGTATTCGGCCAAATCGTGTTCAAGATCGTGGGCGGGATATTCTCCTTCGCGAAGAAATCCTTGCGACTCCAGAAAGCTCATCAGGTGGGTGGCTTCTTCGGGCACGCCAGGGAAGAAGTGGCCGCTGTCTTGACCGAAAAGGATCGCGCCTCGACCAGAGACCGCCTGCTTCGCGGCATCCATCAGGAGCGCGCCGGCCTCTGCGGATCGGAACGCCAATGAGTTGAGGTGGACCCGTGGAAAATCAGCTCCCAAGTAGAGACCAGGAACCGGGCTCGACTTGATGGCGATGAAGCCCTGAATCTCTCCTGCGTCCTCGATGGCGAATGATGCCTCCGGAGAGAAGGTGGGGTGATCGAAGGTTTTGGCCTTCAGAAGCTCCGGCGAAATGGCGTATTTGGAGGGGCCGAGTTGGTTCCACAACCCCGCGCTGGCGACGACATCATCGGGGTGCCACGCTCTCAGGATCATGCCTGGAGAGTACCGCTCTTTTCAAAACACTCCTGAACCGCATGGCGGGTCTGAGAGAGGGTTTGTCCAAGCGAAACTTGAGAGCGTCGGCACAGTTCATCCAAGGTTGGTGAGTGGAACAGGGATTCGACCGAATCACGGGGAGCCTCCCAACTGAGATTGCCCTTCCGGACGGCCTGCGGCAGGTACGGAGTCAGGCCTTGCTTGAATCCGCGATAGTTCGTCAGCATCCACGCCCGGACGCCGGCATATCGCGTTTCCAAGCCGGGCGAGATGCCGTAGCGACAAGCGTCTTCGACTACGTCGGCCAGTTCGGAAAAGTGATTCAGAAAGGTGTTCTGGCGTTCCGTGGTGAGCAGAGGGGTCATGAGGAGGCCTCCGCTGATTTTTGAACAAAGTTGATTTTGAGGTCTGAGACGAGATTTTGGATGCGCCGGGCATCCGAGCCGTCGAGTTGGGGAATGAGGTGCTGGCTCAGCTCCCCGACAATATCAATCGCGACTTTGGCTTGGCCCAGATCTTTGATGACTTTGCCTGCGATGGGGTCGGGCTGAAGGCCGAGCTTTTGCCAGGCGATCGAGGCCATTTGTTCGATCAGGATCGCCGTGACCTGATAGACGTCGATGGATTCAGGGGCGGTCGAGGTGGTCTCCGGTTCCGTGCTCATCGGGTGTTATCTTTTCCGACGAGAGAAATCGCAGAAATGCGGCAAAGTTATGGCGTAGTTTGTCGCCAAAACCACTCGGATTTCAGTTGAGCCTCTTTGGCGACCTTGAGATTCCCATCGGCAAACAGGATCAGAGCATGCCCGGTGGAGGTGACTTCCTCTTTGGCATTGTCCATTTTCACCTGTCCCATGTGGCGGAAATCGAGGTTCGGAACCCCATTCCAGGTTTCCATGGGATCGAAGAAGGCGAACTCATACTTTTGCCCATCGCCATCGCGCCAGGGGACGGAATAGTAGGCGGTGGTGGCGAAGACGGCTGTCCGACTCGGATTTTCAATCTGACCAGGAGCCGCCGCGCCGGAGCAGTTGGGGAAGTCGCTGTAGTCCCCGGAGATGTGCATATCTGAGCCGATGACGCCCCAGTTGTAGCCGATTCCGGTGGGATCTCCGAAGTAAGGTTGAGCCACCAGCGAGGGATCCTTCGGGAGCTTGCCCTTTCGGTAGGGGGCAATGAGCCCTTGGTTGGGGTCAAACTCATTCGCTTCGATCTGCGATCCAAACCAGGCCACGGTACGCAGACCATCGTGGTACATCGCGAGAGGGAATGTATCGTCGTGATCGGACATGTAGAGGGTGGTGGCCGTGTAGTTTTGACCCATCACCCGACCGACGCCCATTTGATGAACCGCTGCCTTGGCGGTGAGGAATACCGGGAAAACGAGCGCCGCCAAGACGGCGATAATCGCGATCACGACCAGCAACTCAATCAGCGTAAAAGCCCTCAGCTTTATCATGTCCCTCGTCCGAGCCCCTCGTGTTTGTGCGAGGGCACTGTCTCTCTGATTATCGGACGTTTTCGGCGGAACTGTTGGTTGCCAGAAGAGCTATTTTGTTTTGTCGTAACCACGCCGTTGGATAAACGTCCGATTTACCGGAGATAACTCCGATTTCGGGCAGAAATCAGGGTTAGCTCTTTACTGCGACGCATCCGCTGCTGGTGGGTGGGTGGTCGAGGGGAATCACTGTGAAATTCGCATACTCCGCGCTTGCCCTGATGAGCGCATCCAGCTTGTGTCTGGCTCAAACTCCTGCACCGCGTCCCGCTCTTCGGCAATTCGTTGTCACGACGCAGACTTGGTCGGCTCAGGATACATTTATGTATCAGAAGCGCGACGACTACTCATTTGCGCTCCTTGCTGATGGCAAACGCTTTCATCACTTCAAGGGGGCGACTTGGCAAGCCATTGTCAGCGAGGACTACCTTGCTCTTCACAAAATGAAGCGATTTGCTGAGTTCTATCGTCAAGCTCGGGCGGAAAATCGGCGGGTGGTTGACTCGAAAAGTTCTCCTTTTGTGATGAGTGAGATGAAGGACTTCTTTGTTCGATCCCTCGGCGAGTCATTTCTGAACCACACTGAGGCTCCTGGCTTTGCCGTACGACTCACTCACCAGACCGCAATCGTTCTGAAGCTTGGTGACGTGACGGTCAGGGTGACGTTGCCAAACCAACGCCCGGAACCAGATCTCGATCCATACACCGCTCTCGACACCTTCCCGAATGTCGCTCGGCTCCCTGAAGGCGGCGGCTCCCTACTGATGACAAACACGTACTCGCCCCCAGAGTTTCATGTCTACTCGGCAGAAGGCACAAGCGTGGTGCCCGATCAAGATCTCGTTGAACTCTTTGCGCAAGTGAAAACAGCGCGAGAGATTCAGATTCAAGAGTGTGGGGCAGCTTACAGCCCATACTTGGAGTGGCTCTCTGAATCGGGTCGCCAAGATCGGGCAAAGATGAGGGCGGCGAAGCGCGTGTCGGAACTGGACGCGCGGTCCAAGGGATTGTTGCGTTCGCACTTGACGGGAATCCCTGGGCTTCTTGAGCGGTTCCCGACCCAAACCGTCACCGAGTTCATCAATGCAGACCCAGAGATCGTTGCGGTTTATCCGATCGAACATCTGGACTGTAACTTCCGATGGAGCACGGGCGCAAATTCGGGCATGTCGGTGATGATGAGCCAACTCTGGGCCCTGCCCGCCGCGCAACGACTCTACTGAATCTGGCCAAATCGGTGAATGGAGTACCGGATTGAGGACGCCTCCGGTACTCCATGACTTGTTGGACTTTCCGATCCAGAATGCTCCCGTGCCAGGTTGCAAAGGGCCACGCGAAACTGCACGAAACAATACGTATTAAATTGCGCATACATTCCTGCACATATTGACTGTCAACATCGGGGGGGGGGTAGCGTTTTAGTCATGGGGACATATCTCTTACTCACACTTGTCGCTCTTTCGATGCCTACGTCCGACTGGACGAGACCTCCAGGTTTTCCGTCGGTAACATCCGAGAATGTCACGACGCCGATCGGTCCAGCTGGAATGGGGCCTTGTACCTGGAGACTGCCCTACATCACCTACTCGACACTGAATGATACTGTGTCCGGATCTGCGATGGAGTATCCACCGACCTGGACAGTAGGTTTGGGGACTTTGGGAACGAAGTTAGTCCCTGTTCCGCCCGGGCCAGGACGCAACCCTTACCCCAACGGGTTCGGAAACCCAGCACAGTACACAGAAGTGTGGCTTAATCCTGGCGAGTATGGTCAGGTTATCCTCACCTATGCCGAAAAGACCGAGTCTGACGCCTGGACTTTTAACAACCAAGTGGATCCGCCGTTTTCGGTATACAGGCAACGCGTTTGGCCAGTCAATCCTAAACTTGACTACATCAAGTGGAGTTTAACCGAGTGATCGGTACGCTCATTACGGCATTTCTCATGCAAACGAACCCCCAGATCCGTCTCAATGACGGATCTGGGGAACTCCGGGTAGTCGTGGGTCTAAGACCCGTGATTGACACTGAGTTCCATGCTTTTCATGGGCTATCGCCACAGGAGTTTCAATCTAAAGGCGACGGGGAAAGTTGGCACCTTATCCGTGGGAAAGGTTGGAAAGCGTTAGTCTCAGAGGAATACCTCCCGCTCTACAAGATGAAGGAGCTGGCTAAACTACATGAGAAGCTGGCGCGAGAGACCGACCTCAAGATCGATAAGAATAGTGATCCAGCACTCTTGAATGAACTTAAGCGATTTGTGAGCGAATCGGCAGGGCTCCGCGGGGATCGCCTGACTCGCTCACCAGACTTTAATGCGGTGATTTCCTCAACTCTGACGGTCACCCTTGAACTAAATGGTAAGTCGGTTGATGTTGCTATCTCCGGGCAATCAGGTGACCGGCAAGAACCAGATCGCGTCAGCGAAGTCGCAGATGAACAGGCTGACGAAAGTTATCTTCCGGTGGGGCCGGATCGCAGAGCGAAGTCGCCCTTTGAGGGGAGCGGATATAGGATGCTTCCGATGTGCCTGAGCGTTGTCGACATCACGAGCGAACATCGGCTTGATATGATCTACAGTGAGATCGCCAAACAGGTAGGCGAGATCCGTGAAGTGCAACGGGTAAAGATGCGCGAGGCCTATCTCAACTTCTTGACATGGGCAAACAGTGAGTCAGCTCGACTGCTGGCAATGATGCCAATGAATGGTTCGTCAAATGGGTGGCCAAAAGAGCTCAAAGACGAGATGGTTCGCCGGGTAAAGGACAACTACAAGGAACTCGGGTTTTCCAGCCAGCAGGAGGCTGAATTGTGGGCTGAGAGCGGCCCGACTTTGAAGAAGTCGAAGACCCGTCCGTATGTCAGGGTCGAAGGGCAGGATCCGACGAGTGGTCAGAACTGGGGATTCCGAACGGATATGGGGCAGTCTTGGCTTACTGCTCCTCCTGGAAAGTGACCATTTACGGAAGAGAAAGCGAAACGGCCGGATGGAGCGATCCATCCGGCCCTCGTATTTTTTCTGGTTCTTCGTGCCGAGGGGCCCGGTTGGCACGGGAGGACCCGGAATTCTGAGCGGCGGGCCGTTGCAATCCGTTAACATAGAGAACGTCGGAGCCGTGTGGCTTCGGAGAGGTTGCTTACTATGAATCGATTCCTTGCCCTCGGAGCGGTCGCGCTCGTTGGTGCGTCGGCCCAAGCCACGCTCGTTCTTCACTACGGTTTCAACGACCAGTCCTCGGCTGCCGCCCTGTTCACCGCCAGCACGAACACGGTCAGCGGCGCGCTGAGCACGTCGTTCAACGCCCCGACCTTCCCGATCACCGGCAGTTCCGTGAATGGCTCTTACTTCAGCTTCACCGGGACGACCAACAACGACCAAGGCAATGGCGCAACGTTCGACCTCGCGGTTGTGGGAACCAACGGAAACAACGGCACCCTGACTCTCAACTACAACGCCAGCCTGCTCTCGAACCAGGTTCTGCGACAAGCCACCCGCCGCAGCGGCACCGGCTTCAACGACGTTGACATTGACTACTCCATCGACGGCGGCTCCAGCTGGAACTCCATCGTGGCGAACTTCAATGCCAACACGGTGGGCTATGGCGATCCGGCCAGCCTGGTCACCCTCGCTCTGCCGACCGCACTCGACGGTCAAGCCAACGTGGCGATCCGCTGGACGTTCAACGGAGCCACCTCCGCTTCGGCCAACTTCCGAACCGACAACATCACTCTTGATGCAGACGTCGTGCCGGAACCGGCCACGATGATCCTCCTTGCTGGTGCAGCAGCCCTCGCTGCCCGACGCCGCAAGGCCTAAGTTCGCTCTTCAGCGAACCTCAGAAATCCCCAGTGCTTTTGAGCCTGGGGATTTCTAAATTTGAACCTGAACGATCCCGCTAGAGCCGCCCCAAACCAGGTAGAATCTGGGGCATAAATGACCGCCTCTGCGTCTCCGCGCCGAGGCGGTTCGTCTGGAAGGAACAGTGCCTGATCAGGAACGAGAAATCCCAACCGTAGCTCTCGATGAAGAGCTCGCGCGTAGTTATGTGAACTACGCGATGTCCGTCATCATCTCGCGGGCACTCCCCGACGTGCGCGATGGCATGAAGCCGGTTCAACGCCGGATTCTGTACGCGATGCGGGAGATGAATATCACGCCGGATGGCGGCTACCAAAAGTGCGCCAAGGTCTGCGGCATGACCAGCGGCGAATATCACCCGCACGGCGAGCAGGTCATCTATCCGACCCTCGTGCGGATGGCGCAAAACTTCACCCTCCGCTATCCGCTCATCACGGGACAAGGGAACTACGGATCCATCGACGGCGATCCTCCGGCCGCCATGCGATACACCGAGTGCCGACTGGCACCGATCGCGATGGAGTTGATGGAAGACCTGGAAAAGGATTCCGTCGACTGGATGATGAACTACTCGAACGAGAAGCAAGAGCCGATGTTCTTGCCGGGTAAGTTCCCCAACCTGCTCTGCAATGGATCGCAAGGCATCGCGGTTGGTATGGCCACGTCCATGCCTCCGCACAACCTCACTGAGGTCTGCAACGCGATTCTCTTCCGCCTTGATAACACGGAGTGCACGCTCGAGGAGATCATGGAGCATCTCCCGGGCCCCGACTTCCCGACCTACGGCCTCATCATGGGCAAGAAAGGCATCAAGGATGCCTACGAAACGGGTCGCGGCAGCGTGGTGATGCAAGCCAAAACGATGATCGAACCCACCGACATGGGCAAGAGCAAAATCGTCATCACCGAGCTTCCGTACCAGGTGAACAAGACGAACCTGGTGAAGAACATCGCTACCTTGGCCAAGCTCAAAAAATTTGATGGCATCACCGACGTCCAGGACTACTCGGACAAGCGGGGCATGCGGATCGAAGTCGAACTTCGCCGCGATGTCAACCCGAACAAGGCTCTGAACTATCTGCTGAAGCACACCCCGCTTCGCACCACTTTTGGCTGCACGATGCTCAGCCTCGTGGATGGCGCACCCCGGGTCAGCCCGCTCCTCGTGCTGCTGGATGAGTACATCCGGCACCGCAAGAACATCATCCGCCGTCGCACTCGATTCGAAATCCTTCGCGAACTCGAGCGAGTGCACACCCTCGAAGGCTTCCAAATCGCCCGTCGATTCCTCGATGAAATCATTGCCGCCATCCGCGCTTCGGTGGATCAAAACGCGGCGATGATGCGACTGATTGAAGACTTCGGGATGAGCCCGGCGCAGGCACGGTCGGTTCTCGCCATGCAGCTCCGACGTCTCACTCAGCTTGATCAAGCCGAGCTGGAAACGGACTACAAGAAGGCCCTGCTCCGCGTGCAAGACCTGATGCACATCCTGACCGACGAGCAACGCATGCTTTCGATCATGAAGAGCGAAATCATCGCGATGCGCGACAAGCATGGCGACGAGCGCCGCACCAAGATCATTGCTCGGGAGGCGGGCGACTTCAGCGAAGAAGACCTGATTCCGGAAGAAGAAGCCATCGTCAGCATCAGCCGCGATGGATACATCAAGCGGATCAGCGTCGATGCCTACCGTCAGCAAAAGCGCGGCGGCAAGGGCATGAAGAACGTGATGAAGCAGGACGATGAGCCGGCTCACCTCTTCCAGGTGAACACGCACCACTTCATTCTCTTCTTCACTGATCGTGGTCGGGTCTATAAGCTCCGCGCCTACGACATCCCCGAGTCGAGCCGCTACAGCCGAGGAATGCCCGTGATTAACTACATCGCGATTGAGAGCGATGAAGGCGTCACCGCAACGGTCAGCGTCAAGGACATCCGTGGCGAGGGCTTCCTGACGATGATCACCAAGTACGGTGAAATCAAGCGCACCCCGATGGACAGCTTTAGCAATCTGCGAAGCAACGGTCTGCGCGCCTTTGATATTGAGGAAGGTGATAAGTTGGGCTGGGTTCTCACGAGCGCAGGGAACAACGATATCATCATTGTCACCCACAACGGCATGTCGATCCGGTTTAAGGAGACCGATGCGACGAGCCGCTCACGGGCCGCTGGTGGCGTTCGGGCAATGAAGCTGAAAGAAGGCGATTACATCGTCGGCGCGGACATTGCCAAGAATGAGCACCGTCTCCTCGTGGTGGGTGAGAACGGCTACGGAAAGGTCACGGAACTCAGCGAGTATCGCGGCCAAACCCGGGGCGGATCGGGCATCCTCACCATGAATTGCACCGACAAAACGGGCAAGATCGTGAGTGCCGAGGTCGTGGAAGAGCAAGATAAGCTCGTGGTTTTGACGAACGGAGGCCAGGGCATCCGCATCAAGATCAAGGATATCCGGCTCGTCAAGCGTGTGGCCCAGGGCGTGAAGCTCATCAACCTCAAAGATGGCGACACCGTTGCCTCAATCGCGCGACTTGTTCATGCACCGGACGAAGGTGACAATCCCGAGTTCGAGGAAGATGAGGACGGCATCGAACAACCGGTGCTGACCGACGAAGAGTAAGTCGTCGGCCAATCGCGACCGAATGCGGCGGAGCACCTTGCTCCGCCGCATCTTTTTGAAGCTCGGGCAAGTATCCTGTTGACGGGGAAAATGGGGTTTCCAGGCACGGGATATTCGCGACCGCCCCGCGGTCGACATGATCTACAGTCGATCTTTGAGGGGATCGAACTGACGGCAAAAAATTGGCCGCTGTTTGTGGCGTACACGGTTCTCGCCGGGGTCATCGCCTGTGTCCTCGACTTCATCTGGATGGCGGTGACTACGGGGATCCGGCGTGTTTTCCCGGACGAAGTCCCCGAGTTGATCACGGACATTCTCCTCTTCGTTCCCGACAACTTTGTGTTCTACACCACCGCTGCCGCCTTCATGGCGGGCGGCTACACGATGGCTCGCAACGCCATCTCCAACGAACCGGTCTCGGTTGAGGTGGGGTTTTCTGGCCTGGGCTGGACATGGCGCTTGCTGGGCGTCAGCATCCTCATTTCGATCCTCTTCATCCCGATTACAGTTCTCAACCATGTGCTTTTGGGCGTGGGGCTTTTCGATTTCGTCGCCCTGGCCCGCAGCGGGAACATGGAACAGCAAGCGCTCGGGAGGATTGGTGGATACTCGGTGGCTTTCTTGGTTCTGGGGACAATCACGCTCTATCTAACCGGGCGTTTCATGCTCGCCCGGCCTGCGGTGGTGCTGGAGGGAATGGCCCCTGTGGATGCGATGCGACGCGCCTGGCAACTCTCCGCAAGTTGCCACTGGCGCATCATGCTCTGGCTGACGGTCATTCAGTTGCTGGCGGGCTTGGCGGGGTGCTTGTGCTTCCTGCTCATCTTCTTTGTCATCCCGGCGGTCATTGTCGCGGAGACCGTGCTCTACCGTGACCTGAGCGGACTCTGGCTCGGGGGAATGCAGCATCAGGCATCGCCCTACCCGAGGGCGGCTGGGGCACCGATGCCTCCTGGCCCGACACCGCCCGGGCCGACTTCACCTGGGACTCGGAGGCCTCTGAACCCAATCATTTTGCCGAACCAGGCTCCTCTGCCTGGGCAGCAGATCCCTCCGAGCAACGGGAATCCGTGATCCTGGTTGCGACATCTGGGCACTCGCTGGTGTATAGTCGGACCGGAGCTCTATGGGATACGTCGCACCGGGAATGACCACTCCACCTCGAGGGAGATTTGATTGGAACGCTTTCACCGAAGGCTTTGACCTCACAGCAAAGAACTGGACGCACTTTGTCGCGTTCGCATTGGTCGCCCTAGTGGTTCAGTTTGGCGTGAGCATGGGTGGCCAGTTCATCAATACCGTGCTGATGTCCGGAGACAGTGCAGCGTCAATCGGGTTGTTTATTGGCTCAGCTGTGATCTCATGGTTGTTGCAGATGGGCTTGAACTACGTGATGTACGGAGGCGTTCTGCAGATGGGCTACCATGCGATGTCGGGAGAGCAAGTCGAAGTTGGTCAAGGTTTTCGCGCCCTCAACAAGTTTGGGAAGTTGCTGGGAGTCGGGGTTCTCACCGCTCTCGCCACGGTGCCGATCATCGCTGTTTTTGCAGTGCTCTTCATGGGGCCAATCATCGGCGCTGCCGCACTCCAACAAGGAAATTCGGAAGCTGCGGGCGCAGCAATTGGCGGCGCCATCGGCGGCATGGTTTGCGGGGGCATCTTCGCAGGTGTTGCCATGCTTTACATCACGGGCAGACTCTGGCTTGCTTCCGCCGCCGTTGTTTACGAGGACTATTCGCCGCTTGACGCGATCAAGCGAAGTTGGGAATTGACAAGCCGGTGCCAAGGCCAAATGATGCTCTGGCTCCTCGCTGGTGGTCTGCTCATGATGGTGGGCTACCTCATGTGCTGTCTTCCGTACCTCTTCGCCCTGCCCGTCACGCTGGTGGCGACGGGAGTGCTCTATCGCGACCTTGCGGAGATCCGCATTGGGGGAGGATCGCAGACCTTCGCGACGCCCTATCCACGCCAATACGGCACATCGATGCCGGGCTACGGAGGGCCACCGGCTCCAGAAGCTCAGAATCCCTTCCCGTCCCCGTTCGAGTCGCCCTCGACCCCGGATCCGGGCGACGAACCCCCTCGACCGAGCGGCCCGCCGCCCGTGCCGCCGCCAAGCTAGTCGCGCGGAAATCCCGGCATGATGCCCCTGATACGCAGACGCACTTTGTAGACCCCGGTGCGAGCCGTGACAAAGAGCGTCTTGCCATCCTCGCCGAAGCAAAGATTGGCCGGTTGCTGCGGGAACTTGATGGTTTCTAACAACTCTCCTGCGGGGGAATAGACGCGCACGCCATCGCCGCAGGCCGCCCAGACGTTGCCTGCGGTGTCGAGTCGCAATCCATCCGGGCCGGGAGCTTCCCACTTGGCAATCGGCTGAGCCCCTTTGGTGAGACCAGCCGGGTACACCTCGATTCCACCTGCTTCCGAATCCGCCAAGTAGAGCTTCGACCCATCGAGAGAGAAGACCAAACCATTTGGTTGAGCACGGCCCGTGGCGAACACCTCAGGCTTCAACGTCGCCGGATCAAGCCAGAACACATAGCGAGCTGCTTGCTCCTGCTGTTCTGTACGAATCCCGTAGCTAGGGTCGGTGAAGAAAACCCAACCTTCTGGATGAATCGCGATGTCGTTGGGGCTGTTCAGCTTCTTGCCATCGTAGGAGTCCGCAATGGTCTTCACCGTGCCGTCCTTCAGAGTCACGGTGACGGTTCGGCTTCCGTGTTCGCAGGTGTAGAGATTGCCCTCGTGATCAATCGTGTGGCCGTTGGCGTTATGGCTCGGATCGCGGTAGACCGAGACCTCCTTTCCATCAAGCTCATAGAGCTTGTTCGCCGGGATGTCGCTGAAGATCAAGGTATTCCGCTTGGTCCACACCGGGCCTTCGGTGAATCGATAGGTGCCAGGAATCTGTTCGATATCTGCACCTGGGGCGACGAATGACTCGGATGTGCTCATGAGAAAAGTGGAAAGAAGGGCCGCGATCATGGTGTCAGTCTATCTCTCCGCCGGGCTGGGAACATACGCTCCGCCGCGACAAGCCTTCAAATAGTTGAGGCCGTGCACTTGGCCGGTCATTTCAAGGTCGTCGCGATAGACAGGATCGTGCCAGCCTTCGATATCAATCGCGCCGCGCCAACCGTTCATGCGCAAAATCGTGATGATGTCCGTCCAGTTGGTATCGCCGAAGCCCGGTGTGCGGTGCCAGACAAACTGCTTTCCGCTCCGCAGACCTTCGCTGCGTAAGACATCCCATTCGATGCTCGCGTCTTTGCCATGCACGTGGTACACCCGATTCACCCACTTCTTGAGTTGAGGCAGCGGCGAGACCAAACTCACCATTTGGTGGCATGGCTCCCACTCCAGACCAAGAGCTTCACTCGGGACTTCGTTGAACATCATCTCCCAAGCAACCGGCGAGTGGGCGATGTTCCACGCGGGACGCTGCCAGGTGCCTCCCATATCGCAGTTTTCGAAGGCGATCCTCACGCCCTCTTCCTCGGCCACTTTGGCCAGATGCCCCCACACTTCCTTGAACTTCGGCATGGATTCATCCACCGGTCGATCTTCAAGCGCACCGGCGAAGCCGCAGACCACGTTGCAACCAAAGAACTTGGCCGATCGAATGAGGGTTTCCCAGTCCGTCGCCGTGGCTTCCTCTTGCAGAGGGTTGCCATAGATGCCGACGCTGCTGATGATGGCATGATCGCCGAGGAGATCCTGAACGTTCTTGCCGTGGTCGGCAAGGTCGAGTCCTTCGGGGAGTCTTGCCCAGGTAGTGAGCTCAAAACTCTCGAATCCGTACGGAAGAATCTGGGGCAGATAGCTGAGCGCATTGGCCATTCCGGCAAGCGTTCCGATACGAATGTCTTGATGCTGTTCCCTCGACATGATGGCGCGAGGTTACCTAGGCCGAGAATCGTTTCGACGCCCCTGTGACCTAATCCTGATTGAATCGGAAATCATGCGCGGCGGGCCTCCGTAGTACAGGGAGTTATGTTGAATGTGGGTGATGCGTTTCCGTCGTTTTCGTTGCCAGATCAAGATGGCAAAGTCTGGTCGAATGCCGACTTTGCCGGGAAGTCGTTCGTGGTCTTCTGCTATCCCAAAGACGACACCAGCGGCTGCACCGTGGAAGCCTGTGAGTTCCAAGCATCTGCTCCCGACTTCGGCGACACCCCGATCATCGGCATCAGCCCGGATCCGGTGAAGTCTCACAAGAAGTTCGCTACCAAGCATGGCTTGGAGTACACGCTGCTCGCCGATGAAGACAAGGCGCTACTTGAGCCTCTGGGTGTGTGGGTGGAGAAGTCGATGTACGGCAAGAAGTACATGGGCGTCGAGCGCACCACCTTCCTCGTGGGTGCCGATGGCAAGGTCGAGGGAGTCTGGAATAAAGTCAAACCCGCCGGTCATGCGGCGGAGGTTTTGGGTTCAGTCCGCTGACGTGCGCCTGGCGATTCCCTTGTCACTCTTACTATTAAACAGAGCTACTATGATGTGGAGCAAAGCTACATAGAGCAAGCCTACGAGAAAAAAGACGACCGCCGGGATAAAAAGATACTGAGCTAGATACTGCGTTGAATACGAGCTGAGATGAGCGAGAAAGCGTATCAGAGCGGATGCAAATGCAAGGAAGGACCAGGCGAACGGGACGAAAACACCGCGTCCGCGGACGTAGAGACTAGTGGATAAATACGTGACGGGCAACAGGACAAATGCGAGAGCCGTCCACCTGGAAATATTGGAACCCAGTGCGTAGTCATCAGACTGCCATGTGCCCAAAGCACCCAAAACAATCGAGACTACAAGCCAAGAAGCAAGCCAGGAGTATAGCTTGACCGACCTACTGACACTGCTCGTACTTTGGTACCGCTCCATATCTATAATGGATCCCTGAATAAATCAATGTATACGAGCTCTCTGTTCCGCTCGGCAGATTTCCGCCTCACAACCGCACCCTCAAAAGTCAATCTTAAAAAGGGCCCCTCGAGCATTTCCTCGGGCATGCCAACATTTGCGCTCCTATTGGTTGAAAATGCTATCAGCCATCCTGCGCCGGGTGAGGACTGCACTTCACTGCGCATTTTCCCCCTAAAGAGGTCACCTGTACCGGTAAAGGAAACACGAGTAGCTGGCAACCGACGGGCGAAGTTAGGATTTGTCTTTGACATCGACAAAACAATTAAGTTGAGCCATCCCTCCCTTGTTGGATCGAGAGCTGATTGAACTAGATGACCTTCAATTCTTCCGTTCGATAGCAAGGGCTGGGTACTTAGCGGATGGGATCCATCAAAGTCACTCTCATAGATGCTCGCAGCCAAACCAATCTGCCTCAACTTAGAGATGTCGTCCGTGATGAGAGCATCTCGTTTCGAGGTGCCAAGGACGGAGTTTAACAAGCCGACAATAATCAACACAACTGTAGCGACCACGATCAGTTCGATGATCGTGAAGGCCGAGCCAGTCCTAAAGCAGGTGCGCATTGAGGGCTCAAGGTCCAGTGATCGGAATAGGCGAACAAGAATTATTTGGACAGCTAGGAGGTGTCCCCCATGACGGGCCCCAGTTACAACCTACTTGCACAAAATTCTTCATCTCATAGTAGTGACCGTTCAGGCACTGGTATCTCTGACAAGTATATTCGTACTGCGTGAAGTCTTGAAGCAGATAGACGTGACAGTACGACGGCGTCCAGGAGTTCATTTCTCGCTCAATAGTCGCACTCGGGTCACACCCATCGTAATCGGCGAGGCAGGCGGGTATAGGTGCTGGCCCAGTCGCCTGCTTCGATGCGGCATGGCTCACATCTACTGGATCGAGCGACAGAAGATTTAAGTGAGTGCTAAGAGTAGTTGCACCGAGTGCAAGAACTGCAGAAAGGAGCGCATCTTTCATACCTCCATTGTACGGGACTTTTGGTCTGCCATCAGCTAATATTCGGGGGGGGGGCTAAAGTCCCCGGGTGCTCACCGACGAATCGGTTCGAGGAGCATTTCCTTGGTGTAGACAAAGTCCCCGCGATCGTAGTTCGCGAGTTCAAAGTCCTTCCGGAGAACAATCGCCCCGGTCGGGCAGGCTTCTTGGCAATATCCGCAGAAGATACAGCGGAGCATGTTGATTTCGTACCGCTCGCTGTATCGCTCGCCTGGAGAATAGCGCTCTTCGTCGGTGTTCTCGGCGGCTTGCACATAAATGCACCGCGCCGGGCATGCCCCGGCACAAAGACTGCATCCAATGCAGCGCTCTAGACCGTTGTCGTAGCGGGTGAGAACGTGGCGCCAGCGAGTGCGGGCGAACTGCTCGCGTCGCTCTTCGGGATACTGAACCGTCACCTTTTCGCGCTTCAAACGCTTCCAGGTGATGCCAAATCCCGAGATAATCGGCTTGGCGACATCATTGATGACTTCAAAGCTCACGCGTTCACCTTCTCTTGCTGGCTGGGGATGACTTCAAGAATCTTGAGCTGGCGGGTGGATTTCATCGACTGCTGCTTGATCTTGTTTTGCAACTTGATGATGCCGTACATCAAGGCATCCGGCGACGGCGGACAACCCGGGACGTAGACATCAACCGGAACCACCTGGTCGGCTCCTTGAACGATGGCGTAGTTATTGTAAACACCGCCCGAACTCGCGCAAGCCCCCATGGAGATCACCCACTTGGGCTCGGGCATTTGGTCGTAGATCTGCCGCAGAACCGGGGCCATCTTCTTACTCAGGCGTCCCGCGATGATCATCACGTCGGCTTGTCGAGGGGTGGCTCGGAAGGCTTCGGAACCGAATCGAGCGAGGTCAAAGCGGCTAGCAACCGTGGACATCATTTCGATGGCGCAGCACGCAAGTCCAAAGGTCAGAGGCCAGAGCGCGTGGGCACGCGCTTGGTTGACGATATCCAACAGGGTTCCGGAGCTGGTGACGACCACGCTCCCTCCCTTCTGAATGTCGCCAAACACCGGCGTGGAGCTGTCATGCAGCACCAGAGTCTCGACTTTCTTCGGCATAGATGCCCTATTCTACTCGGCAGGTTCGCGGGATTCGGCAGAGCCGGGGCCGGAAAGGGAAGAAAGATCGGGGAAAAATCGGTTCCCGGAAAACCGTCAGATATTTCCCTTGCACTTTCATCGATGTTCGCCTATAGTAGTTCGTATGAGGACGGAGAAAAACATTGGGCGCCAGCGTCCGCTGAACCTGAGTAGCACTGGAGAATCTTTTCGCCTCCTCTTCGTCATGCTGCTTGCCCTTGCTCCTATCGTTGTCCTCGCCGGTCACTACGAGGTGACATACAGTGGCGGGGGCCCACGGGACCGAGTGGAGCTACTTGGACGAAGCCGTACGCGAACGGAGCACTGTTTAATCCCGGCCGGAGCGGCTCAGGTGTCTCCTCGGACTATTTCCCACCCCCACTCAGCGGCCCAGTCGGCCCTGGCTCGGTTAGCTGCAGCGGGCAAATCACCGCGACGTTCACTTGGACGCCTTCATACATCGGGGATCTTGAACTTCCGCCAGCGGTGATCCTGATCCGGGAGCGCGCAATTGCCCAATGGGCCGGTGATTCTGGAAGCTGCTCAAACGGATTGGGTAGCCCGATCACGCAAAATATTGATGGAGGTTCAAGCATTGGCGAGCGTGTCCAAGCAATGGAGAACCCAGGTACGCAGTTCAGTGTGTCTGCCAGTCCTTCGGCAGAGGCAACGGTGAAGAATCAATCCCCGCTCGGTTTGCTTGCAGCGACTGCCGGGGTTAGTTACTCGGCGCAGGCTTTGCGACTGAAAATGGTTTTTGAGGGATCGTGGCTAAACATCTCATGTATTATTGGTCAACAAATTCGTGCGAGGGTGTATGTGGAGAGTATCGATACCGGACTGATTGCGTCTGGATGGACTGTTTCGAACGGTGATGCGTTTCGTAGCTACACGATGTCACGAGAAAGCGCGCAAATCAGCAATGGATGGACAGTGGGGAATAACTCGCTGACTTGTGCTTTCCTCTTGCCCGGTCTTGTAACGGTTTCATGTGAAGTAGAATTTGAAGAATATGGCCTGAGTGCACTTGTATCTGCACCGCTGGGTGTCGAGACTCCAGAAGTTCGAGAGATCGCCGAGCCAATTGGAACGACTCAAATGGGCTTTTCAAATCTTGACAGGACTATTCGACTAGGTGGAGCTAATTTCGGATCAAGAGAATCTGAAATCTTTTGGTCTCAGAAAGTTGCAGGATACGGCGGTAGCTGGGCGTACGTCCAACTGATAAGGCCTGGTAGAAGAAGGCTTACCTTCGGCAACCTATGGCAAAATTGTGGTCATTTTCAGGAGTGGGTGCTTGATGGACTCTTGCCGTACCCAGGTTGGTCTGGCGAGCCTCAACCATGGTGGGCAACTGATGGGTATCTCTACTTCGCGGCGGATTCACCACAAAATGGCGTCGAGGGGTTCCAGCAAGTGATCATTGACGAGGATTTTCGAACGTACACGATGTATGTTCCGCCACCTACATCCGTTGGCAACTCGTACCAGGTAGTCTTGCGCCGATTGGATTGGTACTGGCGTGGCACGGCATCATACGATGCTCATAGCAGTAATTACGTTCTGACAAACGCTGGAGCGGGCGCCTGGTCAGCAGGATTACATCAGATGCAGCCTCAATGGAGCGATTTCATTTGGCACACTGAGTTCTTTCCTTAGGAGGACAGCATTATGTTCAATCGATCTCCTCACGAATCAAACAACCTAGAAAAAGTACTGTTCGGATTTTTATTGATATTGCTCACCGGTTGTACCGTTGAATTGCAAAACGGTGCTAAGACGAGTTATGATCACATCCCTGATCGCGGCATGCATTCTCCGGCCAAACCTCAACCCAAGACGGCGGAACAACTCAGAATCGAGGCCCTTGACAAGGAGCCGAGCCTCTTCGAAAGGAACTCTGGATGACCGTGGAGCAGGGTGAGTGGAATAACGGACGCGAACTTGGCGAGGAACTCCTCGCGTACTTCGCGGGCAACGGGCTGAAGGCTGAATCGTCCGTACTTGAGGCACTTGCTGACATAGACCTGGCCGTGGGTGAGAATCACTCGGCTCTTGCTAAACTGCGGCAGATTCCAAAACTTCACGGCGAGTACGAGAGAGGCGTCCAGGCGAAACTGTGGCTCGCCCTCTTAAGCTCGGGTGCTTTGGCAGAAGACAGTTAATACTCGCAGGCCGCGTATCTGCGTGGAAGAAACCTCGCTATTGGCTATGAGCAACTCCCCGATGAGTCCACGGTTGCTGGTCTACGTGCCCGAGCTCACATTGCCCTCTATGAGCTTTACATGGAATCTTATAAGGTTGCCCTTGCAACGGCCCACCGTCGGGCCGCATCAGACACCCTCCCGGACCACCCTGAACTAGCCTGGCTCGCCGCAGAGGCGATCAATCGCTGGGGTGTGCCTGCAGAATCGGAAGAGTACTACAGAGTCGCCTTGAACGGAGCTTACGCAGAAAAAGCGGAGCAATCCCTTTCCATACTGAAGAAGTTTGAAGAAGCCGCGCCGGAACTCTACAGACAACGCAGAGCGTGGAATCTACGGCCGAAGCAACCGTCAGACAGACCTTAACGGAATCGGCAACCGCACACTGGTAATCGGGTGTAATGCCGGGCATGCTCCGGCATTCGGTTCGACTCATCTCGCTCGCCACGATCTTGCTGATCGCCAACTCGGCACTCGCCCAGGGGACAGCGAAGGACTACGCCAACGCCTACGGATTCCGCGAGCGGTTCGCGGGGAAAGTGCTCAACGAGACCATTCGCCCGGCGTGGATCGAGGGGCAGGATGCCTTTACCTACCAAGAAGCGAAGCCGGGCGGCGAGAAATGGTTCTGGCTGGTCGATGCCGTTAAGGGAGTGAAATCGGAGGCTTTCGATCACTCCAGAGTCGCCGACGCCCTCAAAAAAGCAACCGGAAAGGAGGTCAACCCCAGCCGACTTCCGTTCGATCGAGTGACGATGAGCCCGGATCGGAAGAAGATCACGATCCGATTTGAGGGCACCAAAACCATAGACCTCGCCACCTACAAAGTGACGACGGGCGGTGCGAGCCAAAACGACGGCCTGAAGGCCTTCGCCCCCGAAGAAGTCCCCAGCAGCGGCGGCGGAGGAGAGCGAGCCACCATTCGATTCGTCAATCAGAGCACCACCAACCTCAAGATCTGGTGGCTGATGGATGATGGAACCAAGCGCGAATACAAGGAAATCACTCCCGGCGAGCAGTGGGGAATCGACACGTGGGAATCGCACTATTGGGTGGTCACGACGGTGGCAGGCGAGGCACTGGCGGTCTACAAACCGTCACTCGACGGTGGCACTGCGTACCTCGATGGCAAGCGGGTTCCGTACCAGGCACCTCCGCGAGTCGAGCCAGGCACGTCGCCCGATGGTCAAGTGCGTGTGGTCTTCCGGAATCAGCAAGCCGCTCTGATCCGAGGCACCGGCAGTCCGGAACCCCTCACCACCGATGGCACGGCAGAAAATCGCTACCAAGGCCCGGTGATCTGGTCACCCGATGGTCAACGAGCGATGTTCTACCAAGTGGTTCCTGAGGAGCGCAGACCGCTGAACATTGTCTTCACGACTCCGCGCGACCAGTTCCAGCCCCGACTTCAGACAACGCAGTATCTCAAGCCAGGCGACCGAGTTGCCCAGCACGTGGTGTGCATCTTCGACCGGCAAACGGGGAAGGTCACCAAGGTTCCCGATTCCAGCTACGAGGGCCATTTCGATCTTGGCTACGAGCAGTGGCTGGACAAGGACCGATTCACGTTCCGCGCGAATGGCCGCGGGCATCAGTGGATGCGAGTCATCGAGTTCAACGCCGCCACGAACCAAACCCGGACCGTCATCGAGGAAACCGCCAAGACCTTCATCGACTGGACGCAAAAGTCGTTCTATCAGGTGGTGAATGGCGGCAAGGAGGCGATCTGGCAGAGCGAGCGCTCCGGCTGGTGCCACTTGTATCTTTACGACATCGCAACGGGCAAGGTGAAGAACGCGATCACTTCGGGCGAATGGGTGGTGCGCCGGATTGATCGTGTGGATGAAGCCAAGCGTCAGATTTGGTTCTACGCCAGCGGGCTGGACGACACCCAAGATCCTTATCATCTTCACTACTGCCGCGTGAACTTCGATGGATCTGGTTTCACCAGGCTCACCGAGGCCGACGGCAACCACCGCATCTCACTTTCGCCGAGCGGGAAGTACGCTCTTGCTACCTACTCCCGCGTTGATCTTCCTCCTGTGCACGAGGTTCGCCGCCTCAGCGATGGCAAGTTCATGATTCAGGTGGAGCGGGCAGATGCCTCAGAGTTGATCCAAGCCGGATTCCAGATGCCGAAGCGATTCGTGGCCAAGGCTCGCGATGGCGTCACCAATATCTGGGGAATCATCCACGTACCGACGAATTTCGATCGGAACAAGAAGTACCCGGTCGTCGAGGATATCTACGCGGGCCCCCACAGCGCCCATGTCCCCAAGGATTGGCACACGAACTCCGGGGCCATGCAAGTGGCCGAACTCGGGTTCATCACGGTGCGGATCGACGGTATGGGCACAAGTCAGCGGAGCAAAGCCTTCCACGATGTGGCTTGGCAGAACATCGCCGATGCTGGGTTCCCGGATCGCAAGATTTGGATTCAAGAGGCCGCGAAGATCATCCCGCAAATGGATCTCAGCCGCGTGGGGATTTACGGTACGTCAGCGGGTGGACAAAACACGCTCCACGCCCTGCTCCTCCACGGAGACTTCTACAAAGTCGGGGTTGCCGACTGCGGATGCTACGACAACCGGATGGACAAAATCTGGTGGAACGAGCAATGGATGGGCTATCCCATCGGCCCTCACTACGAGGCTCAGTCCGGCCGGACGCTGGCGAAGAACCTCACCGGAAAGTTGCTTCTTCTGCTCGGCGAAGTGGACACCAACGTCGATCCCGCGTCGACCTACCAAGTGGTTGATGCTCTGATTGCCGCTGACAAGGACTTCGACTTTGTCACGATCCCGAATGTCGGGCACGGCGCGGTCGGGCATCCCTATGGGCGCCGGAAGCTTTACGACTTCCTCGTTCGACACTTGCACGGCGTCGAGCCGCGTCGCTAACGCTTGTTCTGGATCGCCTTGGCGAGGGCTTCTTCAAGGCGATCCGTGAGCACTTCGAAGCTGTGATTCGCTTCGACGTACGCTCGCCCCTTTGCCCCCATGGTCAGCCGCTCATCTCTGGAGGATGCGGCAAGGGTTCGACAGGCTTCAGCGAGGGCCTCGGGGTCATCGGCAGGGATACGCAGGCCGCATCCCGCAGATTCGACAGGTGAGTTGGACGAACTCACGGCGAATACGATCGGACGCCCGCAAGCCATGTAATCGAACAGCTTGTTCGGACTCACGCCCCACCGAAAAACTTCACTCGCTTTCAGCAGCATGATGTAGGCGTCGGCCTGAGCGAGCTGGGCATAGACCTCCTTCTTGGGCACAGAATCGAGGAACTCAACGTTTGAGATTCCTTCGTCTTTCGCCCGCTGCAGCAGCCGAGGCTTCTCAGATCCATCGCCCATCAGGCGGAACTTGACTGGAGCCGAGCCGGTGATTTTCGCGGCGTCGAGCACGGTGTCGAGCCCGTTGGCAAGGCCGTGGGCTCCGGCAAACATCGCAATGAACTGCCCATCTTCGGGCCGTTGAGGCAGGTCAGATGGAGAGAACTTCAGATCGATCCCGTTGGGAATCCAGTGCAGTCGATCGCGCGGAGCCCCCAGAGCCGCGCAATGATCCCCTGCTCCCGGAAGCAGGCTGATGATCTGATCCGCCGTTCGATAGAGCCGCTTCTCCATCCACGCGAGCACCCGGATCATGAAGCTCTTTTCTGAAAAGTTACCGAGATCGACCAGAGTTTGAGGCCAAACATCACGGATTTCCAGCACGAACGGCACATGCATTTTCCGGGCGAGTCTTTGGGCGGCGTAAGGCGTAAAGAGGTGCGGTGTGGATCCAAAGATCACATCCGGCTTTTCGAGATTCAACCCGCTGAGACCGCGAAACCCCCGGGTGAAATCGAGCATGTTGAGAGCGCGCCCCTTGCCGTTCCCCGTGTAGCTGCGGGTCGGAATCCACACAAAGGGCACACCTTGGACGTCTTCCTTCACCGGGCCGGTGGCCCCGGGGTGCCGATCCTTTCCGTTGAAGTGATCGTAGTTGCTCGCGATGATCACCGGCTGATGTCCACGCTCAATCAGTCGCTGAGCAAGGCTAAAATGACGCGTCCCTCCGGCTTGTTCCGGGGTGATCGCGTAGTGGTTGAACATCCAAATCTTCATGAAGCATCCAAAGGAGGGGAATCAGGCCGAGCATTGCCCCGGAGGGCAATCGCGACAAGAACGAACAGCATCAAAGTAAAGCTAAACAGCTTGTGAACGGCAAAAAACTGGGCGTAGAGCCACAACGAAACCAGGGTGCTCGCGGCGGCAAGATCCAGGATCTCTCGCTTCCGGATGTACCGAACGAGGAGCGTGAAAAACGTAGCCGCGTAGAGGCTCATGATGAGCACAAATCCAACCAGACCTCCATACACAAGGAAGTAGATCGTCTGGTTGTGGATGTAGGTTTTCTCCTCACCACTAAAATCCTTGATGGGCACGCCCAGACCAATCCCGCCGATGACAGCAGGGGTGCCCCGCATCTCCCACTGGGTCAGCGCCGGGAGCCACTCGTTGTCGAGACGCGCATTGTCGCCGACTTTCTGTTGGCGTTCCAGCACCGCCATCGCGAGGTTGCGCAGGGGAGGCACAGCGGCGATCGTAGCCATTCCGAGACCGATGATGACGAGCGTCGTGACAAGCACGGTTGGCGTCGGTCGCGAGGCGACATAGACGATCCCGAAGAGCAAGACGCCAGCAACCACCGCGAGGATCTGCGCTCGTGTCTGGGTGACAAGAGCACCGGCGAGGCAAAGCAGAATCGCGGCAAGGCCCCAGAGCTTGGCCCGGAGCCGACCCGTGGCCACCGCCGCGAGACCGAACGGCGCCAGAGCCAGGAACAAGGGCATCGTCGTTCGAGGATCGATAAAAGTGATCCGGCTGATCACCAGGTCGCTCGCGCTCCCGGCTCCCGAATAGGCAAAGATTCCGAGCCCGACCAGGTAGAGCGCGTGGAAAACCCCGATTCCCGCCAAGATTCGGCCCAAGCTGCGGCCCTCGACGGGGCCGGAGAGGCTCAATCCGACGAGCGCCACCGGGGCAAACAGGATTTGCGGGAGCAGGCTCCTCACGATCCCCATGGTGTCAACCCCCTGTGTGACTCCCACGGCGGCGGTGATCATCCATCCTGCGACGTGGGCAAAAAGCGCCCAGCCGACGGGACGAGCTAGCCCAGATGCCCGGGCAAAGTTCTGCCGGATGAGCAAGAAGTGCAGAAAGAGCACGAACGCGACGAGGGCCATTAGCACCTCGGCGGCCCCGACTCCTTTGGGTGCCGGGAAGGCCACGAGCACGAGAATGCCCAGGATTGAAGCCAGAACGATCTCCCATCGTGTGCCGCTCGGCAGCTTGGCTTTCACTTTCGCCCAGGGATGGGATGTCACGGTGGAGATACTCATCGAACCGCCACCTTGAAGAGGATCTTCCGGAAGGTGGCTTTGATGCGGTTGGCCCGGGTGTCCATCGCCTGCCACTCGGCGAGAATCTTGGAGAACGCGGGCCGCGGAGCGATCACGCTCAAGACCTTCATGTATTCCACCACCATCACGTGATAGAACGCGCTGTGGGGGTTCGGTCGGGTCTCGCCGGGCCGAAGATCGTAGACCGTCCAGCCATCGTGAACGAAGTGCGGCAGCATCTTCTCAAGGCTATCTAGCGCGAGCTCCAGGAGGCGCGCGGCCTTCTCGTCGTTCGCCCATTCCGCGAGTTCCCAGAGTCCAAACGCGGTACTGAGGAATCCATTCATCACCACGGAGTTCATCTCCGGATATTCCTCAAAGAAGGGGCACTGCTCTGGCTCGAAAATCGCGAGGTAGCCACCTTCCGATACCGGCACGTCAAAGAGGGCAATCGCACGCTGGGCGGAATCCAGATACTTGTCGTCTCCGGTGGCTTTCCAGGCGCGGAGCATCACGGAAACCCCTCTCGCTTGAGCGAGAGCAGATGTCCAGCCACTCTTGCAATCGAAGTAGTCGAAGTGATAGGGATACCCGCCCTCGGGAGTTTGGGTGGCGAGCATGGCATCGGTTGCGGTCAGGAACCTGGCTCGGTCTGCTTCGCTTCCGGTTGTTCGTGCCTGATCGGCCAGCCCCAGAATGTACTGGAACGCGGCTTCTGGATTGACCTGATCCCCAATCGGGGGGCCGTAGCAAAGGATCGGCACGCCATCCTCACCGACCATGCGATAGCCGAGCTTCACCGTCTGGTCGAAGAGGTACTCCGGCCAGGGGGATCCGCCGGCCCGATACCGAGCCAGAGAGGCTTCGTCAGTCACGCGGGCATAGGCTTGCCGATACCAAAAATCTGCCGTGCTGGGCTGAGCCGAGGTTCGCCCCAGCGTGTAGGCGTAGGCAATCTTGGCGAACCGCCGAATCGCCTTCAAGCCCGTGCCTCCTGAGTTCCTGAGACCAAGCCGACGAGGTTCTTGCGTACGGTCATCAGTTGTGCGATGGGCTTGGCGATGTACCAAACCCAGATCAGCATCGCGGGCCACAGAGCCCCGGTCAGACTTGCTAAGCCCAAGATCGCGGCGACTCCGAGATCCTGAAGGCCATACTGCCACACCAACTTGAGCGAGACCGCCTGGGTGTTGACCATGTAGTAGACCATGCGTACACCAAAGGCGCCGACGCTGGCCACCAGAACCCCCAGGGCTGTCCACGCTCGGAGGCCTTCTTGATGTCCAAAGAGCAGGGTGGCCACCAGGGCGAGTCCCGCCACGATGAGTTGGGGCACGATCATCTTTCCGATCCAGCGCTGCGCCTGATCCAGGTTGTTCGCCTGCTTCCATGAGGCCAGCTGCCGTCCGATGATGGTATCGACCAGGATGAACCGGATGGAATCGTACATACGGATCGAGATACTCAGTAGGGCAAGCACGCCTTCACCGGTGCTCAAGCCGGTTGATCGGAGGACACCCTGGAACAGGAGCCCGCCAAGCGCCCCGACCCCATGAGCCACGAAGACGCCTCGATCTGTTGTGGTTTCGGCAACCGGGGTCTCCGTGGTTTCGCCTGGCTTGACCGACAAAAGGAGGGCGATCTGGATCACGGGAAGAAGGAAGTAAAGGCTCGCCAAGACCGGCACTGGCTCCGCGAGCTTGAGCATCCAGACCGCGATCACGCCCGGAAGCAGCACCAGGTTGGGGAGCAAGTTGATGAGATGCGCCGCCCAGAATCGCCCGCTCCGCTGCCTTTGGGTGACAAGGAGGATCATCACCATGTTCAGCCAGCCGCTGACCATGGCCCCCAGCATCAGCAGATCGCTCGCCGGTCGCATGAGGACATACACGAAACCGCTCGCAACCAAGGCATAGATCAGACCGAGAGGGAGGATGGAAAGGGAAGTTTTGCCGAGACTTCGCTTTTGGAGGAGATTTATTGATCCCAGCCGCACCGCTTCATTCAGCAGACTGATCACATAGATGGTGGTGAGATAGATTTGGAGTTGGTCATTCGCAGCAGTGAGTCCCAGCTGCCCGATGATGAGAACTTCTCGAATGAGCCCCAGGGCGACTCCCGCCGCCGAGGCCAGAAGCGGCCCCATGTGGCCAGAGCCTCGCAGCCGAGCAAAGAGCGCGCCCATGATGATCCTCAGGCCTTCGGCTTGATGGAGAGTGCGGCCACGAGGGCGACAAACAGGCTCGCGGCAAATCCAATCCCGAGGGAGAGTCCAAATCTTTTGTTCACCGGCTTGTCCGCGAGCTGTGGTTCATCAAGCACCTCCCACCGATTCGGGTCGGTTGCTTCGTCCATCGCGGCTTGCTCATATTTCACCGTGAGTTCAAGCAGAAGGGTTTCGACGACCTTCATCTCGCGGCGGAGCCGCTCGAATTCGGTGGTTTCTTCGGGTGCGACTTCGACGATAATCTCCAGTTCGCGAATCTGATTTTTCAGCGTTTGCTTGGCGACTCTGAGCTCGTTGACGTCACGGACGAGGCCTTGATTGTAGCTCTCGGCATACTTGCGCGCCTCGGTTCTCAGTTGCTCCCGGAGAGCTTGTGCGCGCTTCTCGTTCTGCTGAACAAGGGGATATTCCTTGGTGTACGTCGCCTTGAGGGTGACGAGCTCGCGTTCGACTTTTCGGAGTTCTTCGTAAGTCTGTTGGAGCTGGGGAATATCGCTCGGTGCGGCCCCCTGCTCACCCGAAAGATTCTGCAAGGACTTACGCGCCGCCGACTCGCTGGCATCCAGCTTTTGAACCTCTCGCTTGAGGGCCGACAGTTGGGCCCGTTGAGTGAAGATATTGACTTCCGACTTCTCCCCACCCGCCCCGCTGGGGATACTCTTGGATTCGCGAGCAAACTTCTCAAACCGGAGTTCGAGCTCCCGAAGGCGCTGTGTGCCTTCGTCAATCTTCTCTTTCAGCATCTCAGCTCGTTGGCTTTTGCTCGGCAAGCTGAGTTCGCTCGTGAACTTTCTGAGGGCGTCCAGCGACTGATTGGCCAAGCTGATGGCGGTGTCGGGATTCTTGTCGCGGAACTTGATCTCGATCAAGTTGCTCTGATCGTTCCGGTTGACAGATCGTTGTTCTCGCAGCTTCTTCTTTTCAATCTTGCTACTTTCAACCAGGGTGTTCAGCATGCGTTCGCTGTCGAGGATCGCCCCAAACATCGCGAGCGAGCCCGAGCTCCCGCTTCCTCCGGCCAGACCAAACTGGGCGGCCAACCCCATGGCTGCGCTCGATTCTGCTCCGGCAGGGAGGATGATGCTCGTCCGCGCCTCGTATTCAGGCGGAACAAGCAAGGTGTAAAGCCCCGCACCGACGACGCCAACCGCAACAATCACCGCGATCAGCTTCCGGTTGCCCCCGAGTCGTTCTTTGACAAACTGCAGATCGGGATCGATCATCGGAGAATTCGGTACGGGATTCATGGGGGTCTCCTCGCTCATGGATTAGCCACCAAAGCTCCGCAGAAGAACGGCGACAGGCAAGAGACGGATAAAGGTATCGGCGGTGATCCCTCGGGATTGACTAAAGAGGACAAAGTCTCCGGGCTGGAGTTCAGGGTTGGAGCCAGCGAGCCCGCCCTTCAAGAACTCGTCTAGGTTGACCTCGATGACTTGAATCTTGTTCCCCTCACCTCGGCGGGCGATCATGATTCGGCGAAGCGTGCCATTTGTTTGGAGGCCTTCCGCTTGGGCGAGTGCGTCGGCGAGCCGCACTGGCTCGCCATCCTTGATCAGGAATTTGCCTGGCTTGCGGATGTCCCCGAGCACGGTCACTTCGCGCCGATTTTCTTGGACAATGACCAGGTCACCATTTTGAAGAGTGAAGCGGTCTCCCGGATTGCCTCGGTACCGATCTACGAGGTTCACGCTGTAGGCCGCCGTGCCTCTCAAGACGAGCACGTTTTCAAGCGTTCCGAGGATGTTCGGGCCGCGTGCGGCGACGATGACATCGAGCACGTCGGTGCCTTCCAACACGGTTTGAACTCCCGATTCCACGACATAGCCCGCGATGCTGACCTGCATCAACTCGGGTGAGGACAGGCTCACCGTGTCCCCCGCTTGCATCACAAACCGGTTCATCTGGTCGAGATCACTCGGTGCGAAATCGAAGGTCTGCCCACCGCGAGTGACGCGGATCTTTGTCTGGGCGAGATAGTCGGGGTCGGAGGTGTTGAGGAGTCCTGGTGGATTCAGGAGGGGGCCGCCGCTCGCGGCAACCACTTCGTTCAACCGAGTCCCCTCGACCATGAGCTTTTCGCCTGGATTTCCAAAACGACTCATGACCCAAATGCGGATCATCGGCACGGGAGTGATCGTCACCACATCATCCGCTTCCAAGCTCGGATTGGACGCCAGCGGATTGCCCTTCAGGAGGTCGGCGACGTTGACCTTCGTGACCTCAATGCCTCCGCGAAACACGCGGGCCTCCAATTTCTCGACCGACTCCGGCGACTCGCTCACGGAGATCACCGCGCGCAGATCGAGAGTTTTGGACCAAGGAATTCGGGCGCTGCCGTTTTTGATTCCGACAACCGTGACAAAAGTTTCCTTGCGCTGAACCAGAGTGACGAAGATGATCGGCTTTTGAACGTACTTCTCAGCGCTCAGCTTGATTCGGCGCTCGGCCTCGGCGATGGTGAGGCCGGAGACGACGACCCGACCGAAAAGCGACCCGGAAATCGCGCCGTCATCTTGAATCGCGTAGGCGGTTGGATCTTGTACGGAGAGGATCTCAACGCGAATCACGTCGCCGGGCGCCAACCGAACCGCCTCCGTCGTGGCACTTTGCTGGGCCATCGCGGCCGGGGCAACAAGCAGGGCCAAGCTCGCCAAAGCAAGGGAACGACGCATCCTGATGAGTTTACCGGGAAAGGCTGAACTCCCCGACGTACCAGGGAGTCTATGGTGTGAAAGGTAAACTCGCCCAGTTCCCGGTAGTCCCGGATTTCAGGTGCAGTGGAGCGGGTTTGGCCTGCATAGAGGACAACATGAGCGAAGTAAGAGCGGTCGTAGAACTACGGCGTCCCGTGGCGGTTTGGCGAGTGGTCATCCGACGCGTGATCCTTGATCTTGCCCTCCTGAACATTGCTCTCCTGCTCACTCACTTTGCCCTCGGCGTGCTCCCTGCACCCACCAGCATGCCCAATGTCCTCGGTGCCTATGCCGTGGTGAATCTGCTCGGAGGCATCGTTCTGGTCGCTCGACGGGTTTACCGAGTGAGTGCCCGTTATGTCGGGTTACTCGATTTTCCGAACGTTGCCTTTGCTTCCACGGTGATCGCAGCGGCGTTGCTCGGATTGGAGTATGCCCTCCCTACCTTGAGCGCGCCCGTTCATCCCCTGGGATATGCGGCTCTGTTCTCGATGTTCTTTATTTCCCTCTGGGGAGGCGTGCGGCTCGCCATCAAGTTTCGACAGTTCCCCTCCTTGTTCCGCCGGGTCGCGGGACAGGATGCCAAGGCACGCACCGTACTCATCGTTGGCGCAGGCGATGCGGGCGAATTGGTCTGCCGTGAATTGGCGCGCCACCACAACAAACTCGGGCGCGTGGTTGGCTTTGTTGATGATGATCCGGCCAAGCAAGGCCAGACAATCAACGGATTTCCCGTTCTCGGGCGGGTGATTGACATCCCCGAACTCGTGCAGCGGATCGGCGTGGATGAGGTCATGATCGCCATCCCCAGTGCAAGCGGGGAGCAGATGCGGCGGATTTTCGAGATCAGCCAATCCACTCGGGCGACTCTGCGAACCCTCCCTTCCTTTGAAGACATGCTCGATGGCAAGCACCAGATGCTTCCTCACATGCGCGAGTTCCGAGTCGAAGATCTTCTTCGTCGAGAAGCGGTGAAGGAAGAGGTCGAGGTCGCCCAAGGGTATCTCAGCGGAGAGACCGTGATGATCACGGGTGGGGGAGGATCAATCGGCTCCGAGCTCGCGCGGCAAGTCGTTCGCCACCAGCCCGCAGCGGTGATCTTGCTCGGCAAAGGCGAGAACAGCATTTTTGAAATCGATCAGGAGCTCCGGCAGGCTGGCTATGCGGGAAGTCGGGCGATTGTTTGCGACGTGAAAGATCGGGCTTCTCTTGCGCGGGTGTTCGATAAGTACAAGCCAAGCATCGTCTATCACGCGGCGGCTCACAAGCATGTCCCTCTGATGGAGGAAGTTCCGATCGAGGCAATCCGGAACAACATCTTTGGCACCTTGGCCGTCGCCGAGGAGTCGGTGCGTCATGGGGTCAAGAAGATGATTCTGGTCAGCACCGACAAAGCGGTGAACCCGAGCAACGTGATGGGCGCGAGCAAGCGCGTCGCGGAGATGATCATCGGCTCGATGGCTACCCGATACGAAACCGGATTCAGCGCCGTGCGATTCGGCAACGTCCTCGGAAGCCGAGGAAGCCTGGTCCCCATTCTGAAGAAGCAGATCGCCAAGGGCGGACCGATCACGATCACCCACCCGGAGATGACGCGCTTCTTTATGACGATCCCGGAAGCCAGCCGCTTGATTCTTCATGCTGGCGCGATTGGGGATCGCGGTGAGATTTTCATTTTGGACATGGGTCAACCCATCAAAATCATCGAACTGGCGAAGGAAATGATCCACCTCCACGGACTGGTCCCAGGCGATGATATTGAAATCAAGTTCACTGGCATTCGTCCGGGCGAGAAGCTCCATGAGGAGCTGGCCTATGCTGCGGAAGAATTGAAGACCTGTGCCCATCCTAAGATTCGGGTGGTCGCCAATGAGAAACCCGTCTCGTGGGAGTGGCTGATCGCGAGACTTGACCAGCTCCAGACCCTGTGTGATCAGGGCGACGCCGAAACCGCTCGGGCCTCGCTGATGGATCTTGCTTGGGCAAAGAACTCACCCCCGGTGCATCTTTCCCCCTCCGATCCGGTAGGGTAACGAGAAGACCCCTTTTCCTTTTTCTTATGTCTCAGAGCAATGGTATCGCTGAGGCAGAACCGACCCGTGACGGGCCGTTGGTTCGCCTTGAATCAGATTTCGCCGAGGACGGTGGCTTTGGCAAGCGCGTCCTTGAGGTCACTTCGTCGGACGTCAAGGTTTTGGATCAGGCAGGCACAACCCTGCTCCAAGTGCCGATTGCCGACATCAAAACTGCCAAGAATGACCCGCTGGTCAGCGGCGGACGCCTGCTGATCGAGATGAAGTCCGGCGAGGCGATCATGGCGGTCAGCTACTCCATGACCCATGCCCAGGAGTTCAGCGAAGCGGCTCGAGGGATCGAGCAACTCGCCAAGGGCCAGGCCCTTGAGATTAATCTCAAGCACGAAAAGACGCGCTGCGACAAGTGCGGTCGCTTGCTTCCCGAGAAGGACGGTGTTTGCCCGAACTGCATCAATCGGGGCAAGACGATGCTCCGCTTGGCCCGGTTCATCAAGCCGTATCGGTCCAAGGGATTCCTTTTGCTGGGCACGGCAAGCTGCGCCACGTTGGTCGCTCTGGTTCCGCCCGCTTTGCAAGGGCGCATCCTGGATGGATTCAACGAAGGCGTCCGCGATCCGGGATTCCTGTTCCAGTTCGTTTCTCTGTGGGCGTTGGTTTTGGTGATTGCCGCAGGATTGCAGGTGTTCAATGGGCGTTTGATGACCTACCTGGGTGCCCGCCTCGCAAGTGATCTGCGGACGACCACGTATCGAAGTATCGAGTTTCTGACCCTGAACTACTTCGACAAGAAGCCCGTGGGAGCGATCGCCAGCCGGGTGACGCAAGACACCGACCGTGTCTGGTTCTTCCTTGTCGATGGCTTGCCGTTCTTGGTCATCAACGGGATGATGCTGCTCGCCGTCGCGATCCTGATTTTCAGCATCAACTGGTTCCTCGCCATCTGCATTTTGCTCCCGATTCCTCTGGTCGCCCTCATCAGCGTGAAGGCGTGGAAGCCGATCAGCAACCTCTTCTTCCGGGTCAGTCAGAAGATGGCCCGAGTTCACATGCACCTCAATGAGAGCCTCATGGGAATCCGGGTGGTGAAGGCGTTCGCAAAGGAAGACTCAGAGTACGAGAAGTTCCTTAGGCGGAGTGAAGAGCTGCGCAACGCCCACACCCGGGCGGATCAAACGTGGCACACCGCGTTTGGCCTGATGACCCTCTGCGTGAGCATGGGAACGGTCATTCACTGGACGGTCGGTGGCGCGATGCTCTTCCGTGGCGATCTGAGATTCGGTCAGTTCTACATGATCAACGCCTATCTCGGCATGATCTACGGGCCGCTGCAGTGGTTTGCGAGCGTGAACAACTGGTTCAGCCGCGCCATGGCGGGTGCCGAGCGGATCTTTGAGATCATGGACATGAAGCCGGAACCGGCTTTTGTCGGCGGCATAGATCGCCCGATGGTGGGTGATGTTGAGTTCCGCGATGTTCGCTTCGGCTACGACAAGTCGAATCCGGTTATCAATGGCGTGAGCTTCACCGCGAAGGCGGGCGAGATGATTGGTCTGGTGGGTCACTCGGGAGCAGGGAAGTCGACGACCATCAACCTCGTCAGCCGGTTCTATGAGCCCGACCAGGGACAGATCCTGATTGACGGCGTTGATTACCGCGACTTGGATCTGCGCTCGTACCGCAACCAGATCGGCATCGTGCTCCAGGAGCCTTTCTTGTTCCACGGCACGATTGCTGACAACATCCGCTACGGTGCCCCCGACGCCAGCCTCGAGCAAGTGATGGCGGCCGCTAAAGCGGCAAATGCTCACGACTTTATCCTCGCGAAGCCAGATGGCTACGACACCACGGTGGGCGAGCGCGGCGCGCGACTCTCCGGTGGTGAAAAGCAACGGATCAGCATCGCCCGGGCGATTCTGCACGACCCGAAGATCCTCATCTTGGACGAGGCGACTTCGAGCGTGGACGTGGAAACCGAGCGCAAGATTCAAGAGGCCCTACAGCGTTTGGTTCAAGGTCGAACCACCTTTGCCATAGCCCACCGCTTGAGCACCCTGCGGAACGCAGATCGACTCATCGTGCTTGATCGCGGAAAGATCGTCGAAATGGGCACGCATGAGGAGCTGATGGACAAGAAGGGTCACTTCTTTGATCTGGTGCAGACACAGAGCGCGGTGAACGAGATCATCGGCGTGGGGATGGTTTGATTTTTGCGCTAATCAACACAACATCACCCCCCCCCTAACAATTACGGGAGTTCTTTGTTAGGCTTGGATTGATGAAGTACATCCTTGCACTCGCCATTTCGTTCTCCGCGATGTCCGCAATGGTCATCGCCGCGCCAGCCGGAGCAGTCGCGGCTTTTCCAGGATGCTGCTCCTACACAGATGGTCGGAAGGGCGGGCCTTGTGCCGCCTGCAATACCACTGCCTGCTGCAGAGAAGCGTGCGACGCCTACTGTTCAGGAATTAACATTTGGGATCTTCGGCAACACGCGAACTGCCTAGCAGCTTGCTGAGGTGTTCGATCTGAGGTGTTAGATATGAAGCGAGAGACGGCACGGAAGAAGAACCCCTTGATCGCTGTCGCGGCGATCGTCGTTCTTGGTGGTGCACTGGGGCTTGTCTTCGGTGCCTGGTATCGGAGTACGCTTCCGACTCCAAACGAGGAAAGGGCGTCAAAAATCTACAAGCTGGAGCCAAAGGTGTATGCTCGGATGAGCCGCTTGGATCGTGCCATCTCTCGCGAAGGTAGGCGCATGACGCATGCCGAACACAGCGATTTAATGCGGCTTTTGGCAACGCTGGACAGCCTTGGAAAGCTTCGGTTCTGTGGGCTTCTGTCCTATCCTCGCGAGGAAGCCGCAGACTACGATGAGGCTACTGAGTTGCTCAAGAGTCTGGCGTCCTCCCGCGCAGAGGATTCCACGACCCGTTTTGGTTGCCTCAAGCTACTCTTCTTCTACAACGACCCCGCAGAAGGCAAACGAATTGGGCTGTCTTGGAAAGATGAATCGGACGAATACTTGCGGAAAGGATACGAACTTGTTCTCTCCGATGCTAAGCCAGAAAGAAGATTGTATGAGGATCCCAACGTTTCGGAACGTCAGTGAGCAGCGCGCTTTTACCGTGACGGAATTACTGGTCGTCATTGGAATAGTTGCCTTGCTATCTGCAATTCTTTTTCCAGTGTTAGCACGAGCAAAGGCTGCCGCACAAGTCACAACTTGTATGAGTAACCTACGGCAGATCGGCTTGGGGACGACCCTGTATGCAGGTGATAACGGAGATTTCCTGATGCCACGAAGTCAATCTGCGGCTGACCCACCGGTGGCAGAGTGGACGGAAAGGCTTAAGAGTTATGGCGTCTCATCCCGGGTTCTGCGTTGCCCCGCTGACTGCTATTACGACATTTCATCAGGCTCCCGAGATTGCTCGAACAATTTCCACAAGCGTACTGGCTCAAGCTACAGTTACAATGGAAGAAACATCGAGGAGAAGTTCAGCACGCTCACCTCAGCTCCGGATTCGTCGAAGACAGCGCTCATGATCGAGCATCTGCCGTTTCACGATGACATCAATTTCGCGACGGGCCGAATCAGAACCCTGTTCTTTGACCTTCATGTTGCCCCGGTGCCCTGGGGACAGAGGATGCAGGTTCTTGATCCTCAGAACTAGACTCACCGAAGAATCCGTGCTATCGTCAGATGTATGGAATTTTGCCGCCTCTTTTTCGCCCCAGAAGGGCGGCTTCGGCTGGAATATAAGGATCAGTGCTACCTGGAGGTCAAGCCGATCTGGGCGTCGCCTCTGCGGTATCCCGACCGGTTCCTGGCCCTCGTGGACGGGAAGGATCGCGAGATTCTGATGGTCACGAATCCGGCGGAGGAGTTCTCGCCGGAGATGTGGCAGATGGTTCAGGCCGAGCTTCACAAGCGGTATCTCAACGGCCGAATCCACCGGATTCTGAGCGCAAAAACCGAGTTCGGATCCACGTACTGGCATGTCGTGACGGATCGCGGGGAGAAGGAGTTCGTCACCCAGTCGCTGCAGGAAAACGCCCAGTGGTTGCGGGAGAACTATCTGCTCGTGATCGATGTGGATGGCAATCGGTTTGAAATTCCGGACGTGGATGCCCTGGACGAGCGCAGCCAGAAGATTCTCAACGTGACGGTCTGAGACCACCGAGCCGAGACAGAGAAGCCCCGAGTTCCAACGAACTCGGGGCTGAATTTTTCGTGGGATCGTGGCGAATTATTCGCCAAGTGGCCACGTGGCCACCGTCACCGATTCCATGACCGCGGGATTTTCTTCCAGCGGATTGTCACGATGGTCGCGCTTCAAGTTGACGATGGTCTCCACCACATCCATCCCCTCGATCACTTGACCAAAGACCGAATACTGTCGGTCGAGGTGAGGAGCCGTTTTGTGCATCAGGAAGAACTGGCTGCCGGCCGAGTTCGGATCGCTGGTGCGCGCCGCGCTCAGGATTCCTGGGGTGTGGGGCACGTCGTTGAACTCAGCAGGAAGGGTGTATCCCGGACCGCCCGTGCCGTGCATTTCTCGCGGCATGGTCTTGCTGTTCGGGTCGCCGCCCTGAATCATGAAGCCAGGAATCACCCGGTGGAACCGAATGCCATCGTAGTAGCCCTCGCTTGCGAGCTTACGGAAAGCGGCAGCGTGTTGCGGTGCCTTGTCATCAAAGAACTTCACGACAATGCGGCCGTGGTTCGTGTTGATCAGGACGACCTGATCGCCCTCGTTCGGTGCGGTCGCTCCGGGAGCGGCGGTGCTAGAAAGTTGACTCATAGTAGTTGGTTATTGGGAAAGAGGCCAAGTTTTGATCTCGACCGTTTGGAGAACGATGGCCTTTTCGGGGGGCACGAGACCGTTGGCTTGCTGGCTGGTTGGCCCGGTTTTCACGATCTTGTCGACGACATCGAGGCCTTCGATGACCTTTCCGAAGGCACTGTATTTGCCATCCAGGAACGGAGCGTTCGCGTGCATGATGAAGAACTGGCTCCCCGCCGAGTTCGGATCTTGCGCCCGCGCCATGCTGAGAATGCCTCGGTTGTGTTTGAGCTCGCTGAACTCGGCGTTCACGCCGACTCGCTTACCCTCGGAATCCATCGGGCCGCCGGTTCCCCAGAAGTTGCTCCGAGCAAGGTCGGCACTGTTCGGGTCTCCGCCCTGGATCATGAATCCTGGGATACAGCGGTGGAAACGGGTTCCGTTGTAGAACGATTTCCCCGCCAGTTCCTGGAAGTTTTTGACGTGATTGGGGGCGACTTGCGGGAAGAACATCACGACGATTTTGCCCTCGGTCGTCGTAAGGACGGCGACCTTGTCTCCTTTCTCGGGGGCAATGGCGTCCTGATCAAAGCTCACTTTGATCAGGGCGTTCTGCAAGGGTGTGGGGTTCGGGGCAATCGCCGCGAGGGAGAGAAGTCCAGGAATCATCACTTCACCGGCCACTTGGCAAGGGTTGCCTTCTTCAGCACCACCGCCTTGTCGGATGGCACTTTCTCATTTTGGGCTCCCGTCTGCACGATCTCGTCCACGATTTCGATGCCAGAAACGATCTTGCCGAAGGCGGAATACTCACCATCCAGGCTCGGATAGGCTTGGTGCATCAGGAAGAACTGGCTGCTGGCCGAGTTCGGATCCGAGCTTCGAGCGGCGGAGAGCACACCTCGGGTGTGCTTGAGCAGGTTGCCGCCTTCAAAATCCACATTGCGTTCTGATCCATCTGGATTCATCTTTCCGCCAGTTCCCCATTCGGCGGAAAGCGAGAGATCCTTACTCTTCGGGTCGCCGCCTTGAATCATGAATCCAGGGATGCAGCGGTGGAATCGTGTGCCGTCGTAGAAGCCTTCCTTCACCAGGCTCTTGAAGTTCTCCACGTGCTTGGGGGCGACTTCGGGATAGAACATCACGATGATCTTGCCCTTCTCGGTCTCAAGAACCGCGACTTCGTCGCCATCCTTGGGTGCTTCGGGAAGATTGGCTTCCGCCTTCGGCTCCTCGGGTTTGGCGGGTGTCGGGTCGGCGGGTTCACCCGATTCGAGCGGAGTCGGAGGGGCTTCGGCTTCGGGTTGGGTGACGCATCCAGCCAGTCCGAGGAGAAGGGCGATGATCCCGGCAAGAAACGCGGGGTGAATCAGCTTCATGGGGTGATTATAGAAGAAGCCCAGGCATCATCCCAAAGGCTCTCGGGACATGCCTGGGCCTGGATCACGGATTCACGACATGGAGGCGACTTCGAGGCTCATGCCCGCCGGGATCGAAACGGTGCGGTTGAGTCGCTCACTGCCCGCGATCGTCACGCGAACCGTGACAGTGCGATCCACCGACGACTTGTTGGTGGCCCAGACCTTCACCGGGTTGTGAATCTGATCCATCGTGAAGTTGATCCGTTGCTCCGAGCCAGTGTTGAGGGCACTGCACCAGGGTTGAACGCTGATGCTGTGGCAGATGTTCGTGGAGGTCAAGATCGACTCGCCATTTCGGGTGAGAGCCAGCGTGACGATGTCGCCGGTTGCCCCTTGCAGCGCCACCGAGGCATCGGCAGTTGTTTTGGTTTGCAGGCCACCGCAACCGCCTACCAGACCCAGAAGAAGGGTGAGGGGAATGAGAGCAAATAAAAAGAACCGCATAAGAACTCCGATTTAGTTGTCATTGTGAGTGCAATTTTTGCGCCACAACTTGCCTTTATGACGCTGGTCGCCGATTGCCGGTTCTGCTGAGAGGAAAATTCGGACACTTCCGTCGTCTGTGTCGGAAATTGGCTCCCAACATGCAAAAAGCCCCCAGGTCACTTGACCCAGGGGCTGGAGAGCGAGGACCGACGAACCTCAGCGGCTACCGATTTCCGGATAGTCCAGACCTTCGGGGCCTTCGTAGATGCAGGTCGGTCGGATGAGTCGGTTGTGGGCCAGCTGCTCGATAGCGTGGCTGCTCCATCCGCTCACGCGGGCCATCACGAAGATCGGGGTGTAGAGCTCGATGGGGATATCGAGCAGATAGTACGCGTAGGCTGCCGGGAAGTCCACGTTCGGGTAGATGCTCTTTTCTTCGAGCATCACCTTTTCCATGATGTCGGCAATGTCGCCCCATCGGGTGTTGCCCTTGCGCCGGCCGATCTCCTTGGCGACTTGGGTCAGGTAGATGGCGCGGCTGTCGCCCACCTTGTACTCGCGGTGACCGAAGCCCATGATCTTAGACTTGTTGGCCAGCGCGGTGCGGATCCAGTCTTCAGCCTTCTCCGGCGTATCAACTTCGAGCAGCATGCGCATGGCTTCCTCGTTCGCGCCACCGTGGAGGGGGCCCTTGAGGGTGCCGATTCCGCTGACGATTCCGCTGTAGATGTCGCTGAGCGTCGCGACGGTGACTCGGCAGGCGAAGGTCGAGGCGTTGAACGTGTGCTCCGCGTAAAGCGTGAGCGAAGCGTCCATCACCTTCACGGTGAAAGCATCTTCTTCCTTGCCGTGAAGCATGTAGAGGAAGTTGGCGGCGGTGCTCAGGCCAGCCTTCGGGGCGATGGGCTCGCGACCGTTGGCGATGTGGTAGGCCGCGGTCACGATGCGCGGAGCCTTGGCCACGATGCGGATGGCCTTGCGGATATTGGCACCGTGGTCGAGAGCATCTTCGGCGTAATCGGCATCGTAGCCTGCGAGGGTGGCGTAACCCACCTTCAGCATGTCCATCGGGTGCGTGCCCGGGGCGCACTGTCGGAGGGCTTCGATGACCTGCGGCGGAACTTCGCGTTCAGCTTCGAGGGTCGCTTTGAAAGTGTCGAGCTCTTCTTGAGACGGCAGGTGACCGCGAAGAAGCAGGAAGGCGGTTTCCTCGAAAGATCCCTTTTCTGCGAGGTCGTGGACGTTGTAACCGCGATACTCCAATCGACTGGTTTCGACGGTGATCTTGGAGATCTTGGTAATGCCGGCGACGATTCCCTCAAGGCCGGGGCTGTAATTCGGGTAAGTGGTTGCGCTCATCGTTCGATTCTCGCTCTGTACTACGATGTGACTTCTTTGTCTTCGTCCAGATTGCGGCAAACGGGGCCGTGCGGCCTTGGGGTTTCCGGCAGGGCGGGACACTCAGAGTCCAACGATGCGCGGAGTTTACCTATCGGGTCAGGTGGCGTCCGTGCCCTCGGGACCGGGGTTTATTCTCGGCTCCACTCGGCTTCGCGTTCAGGAAACTGCGGATAATCGATGGTGGAATAGAGCTCATGGCGCGTGCGCATCTTGTCCATCCATCCGGCCTGAGTGCCTGTTTCGAGGAGATCGCGGTAAAACTCCTCGACCGCCTTGAGCATCACGCGCAGGGCCGTGACGGGGAAGATCACCATCTGGTAGCCGAGGTTCTCAAACTGCTGCGCAGAGATGAGCGGGGTTTTGCCGAACTCGGTCATGTTGGCGAGAAGCGGGACGCCCGGGAGGGCTTCCCGGAACTCGGCAAACTCTTGCTCGCTCAACAGCCCTTCGGGGAAGATCGCATCGGCTCCCGCTTGCATGTAAGCCTTGGCTCGGTCGATGGCCGCAGGCATCCCCTCGACGCCGCGGGCATCGGTTCGGGCCATGACGACAAAGCTGGAATCGCGCTTATGGGCGACGGCAGCCCGGATTTTGGCCTCCATTTGGGCACGAGGGATGACATCTTTGCCATCCAGGTGGCCACATCGTTTGGGAGACACCTGGTCTTCGAGGTGGATTCCCGCCAGCCCGGCGCGTTCCATCTCGATGACCGTGCGGGCGGTGTTCCAAACTTCGCCGAACCCTGTGTCGGCATCGCAAAGGATGGGCACCGGGGCGACGGAGCAGGCATTGGCCGCAGTTCGCGCCATTTCTTCGGGGGTGATTACCGCGATATCCGGTAGACCCGTGACATTGTTGGTGATTGCTCCGCCGCTGAGGTAGACGGCCTGAGCTCCCTGCTTGGTGGCCGCGAGCGCAGTCAGGGCGCTGAAGGCTCCCGGCATGACCACGATTCCATTCTTCCACCGGTCGCGGAGGATCTGTCCCGGGCTGGTCAGAGGGGCATGGAGCATAGAAAGAGGTTACCTGGCTCCTCAGTAACCTCTCCAGTTCCGCAGACCGGAGCCTTTAAGTTTGGCTTGATGACCCATTTCCCGACCCTGAAGGGTCGGGGCACCCCAGCTCTTCAGGGTCGCTCAATCGCGGGGTTTAACGCCAATCTCAAGCATTCGGGAGAGCGCGACTCTCGCCCAATGAGCGGTCTTCTCGGGAACCTGGATCTGGTTGACCACTTCTCCCGCGACCAGCCGCTCGAGCACCCAGCAGAGGAAGCTGGGGTGGATGCGGTACATCGTCGCGCACGGGCAGATTTGAGGGTCAAGGCAGATGATGGTCTTGTCGGTGTGCTCCTTGGCAAGACGATTCACCAAGTTCACTTCCGTCCCGATCGCCCAGCTGGAGCCGGCGGGGGCATCCTCCACCATTTTGAGGATGTACTCGGTGCTTCCGTTGAAGTCACTGGCGAGAACCACATCGAGCTCGCACTCGGGGTGGACGAGGACGTTGATGCCGGGATACTCGGCGCGCGCCTTCTCAATTTGCTCGACGGAGAAGCGCTTATGGACACTGCAATGTCCCTTCCACAGAATGAATCGCGCGGCTTGAAGCTTCTCGACCGAGTTGCCGCCCAGCGGCTTGAACGGATCCCAGAGGGCCATCTCAGTGTCGGGATCGAAGCCCATTTTGACTCCCGTGTTGCGCCCGAGGTGTTGATCTGGGAAGAAGAGAACCTTATCTTGGCGACCTTCAGGGGCAAGCGAGAACGCCCAATCGAGAGCCGCAGCAGCGTTGGTACTCGTGCAGACAGTTCCTCCGTGCTCGCCGACAAAACCCTTGAGGTTCGCGGCGGAATTGATGTAGGTCACGGGGACGATCTTCGGCTGGTCTCCGGCTCGGTCGAGCTCGATGTCACCCAAGACCTCCGAGAGCTGCTTCCAGCAGGATCGAACCTGGAAGAGATTCGCCATATCGGCCATGGAGCATCCGGCGGCGAGGTTGGGGAGGATGACCTTTTGGTGATCGCCGGTCAGGATGTCGGCGGATTCGGCCATGAAGTGAACGCCGCAGAACACGATGAACTCAGCCTCCGGGTGCTTGTTGGCGTCTTTGGCGAGCTTGTAGCTGTCCCCGCGATAGTCGGCGTGGGCAATGATCTCGTCCCTCTGGTAGTGATGCCCGAGGATCACGAGCCGGGAGCCGAGGGCTTTTCGGGCTGAGGTGATTCGGTCATGGAGTTCCGCTTCGGTGGCGGACGAGTACTCCTCGGGCAATGGAGGTTGATACATCCCAACTCTATTATACGGTCGCTCGGCCCGCGTCCTTGCGTCGTCCTGTCCCTTCAAAAAGTCGAAACGGTTCGTGTCCTTTCCGCTACAATTTTGGGCAAAAAACAATACAATAGGTGGAACTGATTAACACAATTAATCATTCGTGACGTATATCTCCAAGCGAGGCGACGACGATGACGCCACATTACAACACCACCCTTAATCTCCATCACGCGGCGACGCTCTCGAATCGGATCGTGAGTCGCCTGAGCCAAGTCGTGCCTCTTGAGCAGGACTCGGAGAGCTTGGAGCAAGCGCATTTTCTGGTCAGCGAAATGCTGCCGTACTTCGATCACGACTACGAACCATCAGTGGCTGAAACGATGGTGATGCGTGAGCACATGCTCGACTTAGCCCGTCACCTCGTGCAACTGATTGAATTCGAGGGACACAAAAGTGATCGGTTGGGCCAGTCGGTGAGGAATCTCTTCGAGTGCCTTGCCGCCGACCATGAAGGCGCAATGATGGGCCTTCGGGCAGGCGAAAACCCAAACTCCTTACAGCGTCCGCGCTGACTCGGCAGAAGAACGGCGTTCCAGCATCAGCGCGATTCCTAGTCCGAGCGCAAGCCCAGCGAACGAGAGCGTTGTTGCCTCAAACAACTCGCCGAGGAGAGAGACATTGAAGAGTCGGCTATCCATGAACGCCCAGATGGCTCCGGCGATGAATCCGGTTGCGACAAAGCCTGCGCGTCGCACCTTCAGTCCAGCGATCGCCGACATCATCACGAGCCATCCATCGTGAGGCAACGCCGCGCCGAGTCCCGTGAACTTGACCGCATTCACCGCAAGCCAGGCGATGAACGGCGTGGCAAGACCGGCGAGGATCCCGAGGATCAGAGACCGATTCGGAGCGGTGGGCGACTGCATGAGGCTAGTTTACGCACGTCATGCCAGGAAAATGCACGGCTTCCGGTGATTCTTAGGCGATTCCTTTCCCAGATCGGAGCCCTTTGATCGCCTGGACGAGCGAATCTGCGGTCAACCCCACGCCCGCGCGAATGACGGGCTGGGTGCCATGTTCGACCCATCCATCAGGAAGGGTCAGGAGCTTGTGCGCACGGGGAAGGAGATTCCGTTCGGCGAGGCCATCAACGAGTTGCTGTCCAAATCCTCCGATTCGCACGTTTTCTTCGATAATGACGAGGGGACGAGAGGGCTTCATCCAGGCCGAAATCCCATCGACATCAATCGGCTTGCACCAGCGGGCGTTGATGACGAGGATGTGAACTCCTTCGTCGTGGAGTTGCTGGGCGGCTTCCCAGGCCTCGGTGACCATCGACCCGACCGCAACGATGACGGCATCGATCTGTTTCTCATCTCCGCGCGGGACGCCGGGAATGCCGAGCACTTCGCACTTTCCGAGTTCGATCGGGGTGCGGGATTCGGGGAGGTTCTCGGGCGAGTTGCCTCGGGGATAGCGGATTGCGCTCGGGCCTTTGTCATAGCTGGCCATCCAGGCGAGCATGGAGCGAAGCTCCGTCGCATCCCGTGGCGCGCAGAGAGTCATGTTGGGGATATGGGTCAGGAAGCTGATATCAAAGGTGCCGTGGTGCGTCGGACCATCGTCGCCCACCAGACCGGCACGATCCATCGCGAATCGAACCGGGAGGTTCTGGATGCACACATCGTGGAGGACTTGGTCGTATCCGCGTTGGAGGAAGGTGGAGTAGATCGCGCAGAAGGGCTTGAGGCCTCCTGCCGCAAGGCCCGCGGCGAAAGTCACTCCATGCTGTTCGGCGATGCCGACGTCGTAGTATTGTTTCGGAAGCTCTTGGGCAAAGCCCGTCAGCCCGGTGCCATCTGGCATGGCGGCGGTGATCGCGATGACCTTGGGATCTTCCTTGGCCAGTTCAATCATCGCTTCTCCGAAGACGGAGGTGTAGGTGGTCGCGGCAGCTTTGGAGGGGAGCTCGCACTTTTGCAGATCAAACGGCACCACGCCATGCCACTTCGTCGCGTTTTCCTCGGCGACCTCATAGCCCTTGCCCTTCACCGTGATGGCATGGACAAACACGGGATAGTTGACTTCACGCATGTTGCGGAAGATCTCCAGAAGCAGGGGAAGGTCGTGTCCATCGACGGGGCCGATGTATTCGAATCCGATCTCTTCGAAGATCGTCCCGGTCTGCTCCGGGGCAAAGTAGTGGGTCACGCCGTGGCGAAGACCTGCCGCGATCCGGTGCGCGGGGCCGCCGACGCGTTCGACGAGGCTCTTCGCCATTTGCGCCATCCCCTGAACTTGGGGACGAGATCGGAGGCGGGTGAAGTATTTCGTGAGAGCCCCAACGTTCGGGGCAATGGACATCCGGTTGTCATTGAGAACGACATGGATATCTGTGCCGAGGTCTCCGGCGTGGTTCAACGCTTCCCAGCTCATTCCCGCGCAGATCGCGGCGTCTCCTGTGACGGCGACGACCTTCTCCTTGGTGCCGAGTTGGTCGCGGGCGGCGGCGAATCCGAGGGCCGCGCTGATCGCGGTGCCTGCGTGACCAGCCCCGAAGTAGTCGAGTTCATGCTCGTCGCGTTTCAGGAATCCGCTCAGACCCTTGTGCTTGCGGAGGGTATCGAATCGGGGAAGTCGTCCGGTGAGCAGCTTGTGGGGATACGCCTGATGTCCGGTGTCCCAGATGATCTTGTCCGGAGGCGTATGGTAGGCGGCGTACATCGCCACGGTGAGCTCGACCGTGCCGAGATTGGAGCTGAAATGTCCTCCCGTTTGGGAGACTTTGTCGAGGATGGCTTGGCGCACGTCTCGGGCAAGTTCGGTCAGTTCTTTCTCAGTGAGCTTGTGGAGCTCGCTGGGTTGGATGATCTGCGAAAGGATAGGGTACGCCGAGTCCATTGAATCCACCTAACAACCCTTACGCGAGGAAGCGTTCCTCGGTTCGGGACTGCTTGCTTGAAAAGATAGACGAAAAACTGCGCGGAAAGGGTGGAATGTGGAAAGTCGAAACGTTTAGACTAGATGTTGAGAGCCTGGTCTCACCAGTGAGAATCCGATGTTGACTTCCGCGCTTTGTGCTGTTTTCTTGTCCACGACGCAGGTAGGAGCCTCGATGCCGGGATTTTTCCCCTTCGTGATGCCCTGGGATTCTGCCCCGAATGGGTCGGCGGCAGATGTTTCGTTCCTGAACCATAAGCCTGCCGGGAAGCATGGTCGTGTTGTGGCGAAGGGCCCCCAATTTGTGCTCAGCGGCACCGGCGAACGGATCAAGTTTTTCGGCACCAACGTGGGTACTCGTGCCGCGTTTCCTGAGAAGGCCGATGCCGACAAGATCGCGGCGCGTATGGCGAAGCTGGGGATCAACATCGTGCGATTCCACCACCTGAACAACGGCTGGGATACAGAGTTCGGAACGATCTGGAAGCAAGGTCGGCTCCACGTCGAGATCGATCCCAAGATGGTCGACAAGCTGGACTACTTTGTTGCGGCTCTGAAGAAGCAGGGCATCTACACGAACTTGAATCTCCAAACGTCGCGCGAGATGGTTCCGGAGCTCGGTTTCCCCGAATCCGTCAGGCAGATTCCAAACTTCCAGAAGAAGGTCGATAAGGTCAATCGCCGGATGATTGAGATCCAAAAGCAATACGCCAAGGATCTCCTCGACCGGGTGAACCCCTACACCGGGATCAAGTACAAGGATGACCCTGCGGTCATGGTGATCGAGATCAACAACGAGAACTCTCTTGCGGGTTGGCCTGGGGAGGCTCCCGGTGCGGGTGTGACGGCGTGGCCGGAGCCCTTCCGAGGCGAGATGAAGGGGCTCTGGAACAAGTGGCTGGTCAAGCGGTATGGCAGCAACGCCAAGCTCCGTGAAGCGTGGCCGACTTCACGCAATCTCACGGGCAAAAATCAGTTCACCTCGAATTCGGTGTGGACTCACGAGAATCAAAGCAACGGCAACGTGACGTTCCAGGCATTGCCCGGAAGCGGCGGTGATACACCCGTCGGATTCGTGGCCACGGTCGTTTCAAACCCAGGGCCGGATTGGCATGTTCAAGCGCATTTGGCGGGGGTGACCTTTGAGAATGGCAAGAACTACACCCTGAGCTTCCGGGTGAAAGCGGATCGGGTGCTGGCGTTCAACGTGGACGCCCGGCTCGGCGTTCCAGACTGGAGCAATCTCGGCCTGAGTTCCAGCGTACAGGCGACGACCGAATGGAAGAAGCATGAAATCAGCTTCAAAGCACTGGGCAACAAGCCTGGAACTGGGCGGATCAGCTTTGTGCTTGGCGCGACCCGGGGCAAGGTTGAATTTGCCGATGTGAGTCTGCGCGAGGGAACCGTCTCGATTGGTCTGGAGGAGGGGGAATCAGCCGAAGCCGGAAACATTGAATTCCCCGCGCCGAGCGCAAGCCAGCGTTTCCGTGACTGGTCGCAGTTCATCGTCGATACCGAGTCTGCCTACTCCAACGAAATGCGCGCCTATCTCCGCGACACGCTCGGGTTTAAGGAGACGAATATCATCGACACCCAAATCTTCTGGGGAGGCATGACGGGGCCAACTCGGGAATCGGCGATGGAATTTGCCGACAACCACGCCTACTGGAATCACCCCACATTCCTCGGTGCGGATTGGAGTCCGACGGACTACCGAGTGGATCGCAAGGCAATGGTCAACGAAATGCGCGGGAAGTGGGGCGAATTCAACTCTCTCACGGCCTGTCGCCTGGCTGACAAACCGTACAGCGTGAGCGAGTACAATCACCCGGCTCCGAGCGATTTCCAGGTGGAAATGATGCCGATTTACGGCTCGTTCGCGGCGTTTCAAGACTGGGACATCATCTACACCTTTGCGTGGGATGACACGGGGTCGCGAGCGGATAACTCGCGGTATGACAACTATTTTGACGTGAGCAAGAACCCGGCAAAAGCGGCGTTCTTCCCGGCGACGGCGCTGATGTTCCGTGCAGGAGCGTTTCCGGCAGCCAGCGGGTCTCAGGTTCTGACCGTTCCGCCGAAAGCCTGGGAGATGGCGACCACTCAGACGCAGATGTGGGAGACCTACGGTCAGGCCCGGTCGCCGCTGGAGTTCCGCATTGGGATGAAGGTCGGCACTGCTTCGGGAACTTCACTGCGGACCGAGGGCATGGCCTCCAAGAACTTCGTTGTCTCGGGGCATGCCGGTCGGCAGATTCTCGTCGGCTCTGGGCCGAAGGCGGTGATGATCAATGGATTTGTCGGAGATCAGGCGGTGGCGGCGGAAGGGCATCGTTTCCTCTTCGGTCGCACGGGCTCCGAAGGGTTTGCGGCAATGACCTTAACTCCTTTGGACGGGCAACCTCTGAAGTCAAGTAAGCGAATGCTCCTGACCCTCGGTGCTCGCGTCGAGAATGTGGGGATGCAGTGGAATGCGGAGCGGAATTCGGTGCGTGACCAGTGGGGCCGCGGACCGGTGCATGCAGAGTTCGTTCCCCTGACCGCTCAACTCAGCGTGGACGGGGCGCGGAAGGTTTTTCCTCTGAATCCGGATGGCACCCGTCGGGCGGCGTTGTCGGCAACGTTCGAGAACGGTCGGCTCCGTTTCGCCACCGATCCAGGAAACCCGTCGATGTGGCTGGAGATCGTGGTGCGGTAGTTGGTCTGACCTCGATCCCTGGCGTATCATATTGGTATGAGCACTCGGGCTGATTTAGAACATGTTCTGCTCGCTGATCCTGAGATCATGCACGGAGAACTTTGTTTCCTTGGCACCCGAGTGCCCGTTCGGCTCCTGCTTGAATACGTCCAGGCAGGAGACAGTATCGAAGATTTCTCCGAGGACTACCCGAGCGTCCCGATGGAGTTCATTGCTGAAGTCTTGCGCGTGCCAGGCGAGACCCCACAACGCGGCCTCGATACATCGTGTTCTTGAGCGGTGTGCCCCGATCCCTTCAGGGTCGGGATTTGGGCTCATCAGCGACCGAACCAACTCCAGGTCGTCACGGGTTCAGCAAAAAATCTTCCGCGCCCGACCCTGAAGGGATCGGGGCACCCTGTTGGAGCGAGGCTCCGTGCCCGTGATTGAGCCGGCCCGAAGCCAGGCTTAGACAGGTTTCGGGCCGGTTTCGGCGAGGATCACGCTGCTGATGCCGCCTCGAACCGCGAACTTACCTGTGACGCGCATCCAACGTGGGGAGCAGACACCGCTCAGCTCATCGAGCAGACGATTCGTGACCGCCTCATAGAAAATCCCCTGATCGCGGAAGCTGTGGTAGTAGTACTTGAGCGACTTTAGCTCGATGCAGGTGGCATCGGGGATGTATTCCAGCTCGATGGTGGCGAAGTCGGGGAGGCCGGTTTTGGGGCAGACGCTGGTGAACTCAGGGCAGGAGTGGGCGATCACATAGTTCCGGTGCGGTGCGGGGTTGGGGAAGGTCTCCAGGATCGCCTTGCTGTCGTTCGTCTGACTCATGCCGCCAAGGGTACCGAGAACCCGCTGGCCTCGCGGGGACTCCCCCAGCGGAGGCCCCACAAGTCCGGGTAACTTTGCGGGCAATGGTTGCCATCGTGTTTCCGGGCCAGGGGTCGCAGAGACCCGGGATGGGCGAAGATCTCTATCACAACGATTCGTTTGCGCGTCAGGTGTTTGATCAGGTTCAGCAAGCGACGGGGATCAACGTGGCGAGCCTCTGCTTCACAAGCGACGAAGAGACCCTGCGCCAGACTCAGAACACGCAGATTGCCCTATACACATGTGGACTCGCCGCTTATCTTGCCCTCGATGCGGCGATGCCGGAGCTTCAGCCTGTCGCGATGGCAGGTCATAGTGTCGGCGAGTATGCGGCTCTCGCGGCGGCGGGAAAGATTTCGATTGAAGAAGGGGCCCGCCTGGTGCGCAAGCGCGGGGAGATCATGGCCCGAGCTGGCGCGGATCGGCCTGGGGCGATGTCGGCAGTCCTTGGTTTGACAGCGGAGGAGCTCCAGCACATTCTGGATTCCGCCACATTTGATGGCGACGTGGTGATTGCCAACGACAACTGCCCCGGCCAACTGGTGATCAGCGGCGACCGTGACGCGGTGCAAGCGGCGAGTGTGCTCGCGGGTGAGCGCGGAGCCAAGCGAGTTCTTCCCCTCCCGGTAAGTGGAGCCTTCCACAGCCCGTTGATGAAATCAAGTGCCGAGGAAATGGCCGTGGATCTCGCGAAGGCCCGGTTTGGTGCTTCGGAAATCCCGGTTTACAGCAATGTCACCACGCGTCCCGGCGATGACTGGGCAAAGCTTCTGCAGCAGCAACTCGAATCCCCCGTGCGCTGGACGGAAAGCGTCCAGCAGATGATCGCGGATGGCGTGACGACGTTTGTGGAGTGCGGGAGCGGTGAGGTTCTCACCGGGCTGGTGCGACGAATTGACAAGGAAAAAACCGGGTTGCGCGTTCTCGATACGGCAACTCTGAGTGAGACAGTGAGCAAGCTGAAGGAGCAAATGGCATGAGATTTAGCGGAACAACCGTCGTGGTGACCGGCGCAAGCCGAGGGATTGGGCGTTCGATTGCCCTGGCTTTCGCGGCCGAAGGGGCCAAGGTTGCCTGCGTGGCGACGAAAGTCGAAAACGCACAAGGCACCGTCGATGCGATTGTCGCGGCGGGCGGCGAAGCCAAGCCGTATGGTCTGGATGTCAGCGACTCAGCAGCAGTAGCCGAAGTTTTCGCCCAGATCGAAGGCGATTTGGGCACGGTGGGAGTGCTCGTCAACAACGCTGGTCTCACCCGCGACACCTTGATGATGCGGATGAAAGACGAGGATTGGGATCGGGTGATCGATGTGAACCTGAAGGGCGCCTACCTCACCACCAAGGCTGTGATGAAAGGCATGATGAAGGCTCGAACCGGTCGAATTGTCAACATCAGCAGTGTCGTCGGCGTCCACGGTTCGGCGGGGCAGGTCAATTATTCAGCGAGCAAAGCTGGTTTGCTTGGACTCACGAAGTCGGTGGCCAAGGAGCTCGGAAGCCGGGGAATTACGTGCAACGCGATCGCTCCGGGGTTCATTGAGACCGACATGACCCACGACCTCAGCGAGGACTTCAAGGCACGCGCCATCGCGGATGCCCCGGCGGGTCGATTGGGCAAGCCGGAGGATATTGCGGCGGCGGTTCTGTTCCTTGCTGCGCCGGAATCTGGGTTCATCACCGGGCAGTGCCTGGAAGTGGATGGCGGCCTTTTCCTCTGAGTTTTCGGGGGAGAGTCCTGAGACAGTTGGCTTAGGACTGGAAAAGCCTGTGCATCCACCTGGCAAGTTTGAGAGTAATATAGCGCGGGGGCTCTCTGAGTCTCCCAAGTTAGGAAGGTAAGACGAAATATGTCAGCAACCGTTTTTGAGCGTGTCCGCAAGGTGACCTGTGAAGAGCTCGGCGTGACCGAGACCGAAGTCGAAATGGACAAGAGCTTCCAGGAAGACCTTGGCGCCGACTCGCTCGATGTTGTGGAATTGGTCATGGCGCTGGAAGAAGAGTTCGGCGTGGAGATCCCCGATGATGATGTCGCGAACATGAAGACTGTGGGCGACGCGGTCACCTACATCGAAAGCAAGAACTAAGCTTTCATCTCTCGAAAAATCATGTCGTTTCAGCCTTCGGGTCGAGTGGTGGTGACGGGTCTTGGAGCCGTCACCCCTCTTGGTCTTTCAGTAGATGAGTTCTGGCCGCGCATGCTCGCGGGCGAGAGTGGCATCGGTTCCGTGACCTTGATGGACACGACCGAGTATCCCACGAAGATTGCCGCTGAGGTCAAAGACTTCGACGCCAGTGTCTATGTGGACAAAAAGGAAGCTCGCCGGATTGATCGCTTTATGGCGTTCGCGGTGGCGGCTTCCCAGATGGCTCTCGATGATGCCAATTTCCCGATGGACGATGAAGACCTCAAGTATGAGGTTGGTTGCTTGATCGGGTCGGGCATTGGAGGGCTGAACACCATGACCGAGCAGACTCAAAAGCTGTGGCGTGAGGGCCCGGATCGGGTTTCCCCGTTCCTTGTGCCCTACATGATCCCGGACATGGCGAGCGGATACACCTCGATTCGCTATGGGTTCAAAGGGCCGAATACGTGCGTCGTCACGGCTTGTGCCACCGGTGTTCACTCGATTGGCGATGCGTATCACATCATCAAGCGAGGCGATGCCATTGCGATGATTGCGGGCGGAACCGAGGCTTCGATCAACCCGATTGGGATGGCGGGATTCTGCGCAGCGCGCGCGATGACCACGAAAAACGAGGCTGGTGCCACAGCCAGTCGTCCGTTTGATGCCACACGCGACGGTTTTATCCTGGGTGAAGGCGCGGGCGTTTTGGTGCTCGAAGATTACGAGTTTGCCAAGGCTCGCGGAGCCAAGATCTACGGTGAAGTGATTGGCTACGGCATGAGCGGCGACGCTCACCACATCACGATGCCCGCTCCGAATGGAGATGGTGCTTATCGCTCGATGTTGAAGTGTCTCAAGTCAGGCGGGCTCACTCCGAAGGATATCGACTACGTGAACGCCCACGGCACCTCGACTCCGTACAACGACAAGTTCGAGACGATGGCGATCAAGCGGGCCTTTGGTGAGGAAGCACATTCCACCCCCGTGAGCAGCACCAAGTCGAGTATCGGGCACTGTTTGGGGGCGGCCGGGGCGATCGAATCGGTCATTTGCCTTCTTGCGATGCGCGATCAGATCATGCCGCCGACGATCAACTATTCGACTCCCGATCCGGAGTGCGACCTGGACTATGTGCCGAACGAGGCGCGCAAAGCTCAGATCGACGTCGCGATGACGAACTCCTTTGGATTCGGCGGTCACAACGGTACATTGGCGTTCCGGCGAATCACGGAGTAGACGGATGCCGAACCTGGACGAGGCCATTCAGAAGTTCCTCGACCACACAGCAACGCGGCGATCGCTCAACACCGTCAAGTCGTACGGAGCCGACTTGGCTCAGCTCTCGGTGACAATGCAGGGCGAGTGGCGTTGGTCGCCGGAAGTTCTGCGTCAGTATCTGCGCACCTACGGCAATACCCCGATTACCCGCGCGCGTAAGCTCTCGACCCTCCGCGGGTTTGTGAAGTTTCTCCGGATGCTGGGTTGGCTGGAAAGCGACCCCACTGAATCCTTGGAGGCTCCGTTTCGGCGGAGATCATTGCCCAAAGCGGTCAGCCAGGCTCAGGCCGAGGATCTTTTGGGGGCAGAGCCGCAGCATCGGTATCCCCTTCGCGACCAGGCGCTGCTCGAGCTGGCTTATTCCTCTGGGCTTCGGGCGAGCGAATTGGTCGGGGTGAATGTTGGGGATTTCGATTTTGCGCGGCGGGAACTCCGGGTGTTCGGCAAAGGGAGTAAGGAGCGGGTGGTGGTGTTTGGCGAGCCGTGCGCGCGTGCGATTCAGGAATACGTTCAGAAGGAGCGAGTTGTGCCGGTGGACGGAAGCGATGCTTTGTTCGTGAATCCGAGAGGCGCGCGGCTGGGTGTTCGCTCCGTGCACAACATTGTCAGGCGCTGGGCGGTTGCGGCGGGGCTTCCTCCCGATGTGAGTCCGCATACCTTGCGGCACAGTTTTGCCACGCATCTCCTCGATGGCGGCGCGGATTTGAAGTCTGTCCAGCAGCTGTTGGGGCACGAGAGCCTTGCAACGACTCAGGTTTATACCCACGTCAGCATCGAGCGGCTGAGAGATGCAGTGGAGAAGTCTCACCCCAGGGGTTGAGGCGCATTTCCCACCAACCCAATGAGATCGGGGCACCCAAACTCTTGATCGATGGGTGCCCCGATTCTTTCAGGGTCGGAATGATAAGAGCGCGCTTACTCGCCTTCGGTGCCCATTTGGCCAGCCGAGCCCGTGCCCATCGAACCAGCAACATCCCGTGCTTGATCCTTGGCTGCGGCACCGACTCCAGAGCCTCCGCCTTGAAGATTCTCGGTTCCGGTGACGGGGGCGAGGCCACTGGCTCCGGCGCCGCCCCCTTGGATGCCAACGCTGCCGCCGCCGCTCGGCGCAGGGGTTGAGGTGGACTCGACTTGCTCTGGAGAACTCGTAGTGTCGGGGGTCGCATCGCCAGGGAGCTTGCCTTCGGGTTCGGGGTTGCCACATCCGACGAGACCGATGCAGAGGGCGGCGAGAAGGGCCAAAGCGGAGAATCTACGCATGAGCGGAGTGTATCCGACCTGGCAAGGAAACGGGCCTTCGCGGAAAAAGTGCTAAAAAGTTCGCACACCCCTTGTGAAACGGCACGGATCGTGCTATCTTTTTAGCAGTGCTAAGAAATGAGCACGACGGAACCGAGATGGAGTATCTCAGCAAACGCGAAACACAGATCATGGAGGCTCTCTACCGACTGGGCGAGGGCACGGTAAGCGAGGTGCTCGATGCAATCCCCAACCCTCCAAGCTATTCCTCGGTGCGGGCGCAACTCAGGATTTTAGAGGAAAAAGGGCATCTCTCCCACCGCGAGGAGGGGACGAAGTTCATCTACCAGCCCGTGGCAGAGCGGCAGGCTGCGGCGAAATCGATGCTGACCCGGGTAGTTGATGCCTTCTTTGATGGTTCGCGATCGGCGGCTGTCCTGAGCTTGATGAGCGAGAAGGACATGAATCTATCTCCCGCTCAGATTGATGAGCTGGAAGCCTTGATCGCGAAAGCTCGGGCGGAGGGACGCTAACCATGTGGTGGAGCTACGCGATGGACATTCTGCAGCCGCATACACTCGGCTACATCGGCGCAACCCTGGTGATCTTCCTTCTCTTGATCTTCCCCTGGTTCAGCCCACGCACGAAGGTAATCATTGCCCGCTGGGGGCTCTTCGCGGCGATGATCGGTGCCGTGATTCCAGGCTGGTATGCCCTGAGCTTCTACAAAACCGAAGCCCCCACATGGCGTCCAGGGCCGACAAGATCCGAGTTGAGAGATCTGGAGTCGCAAAAGTCCTGGTCAGAAGTGCGAGCCATGCCGCGACGGGAGAAGCTTGATGAGATTAAAGCCTACAGCGCGGTCATGGATCGACGGAGTGCTTGGCGTCTTTGGATTTCTTGGGCCCTGGTCGGCGGCATGTTTTTGGGCGTCTTCTTCTCATATCTCCGTTTGCGTAATGTTCACAAGATGTTTAAGGGCAGTGTTCGGGCATCAGAAGATTGGCAGAAATTCGCACTCAACTACCTCGGTGAGAGAGCCAAGGGCACCGCCGCGAAGCCCTTGGGAGTTTGGATTCACCCCACGCTTGAGGTGCCGTGCATTGCCACCCACAACGGGCGATGGACGATTTTTCTCCCCGAAGCCTCACGAGACTGGCCGGAGGGGCTTCGCGAAATCGTGATTCGCCACGAAGTGGAACACATCCGGCAGAACGATCTCTTCCCAGTGGTCTTTGCAGAGATGGTTCGGGTGATGACGTGGATCGCCCCGTGGGCATGGTTCATCCCTGGGCTGGTGCGCAAGAACGTTGAGCTATGGGCGGATCAGCGTGTGATTCAGGGTGGCGTGAAAGCCAGTGACTACGCTGATGCACTGTTGAAGGTGGGATCACGCCGCGCCGCCACGCCGTTACTCGGACTCTCGATGGGGAACGGTGGGCGGCTGGAGCATCGAATCCGCTCGGCGGTAGCGAGCACCCAAGCTGGCCGTGAGTTCTATAGCCCAGGGATCGGTGTGCTCTCGCTGGTGCCAATGATTCTGGTGATGTTCGCAATGGGTCGGCAGTATGGAGCCTATGTATCCACCGATCCTGGTCGCTATGCCTATACGACCAAGGATCAAGCCACGGCATTGCGACTGACTCCAGCCCAAGGAGTGAACCTCCCCTCTGGATCGCAACTCGCCTATCAAGAAACATGGAGCATGGAAGGGGGTGCATCCCTGGTTCAGCGAGCTGAAAATGGATTGTGGACGCCAGAGAAGACGTGGCTCTTGAATAAAGATCAACTGAGCGGTGGCAAGCGCGTGATGTTTCTGACCTGGACAAAGGGCAAGAACGAAACCAATCCAGCGTGGTTGCGGGGAGAGGTGAAACCGTATGGTCTCTTCATCGATCCCGAGCGTCGAATTCCGATTTCGCTGACGCCAGAGCAAGTCAAGAAAGGATCGGTGGAGCTGATCTTGAGCGATGCTCCGTGGAAAAAAGTGGGATCATGGAAGGCTGGCACACCGATTCCCTTCCACATCGGGCGGTACACGCAACTGAGGTTGGAGCAGTGGGATGCCTGGGCGGTTTCGGAAAAGCTCAAAGCTATCGACCGCAGGGTTGCGGGGACGGATGAATTCACAAACCTGCACAACCCCGATATCCTCAGCAAAGAGACGGTGGGGGCGAAATCGGCAGTGTTGGTAGAGGCTCTCGGGCCTGGTCAGGAGGCGGAGGATCGGAAGGTGGTGATCTATGGTGCGGACGGTGAGATTACGAGCCTGAGCTCGGTGCAGTACCGAGAATCTGGGACATCGGATGTCCAGGCATTCCTCAGCTATTCCACGCTGGAGGAAATCACGCGAGTGGACTTTTACGAGCGGCAAGGCACACGCATCAGAATCAGCGACCTGCCGAAATAAGTTCGGAAAACTTTGGCCCGAGTAGTGGAAATACGTCTACTCGGGCTAGGTATTCTCGTCCTGCATGTCGATTGAGAAGATCGTTGTCACGGGGGCTCGGGAGAATAACCTCAAGAACATCACGGTAGAGATCCCCCGGGATAAGCTCGTGGTGATTACTGGGCTGAGTGGGAGCGGGAAGAGCTCGCTGGCGTTCGACACGATTTACGCGGAAGGTCAGCGTCGGTATGTGGAGAGTTTGAGTGCTTATGCCCGCCAGTTTTTGGGTCAGATGGATAAGCCGGACGTGGACAGTGTCGAGGGTCTGAGCCCGGCGATTTCGATCGACCAAAAGAGCACAAGCCGCAACCCTCGATCTACCGTGGGCACCGTGACGGAGATATACGATTATCTGCGGATTCTGTGGGCTCGGGTGGGGATTCCCTATTCTCCGGCAACGGGCAAACCGATCGAACGCAGCACTCCTGACCAAGTGGTGGAACAGGCGATGAAGCTGCCGGAGGGTAGCAAGTTGCAGGTTCTTGCCCCGGTAGTGCGGGGTCGCAAGGGTACATATCAGAAGGAACTCGACGAGATTCAGAAGGCGGGGTATGTGCGGGTGCGCGTGGACGGCGCGATGTTTGAAGTTACGGACGAGATCCCGATGGATCGGTACAAGCAGCACACGATTGAGGTGGTAGTTGACCGTTTGGTGGTGAAGGAAGGGATCGAGCGGAGGCTGAGTGAATCGATTGAGACTTCTTTGAAACTAGGGAAGGGGCTCGTGACTCTGAGCGTTCAAGAGCCGGGAATGACCGGGGATGACTGGCGCGACGAGCTTTTCAGTGAGTTTTATTCATGCCCTGAGAGCGGGTTCACGATGCCGGAACTGGAGCCCCGGATGTTCTCGTTCAACTCACCATATGGTGCATGTTCAGAATGCACAGGGCTTGGCACCAGAACAGAGTTTGACCCTGATTTGTGTATCCCCGATAAACGTAAGCCCGTGCGGGATGGCGCGATTGTGCCGTTTATGTATAAAAGCGGCGAGGTGAAGGAATGGTGGCCTCAAGTTCTTGATGGAGTCGGGAAGGCGATGGGGTTTGATGCCCACCAATCGGTGGAAAGCCTTACGCCTGAGCAGTACGATGCGGTCATCAATGGTCTCGATGAACCAGTGACCGTGGTGATGCAGTATGCGCGCACGTCGCGGCAGTTCAACACCAAGTGGGATGGAGTCATCAATGTTCTGCGCAAGAAGTTCGAGAGTACGGAAAGCGAGTGGGTCAAAGGCGATTTACAGCAATATATGCGCACCAAACCGTGCCCGGTGTGTCATGGCAAGCGGTTGAAACCGGAGAGTCTCTGTGTGAAAATCGCGATGCGCGATGTGAGCGAAGTCACCGAAATGTCGGTGGCCGATGCGCTGGAGTTCTTCAACCATGTGGAGGAGCGGATGACGGATCGCCAGAGGGCGATCGGCGAGCGGGCGGTGAAGGAGATCCGGGAGCGTTTGACGTTTTTGAACGACGTGGGGCTGGCGTATTTGACCCTGGATCGCTCGGCGACAACTCTCGCGGGTGGAGAGGCGCAGCGGATTCGCTTGGCTACGCAGATCGGGAGTGGTCTGATGGGGTGTCTCTATGTGCTGGACGAGCCGAGCATCGGTCTCCACCAAAGGGATAACGCGAAGCTGATTGAAACTCTCATAAGGCTCCGCGATTTGGGGAATACGGTCATCGTGGTCGAGCATGACGAAGACACGATGAAAGCCGCCGATTGGCTCATCGACATCGGCCCAGCGGCGGGCGAACATGGCGGTCGCATTGTCAACGAGGGGCCGTATGCGGACTTCATCAAGCGCGATTCTCCCACCGCGCGGTTCCTCAACGGCACCGATGTGATCGACGTCCCGATCACGAGACGCAGCACGAGAACACCTTTGCCCAAAGGTGACCAAGAGAAAACGTCAACCGGATGGTTAGCGCTCAAGAACGCCCGAGGACACAACCTCAAGAACGTTGATGTGGCGGTGCCGCTTGGGCTCTTTACCTGCGTGACCGGAGTCAGTGGGAGCGGGAAGTCGACGCTGGTGCAGGACACCCTGTTCCCCCGCCTGATGTTCGAACTTCACGGCACACGCGGCGTGTGGGAGCCCCACGACGAACTCTACGGCCACGAGCAGATCGACAAGGTCATCGACATCGACCAGAGCCCGATCGGTCGCACCCCCAGGAGCAACCCTGCGACCTACACTGGCACGTTCGACATGATCCGCGATCTCTTCACGAAGACTCCGGATGCCAAGTTGCGCGGCTACAAGCAAGGGCGTTTCAGCTTCAATGTGAAGGGCGGGCGTTGCGAGGCTTGCCGGGGCGACGGAATCATCAAGATTGAGATGCACTTCCTGCCCGATGTCTATGTGCCGTGCGAAATCTGCAAAGGCCGCCGCTACAACCGCGAGACCTTGGAGGTGAAGTACAAGGGCAAGAACATCGCGGACGTGCTCGAGATGACTCTGGAAGAAGCCTGCGAGTTCTTCAAACCGATCCCGAAGATCTACCGCAAGCTGGAGACTCTGCTTCAGGTCGGGCTTGGCTACATCCGCATGGGTCAGCCGGCGACGACTCTCAGCGGTGGCGAGGCTCAGCGGGTGAAACTGGCGAGCGAGCTCAGCAAGCGTTCCACCGGACGCACCCTGTATATCCTCGACGAGCCCACCACGGGGCTCCACTTCGCCGATGTGCAGAGGCTCCTCCAGGTGCTTCATCAGCTGGTCGACCAAGGCAACACCGTGCTGGTGATTGAGCACAACCTGGATGTCATCAAAACCGCCGACTGGCTCATCGACATGGGGCCAGAGGGGGGAACCGGTGGGGGAACGGTCGTCGGTTTTGGGACGCCGGAGCACATCGCCACGATTGATGCGAGCCACACGGGATCGTTCCTCCGGCGGATGCTGCCAACAAGCAAAGCGAGTCTCAAATAGTCCCTCGGAACGCATGACCGGACAGACGCGTCTATCGAGCGTATACATCGATGACAGCTTCCCTTGTTTGTGCAATCCTTTCGACCCTGGTGCCCGCTGGCATCGTCGATCCCAAGGAGCATGAGGTTCATGGCTTCGACCGTCACTTGGCTCTGGCGCGGGAGCCGTGGTTTCGGAGCGTGGGGATGTTTCGCCAAGGGGCGCGAGTTTCCGGGGTTTGGTTTTATCGGGGGTACATCCTGACGACTGCGGATGCGGCTTTCAAGCCCGACGGCTCTCTCTACGCCCCTGCCGAAGTCGAGTTTGTGATCCCCGATGAGTTCGGCAACGAGCTCGCCTTTCGAGGAGCGAGTTGGTATCTCCCGAAGGGGTTTATCATTGCCCGAGAAAGTGCGGACGCCCCTCGAGCCGAGCGACACAACCTCGCGATCTTGCGTCTCGATGAGCGGCCTGCGCCCTACGGAATCGACCCGGCGATACTTGGTTTTGAGCTTCCCACGTCTGGTGCGGAGGTGATCCTGAGTGGATTCGGGCACCGGGGTCTGTTGGGCAAGGGCGCGCAGGTCACTCAATTTGGAGCCGGTTTTGGAGACGAACCAATTCAGGCTCTGGCGTTCCGCGGCGTGGTGCGCCGAACGGGCGTCGCCCCTCAAGGAGAGCTTGCGGGGGTCGCCGCGCGCGGCGATGAAGGCGGAGCGGTGTTCTTTCGGGAATCGGGAGAATGGCGGCTCGCTGGGCTGATTCAGCCTGGCCAATCCGATGAAACCAAGGTGTTGTGGCTGTCCCCGTTCAGCCGCGAGATCCTGAATGGCGTCGTTCGGAATGAATGGGACGGGTTCCTCAATCTCGGCGCGCTTTAAGTCGTTTCGTCGGATTTGCCGCCACGGCGTCGTTTCAACGCGCGCTCAAAGTAGGCGGCCTCGCTCATATTCATGGCCTTGCTGATGAAGTAGTAAAGCCATGCTGATGAGCATCCGGCGACAAAGAGAACTGCGACCTTGGCGAGGTTGGCATGGGCAGCGGTGGTTTGATCGAGAACCCAGAAGGCACCGAAGAACAGAGCGGTGCCAGGCAAGGCCGCGACGGTCGCGCGTGCGGCGGTTCGACCAACTGATCCGAACTTCAGCCCTTCTACATCCTTGCCGATCGCCCGAGTCAGCATCGCAACGAGGATAATCGAGGCTACCGAGCCAGCCGCCGCCAGAGTCCACGCGGGTAGCTTCAGCACGAGCACGCCCGCCACCATTCCCAAGAAGATGAAGGTCGTGAGGGTGCCGAGAAGGATGGGACGCTTTGTGTTCTGCAACGAGAAGAATGCCCGCATCAGGATCGGCTGCAGGCACCAGAACGGAACTCCCACGGCAAACCCAGCGAGCAATGGAGCGGTGCGCATCGTGTCCTCGGCAGAGAATTGCCTCCGCTCGAAAATCGCGGAGATAATCGGAGCGGGAGCCACCAGGAGCAGCAACGCAATCGGGACGGTGAGATACACCACCGTTCGGAGAGTCTTCACCAGCTGATCTCGGAACATGTCCATCCGCTGCTGGGCCACGAACTGACTCAGAGCGGGGAAGATCGCGAGGGCCATCGATTGGCCGAAGACGCCGAGGGGAGCCTGCATCAGCTGGTTGGCGTTCCGAAAAGCGGTCGCGATGCCATTGCCTCCGAAGTAGGAGCTGAAGGTCATCAGGAAGAGGGCAAACACCCCGGGCAGGGAGAGCCCAAAGACGACTGGCCCCATCAATCGGAAGACCTTGCGCACGCCAGGATGCTTGAAGTCGATAACAAAGCGGTACCGGGCTCCGATTTTGCGCATCGCCCAGATCGGAACAATGATGTTCCCGAGGAAAGCTCCGACCGTCGCGCCCCAGCTCATTCCGGCGACCGGGATGGTCAGGGAGTGTGAAACCACCACGGCACCGAAGATGATCCCCAGGTTATAGATGTTCGGCCCGAGGCCAGGAACCGAGAAAACCTGGCGTGCGTACAGCGTTCCGAAGAGCAATCCTCCCATGAAGAAGGCGAACTGGGCGGGCAGCACAATCCGGCTCATGTAGGTAATGAGCTCGTAAGTTTGGGTGGCATCTGGCCCGCTGAGGCCCGGGGCGACGATTCGAGCCAGTTGCGGCGTGAACACCATCGCCAGGGCGATGAAGGCGGTCACGAAGATCGCCATGATGGTGGCGACACTGCTGAAAACGTGCCACGCATCCTCCTCTTTACCGGTGTGGAGATATTCCGAGAAGACGGGAATAAACGCCGAGCTCAACGCTCCTCCGGCGACGAGATAGAAAAGGATGTCGGGGATGCTGAAGGCGTAGTTGTACGCATCCGTCATCGTGCTCTGCCCAAACATCGCGCCGATGATCATTTCTCGGATGATTCCGAGCACTCGGCTGAGCAGGAGGCTCGCCGTCATGATGAGCCCAGCTTTGGCGATGTTGGGGGTCAGAGAATTGCTCACGAAGCAAAGGGAGTATAGCTGGTCGCTTCGGGGTCGATCCGGAAAACGGATCGTCTCAAAAGGAAAGCGGGCGAGGCCTGGTGAGGTTCGCCCGCTTGCTGTCTGTTGGATTCGCGCTTACTTCGCGTGCTGCATCAGGAAGTTCTTGATTTGATCCTTGGAGCCAAAGCCCATGCGATCAACCACTTTGCCATCCTTGAAGACGAGCAGAGCGGGGATGCTCATGATGCCGTAGTCCGAAGCGAGATCTCCGTTGGCATCGACGTCGACTTTGTAGACCTTAGCCTGACCATCCACTTCTCCCGCGATGGCTTCGATGTGTGGGGAGATGGCCACGCACGGAGGGCACCAAGTGGCCCAGAAGTCCACGAGGACGGGAACGTCTGATTTCAGAACGTTGGCTTCAAAATCTGTTGCGGCGAGTGCGAGATCGGCTCCCATGATATTTTCCTTTACGCCGAGGGTCGGCGGGTTGTGGTTTGGGTATACCAGGAATGAGAAGGAATGCCCGGTGTCGGTCATGAACATTTTCGATCACCGTTTCGGGAGTGAGATTGCGCGCCGTTTCCGGAGAGGGATAAGTTCCGAACCTTCTTGTAACCATCTTGCGTCGCGGGTACGTCATAATAGCGACACCAATTCTGGTTGAGGAACTCAAGTCAAGTGAAGAAGACCATTCTGCTGACGACCGTGGCGGCGATGACGCTGGGCAGTGTGCTTTTGGTACACAGTCAAAGCACTGCGCCGCAGGCCCGTCGTGGCACCGCTGAGCGGGGCCTGATCGGGATCGCCCTTTACGATCCGGGCACCAAAGTGATTTCGAGCTATGGCTCGCCTGACCAAATCCAAGCTCTGACGGTAGGCGGCGGTGCCGCTGCTGGCGGCGGCGGTGGTGGCGGTGGCGGCGGAGCTGGTGCTCCCGCGACTGGCCCCGGAGGCGGCGGTCGTGGTGGCGGTGGCGGCGGCCCTCAAGGCGCGGCCACGGATCAAAACCGTGATACCCTCCCGCAAGAGCTGATGGTCGGCGATCCGTTCGGCCCCGGCGGCGAGTGGCGCGATCTGAACCAAGCTGCTCCTGGTTCGCCGGATGCTCCTCGACCTTCCTCGTTCGGACCACCAGCTGGTCAGGGCGGCCCTGGTGGCGGTGCTCCTGGACGGGGCGGAAACGACGGTGCAGCTGGTGGCGGTCAATCGACCCGCGTCACCTTCACCCGTTGGATCTACAACACGAAGAAGGCTCGCTATGCATTCGTTCTCGACAAGTTCAACCGCGTCATCCAAATCGAAGCGGTCGGTCTTGAGAACCGCAGCGTGAAGACGCGCCGAGGCATCACCTTTGGTAGCTCTTTCGGAAGCGTCATCAAAGCGTACAACGCTCCGGACGGATACGAGATCAACGGCGACAACCTGGTTGTTCGCTTCCTCGTTCGCGACCGAGTGGCGTTCCGACTCTCTAAGCTGAAAGCCGACAAGCCCCACCAAGTGACGGGTGTTGTCGTGGCTGCCGGCAAGACCTAAGCATAGGAAACTCAACCGGAACCCGTGGCCGGCGAGCTTGATCGTGTCAAAGACGACATCCGTCGTCGCTCCGACATCGTCGAACTCGTCGGCCAACGTGTTTCTCTGAAGCGGGCAGGGCGCTCTTTCAAGGGCCTCTGCCCGTTTCATGATGATAAGACCCCTTCTTTCACCGTCAATCCAGAGTTTGGGAGCTATCGCTGTTGGTCGTGCGGGGCGAAGGGAGATGTCTTCACTTGGGTGATGGAAACCCAGCGGGTCGATTTCTTCGAGGCCCTCAAGATTCTTGCCAAGGAAGCAGGGATCGACCTCCCCAAGTTTGGTGAAAAGCGCGGCGAAGAATCGCTCGACTACGAGGCCGCGATGATCGAAGCCCTCGCCTTCTTTAAGGAGGAACTTGGCAAGTCTCCCCTTGCCCGAGATTATCTGAAGGAGCGGGACTTGGATGAAGAGACTGTGCTCAATTGGGAGCTCGGATACGGCCCGGATATCGGAGAGGCACTGGCGATGCGGCTCAAGAAAAAGGGCTTCGCTCTTCCCGAATGCAAGTCGCTTTTTCTGGTGGATCAGGATCCGAGTGGAGGCTATTACGACCGCTTCCGGTCTCGACTGATGTTCCCCATTCGTGATGAGCGCGGAAAGCTCGTCGCGTTTGGCGGCCGAATCATTGGCACGGGAATCCCTAAGTACATCAATAGCAGTGATACGCCGCTCTACAGCAAGAGCCGGGTGCTGTACGGCATGCACAAGGCGAAGGAAGCCATGGCCAAGGGCAAGCGCGCGGTGCTGGTGGAAGGCTACTTGGATGTCATTGCTTGCCATCGCGCGGGGGTGACCGACGCGGTCGCGAGCCTCGGCACGGCGCTCGCCGACGAGCAAGTTCGGCTCCTGAAGCGCTGGTGCGAAAAAGTGGTGGTTCTCTACGACAGCGATGCGGCTGGTCAGAAAGCCGCTGATCGCGCGGCGGAACTCTTGACGGCTCAAGGGATCCAAGTGAAGATCGCCTTGATGCCGGATGGCGAGGATCCGGACACCCTTCTGCGTACCCAAGGCCCCGGTGCGGTGCAAAAGGCCACCGAGCGCGGAATCAGTCCGATGGAGTTTCGGATCGGGCAACTGAAGGCAAAGTTTGATCCGGCCAGCGAGGAGTATTGGCGAGAAGTTCCGAGGGTGTTGGCCACGGCGGAGAGCCCGCTGGAGCTTCAGAAGTACCTGCTCCCTATTGCGTCGGAATATCCGGGGATTCGGGATCGGAACGCGGCCACGAAGGCCCTCGAGCGCATGGTTCAGGCCGAGAGAAAGCGCGCTGCGGCGGAAAAGTCTGGTCGTACGTGGCATGAGGACGTTCCGGTCGCTCACACGATTCAAGCGAACGAGGAACTGTTGAAGCAGCTCATTGGGCCGGAGCGGGTCATCTTGAGAGCGCTTTTCGAGCCGATGCTCTCGGCAGCGGCATGGAAGGCGTGCGGTCTACCCCATCTCTTTGCCACGGATGCTGGGGCGAGAATGGCCGCCGCGGCTTTGCTCGTGCTCGAAAAGCCTCCGAGCGGGAATCCGAGCGCATGGATTTTTGAGATCAAAGATGAGGACGCGGCCATGGCCTTCACCGATCTGGGGATGGGAGAAGACAACGAGCCGGTTACGGAAGAAGCGCTCGCCGAGGCCCAGGAGAGACTCCTCCGCGCGGCAGAGCACCGCGAAGCTCGCGAGCTCGCGGCTTCTGCCGATTCTTCCAGCGACGATGCGTTGCGCGAACTGAACGATCGTTTGCGGAAGTTGAAAGGGGACCAATGACCAAGATTCAGCCCGTAAAACTGCACGAAAAGATCAAGGTGTGAATAAATTCACCACTGAACTCTTTGAAAATGCAAGCCTCTAGAGCACAATATACAGAGATTCCGGAAGGTTGTTGGCGTGATTCAGGAGAGCATTCAAGCTCCGCTTGCCAAGGATGTCCGAGTTGACCATGGAGAGGTTGTGGAATGGGATTCGGCGCGTTTGGGCGTCGATGATTCACTGCGCCTGTGGCTCCATCAAATCGGTCGCACCGCCCTCCTGACTTCCGAACAGGAAGCCGAAGTCGCTCGAGAATCGGCGGAAGGCTGCGAAGATTCGCGGCGAAGGCTTGTGACCGCAAACCTCCGATTGGTCGTGAGCATCGCAAAAAAATACTCGGGACGCGGCCTCTCCCTCCCGGACTTGATTCAAGAAGGCAACATTGGCCTGATGCGCGCGGCGAAGAAGTTTGACTACCGCAAAGGATTCAGATTCTCCACCTATGCCACCTGGTGGATTCGCCAAGCGATCACGCGGGCAATCTCCGACCAAGGCCGAACGATCCGCGTCCCGGTTCATGTTGCGGAGATGGCGGCTCGGATCAATCGGATTTCGGCGGCGATGCAGCAGGAGCTCGGTCGCGAGCCATCGGACGAAGAGATTGCGGAACGAACCGGTATTGATCTGGTCAAAGTGCGGCAATGCCTCCAAACCGTCCCCGACGCTGTTTCTCTGGAGACCCCGTTTGGCGAAAGCGACGAGTCCACGCTGCAGGACGTGGTCGGCGATGTCCACTGTACGGAAGTCGATATCGAGCGCAACAACGTGCGCCAGACCGTGATGCACGCCCTCGAAACTCTGGAAGACCGAGAGCGAGAGGTGCTGATCCTGCGCTTTGGGTTCCGGGATGGCAACCCTCATACGCTGGAAGAAGTTGCTCATGCCCTCCAGATCACCCGCGAACGGGTGAGGCAAATTGAGCAGAAGGGGCTCAAAAAATTGAAGACTCTTGACCTCGCGTTTCTGTCGTAAATCCCGCAAGGACTCTGCGCATCTTTGTCTCATGGTCTCGTAGAGTCCAGCATGAAAGCGGCGGATCAGCATCTCATTCTCAGCACGGGAGAGAAGACAACTCTTCACGCTTTGTGCGAAAGTGGCCCGGTGGCGCTTGTCTTTCTGCGTCACTTTGGGTGCATCTTCTGTCGTGAAGCCGTGGCGGAGTACCGGGAGCATCCCGAGTGGAACATCGTCTTTGTTTCGATGGGAAGCGTCGAGGCCTCGGAGGAGTTCCGGGCGTTCATGTCCTCGCCGCACCGATTTATCTGTGATCCTCAGGCAGAACTCTATGCCGCGTTTGGCCTGAAGCGGGGTAACTCGAAACAACTCTTCGGCCCAGCGGTGTGGAAGGCAGGTGCGCAGGCATGGGGGAAGGGGCATCGCGTCGGGCGACCGGTTGGTGATCCGTTCCAGATGTCGGGCACCTTCATCTTGCGCCCGGGTGGGGAAGTGGTGTACGAGCACGTCGATGAGCATGCCGGGGATATTGCTCTGGCTGAGGAAGTCGGAGGAATTCTCCGCACCCATGGGATGCCCGAAGCACCGGTTTTTCGCTCGTAGCCTCTACGAGAGGCTCGCCAACTCTGAGCCGAAGGGAAAATTGGAGTCGGCGGGGCAAATCACCATGGGCTCGCATCGCTGGTGACCGAGGTTCTCGGCTTCATCGAACGCGCGTCCATCCCAGTGTCGAATCTCGGCTCCCAGTTCGCGGCACACGAGAATCCCGGCGGCTGCATCGTAGAGGCTGACTCGTCCGGTGGTCATGGCTCGGTACCGCTGAGTGGCCACGAAGGCGGCTTCCACCACAAATGCTCCAATGTGTCGAACCTTGCCTGGGGCACGGCCCATGAGTTGGAGATCGCTATCGCCATGCCCGACGATGTGAGTTGGGGCGATGATTCCGGGCGGGATCATCGGCATCGGGGTTCCGTTGAGGAACGCGCCGTGGCCGGAGATCGCGGTGTATTCCTCGTTGAGGTCGGGCAAGTTAAAGGCGCCGAGCAGCAGCTTGCCGTCTTTGACGAACCCAATCGTGATGCCCCAAAGTGGCTGATGGTAGGCGAAGTTGCTCGTACCATCGATGGGATCCACAACCCAGTATCCGGCTTCCGTGGCAGGAGAGTGCCCGTACTCTTCTCCCCAGAACCCTGCTCCGGGCGTGAGCTTGAGGAGTTCCGCTTTCAGGAGCGTTTCGACTTCTCGGTCGATGTTGGTGACGAGAGATGTATCGCCCTTGACTTCAATTTGGAACGAGCTTCTGCCGTGCTGGGCGATTTTGGCCGACTCGCGCAGGAGTCTGACGGTTTCGCTGAGCAGGGCGGCCTCATCCATGACTGGTTCAATTATGCCCGCTCGCTGTCCGTCCCAGGACACCCGGCCCAGTTTGGCGCGTTGGGTCGAGGGTGTGGTATATTTTCTGAACCGCGAGCGGGAGTAGCTCAGTGGTAGAGCATCTCGTTGCCAACGAGAATGTCGCGAGTTCGAATCTCGTCTCCCGCTCCATTTTTTGTTTGTCAGGGTCGATTTTTCGGCTCGCCTGCTCTACGATTGGGTCCCGAAGATCGCATCGGCGGCGAGGATCGAGCGGGTTTCGCCGGCGACGCTGCAGATGAGCTGGCCGTCGGGGCCGACTCCGATGCCGACCGCTGTTTCCCCATCTCCCAAATCGTACTGTTTACCAGCCGTGTGGTCAAAGAGATTCCACACGTCCGCGAGGCAGTCCCACGAATCGGGTTCAGGGCACTCCGGCATCCGCGCGAGGATAGCCCGGGCGAGGGCCTCGGCATCCACCTCATGCCCGCGGGCCATTTTGAGCGAAATCGCGCGGTGGGCAATCTCCTCAGGGAAAGCGGACTGATTCAGATTGATCCCCATCCCGACGATCGGAATCTTGCGTCCATCGGGGGTCACATGAATCTCGGTGAGGATCCCTCCGACCTTCTTGGGGCCGATGGTGAGGTCGTTGGGCCACTGGATTTGGCACCGGATCACCCCGACCGCGACCAAGGCCACCGCCATCCCGACGAGCCAAGGTCGGGGATGATCGGCCTGCTGATCCATCACCCAGGAGATGGTGAGAGACTCGCCGGGCCGAGAATGCCACTCGCGCTGAAACCGACCACGACCCTCGGTTTGATCCATTGCCAAAACCGCGCCCACAGGTTCGCCGGCATCCAGGAGTTCCTTGGCGATATCTTGGGTCGAGGCTACTTGGGCGTAGGTTCGGATCGGGCCGGTCGGTGATTTCATGCGATTTCGAGGTGGAACGGCAGACTGGGAGCGCTGTGAGTAAGAGCCCCCACCGAGACCGCATGGACTCCGGTTTGGGCAACGCCTCGCGCGGTTTCCAGGGTGATTCCGCCGCTCGCTTCTAGACGAACTTTTTTGCCATGCTGTCTCACGACGTCCTGCATGGTGAATGGGTCCATGTTGTCCAGCATCACAATATCGGCTCCCGCGCGGATCGCTTCCTCGACCTGCTGAGGGGTCTCACACTCGACTTCGATCATCGTCATGTGACCAGCGAGTTCCTTGGCTCGGGCGACTGCAGGCTTGATTCCGCCCATCGCGCGGATGTGGTTGTCCTTGATCATGATGCCGTCGTAGAGTCCCATTCGGTGGTTCACTCCCCCTCCGCATCGCACGGCGTACTTCTGCAGAGCGCGGAGTCCGGGAGCGGTTTTACGGGTGTCGACGACCTTTGTCTCGAGCCCCTGGAGCTTCTCGACAAACTGCGCCGTGAGAGTTGAGGTGCCGCTCAGCATCATCAGGAAGTTGAGCGCAGTGCGCTCTTTGCTGAGCAAACGGGAGGTTTGGGCTTTGCCACGAAGGATCATCGTGCCTCGCTGGACACGATCGCCGTCCGTTACCAGCACTTCGGTTCGCGCGCTTTCGGCATCATCGGCCTCGGGCTGGAGGAGGGAGAAGGCGAGGCCCGCGCCGCAGACAACTCCTTCGGCTTGGGCTTCGATGTACCAATCACTCATGTGATCGGGTTCAAAAATTGCTGCGCTGGGATCCATCGCGCCGAGGTCTTCGGCCATCGCTTCCCAGAGTATTTCCATCCAGCCTTCAGGGACTGGTCTCTTCCAACCTAAGCTCATTCCGCTTCGATATCGCGGCTCGAACGGGCCGCAAGCTCCTCGATGAGCATGGCATACGGAACTTCCATTCCGTTGCGCATCCAGCCCACCGGAGCGCGATATCGCCCAGCCACGAGGTGAGCGACAGGCTTGATCGTCAGGCTGCCGCCGTTGTAGAGCAGGTGAAATCGGTCGTTGGGTTTGCTGATGATCTGGCGGATTTGTGAGTAGTCGATTTTCAGCTTTTTCGTGAGGTCGATGACTTCAAAACCGTTCTCGTGGAGTTCGTATCGAGTTTCTTCGGCGGCGCGTTGAATGATTCCCCCCACGGCTCCTCGACCGAAGGAGAGCGCGGCTCCCGCCGCTTCTTTCAGGCTCGGGATGATCCCTTCTTCCGAGGCCTTCTTGGCGACGTTCTTGCTCTTCGATTTGGCGATATCGGAAGATCGTTTGGCATCGGTGTCGAACCAATGCAGGACGTCGGCGGGCCGGTAGATGATGGGATTCATCGCTGGTTCTTACGGAGAAAAGTCAAAAGAGGTTTTCGAGTCGGGTTCGGAGGAAGTCGGCGCGGTGCCGAGCCGCGACTTTCGGGTCTTGAGTGCCGAAAAACTCCATCGTAGCCGTCCAGAGGTCGGCGGCGCGGGGTTCGGTTCGATAGCCTTCGAGGTCGATACTGGCTGCCCACCTCACGTAGCCGATCACGAGGAGGGCATCGCGCAAGGAGATTTCTTTGCTCGCAATCGCGAAGTCAACGGCGGGGGCGACTTTGTCCAAGACTTGATCGCGCCGGACTTCGCGTCGGGCCATGCGCTCCTCGCGAATGAGTTGCACGCACGCTCCCTTGAAATCCGCCTCACTCGCCTTGGTGGAACTGACCTGGATGAACGCGGCGACCCCGCGGCTCGATTCCCCATAGAGCCCTCGCGTGGTGAGTCCCATCAGACTGAGCGATCGGAGCATGCGGGGGAGCTTGCCGATGGTTCCGAGGCCGATGAGGTGGAAGAGCGCGGATCGCCGCTCGCCTCCGGGGAGGTTGGCTGGGCTCGCCGTGAGCGGCCCGAGCCCAGGATGCGACATGAACTTGAGATAGGGGGTGAGGTTCCTAAGCACCTCGGTGGCGGCGTGATCGGCACTCTCCGGCGACCACCCGGCGGTGAGGGCTTGGATGCGCAGGTGATCCTCTTCGTTGACCATCACGCTCACCACCCTCTCTTCATCGAGTAGAGCCATACGCCCAGGTTCGCGATGCTGGAAATCGGGCGAGATGAGGCGAGCCCCGAGCAGGAAATCCCGCTCGGCCTCGGTCAGCCGGGTCATCGGGTTCAGCTTGAGGGGGGAGCGTTCGGCGGCACTTTTGATCTGCTGCATCACAGCGCGCAGATCTTCGGAGGTGGCATGGCTGGGGAAGTGGAATCCCGTCAGGTTTCGAGCCATGCGGTGGCGAGTGCTGACGACAATGTCGCCCTCGGGAGCATCGACTTTCAGCCAAGCTGGTGCCGGCATCGAGCGCAGCACCAGCTTTTTCCAAGATTCCGATGGGGTTTCCCCGGCCATGGTGATTCGTTAGCTCTTGGGCGGAGCCGGTCGGAGCATCAGCCCCATCTCTTCCCACTGCTTTTCATCGACGGTGCTCGGGGCGTCCATCAGAGGATCGTAACCGTTGCCCATCTTCGGGAAGGCCATGACTTCGCGGATGTTTTCCTCGTTGAGGAGGAGCATGATGAGCCGGTCGATGCCCGTCGCGATTCCTCCGTGCGGCGGTGCGCCGTAGGTGAAGGCCTCGAGGATGTGGGCAAATCGCTCTTCCTGTTGCTCGGGCGTGACACCGATGAGCGTGAAGATCTTGGCTTGCAGGTCGGGTCGGTGGATCCGGATCGATCCTGAACCCCATTCGTAGCCGTTGCACACCACATCGTAGCAGTCCGCGCGAATCTTGCCCGGATCGGTATCGAGGAGGGGGATATCGGCGGACTTCGGGCTGGTGAAGGGGTGGTGCGAAGGATCCCATCGCTGTTCGTCTTCGTTCCACTCGACAAGCGGGAAGTCCACGACGAAGCCAAACGCGAGCTTTCGCGGATCGCGCAGTCCGAGATCGCTGCCGATCTTGAGGCGAATCCGGCACAGGCCGTCGTTGGTGACCGCCCAGTTGTCGGCGACGAAACAGAGGAGGTCTCCCGCCTCGGCTCCGCTGAGCGCGACGAGAGCATCGACTTCGGCATCGCTGAGGAACTTGCTGATACCGCCCTTTACGCGCAGCCCGCTGGCGGTGAGGCGACTGCCTTCGGCTTCCTCGCTCGGATTGATGAGCGAGAAGGTGGCGAGTCCCTTGGCCCCGAACGACTTCGCGAGATCTTCGAACTCCGTGATCTGCTTGCGCGAGAGTTCGGCTCCGCCGGGATAGCGCAGGCCTCGGATGAAATTGCCCGCTTCAAGTGTGTTCTTGAAGACCGAAAACTCGGTGTTCGCCAGAGCCTCGGCCGCATTGAAGATGGTCAGCCCAAAGCGCAGATCGGGCTTGTCGCTGCCGTAGAGAGCAAGACTTTCATCGTAGGTCAGTCGCTCAAAGCTGGAGATTGGCTCGATGTCGAGGGCAAAGTCGGCGATGAGATCGTTCACGACCTTCACCGTCATCCGCTCAATCAACCCAAGGATGTCCTCTTGGGTGATGAAGCTCATCTCGATGTCGAGCTGAGTGAATTCGGGTTGGCGGTCGGCGCGCTGGCTTTCATCGCGGAAGCACTTGGCGATTTGGTAGTACCGCTCCAGACCACCGACCATGAGAAGCTGCTTGTACTGCTGCGGGCTCTGGGGAAGCGCGTAGAACTTGCCTGGCTCGATTCGATAGGGAACCAAGTAGTCGCGTGCGCCTTCGGGGGTGGATTTGGTGATGATCGGGGTCTCGATTTCGAGGAAGGTTTCGTTGTCGAGGTAGGCACGGATGCCCTTGACGGCGGCCGCGCGCAGGGCCATGCGTTGATACACGCTGGGTCGGCGAAGATCGACGTAGCGGTACTTCATGCGAAGCTCTTCATTCACGCGCTCCATCGACTTTTCGTCGCTGAGTGGGAAGGGGAGCACGGCGGCTTGGTTGAGGATTTCGAAATCGGTGACGCGGAGCTCAACCTCGCCGGTGGGTTGGTTGGGGTTCACGTTGCTGGCATCGCGCGGAGCGATGGTGCCGGTGATGCTGAGGCAGGTTTCGCTGCGGATTTCCGCCTTGGTGTTCTCCGGGAAGATGACCTGGAGGAGTCCGGTTCGGTCGCGGACATCGACGAAAAGGAGTCCGCCGAGATCGCGGACTTTGTGCGCCCATCCGTTGATGGTGACGGTCTGTCCGGCGTGGCTGGCTCGGGGTTCGCCGCAGTTGATGGTCCGCTGCTGAAAACTCATGGTGATTGGGGGGAGGATACCTGCGGGGCTGGGGGCTTCCCGGGGCATGGTGAGGTCGGCGAGCGGGCCCAATGCCGATTCCCCGGAGGTTCGCGAGGGAAAGCGCGGCGAGGGCTCAACCAGCGGCGCGAACCTCTCCCGCCCCCGCTCGCCGACCTGACAAAACACTTGTTGGTCGGCTTTTGCATCGCTTCATTCTGCCCGCGGTGCCGAGCGCCGTGCGATCAGTGCGGAGCCGCCGCGCCCTCTTGACAAAGCAATCAATCTCCTGTAGAGTGGCCTTATGCGATTTTTCGTATCTTGTTTGTGCGTCGCTGGAGTGGCAGCTAGTTTCGGAACCACGTTGAACTTGGCGATGGTCGCCGATGACACATTTGAGGCTTACATTTCGACGTCTGATGCGGTGCAAGGCGTGCTTGTCGCTCAACAGTCGGGAACCTGGCAGAATGGAACAACCACGGGATCCGTGGTTCTGACGCCCAACGTGACGCATTACCTGCACGTCCGAGCTCGAGACATTTTTGGTGCGCCGTCGATGCTGGTCGGGCAGTTGAGCCTGAGCGATGCAAACTTCCAGTTTGCCAACAGCACCCAAAGTCTGCTGACCAACTCCACCGATTGGACGCTGAGCCTGACCGGCTTTGGCGTGAATGACCTGACCCCGACGGTGATTGGAAACAACGGCACCGGGCCGTGGGGAACTCAAGGGAACATTTCGTTGAGCGCCGAGCGAATCTGGTCGACTCAGACGAACGGCGAGCACTACTTCACGACTCGGATCGATGCGGTTCCTGAGCCCGCGACGCTGGCTCTGCTCGGACTCGCCGCGGTTGCGATTCGTCGCCGACGGTGACCTCGCGAAAACAAACGGAACGAAGCCCGGAGACGATACTTGCTCCGGGCTTCGTTGCGTTTTCAGAACATGTCGTTGTCGCCGTACAGGGTCTGGATGTAGTTGATCTGACCGAGGTGGTAGACCATGTTCCAGTCGTGGAATCCGGCGACGACGGCTCCTGGGAACGATTGCCCCCAGGGCATTTCGTGGATCTTTGCAGCATCTTCCGGGGTCATGCGGGCGATGCCTTCGCAGAGTCGCTCGGTCATGCGTCGGCAGGCGTCTTCGCATTTGTCGAGGGTGTCGAGTTGGGCCATCGCGGCAAATTGCTCGTCGTAGTTGGCGAAGTGCGGCGTGTAGGTGGAATCGATATGACCGATGTACAGATCGACACTCAGGGCGCATTCCTGAAGTTGTTCGAGAGCGGAGCGTCCGGTGTCGAGTGGCTTCCAGGTGAGCTTGTCAGCGGGCATTTTGCGCGCAGATTGAAAGAGCATATCTTGGGAGGAGCGGGTCATTTCGATGAGGTGGTTCATGCCTTGGACTCTACCGGATACACTGCCTGACCATGAAGCGTATCCAGGCATACATTCGGATCAATAAGCTGGAGGAGGTGAAAGCCGCGCTAGAAGATCACGGAATTCTGGGGATGAGCGTGGAGGAAACGCGCGGATTCGGAGCGCAGCAGGGGCAGAGTGAGACCTTCCGAGGATCTACCTACGCGCTGAACCTGGTCCCGAAGTTGCGTCTGGAGGTGGTGGTTTGTGATGAGGATTTGGAGGTTGCGGTGTCGGCGATTGTACAAGCAGCGCAGACTGGTGAACTCGGGGACGGGAAAATTTTCGTCAGCGAGGTTGCCGAAGCCATTCGGATTCGCACCGGCGAACGCGGGGACTGTGCGTTGAAGTAAGACGCTCTCCACAGCGCAGTCAGAGGGGATGGGTGCTTGGGTGCGGGGATAGGATTTGAACCTATGACCTCCGGGTTATGAGCCCGACGAGCTACCTGACTGCTCCACCCCGCGAACGAGAGTATGACCGAGACGCGATTCTTAACAGTGCCGGTCCTGGGTCAGAGTTGCCAAACGGCGGGGAACCACCCCAAAAACACCGGTGAATCGGCCCTGAGCGGGTAAACACGGCAGACTTCATGAGCGAGACCGTGCTTGTTTTGGGCTCCGGGCCGATTCGGATTGGCCAAGGGATCGAGTTCGACTATTCCTGCGTTCACTGCGTGTGGGCTTTGCAGGAAATGGGCTATCGGGCGATTATCGCCAACAACAACCCCGAAACCGTCAGCACGGATTTCGACACAGGGGATGGGCTCTACTTTGAACCGGTCACTCATGCCGATGTCATGGACATCATCCAGCACGAGAGGCCGTATGGCGTGGTGGTCCAGTTCGGCGGGCAGACCGCGATCAACCTCGCGGAAGCCTTGGACAAACAGGGCGTCAAGATTCTCGGCACGAGCCCCGCCGCGATTGCCCAAGCCGAGGACCGAAACCAATTCGAGCGCCTCCTGGATCGCCTCAGCATCCCCAAGCCTCCCGGACGCGCTGTCAAGAGCCTGGATGAAGCCTTGGTCGTGGCCGAAGAAGTCGGCTACCCCGTGCTCGTCCGCCCCAGTTTTGTCCTCGGTGGTCGGGCGATGGAGATCATCCACGATGCCGATCACCTGCGCGGTTTCTATCAAGAAGCCGAAGATGCGAACCCAGGCCAACCGGTGCTCGTGGACAAGTATTTCCTTGGGCAAGAGGCGGAAGTCGATGTGATCTCGGATGGCGTCGATACCCTTGTGCCCGGGATCATGGAGCACGTGGAGCGTGCGGGGATCCACAGCGGCGACTCGATGGCCGTGTTCCCGCCGGTCTCTCTGAGCGCGAGGGTTCAAGCGCAGATCGTGGAGCGAGCATGCCTGATTGCCCGAGATCTGGGCATCAAGGGGGTCATGAACATCCAGTTTGTGATCGTGGATGAGGAGGCCTACGTGCTGGAAGTCAATCCGCGGGCCAGCCGAACCGTTCCGTATCTGAGCAAAGTGACGGGCATCCAGATGGTGAAGCTCGCGAGCCGCTGCATGATGGGCGAAAAGCTGGCGGACATGGGCTACTCCAGCGGTCTCTGGGAGCTTGGGTCAACGGATGGAGCGAGCGTCAGCGGCGACCACGCGCCCAAGGCTGATGGCAGCATCCGCACGGTCACTCAGGTGGCTCACGGTCTTGGTCAGCCCAGGCTCTACGCGGTCAAGGCGCCGGTCTTCAGCTTCCAGAAGCTGGGGCAGGTGGAGCCATCGCTCGGGCCGGAGATGAAGTCGACCGGGGAAGTCCTGGGGATCGACGTGAGCTACGAAGCTGCGCTTTACAAGGCCATGATTGCGAGCGGGATTGTGTTCAAGCCTCGTGGTCAGGTCATTCTGACGGTTCAGCCAGCCGATAAAGAGATCGCGGTCGAGATCGGCCGGGCATTCCATGAGCGGGGCTACGCCCTGGGGGCGACCGGCGGAACCTGCGATGCTCTCAGCGCCGCCGGGATTCCCGCAGAGCGGCTCAACAAGGTTCAAGAGGGCTCTCCGAATCTCTTGGATCGGCTCTTCGCGGGCGAAGTCAGCTTGATGATTAATACACCGACTCCAGGGCAGCGAGCGGGTTCGGATGCCGCGCGGATTCGGCGGGCGTGCATCGAGACGGGGGTCGCTTGTGTCACGAGTATCGACACCGCGCAAGCTCTGGCCCGCGCCTTGGACGTGTTCGAGAATGCAGAACTTGCGGTATGTCGCACAGTGACGGAGTACGTCGCGGGACGCGAATCCGTGGTAGGCTAAGACGGTATGCCCGAGGAGCGTCAGGACGATTTCGACGATATGGAGAAGCCTCCCTCATTCTTCCCGCTGGATGAGCTTTTGGGAGAAGAAGAGAGCGAATTTGAACCTGGCGAGCCGGTCGAGGTTCGGGTGGAGGCGGTGTACGCCGCTCAGGCCAACGACACGATTCAACGCTTCGTTTTGCTCAGCGATGGCACCCGAAAGTTGCCGATTATCATTGGCCCATTCGAGGCGACTTCGATTACCTATTCGCTGGAAGGCCAGCAGCCCGATCGCCCGATGACCCACGATCTGTTCAAGAAGGTCATGGATCGCCTGGGGGCAGAGATCGACAAGATTGTGATCGACGACTTGATGAGCGGCACGTATTACGCGAAGATTTTCATCATGCAAGGCGACGAGGAGATCGTGATCGACTCTCGTCCAAGTGATGCAATTGCGCTGGCGGTTCGGGCGGATGCTCCGATCTTCGTCGCGGAAGGAATCCTCGAACAGCACGCGCACTAGCTCCTTCGCGAAGAATCTTTGGCACGGCTTGACGCGTTAGGGAGTCTATGCGGCGAATTGTATCTTCGGCATTGGGCTTGGCGTGTTTGGTGGCATTGGGTTCGCCCTGTTGCCCGGCGGGGCCGGATGGACGGGCGATTCAGTTTTCCAAGCAGGAGAACATCATTGTTTGGGATGCCGAGCGGAAGATTCAGCATTTTGTCAGGAATGCCTCGTTCGAAGACACACCCGAATCATTTGGATTTATCGCCCCCAGTCCGAGCATGCCGGACTTGGCGGAGGCGGATCCTGAAGCCCTGAAGATCGTTCGGGAAATCCGGGCGCGCGCGGCGCAGAGGGAAGCCGCAGAACTGGCCGCACGGTCGAAAGGTACGGAGATGGCGGCGGCCGCCGCCGCAGGTGTCGCAGTGGTGAAGGAGCAGGAGGTCGCGGGATATCAGGCGGTTGTCCTGAAAGCGACCGATCCCAATGCGCTGAAAAACTGGCTGAAATCAAACGGCTTTGTTTCGAGCCCGGAAATTGAAGCCTGGGCCAAGCCTTACGTCGGGAAGGGGTGGTATTTCACCGCCTTCAAAGTCAAGGGCAGTGAGGGGTCGGGTCAGACCGGGCTGGTGCGGATGAGTTTCAAAACCGACAAGCCTTTCAATCCTTACTATGTGCCCAAAAGCACGGTTGATCTGGGTGCGGATCAGGGGTTGGAGGTGTTCATGATTGCCAACGGAGGTTACGAAGGTACTCTCGGTGGTGGGCGTGTTTGTAAGACAAAATATAAACCAGAGGGCCTCACCCGGAGTGAGATGGTGGGGCTGGCCCAGGCACTTGATCTTCCTGCCGACGCTATTCCCAAGCGGTCAAGCCTGAGCTATTTCCAAGATTCCAGATTCCCAAGGGAAGCGACTGAGGACATTTTCTTGCAAAAGCAGCGCGCGAACGTCTCGGCGCTGCCGATTGCGTTGGTCGCAGTCGCGATCAGTTTGGGTGCCGTAGCGGCCGCCCGGAAGGGGAAGACGAAGCTCGAAGCTTAGGACTCTGACTGCTTGATGAGGAAAACACGACCGGGCTGATGCTCACTCAGGGCCTTTAGCAACTGGGGAAGAGCCTCGCCGAGGGCCTTCGCACCATGACCACGCAAACGCAGAACATAGATCGCAATTCCTTGCCCCTTGAGGTCGTTTTGGTACACGAGGTTTTTGTCGAAGGTAATGAGCGCGTCGTGGCCGGCTTCCTCAGCTTTTCGGAGCAAGACGCCGTTCGAGATCCCTTTCCAACCCAGGCTCCCAACGCTTGAACACTCGTGACTCTCCAGGTGGTCAGCCAACGACTCAGGGATATTCTCGTCGAAGAGGATCTGCATTAGCCTGCTAGTCGGCCCGAGAGTGCGGCAAGGATTGCAGAATTGCCCCACCGCACAATTGTCTCGGCTTGCAGTCGAGACACGGTCGGGTAATCCTGGAGAAATTCGTCGAGGCCCATTCCTTCCGCAAGATTGTCAAGCAGGACGCCTAGGGGAACTCTGGTTCCCGCGAAGCATAATTCCCCGTGCATGACCTCGGGGTCACTCGAGAGAACATGGCTTAGTTCGTTGGGAATCGTCATTGTTCCCCTCCATGGTACATCACTCAGCCCAGCAACTCGCGGAGATCGTGGATCACGAGATCGGGAGGGGTGGCGCCTTCCGGCATATCCTCAGGGACACCCGTGCGGGAACTGGGTGAGACGTCGCTCGGGCGGCGAATCCAGACCGTGCGCCATCCCGCCTCCTGAGCCGGGATGACATCGTGCTTGAAGCTGTTGCCCACGAAGAGAATCTCGTGAGGTTCCAACGCCATTGCGTCTTGAGCGGCTTGCATGATGCTTGGATCCGGCTTGCCGATGCCGAACTCGCCCTCGATGAAGACGTGGCTAAAAAATGGCCCGATGTTGAGCTTCTGAATCTCCTGGCGCTGGATATCCGCCGGGCCGTTGGTGATGAGCCCAAGTGGGAAGTCGGCGTGTAGCGCTTGGATGACCTCAAGGGCCTCCGGGAAGAGCACGAGGGCTGCCTGACGTTCGACATGATACGTGTGGCTCAGTCGATGGGCCAGTTCCTCATCAAAGATCCCCACGCGCTCCAGCATCCGGCGCATCAGCTCGGCCCGCGTGATTTCGCCGCTCTGCTTGTACTTTTCGTACCAGTGGGTTTGGCCGATGGTTTGGATGAACGCGCCGAAAGCCACCGCCCATTCGCGCAGCAGCACATCGACTTCTTGGCCGTGCTCCGGGTGCTGCTCGAAGGCTCGTCGAAGCCCCGCTTTCGCCGCGTCCCAGTAGCCGCAGAGGGTGTCGTCGAGGTCGAAGTAGATGCCTTTGACATCGGCGAACAGGGGGACAAGCGGCATGGGTTGATTATGCCCCTGCGTGCCAAGGGTCTTACGGGGCTGATGAAGTTGCTTCAGGGTGCAACCGATCCGGGCGGATGGTTCGTCCGGTAGCTTGGATGGCGTGGAATCGCGTGGCGGTGGCCTTGTTGATCGTGGCGGTAGTGGCTGGACTCACGGGCCTCATTGCGCCATCGGCAAGGTCGGGGGCGATGGTCGCTTCGCTTGTTTTTGGAATAGGAGGCATGGGAACGTGGCTCCGAGCTCAATCTCTGATGGGCGAACTGGAGCGAGATTCGGCGGCTCTTGAGACCCGAGTCGAGCAGCTTCAAGGCGAGGTCCGCCGGCACCGCGATGCGCTCGATGACCTGGCCGAAGGGCTCGAGATCGGCATCTTTCTCGTGGATCAGAACCTGCGCGTGCTCTATGCGAACTCCCTGGCCTGCGATCTCTTCCAGACCGTGGATCCTCGGGGGCAGACCTTGCTCAGCGTTGTCTTTTCGAACGAGGTGATGGAGATGCTGCAGAAGGTTGTATCGGATGCCTCGCCGGTGAGCGCGGAGATGACTCTCCGTCAGCCGGAAGAGCGAATCGTGCGGCTGCACGCCTGGCAGGATTCGTCGAACAAGGACCGCTACTTCCTGTCCATCCACGACATTTCTGATCTGCGCAGGCTGGAGCGAGTTCGCCGGGACTTCGTGGCGAATGTCTCGCACGAACTCCGCACCCCGATGACAACCATCCGCGCGATGGCGGAGACGCTCGAAGAGGGCACGGAGGATGAGGAGTTTCAGCGTCGCTATCTGGGTCGGATTATCAAGGAAGTCGATCGCTTGACCCGGATCACCGACGACCTTCTCACCCTCAGCATCGCTGACTCCGGGAACATCACGAAGACCGATTGCAATGCCGCCGAACTGGTGCGGAGCATTGTTCAGCAACTGATGAGCAAAGCCGAGGCGAAGGGCTTGCACCTGAGCTACCAAGGCCCGGACAAGCTCCCGATGCGCGCCAACGAGACACAACTCAGCCAGATAGCTCTCAACCTCGTGGATAACGCGATCAACTACACGAGCGAGGGTTCTGTGGTGGTGCGCTTGGAGGATGGGGAATCCGAAATCAACCTTGTGGTCGAAGATACCGGGATCGGGATTGGGAGCGAGCACCTGTCACGAGTGTTCGAGAGATTCTATCGCGTGGACAAAGGGCGCTCACGCGCCTCGGGTGGCACGGGACTCGGACTCAGCATTGTCCGCCACTTGGTGGAAGGCCACGGAGGTCGAGTCTCGGTTCAGAGTGAACTGAACAAAGGCTCGACCTTCGCGGTTGTATTGCCTAAGGATTGAGCCGAAGGCCTTCCAGCTTAGCCGGTTCGGAAATGCGACCAGCTTTGTCGATAGTCTGCACGGTCAACCATCCGGTCGAGACCTTTTCGGCGCGAACCTGGCTCGCACTCGTGCGTTGGAACCGGCCCTCGCTGTCTCGGTAGAGATAGAACCGAACCGCATCCGGAGTAGCGACTTCGCATTGGAGCCAAGCGACGCTCTGGCCCTGGGGACTGCCGAACGTGACCTCCAGCTTGCCCGGATTCGGAGCTTTCATCCAAGGCGACGGGGGCACCACGGCGGGCGTTGCATACGCCTTTTGGAGTGCATCGCCGATCCCATTCCAGTTGCGCTGGATGGCTTTCATGCTGAAGTGAACAGTTCCGGAGGCCCCATCGCTTTCGCGCACGAGCTTGATTTGATCCGTGACTTCCGAGGCCAGCCAGTTGCCATCGTTGGGATTGGTTCTGCTCGTGAACTGCCCTGGCCACAGGTGGATTTTCTTCGGGTTTTGGCTGGCCCACCAGTTGAGCAGAACCGGGAACGACTGCTTGGTCTGGGCGATCGGCCAGTAGAGCTGCGGCGTGAAGTAATCGCACCAGCCTTCGCGGTACCACTTGAGGGCATCCGCGTAGAGTTCGTCGTATTGGTCGATGCCTGCGGCGATTCCCTCGGGGACTCCCGGGCGATAGATGCCGAACGGGCTGATCCCAAACTTGACCCAGCTCTTACGCTTCTTCACGCCTTCGTGGACACGCTTGACGAAGTCATCCACGTTCTTACGTCGCCAATCTCCTCGCGAGAGCCGACCTCCGCCACGGACATAGGCGTTCCAGCTCAGATCATCCGGGAAGTCGACTTTCTTACCCGCTTCGGTGACGGGGTACGGATAGAAATAGTCGTCGATGTGGATTCCGTCGAGATCGTACTTTTCGACGAGTTCCATGAAGACGTTGAACGACCGATCTTGGATGACCTTCTCGCCCGGATCCATCCAGAGGAACCGTCCGTATTTCTTCACCGCATTCGGCGCGGTCACGCTGATGTGATCCTCGGTCACCGGGCCAGTTTGGGCGGGGTGCAGAGCCCGATACGGGTTCAGCCAGACATGGACTTCGATGCCACGCTTGTGCGATTCGGCGATCGTGTAGGCCAGGGGATCGAACCCGCCTTCGGGCGCTTTGCCCTGTTGCCCGGTGAGATACCACGACCACGGCTCGTACGAACTTTGGTAGAGGGCATCGGCGGAGGGGCGCACCTGAAAGATGATCGCGTTCATGTTCAGCTCGGCGCAGCGGTTGAGAATCGCGTCCATCTCGGCCTTCATCTGGCTGACGGGAAGGCCCGGCTTGCTGGGGTAGTCGATGTTATCGACGGTGGCGACCCAGGCGGCGCGGAACTCTTCCATGGCAGGCGGAGGGGCGGAGTGGCCGTTTTGCGGCATCGTTGCGGCAAGCAGAAGTCCGAACATTTTTCTAAGCTACCCAAAACCTGCGGTGCCCGCCACGGGTAGGGTGAGGAGGACACTATGAAATCGTTGAAAGTGGGATCGCTGAAGGCCGTTTTTCGGGATATCGAGTTGGATTTTGGGTTGGTGGTGGAGAGTTTCGAGGTCACGGCAGATCGCGCCTCGGTGGTGCTTGATCCTTTGGCCCTGGATATGGCGACTCCCGGCAAGGCGGTGGCGGTGGTCACCGAGCGGGCGATTGGTCAGCTCTTGGCGGCCCAGGCTCCGCCGCAGGTCAAGGATTTTGAGGTGTCGATCAGTGGCGGCAAGATTTACGTGACCGCCAAGGCCCAGGTGATCGTGACGATTCCCGTGAAGGCGGTGTGCTTCCTGGAGATCGTGGGAGGGCATTCGGTGTACGTGCGCCTGGAGAGCGTGGATGTGATGGGCGGCGCAGCCAAGAACCTGGTGGAATCTCAGATCGAAAAAGTGAACCCCGTGCTGACGGTGAGCGATCTGCCGGTTCCGGTGGAGTTGCAGTCGGTGGAATGCGAATCCGGCCGCGTGACTCTGCACGGGGTGGTGAAGTCGTTCGCGGGGTGAAGGGCGGCGGGTGGTTGTCCGCTTCCACCCGGTAAACTGTTCCGGCATCGCGCGGCCTCGTAGCTCAGTGGATAGAGCGCCTCCGTCCTAAGGAGGGCGTCGGGGGTTCGATTCCCTCCGGGGCCGCCAAGATTTTGAACTTAAAATAGACCATTAAGCCCTCTCTGAGAGCAACTCGAAAAGCCCAGGTCTCTCCAAGGTCTCTCCAAAACGCACTCCAAAGCGGTGTACACTCTTGGAACTATGGCGACTAGAGCGGACAGCGGAGAGGGTTCCTGCCGAAAAATCCAAAGCGGAAAACTCTCCGGTAAGTGGCGGGTGCAGTACCGCCTGAGAAAGCCTGACGGGTCTCAGAAACGAGTTTCCAGGGTGTTCTCAACTCAGAAGGAAGGGCTGGAGTTTCTCCGGTCGCTTCGCAAAGACGGGAGTCCTGCGGCTCATCAGATCACCCATGACCTCACGTTTGGTGACTGGCTCGACTGGCTCATCAAGAATGATTGGAGCGAGTCACTCGATCCGAAAACGGTGAGGGATCGCAAAGCCCGCTATGAGAAGTACGCAAAGGCTCGTTGGGCCGACGTACCCTTAACCCGGATCGATCCAGTTGACGTAAAGTCCTTCTACACCCACCTTCGAGAAACTGGAGTTGGGCAGCACACCATCATTGCGCTTAGAGTGCTCCTCGTAAGGGCGTTCAACCAGGCTATCACTCCATATGGTCGAGTCCCGCACTTCTGGCGCAATCCATTCGCATTGGAACTCAAAACACCACCGAGGCGCGTGGCAGTTGCGTTGACGCCCAAGGAAGCGAAGAAGGCACTGTCCAGCAAGGAACTGGATGAAAAGCGAAGAGGAATCCTGGCGGTGTACTTGCTGTCCGGTCTTCGGCTCGGAGAGCAAATGGCGCTCACCGTTGGGCAAGTCAATTTCAAAGAGAACACGATTCTTGTTGACCGGGCTGTGAAGCTGACCGAGAAGAGCGCACAGACCGTTGGGTTACCGAAGGGGGACAAGGTTCGCCTCTCGGTGATGTGCGACACTCTGGCGGCAATACTTCGCCCACTTTGCGAAGGTAAGAGTTCAGGGGACTACCTGTGGTCAGCGGCAGAGGAGAACAAACCGCGAATGAAGGCACTCACCTACGCAACGTGGCGTCGAATACGCAAGGAGGCGGGACTGCCAGAAGACATGAGTCCGCACGACTGTCGGCTCACGCACATCAATTGGATCGAGAAACTGTGTCCTGATGTCTCCGCGACCACGCTCAAGGAACACGTTGGACATGCTGCAAGCGGTGTAACCGAGGTCAACTACACCAGACCCCTCGCGATGTCACAGAGCATCTTGCGCACCGCGCTCAATGCTCTGTTTGTCGATGGCACGTCGTAGGTCACGAACTTCGTTCCTGCTTCTCAAGGTAGTCCTGGAGTTGCCGGGCGGAAATCCGCCTGGCCCCTCCGACTTTGAATGACTGGAGTTTTCCTGCCTGAATCGCTTCATACAAGAAGCTCCGCGAGAGTGACATGAGCTTCGCCGCTTCTGCCACCGTGTATGCGAGTTTTTGGGGTTGCTGATTCATGGGGCGTCACCGAGGATCAATAGAATCCCATGCGCTTGCGGTTGGAGCGGCGGTTCACAACGCGAGTCACGTCAGCCGCGTACTTCACGCCGAACAGCTCTTTCCACTGATAGGTGATTTGCTCATCCTCGAACATCTCCTCAAGCTCAATGCCCTGGTGTCCAAGATGCGCTCCGATGAGCGCCAAGGCTCCCATCGGGTCATGAGGGGCAAGACACTTCACCGCCTCAACGATGAGTGCCATCGAGTACTGAGCCTCGTTTCTGGCGGTGTACCCGTCGCCGTAGGCGAGAGCTTGATCGGAACGAGCGATGGCGTTTCGGGCTCCATCAAGAAGCTGCGTAACGCTTGCGGGGAGTGATTGTAGTTCTGCCATAGGTTTTTCCCTAGCTCCAACCTCCCACCATTCCGGCTCCAAGTTCCTCGAACGTCTGCACGAGGAATCCGTAGGAGCAGTTCGACGGAGCCAGCTCCCGCAGCCTCTCGGCTCTGAGCTTTCCAGTCGTGACGGTGATGAGGTTGAAATCGTTGATGCCCCAGAGACGCTTCGCGTGACCACCTTTCAGGAACTCGTGGTAAACGGCGAGCTTCGCGGCGAACTTTTGGGGTGAAACGTGCCCCAGGTCACACTCGACAATGAGAGCACCTTTGGCGGTAATCATCATGCCATCGGGCCGGACTTCGAGTGTCTTGCCGCCGGACTCAAAGGTGCGCCAGAGCATTGGCTCAAATCGCCATTCAGTTGCTCCTTTGGTCATCAGGGCCAGGCGAATGTTTGTGACTGAAATCGCGTGGCGCAGGAACCGAGGCGAAGGTTGGCGGTTCGTGATCAACCGGGCCACTCTGCCGCTCACGACTTCGGGGGCATTGCATCCAGCGACGTACAGGCTTCCAGCAAAGTACGGCGTCTCCAGAAGTCGCACGAGCCCAAGTTCACGGAGAACTCGAAGCCTCGTGTTCACCCTTGTGATGGAGCCAAAGAGGCCTAGGGCGAGAATCTGGTCACGGCTCATGACGTGGCTCATTGCGATCTCATACACGAGCTTTCGATCCCTTTCGGTGAGGATCATCAGAACCAATCCTCCAGTGATGTTTCTGTTCTTGAGCTCTTAGGTCGCTCAGATACGCTTGTTCGCGGTCCCTTCTTCTCAGTGTGCTGCCCAGTAGGAAATTCTGGAGTCTGGTACGGCTTGTTTGGATGGGAGTCGTGAATCTGCGCCAGGAATCTCCGACCATCTGCGTCAAGTACCCCACCGTTGCCAATGGGAGTGTTGATCTCGACCCCGACAAGTTCCTTGTTCCCACGCTTCAAGATGCACGAACCGACCGGGAGTTTGGTGAAGTCGATAGCCTTCCGGTCACCCGTGAGGTCAGCAGACAGCATTTGCGCGTCGTCCCTGCCAAGTCCGAAAATGAGCTTCTGCCCGACATTACCAAGGGCCAAAGACTTGAGCTTCGGTGAGAGTTGGCAGAGGGACTGATGAGCGAGGATCGCGTGACACCCGAACTTTCTGCCTTCAATCAGAACCGAATCAATGTCCTCGGTTGCGAAGTGCGAGAACTCATCGAGCACCAGGAGAACCGGGTTTCGCTGAAGTTCAGGGATTTCAATCCGTGAGTACATCGCCTGAACGAGTGAGCCAAAAATCATGCTCCCCATCGCTCGCCCTGCAAGAGAGGTCTCGTCTATCGCCAGTGACACCAAGAGAATGCTGCCGTCTTGATTAAGGTGGCTGTACAGGTCAATGGGGTTTAGGTCGCTCAGGATCGCTCGCAGCTTTCTCGTGGCAAAGAGCCCTGAGAATTTGTTCATCACGGGGCTTGCGAGAGTGGCTTTGCGGTCGTCTCGCATCTCGTGATACCGAGCGATGAAGTTTCCTGTGCTGACAGTCTCAATCTTTGTGAGAAGCCAAGAGCGGTATCCGTCGTCGTAAAAGGCGGGTTCCAGCTGGGTGAGGGGCTCACCGGCTTCGGTGAGAGCCTCAAGGAAGTACCTCGCGGTCTCTTCAAGTTGGACCCCGAAAGAATCCGCATTCGCCTTAACGGTGCTCAAAACGTTGAGGGCTCGCTGGTGCGGCAGCCCAGAACCACTAAGCGGATCAAAACCCATGAGGGGCGACGAATCCCGCAAATTGATTACCTTGACGAGGCTCGGATCAACTCTTCCCGCGAGCAGGGTCAGGACGTCATTGACTTGATCGCCCCTAGGATCAATGACTACAAATGAGTCGCCTCGAAGGATCGCGCCTGAGATCAGGTGTGTCAGCGCCACCGTTTTTCCCGATCCCGTACGGCCCAAGATCAAGTTGTGATGCCCCAAATCACGGCGAGAAATCGAGACCAGTCGGTTTGCCGGATGGTCGTCGTGAGACTGATAGTCAGCCTCGATCCCGATCCAATGCTCGGGTCGCTCGTGTGAAGATTGATTTGCCGGATGTAGGTTCATGATCGTCTATACAGAGGATCATGAAGAAAGAGCAAGCCACCGACTTTGACTTCGAGGATTATTTAGCTGGGGCTAAACACAATCTTGGAAACTACTCGTTCAAGCAGCTCTTTCGCCTCCTGTTTAAGAAGATTCACGGCCTGAGTTCCAATAAGGCGGTCGCGGTTCGCCTTGGTATGACCGAGTCCAGGCTCTCTCAGTGCCTCAAGAACCCTTCTGAACTGACGCTTGCAACGATTCGAACCATCCTCGATCAGTTTGAGCATCCAGATCACCGGCGGTACTTGCTTCGGGCCTACCTCTTGGAATCTCTTGACGAGGACTTCATCGCCGATAGGCAACGAGAATATAAGCTCGGCGATGAGACTCCAGGCGAAATCAGGGCACAGATTAAGCTCCTCAAGAATCAGGGGCGACTCATCACCGCCGATACGCTCTGCGTGGCCGCTGCAGAGAAAAGCACCAGCACCGAGTTCAAGTTCTTCATGTACTTCCAAGCGTTCCAGCTCCGGGAGACCCTCGCCCAGTACGGATTCGCCCACCGAATGGCGTTCAAGATTATTGAGCTAGCGAAGGAAATCGGAGACGAGTACCGAGAGATTTATGGGCATTCGATGAGGCTTCGGATCAAGGCTAGGTGTCCTCGGTTTGCAGTCGGAGATGTCGCGGAAGAGTTCGAAACTTTAAGGCAACGTCTCCAACTTCTACCTCCGGCAGAACTTAACGATAAGCGTATTCTGATCCCTACCGATTTCTACTTGTGGCATACCCGCTACGCGGTAATGATTGGAGCTAGTGAGCAAGGCTATTTCCAGCTGTCAAAGGAACTGGCCACTCGGATCCACAGTGAGATCGAAGCCTGGTTCTCCCGCGACCCATCAGCAAAGAGAACTCTCACGCTGTTGCGAGCCAGACTCTACGGCGTGACCGGTAAATACGCGGCCCTGGTTGAGGAACTCTCTGACTTCGTAGCCGACGGGAATCCAGACATCCATATGCTTCGGCATGTGGCAACCCTTCAAGCCCTGGCGAAGGTGGAAGAGGATCAGTACGAGGATATGTTCCTGCAACTGCGCCAGCTCTACCAAACCTCAATGTCCTTTCAGGATTACGCCCGCGCTAGAGTTGCTCAGCTTCGGATCGCTGAGCTTGGGGAGAAGTATCTTTTTGATGCCGAGCTTCAATGAATCAAAATTGGGACAGCGGGTTCGTACGCGGCTAACTTGACGTTGATTCGATGCCGAGCTCCGCATGAGCGACGGTTCGAATATCGTGCACGAGAGTCCACCAAACGGAATTTCGGTTAAACAGATCGCTTTGTTCGGGGCACTGAGAGCCATTTCTCAGCGGTTCGAATGAAGCGATTTTCTGAAGCACTGGATCATGAGCCAAGACTAGAGTCGAACCCTGCATCTGTGCGCTCTGGAAGCCAGTTCGAATGGCATTTCGAAGAAACACAGTCGGAAAGTTGTTTCCGTAGCTAAATGCCTCGACGGCAAACTTGATGCGGGAGTCTCCATAGTCCAAGAGCGCGGCAACTGCACTGCTGGCTTTTCGGGCCGTCTCCCTCAGCGTCTCTAGCTTATGGCGCAGCACCGATTTCTGAGTTGCATATTCCTCTGGATCAAGCTCTCCATCGAGTCGTAGGGCAAGCAACCTCTCCAACTTACCTTCAAGGGCTTTGCAGTCTGCCTCAACCATTGAAGCCGTTTGGGCACGAACGAGCGTCTCCTCCTCGACAATCATTCCCATCGCACGAAGAATCCAAGCCCCTACTTCAGGAGAAATCGCTACCTCCTTGAGATGTGAGGCGACCTGTCGGAGGGCTTGCTCCTCTGAGATTGCGCTTCGCTTACATCCCTTAGCACCGCTACAGTGGTAGTAGGTGTAGACCCTAACCGTGCCATCGGCGAGCGTTTTCGACTTTCGTTCACCTACCACCGCACATCCGCATGCCTTGCACGTGATGCCACCGCTCAGGGCGAACTGGGGTTCTGGCTTGCGAACGTCGAGCTTGCGACGAAGCACGGTCTGCACTTGGTCAAACAGCGCTTGAGTTATCATCGGTTGATGCTTCCCGGGGGTGAGACGGCCTTTGTAGGTTAAGAGCCCGGCATAGAATGGGTTCCCAAGGATTTTGTGAAGGCCCGACTTTGAGATCGGCTCTCCGTGATGCCCTTTCCTCGTCGATCGAAGTCCAAGCTTGTTCGCCTCTGCTCGAAGTTCGGCGAAGGAGTAATGACCAGTTGCAGCCAGTTCAAACACTTGTCGCACAAGATTGAAGCTGACCGGGTGCGGATCGATTTCGCGGGTTTCAGCGTTGTTCTTGTAACCCATGGGAGCCTTAGCAGGAAGCCATCCGCGAGCCGCTTTTCCATCCATTCCGCGAGATACATTCCGCCGCAGGTCCTGGATGTAAGCCGTCGCCATTCCATTTTCAACGGCAAGAAGTAGCGCGCTGTCTTCACTGGTGTAGGTGCGCGAAGGAGTGATGAGTGCGCCGATTTTGCCGATTTGAAGAGCGTGAGCAAGGCGACCGCCGTCAACTAGGTTCCTAGATAGACGGTTGAGAGACCAAGTGTAAATTCCCGCAATCTTCCCACCATCAACTTGGAGCATGAGCTTCTCAAACGCAGGTCGCGAGTACGGGTCCTTTGCGCTCTTTGACTCAGATATGACCTGACTGATCTTGTGACCGTTGTGCTCTGAAAGCACACGGAGGACGCCTAGCTGATCCTCCAAGCTCTGAACCTGGCGGTCTTCACTCTCCGTCGATTTTCGAGTGTAGATGACGTACTGCATAGGCTCTGACGTAGGTGAGTTGGATGAGGAATGTCGCAACCTTCGTCGCGGTTACGGTATCGCATTCAATGTCGTATGTGGACCGCAGAAACTGCTGAAAGTCGGCCGCGACGCGACTTGAGGGCATTGGGAGCCACATTAGGCGGAAGACCCCGCGCGGGCGGGGTCTGGGTTAAGATTGGGCGATGGTGAAGGACTCAGAAAGCCTCTCCACCACCTCGTCAATGAATCGGTGCTCAACACAGAGGCTCCTTCCAAAGAAGGTGTGCTGCCACGGATCAAGTTCCGCAAAGTGATCCTCTCCCGCTTCGGAGGTCGGGCGAATGAGGAAGATCGTTCCGTGGTATTCGACTTCAAAGTCTGCATGTTTGGTGTTAGTGCTCATGGGGTTCCTCGCCAATGGACTTGGCGTGATCGGCACTGTGCACCGGGGCATGGAACTGCCAGCAATTGCACTCGCGGATGGGCTTGTGCTCGCTCTGTTGTCACGGTAGCTCCCCAAGGTCTCTGAAGCTCACGTGCCGGCCCGGACTTCCGATAACTATGTGATCTTCAAGTGGAATCCCAAGAAGCTTTCCAGCGGCTTTGAGTGTCCTTGTGACCTCATAGTCCTCAGGAGAGGGTTCGGGGTCGCCAGACGGGTGGTTATGCGCGACAATAATCGAGCAGGCGTTTGCCAGGATCGCGGCTTTGAACACTTCGCGCGGGCAGACGATGGCGCTCGTGAGGTTGCCGATGCTCGCAACGTGGACACCAATCAGGTCGTTTTTTGCGGTAAGCATCAGCACGATCAGTTGCTCCCGGTCACAGAGACCAAGGAAGTGCTCGGCAACTTCTGTCGCTTTAGCTGGACCCGAAATGGTTTCTCGCCGCTCGCTCGACTCGCGAACGAGTTGGACCCTGATCACCGGGAACTCTGGATGTGAAAGGTCATGTCTCATGACTTCCACGGTCTCTAGCCTTCACAGGTCAATCAGCTTTCAAAACATCCCTGCGACCTACCCCGCTCGGGATAGAGCCTCGATGGTTTGACCATCGGGAAAGATTGGAGCTGCTGATTGAGCTGAACGGGAGTGAACGAAAGCAGAAGGATCAAGAAAGACCGATTGCGAAGCAAGAGGGTTGAGTATTCGAACCGCCGTGCGCAGGTTCAAATACCTAGACTAGACCTGACCGCCCCTCTAGCCGGGGGTCTGACCGGGGTGAAAACCGGCTCTAGGAGTCGCGAGTGAATTGAATTTCGCTCCTGCAATGCATTTCAGCAACGTGCAAAAACACTCGCTCTTGCGTTCGGTTTTCGTTCGGGCGAGGATTTGTGAGCTAACAACACAACCCGAGCGAGACTACCGCCATGACACCATCACCCCACCACTTTGACCAAACGATTTCTCGCCTCGCGGATGTGCTCGCCCATACCAAGCGGTACAGCTTCAAAGCTCCTTCTCGGCTGTCTCAAGACGCCGGAGTGCATCCAGCCTCGGTGTTTCGAATCCTTCGCGGCGGTGGAAACCCGTCGTTCCTCACGGTCACCCGGATTACGGAGGCCATTGAGCGCGAATTAGGATTTCGTATAGACCCACGCGACCTGATCGCTGAAGGCGGTCGCTTCCCAACGCCCTTCTGCTGTGACGTGACCCGGAGTCAGCCAAGCCTTCCTGACACCGCCTACGACGAGTTCGGAGACCTCAAGCCTTCCTTTGCTGGAATTGAGCCTGGTAAGTGGGTCTCAAGTCGTCATCCTCGCGGCGTCACTTCTTCCTCAACTCAGAACTAAGCCCACTGCCATGCTTGAGCAAGACCTTCTCTCTGTTATTCGCGTGTCTTCATTCCACGTTCAGATGCTCCTCGTCCGGCAACTCCTCGACCGACTTGGATACAAGCAGATTCAGTTCATGGGTCGGCGGGAGCGCAAGGAGAAAAGCTATCTAGGCGGCCACGAGTTTACGGCTGATGACCGCCTCGGGCTGTTCGATGTGCAGACCGTCGTGAAGTTCGTCGGCCAAGAGGTTCGGGTTCGGATGCTCGATGAGCTTGCCGGAGTTGTGCGGCGCACTGGCTCCGACTATGGAATCCTGATCTCCACCCACAGCCTCACGAGTTCCGCCGAGTTCCACCTTGGAAGCCACGAGCCGATTCGCATTCGGGTGGTCACTGGAACCGAGTTCGCCAAGCTCCTGATCCAGCACAAGATCGGGGTCCGCGAAGTGCCAACGCTCGAAGTGGATGAGCCGTTCTTCCGCCACCTCGACCGAATGAGTCGTCAGGTCAGCCGCTTCATCGAAGCCGTGCGATGACTAACCTTGAGCGCATGACGGCGGTCGCCACCGAGCTCTTCAAGCTCAACGTCTCGAATGCTGGGGTAGCGCAACTCCTTCGGGATCACCCGGTTGAAGAGATTGAACGACAACTGATGTACCTGCCGTATCGCAAAGCCAAGCGCCCGAACGCCTTCATCATCGAGGCGGTTCGGGGCAACTACTCACCTCCTAAAGAGTTCACTTATGCCAAGTATCTCCCCGAGGTTCCCGCCACCCGTGACCGAGTGGACGAAGATCCCGAACTCGCATTTGGACCGTCTGCTCCCGATCCTCTCGAACCCTGAACTCCGGCTCCTCCTGGTAATCTCCCGCCGCGCATACGGTTTGCGACGGTTTCACATTCCTATGACCGCCACTTATGAGCAGCTTGAGGCATGGTCGGGAATCAAGCGCTCCAGCGTTCATCGCGGACTGACCCGGCTGGCTTCGCGTGACCTCATAAGACTCGACCTGACTTTTCCACAGCTAAACGAATTTGACGCTTCAAAATGAGACGATTTGTGTCCACCTCAACCACGCGCGTAACAATAACAAGAAAGAAATACTGAAAGAAAAGCGCGCGCGAGAAGTTATCCACTGCTCCGAGTAGCGACCCTCGACAAACGACTTCCGGAAGCCCCGGAAGTTACCTCGACCCTAGTCGAGACAAACACACAGGGTGGCGGGTGGGAACTACTTAGGTCTGTGGGTCAAGAAATTCTAGCCTCAATTTCCAGACATCTTCTGAGCGTGGTGACGGCAGCGTACTACTGAACCAGAGAAAGCCAGACGTGCAAGTCACCACACCCGCAGGTCGTTCGCCTGTGGGAAGTTTCCTGAACTGGCCTGGGAAGGGAATGTCCTTTCCGAAAAGGAGCGACTTCTTACGCCTCGCTTCCCACCATTGGTCAATTTCATACCCCTCAACGTCGACTATGGTCAACTCATCAGATGGATACACAACCTGCTCTCTACCCCATGGACGTACCGCGATTGAGTTTAGAACCTGAACTTCGACATCTCCCTTTGCTGGCACAAAGAGTGAAACCTCCTGGGGTCGACGCGGGTTAACCTCCATTCCGGTTCCGGACTCCGAAACTGGCACTTCCAGAAGCATGACGGCTCTCCAAGAACCTAGAGCTTCCGCTATGGCCCTCTGGGTCACCTCAGATTTCGAGCGGCCTTTCAAGAGTTTGAGCACATTCAGCGCCATATCTCTGTTATCTTCATGATAGTACCTTGCCGAAGTCTCCCAATATGCCAGATCTACTAAATCGCCCTGGAATGCCTGTGCGAACTCCTTAACTTTCACGTCCTTTGAGGCATGCCCATAGTCAAAGCGCATGTAAAGGGCAAACCGGGTTTTGATGTCTGACAGTGCCTCCGGGTTCAATTTCAACCACCATTCGAGAAGCTCAGTGGTGTAGGGAGACATATAACGGCTTAAGCCACCACTCTTTGCTTCGGACTCAGCTTCATTCGCGTCTCCATCAATCGAGTCTTGGGTGAATGTCTTAAGATCGAACTCTGTTGGAACGGAAGCCTCAAGTGCTGAGGCTACTGCGTCAGCCATAGTTTTGCTTACCCAGGCATTTTCGTCCGCAAGTTTGATTAACTCCGATGCGGTGGAATCGGTGCGAACAACCTTTAACAGAAACACTGCGGATTGGTCACCGGGTTCGTTTTGAATGCGCTTCTCAAGGAGTGCGAGCGCATCCTCTGTCATATTGGATTCAAGCAGCGAGAGCGCCTTCTGGCTTTCCCCACTTGGCCCTGACCTGCCACAACCCACAAGGATCATTGCAGCGGTCAGTCCAAGAACTAGGGAATGTGTTCTCCGGTTCATTTTGAGAGCGTAAACGACCACCACTCGTTCATCTGACCCATCACGCCAATATCGTCCAGTGAGTGAACTCGCCAGCGGTACTCGCCCAGCGGTAGCTTGAGTTCAGAGAGTTTCACTACCCGCGTCTCAGAGTTCGTTTGGATTGTGAAGAACCTCTGTTTCATCGAGTCATCGGTGTTGTAGAGGCGAATACACTCAAGTTCCACACGGTACCCAAGTGCATCAGGCACAGGTCGCCAACGAAGTTCCTCGTTGGACTGGACAGACTCCTTGGTGGCGGGAGAAGAGAGCACGGGAATGCTTGAAGGAAGCTGCAAGAGCTCGGCGTCGATGATGAAGTTAGGGTCTGCTTGAAAGTTATTCGTCCGGTTCTCTGACCAAATTTGAAGGCTTCTGGCTCCCCTAAGGTCTATCAAGACCTCGGTCAGTGAAGTTGCAGAGGTATCACGCGTGACTACTTCACCTCCATCTAGCCTCCAAAAGACTTTTGTCGCGACGGGATTCTCGTGATCCATAGCTAGAAACTTGAAGCGAATGGAGTCGAATGAACGATTGAGTTCAAAAACGGTTGTGTCACGCCCGTAACTGATCCCGACACTACGCGGAATGTAGCCCCAAAACTGGTGACCATCTTCAAACTTGTAGCCGCCACTGTACGGTTTCAATGCCTGAAGGTTCGTAGTCTTAATTTGCTCTGGCTGAATGCGTGTAGCCCGTGCGCTCACAATCTTTCCAGATTCGAGTCGAAGCCTAACGAGGCTTCCGCTTGGAAGCTGCCGGATGATCTCGCCGCGCCTTTGGGCCGTAATGGATGGGCCCCACGGGTGCTTTGGCCCGATATCAAGCGTGACTCCGGTTTGATCGATCGTCTTCACTTTGCCTACGATGTCGGCCTGCGCCGAACTCGCTCCGAGTGCGGTGGCAAGCAAGATAAGCATACGCGTTGGTCTCATAGCTGCTGACTCCTCGCAAGAGTCTACCTCTCGTGCAACTCTACCCTAGAGTCATCTGACCAGGGATTTGAGTATTGAGACGAACGGTTCGAAGCGCGGCGCGGGAGGAGCATGCCATCTTAGGCGGGCTTCTGCGCGAGCTTCGGGAGTCTCAGGGGCTCTCCCAACGAGAACTTGCCAGGAAGCTCGACCGAACCCAGGCGTTCGTTTGGAAGGTCGAGCAAGGCATACAGCACCTCGACATCCCAACCCTAATTGATCTCGCAAATGTTCTTGGCTCCAGTGCCTCCAGCCTAATTTGTCGAGTAGAAACAGCAGTCGGAGAAAGCCCCGGATGAACGGCGATGAGTTAAAATTGAAGGTACTAGTTCCTTGGTTCAACCACCCATCATTTCAGGGAGTTGTGTTCAACCATAACGGAAAGCTCATCGCGATTGCGGAGTTAAGCGAAATAATCGTGTTCAACTGCGAAACAGGAAGTCGGGTCGGGGCAATTCCAAATCACGGTGATACCTGGGACTTCGCTTTTACACCCGATAATGGTCTCTTAGTTTGCTCGCCATTTGGCATCGAAGTTTGGGACAATCGACTCCAGTCCAGGACAATTCTGCTTCGATCACCCAAACTCGGCAATAGATTTACTTGTGCAAAGAACGGCGTCTTTTTTGCATTTCGTCAAGACAAAGAAGTAAGTATTCACTCTTCCCAGGACGGCAAAGAGCTTTTTGCGTTAAAGGGGGGCTACGCTGAAGCCCGGTTTACAGACACTGGAAATAGCATCTTGCTTGGCGGCGAGACGATGTTTGGATACAAGAGTTCGATCTACTCTATTCAGACTAAGTCAAGAATTGCTGTGCTGAAACGGAAAGTCTATCGCCCTTCGAACCTAATTCAGCATCTAAAAACTGGAGACGTTTACTGTTTTTGGAGCGTTGGTTCCGAACTTAGAGTCGAAAACTTGACCTCAAAGACAATGGTCTCTGCAATACCTTTTCCAAGTAGGGAAATTAAGTTCATGGATGTCTCACCTCTTGGAGGGCTCATGGTCGTGAGCGAGGGACGAAACTGTAAACTCCTGGCCGTAACCGGAGATCAGATCGTGGACTTGGCTAGTTTCTCTGTAGGCGACAACATAGAGCAGCTAGTACTTTCACCGGCCCACTCACATCTGGGATTCACCTTCAAGATGTTCGCCGGTATTGGTGACATTGTTCAACTAGCTAGACGGTAGATGCGCTCTAGAATGCGGGCCATTGCAAAAGTGTGTCCAACTTGCAGTATTCACCCAAGTCAGGTGCTTTCGGTAAAGAAGAAACTCAGACTTGGTGATCACTTCCATACAGTATCAATCAAATCCCGCTTGCTTCAGTGAAAGTGTTTTTGCCCTATTAGGACCGGAGCGCAGATTCTCACCCGGAGGGCGCGGACGTTCGAGTTCTCCCGCCCTCAGGTGAGAACGCATGGAAACTAGAAGCAAGGCGGGAGGCGGTGTATGAGCCGCCTGTACGAGACCGTCACTGAGAAAATCGTAGAGTCACTCAAGCGTGGGGTCGTGCCTTGGCGAAAGCCCTGGAAAGATGCCCACGCTTTGCCGATCAACGTCGCCAGTGGCAAGGCGTACCGGGGAATCAACGTGTTCCTCCTTGGCCTTGCGCCATACGCCGACCATCGCTGGCTCACGTTCAAGCAGGTGCAAGAACGTGGAGGCAAGGTCAGGCAGGGCGAGAAAGGCACCCTTGTGGTGTTCTGGAAACAGCTGGAGTTTGAGGAGATCGACGAGAGCACTGGAGAGGTTTGCAAACGCCGGACTCCGATGCTTCGCTACTTCACCGTCTTCAACGTGGAGCAGGTCGAGGGTATCGAGTTCGCGTCTGTGTACGAAGGGCAGCCACTTGAGGAGTCTCAGCGGCACGAGCGAGCCGAACTCCTGGTCGCCAGTATGCCATGCCCGCCAGCTATCCACAGCAAGGCACGGTCAGCGTACTACGTCCCCAAGGAAGACGCGGTGTACATGCCCTCATTCGAGAGGTTCGCCTCTGCGGACCACTACTACGGAACGCTCTTTCATGAGCTGGCCCACGCGAGTGGTCACGAGTCGAGGCTCAATCGCAAAGGCGTGACCGAGGTCGCTCGATTCGGTTCCAACGACTACTCCAGAGAGGAGTTGGTTGCTGAACTCACGAGCGCGTTCTGTTGCGCCACCGTGGGACTTGATAACTCTCTAACCGAGGATTCAGCCAGCTACATCAGCGGATGGCTCGATGTTCTGGGTGACGATCCCAAGGCCGTGGTCATTGCCGCTGCTCAGGCTCAAAGGGCCGCCGACTATATCCGAGGAGTCACCTACGACTCCTAACTACACCCCACCAAACCCCGCACCACCAGCGGGGTCTTTTCTAAGTATCCAGAAAGCAAGAGAGACCAGTCCGACCACCACGACTGCCGTGAGGAAAAGGTGAAGCTCAAGAAGCTCCTTCTGCCGTGCCCGATGCTCCTGAAATGCCGCACACGACTTGCAGACCACCCGCATCCCGTACTGGCTCTGCACGAACCGAGCTCGCTCCGCGCCGTACTTCTTCTTCTCGATTTCGCCAACGCGAACCCGTCGCCGCAACGGACGGTCTTCAACCGGAATCAGCTTTGAGCAGAGGTAGCAGCGGGGCATGCGCCCATTCTTGGTTCATTCGAACCGTCAGCCAAAAGTAACATCGAACGTGCGAAGGCCTTTCTAACCCATTTGCATCTCGCTACCATGTGAGCACCCGGCAAATGGGTCAAAATGAAGCTAGAATTATGATTTCATTTGAAGGCAGTCACCGGCTAAACGGCTCTCCTCCGGGAGCGGCTCAGGTCTGATGCCGCCAGCCACCAGCGAGACTCAGAGGGCGGAGATTCACAAGACCATCTGGCGAATCGCCAATGATCTTCGTGGCTCGGTGGATGGCTGGGACTTTAAGTCGTACGTACTCGGGATGCTCTTCTATAGGTTCATCTCCGAAAACCTGACTTCCTATATCAACAAGCTCGAAAAGGAGGCTGGCGAAGAAGGATTCAACTACGCCGAGCTGTCCGACAAGGATGCGGAGTTTGGGCGCACCGAAACGGTTGCTGAGAAAGGGTTCTACATTCTTCCGTCTGAGCTGTTCGTAAACGTCCGCAGACGGGCCAAGAGCGACGAAAACCTCAATGAGACCCTTGAACGAGTCTTCAACAACATCGAAGGCTCGGCCGTAGGGACGGAGAGCGAAGATGACCTGAAGGGTCTGTTCGATGACCTAGATATAAACAGTGCAAAGCTCGGGCCAACGGTGGCAAAGCGCAACGAGAAGCTCGTGAAGCTCCTCGATGCCATTGGTGATCTGCCGCTAGGTAACTACGAAGATAACTCCATTGACCTCTTCGGTGACGCGTACGAGTTCCTGATGACTATGTACGCCTCCCAGGCAGGAAAGTCAGGAGGTGAGTTCTTCACCCCCCAGGAAGTCTCCGAGGTCTTGGCGAGAATTGCCGTGGCTGGCAAGACTCAGGTCAATAAGGTGTATGATCCCGCCGTGGGTTCCGGGTCACTTTTGCTTCAGTTCGCCAAGGTTCTCGGCAAGGAGAACGTCCGGCAAGGTTTCTATGGGCAGGAAATCAACCTGACGACCTACAACCTGGCTCGGATCAACATGTTCCTGCATGACGTGAACTACGAGAAGTTCCACATCGCTCACGGCGACACTCTGACCGATCCGCTTCACTGGGATGATGAGCCGTTTGAAGCGATTGTTTCCAATCCTCCCTACTCCATCAAATGGGACGGAGACGCGAATCCGCTCCTGATCAACGATCCGCGCTATGCGCCCGCCGGTGTGCTCGCTCCAAAATCAGCCGCCGACCTAGCGTTCACAATGCACATGCTCCATTGGCTCGCCGTCAATGGAACGGCCGCCATCGTTGAGTTTCCTGGTGTCCTTTATCGAGGTGGAGCAGAACAGAAGATTCGTAAATACCTGATCGACAACAACTACATCGACACGGTTATCCAGCTTCCGCCTGACCTGTTTTTCGGGACAACAATTGCCACATGCATAATTGTTCTCAAGAAGTCGAAGAAGGACAACGCAATTCTCTTCATCGACGCCTCCGCACTCTTCCAGCGTGTGGGCAACAAAAACCGACTCCTTCCAGAGCACCAGGAAAGAATCCTGGACGCCTTTAACCAACGTCAGACTAAGGAGCACTTCACACGTCTGGTCACTGCGGCAGACATCGAGGAGAACAACTACAACATTTCGGTCTCCAGCTACGTGGAGAAAGAAGACACGACCGAAGCCATCGACATTACAGCCTTAAACGCGAAGATCGCGGGGATCGTGGCTCGCCAATCTGAGCTACGCACACAGATTGACGCCATCGTGGCAGACCTTGAAGGGAGTCCAGCATGAGCGACAAGCCCGAAAAGCCTCGGAAGGACTTGGATATCGTGCGCGCTTCGGCGGCGGAATACCTGACGTTTATTGCTTCGGTTGGCGGCGAATCTGAATCTACTGAGCTGCTCTACCTCGAAGAAAACCTCTGGTTGACCCAGAAGATGATGGCGACCCTCTACGGCGTCACCGTGCAAACCGTGAATCATCACCTGCTCAGAGTCTTTGCCGATCACGAACTGGAAGAGTCTTCAGTTATCAAACAGCATTTGATAACTGCCTCGGACGGCAAGAGCTACAACACCAAGCTCTACAGCCTCCAGGCCATCATTGCGGTGGGATTCAAGATCGAGAACGAACGCGCGGTGCAGTTCCGAAAGTGGGCGGGTCAGATCGTGAAACTCTACACCATCCAGGGATGGGTGATGGACGTGGATCGCCTCAAGAAGGGCCATATGTTTACGGACGAGTACTTCGACCGCCAGCTCCAACTCATCCGAGAAATCCGTCTGTCGGAGCGGAAGTTCTACCAAAAGGTCACCGACCTCTACGCTTCTGCCTTTGACTACGACCAGACGGCCCAGACAACCAAACTCTTTTTCGCCCTGGTGCAAAACAAGATGCACTGGGCTGTTCATCGCCACACTGCCGCCGAACTCATCATCGAACGGGCAGATGCCGAGAAAGAGCACATGGGTCTCACCACATGGGAGTCAGCCCCAAAGGGCAAGATCGTCAAGTCGGATGTCTCGATTGCCAAGAACTACCTCAGCGACGACGAGATGGAGCACATGGAACGGATTGTCTCGATGTACCTTGATTACGCTGAAGACCAAGCAAAGCGGAAGGTTCCTATGTCGATGGAGGACTGGGCAAAGCGTTTGGATGGCTTCCTCGAATTCAACGAGCGTGAGGTACTGACTGGCCCTGGACGCATTAGCCACGAGCAAGCCAAGCTCCACGCAGAAACAGAATTCGAGAAGTATCGCGTCGTCCAAGATCGGATTTTCAAGAGTGACTTTGATCGGTTCCTGGACGCTGGTGAAGACGCCGAAGGGGGCAAAGCATGAATGAAATTCCAAGTTGGGACGGCTTCATGGTTCCCGTTCTTCGCATTCAGGCGGACGGCGGGGTGAGAGTACTTCGAGACTTGATCTCGGCTGTGTCAGACGCTATCGGCTTAACGCACGATCAACGAACTGAGTCTCTTTCTTCGGGTCAACAAGTTGTAGCCAACCGAATTGGATGGGCGACATCTTATCTGACGCGAGTAGGTGCTCTCGAACGACCTACACGTGGCAAGTATGCCATTACAGAATTTGGAAGAAGGTTTCTTCACGACCACCCGGTTACAATCACAGAGGCAGACCTAAGAGCAGTGGCAAAGCCTGATGATCAGTGGTGGGTATCAAAGTCCAAGTTGCAAAGAGAAAATCACTCAAAGCAAAGTGATGTAGAGAGCGTAACGAATCCACTGGATCCCGTAGAGATGATCGCACAGGGTATAGAACTAATCCAAAGTAATGTTAGGGCCGGGCTCATTGAGCGATTAGTCGCACTAGACCCCGCGTTCTTTGAGCAGGCAGTGGTCCGGCTTCTTGTAGCGATGGGCTACGGGGGTACCGGTGGACAAGCGGCAGCCACGCGTTTGGTTAACGACGGCGGAATCGACGGAGTAATTGACCAAGATGTACTGGGGTTGAGTAAGGTCTATGTACAAGCGAAGCGATATGCTCGGGATAACTCTGTCGGGAGACCAGAAGTACAGGCGTTCGTCGGTGCGCTAAGTGGCAAAGCGGAGCAAGGAGTCATGATTACTACAGGCCGATTTAGCACAGGAGCCAGAGAGTACGCGGAACGTGATGCTCGGGTGAGGATCATCCTTATTGATGGCCCACGGCTTGTTGATTTGATGGTTAAGTACCGCGTCGGAGTTCAAGTAAGAGAGACTTTAGCTATTGTGGATGTGGATGAGGATTTCTTCGAATGAGCAAGATAGATCAACTAATCCGGGAGCACTGCCCGAACGGGGTTGAATTTAAGACACTTGGTGATGTGGGTGAGTTTATCCGTGGTAACGGAATGCTCAAGAGCGATCTAAGGAGCGAAGGCTTTCCAGCGATTCATTACGGTCAAGTGCACACCACCTACGGAACTTCAGCAGAATCGACCGTCTCGTATGTGACGCCTGCATTCGCCAACAAAATCCGAAAAGCAAAACCTGGTGACCTTGTGATCGCCACTACAAGCGAAGATGATGATGCGGTAGCTAAGGCGTTGGCCTGGGTAGGCACTACAGAGGTAGCGGTTAGTGGCGATGCTTACATTTACAGGCACACGTTAGAGCCTAAATACGTCGCTTACTTCTTTCAGTCAGACCAGTTCCAGGCTCAAAAGAAGAGCCGTATCACCGGCGCAAAGGTAAAGCGAATCTCGGGCGAGAGTATGGCGAAAATTCGGATACCTGTTCCACCGATGGAGGTTCAGAAGGAGATCGTAAGAGTGCTGGAAACCTTTAGTAAGCTGGAGGCAGAGCTGGAGGCAGAGCTGGAGGCAGAGCTGGTGGCCCGGCGTCTTCAGTATACCTTCTATCGTGATCAGTTGTTGACGTTTGCCGAGCAGGAAATGGCAATCAATCAATCAATCAATCAATCAATCAATCAATCAATCAATCAATCAACAAGACGGATCAGATGGGCGAAAGTGAGCGAGATTGCCATGCTTAATTATGGTTTTACAGCGAAAGCGGCTGATGAAGGTGAGTACCGGCTCATCCGCATCACAGACATCACTGAAAACGGCAAGCTCTCGCCAGCCGGAGCGAAGTTTGTCGACTCGACACATGGCGCAGGTGACTACGTAGTGGAACCAGGAGATGTACTGATGGCTAGAACCGGCGCGACTTTCGGAAAGACCGTACTCATTCAGGATGAGGAGCCAGCAGTGTATGCCTCGTTCTTGATTCGAATCCGTGTTAACAAAGAGGAAGTCTTGCCAGGTTACTACTGGCATTTCGCACAGAGCAGCCAGTACTGGCGACAGGCGAACAACCTTGTGAGTCGTGGAGGGCAACCGCAGTTCAATGCAAACGTCTTGAAGGATGTTCGTCTACCGGTCCCCCCGATAGAAGAGCAGAGAAACATCGTGACTCTCCTCGACAAGTTTGACGCCCTCGTGAACGACCTTAGCACGGGTCTTCCTGCCGAACTCAACGCCCGCCGCCAGCAGTACGAGTATTTCCGGGACAAACTCTTAACCTTTGAAGAGGCAACCGCATGAGCGAGGATCGAACGCCCTACAACTACGATCCAATTGCCGTCTCCAACGAGAGCACGGTCGTTGCGCAGTACATCCCAGAATCGAAGGTTCGTGAGACGAGCTACCAGAGTGAAGATGCCCTGGAAAAGGAACTCATCAGGATTCTAGAGGGTCAAGCCTACGACTACCTCAAGTTCACCTCGGAAGAGCAGCTCGTCGCAAACCTCCAGGCTCAGCTAGAGGCTCTGAATGATGTGAAGTTTAGCGTCGCCGAATGGAAGCGATTCTTTGAAAGTAACATCGCCGGGCAGAACGACGGCATTGCTGAAAAGACAATTCGCATCCAGGAGGACTCGGTTCAGCTTCTCCATCGCGACGACGGCACGACGAAGAACATCAAGCTGATCGACAAGCAGAACATCCACAACAACCGACTCCAAGTCGTCAATCAGTATGAGACTGCCGGAACACGTGCCACGCGGTTCGACGTGACAGTTTTGGTCAACGGCTTGCCGATGGTTCACATCGAACTGAAGCGACGAGGGGTGGACATCCGCGAAGCGTTCAACCAGATCGACCGCTACCAGCGAGACTCATTCTGGGCAGGTTCGGGGCTGTTTGAGTACGTCCAGCTTTTCGTGATCAGCAACGGAACACTGACCAAGTATTACAGCAACACCACCCGCCGCCAGCACATTGCCGATGCCACCGGAGCAAAGAAGGTCAAGAAGACCTCCAACTCTTTTGAGTTCACATCGTGGTGGGCCGACTCGCAGAACAAACCGATTCAGGAGCTAACAGCATTCGCCAAGACGTTCTTTGCGAAGCACACTTTGCTGAACATCCTCACTCGCTACTGTGTTCTTACGGCAGATCGGATGCTCCTGGTGATGCGTCCGTACCAAATCGCCGCAACCGAACGAATCCTCCAGCGAATCGAAGTGGCGTCGAACATGAAATGGCTAGGCTCGGTGCGAGCAGGAGGTTACGTTTGGCACACCACTGGATCAGGCAAGACGCTTACTTCGTTTAAGACCGCTCAACTTGCGAGCAAGATGCCGAGCGTGGACAAAGTGCTCTTTGTGGTGGACCGCAAAGACCTCGACTACCAGACGATGCGCGAGTACGACCGCTTCGAAAAAGGTGCAGCCAACTCCAACACGTCCACGGCAGTTCTGAAGCGACAGCTTGAGGACAAGAATGCGCGGATCATCATCACGACGATCCAGAAGCTCGCCAACTTCATTACCGCCAACAAAGGGCATGAGGTGTTCGGCGGACACATTGTGGTGATCTTTGATGAGTGCCACCGCTCGCAATTCGGTGATATGCACACGGCGATCACCCGCGCCTTCAAGCGGTACAACCTCTTTGGCTTCACCGGAACCCCGATTTTCACCGCGAACATGTCGAGTGGCGGAAACCCGAACCTCAAGACGACCGAGCAGGCTTTTGGCGAGAAGCTCCATACCTACACAATCGTCGATGCGATTACTGACAAGAACGTCCTTCCGTTCCGGATCGACTACGTGAACACGGTCAAAATGGGAGACGTTCTTGATAAGAAGGTCTCTGCTATCGACACGGAACGGGCCCTTCTTGCTCAAGAGCGGATAGCGCTGGTGACTAGCTACATCCTGGAGCACTTCGATCAGAAGACGAAGCGAACTAGCACGTACTCCCTTGGAGAGCGTCGTTTGCGAGGCTTCAACGCGCTCTTTGCCACCGCATCAATCGACGCGGCCCGGACCTATTACGGTGAGTTCAAACGTCAGCAAGCTGGATTGGTCCCTGACAAGCAGTTGAAGGTAGGAATCATCTTCTCGTATGCCGCGAATGAAGCCGTTGAAGACGGAGCACTTGAGGAAGAGGAGTTTGAGACGAACCACCTCTCTGGTGCGGCCCGTGACTTTCTTGATGAAGCAATCAAAGACTACAACGGGATGTTCGGCACGTCGTTCGATACGTCGGCTGATAAGTTTCAGAATTACTACAAAGACCTTTCCCTAAAGCTCAAGGAGCGAAAGATTGACCTCGTGATCGTGGTCAACATGTTCCTCACTGGCTTCGATGCGACCACATTGAACACGCTCTTTGTGGACAAGCAGCTTCGCGCCCACGGCCTACTCCAGGCCTACTCCCGCACGAATCGAATTCTCAACTCGGTGAAGGCATACGGGAACATCATTAGCTTCCGGGACCTTGAAGCTGAGACGAACGATGCGCTCTCGCTCTTTGGCAACAAGGAAGCTCGGGGCATTGCCATTCTCAAGCCGTATGGAGACTACTTTGCTGACTACGAAACCAAAGTGCATGAGCTACTCGCTAAGTTCCCGCTCGATGAGCGGATTGTTGGTGAACAGGCTCAAAAGGAGTTCGTCACGCTTTTTGGCTCGATTCTCAGGCTTCAGAATATTCTCACTTCATTTGACGAGTTCGAAGGCAACGCAGTCCTCTCAGACCGAGAAGGTCAGGATTACCGAAGCATCTACCTCGATATTTACGCTGACTTCCGCTCCGGCAAGGACTCGGACAAGGAGCAGATTCTTGACGACATCGTCTTCGAGATTGAGCTGATCAAACAGGTCGAGATCAACGTTGACTTCATTTTGATGCTTGTCGCGAAGTTTCGCGAAGCGAAGGGCAACGGCGATGATGTAGAGATTCGTGCCCAGATCACGAGAGCAGTCGATTCCTCGCCAACCCTTCGAAACAAGAAAGACCTCATCGAAAACTTTGTTGACTCGGTCTCGGCTACCGGTGAGCTTGATGCCGAGTGGAGGGCATTCGTGGATCGCAAGCGCGAGGAGGAACTCGGACAGATCATTGAAGAGGAGAAACTGAAACCCGAGGAGACCCGCGCTTTTGTGGAATCAGCCTTCCGCGACGGCGTGATTCGTTCCACGGGAACTGCTATCACGAAGGTCATGCCGCCGACCAGCCGGTTCTCCTCAGACGGCGGACACGGACAGAAGAAGCAGCGGGTTTTGGCGAAGCTCATTGCGTTCTTTGAGCGGTTCTTGGGGTTGGTTTCCGGGGGGACGTTGGAATGAAGACTACGGACCTTAGCTTGCGGTTGAGCTACGGATTCTAAAGCTTCTTACGAGAGAATAGTGACTGAAGCCAGTTCCACACACGTTCCACGATGCCGGATTTGTGCGGATTCTTTGCTTCCAAATATTCATGGAGACGACGCTTCTCATCCTCCCTGCCAAGGAGAACTTGCTCCTCTGTCCACTTTTCTGCCCACCTAACGCTTCCATCACTGATCCAATAGTGAGACTGGCATTCAAGTTGCCAGTTTCCAATTGAAGGAGAAAGTGTCGGTCCATTATGGGTAACCGTGACAGACCATTCCGTCGGTCCTAGAGGCGTTCGAATCTTTGAGCCACATCCACATGCGCATAGATGAACCGCGATCTCGTACTCTCTTGACACATAGAGAACCCCTGGCTCAAGAGTGGCTGGCATAAACTCGACATCTTTCTGGTCAAAACGCATGGTGCGGATTACTCACCGACAATTTTCATGTCACCAATCTCAAATAGTTGGTGTACCAGTGGCTCTTCCTCATAGTAGAAGCCTCGAAGTTGCTTGTACTTAATGACCGCCAGGCAGGCGTTGAGTGCATTGAGCTCAGCGATCTGAATATTCGACTTATAGATATTTTCCGCGTCATCGCTAAGGGGCGCAAAACCCCGGTCGATTGTCTCCCGGGCAGTTTGAGCTGAAAAGAAGGTGGTTCGCAGCATGCCGTTGATTGAGCCGTTCTTTCGTTGAAGTCCCATCCCAACGTCGATGAAGGGAATCCCTTGCTTTGCAAGTAACTCGAATATCTCTGCTCTCGCAGTCCCACTGTCAATGCAAACAAAGGCGAAGGTTACGCCATCAAGCAATTCTGCGTTGGTCTCGTCAATCCGTTCAGCTTTGAGCACTAATCCGTGGCGAAGGCTGTCGTACCGATGGTTGTAAACCGCAGCTTTTGATTGACCGAGATCGGCTAGGTTCAGCTGACCTGGTGACCTGAATGCATTGTGAACATGAAACATGTCACCGTCAAACCCGCGGATTTCGCGAATGGGGGTCTTAACCAGCATGTCGAGCACATATGAGCCTGTTCCACCAAGTCCAATGACGGCAACGACATCTTCTGAGACTGTTTTAGCTAGGTCGGTAATTTCAGCGCGACTAGAGAGAGTGTCATGAATCTTGAAAACTGAATCTGGCATGGACTCAACGACCCTGAATGTATAGGGAGTTACGTTGTGTAGCTCCATAGCTGGCCCGGCAACAATCGTAACGTAGCTCTCGATCTTTTCGAAGAAGTTGGCAAATGCGCCGGTCGCCTTTGGCTTGTTCGAGAAACTGCGCTCAACCTTAACATCCTGATTTATAGCGCTGAGCTCGATTTGTACCGCGCCTCCGCCAAGATTTGGAATTGGCCTCCCGTCGAGTCCATGGGGAACACTGCCAGCGAAAAATACCTGATGGTCATCCTGCTGAAAGTGTTCGGTATCAGTAAAAACGAGCTTTGCTACGAACGCCCCCCATTGGAGGGCCTTCGTAGAGTCAAGGTACGGAATGTCGCGTACAAGCAAGTATCCGCCATCAATTGCGACGGCATAGCCTTTCTCGACGAGGAGCTTCAAGTCAGGATTATGACTGACCAGTTTCTGAAACACTAAAGCTCATTCCCTCCTTAACCCGGACAGACCCACCAGGTGACAGAGTCCCTTCTGGTCGGTTACCATGGCCCCGCTTATACTTGACCGAGTAGCTGATCTCGGGATGCTGAGGATAATCGGGCACTTCGAGCGTGACGACCTCCTCATAGGTGATCTCCCCTTTGGGCCACTCGTGAGCGGTCCCGTTTACGACGATGGTTACGGTTTTCTTCTTGTCTGACATGGTTAGCTCCTGTTTCGTTGAACCGGTTGTCACAGAGGACTGGGTTCCTGTGGATCACTTTAGCACAAAATTTGACGTGGTGATCCATCACGGGAATAATTGTGGCATAATCTAGTTCAATGAGCACTCGAAAGGATATGGAGCATATGTCAGCCCTGATTCAAGATGTGATCCACTTGGTTCAATTCGGGAGTGAAGGAAGGAGCCGGGACGTCAAGGCACTCGCGCGTCGTATGTCCCAGAAGTACAAAGATGAGATTCCTGAGCTGGCTGAGAGGCTCGCTCTCTTGGCTGTACGAAACGGTGCCCTCAGAGCTGCTGGTCGGCCATTGCCTGTAGATGCTGATTCTCGAATGGCTCTCGCAAGGGTGATTGAGCCTGCGTTGGCCCGAGAGCCGATACTGGATGAGATTACGAGGACTCGAGTTTCCCAGCTTGTCTCAGAGCATCGCGACCCGTCACAATTGAGGCTGGCGGGCCTGAGCCCAACTAAGTCAGCACTCCTAGTTGGGCCTCCGGGGGTTGGCAAAACAATGACTGCTCATTGGATCGCTGGTCAACTTGGCTTGCCGTTGGTTGTACTCGACCTGGCCACTGCGATAAGTTCGTTTCTGGGAAAGAGTGGACAGAACGTCCGACAGCTGTTCGATTTTTGTAAGGAGTTTGACTGCGTGCTTCTCCTTGACGAGGTCGACGCAATAGCAAAGCGACGAGCGGACGAAACTGACCTTGGCGAGCTTAAGCGATTAGTAAATGTGTTACTGCAGGAGCTTGATGAATGGCCTGAAGGATCGCTTGTTCTCGCTGCAACCAATCATCCAGACCTTCTTGATCCAGCAATTTGGCGACGATTCGAGAGTGTTCTAGAGTTCACTTTGCCTTCTGGTAGTGAACGCCAGGCCCTCCTGATGCAGCAAGGTATTGGCGAGGCAGGTTTGCTTACAGTTTTAACTCAGGCGATGGCCGGAATGAGTCAGGCGGACATCGTGCGACAGATTCGCTCGTCAAAACGCTTCTCAGTTCTTGCTGGGGTTCCAGAAGCCGATGGCCTGCTGGAGTCCTGTGCGGAGGTAATTCGGCGATTCCCGCAGGCAGAAAGGCATATCATTTCAGAACGCATGGTGGCAGCTGGGGTCTCTCAGCGGCGAGCCTCAGAACTCACGGGTACCTCTAGAAACACGTTGCGAAAGAGGGCAAAGAGTACGCCATGAGCCAAGATCGACGAAACTATATACTTGGAGCGGGCGAGCTACTCGTTGAAACCGTACTGCCATCACCTCGCGCTCCGCAGGAACGACGGCCGTATTCGCTTTCGGAAGCTAGAGATCGGATTGCCACGCGCGCCAGCGCGATCGTTGCTTCAATTCAGACCATGCCGAGTGCCGCACTTCCGGACGGAGAGGCTGTCGCAGCATTGACGCTGCATCCCCAATTTCTCAGCAAATCAGCCTTCCCGGGTGGATTACTTGCAGAAGTGGGATTGCGGGCGGTGGGCAGCAAGCCGAGTCGTGTGACTCCTGAAAAGGTTGATCGCAAATCAGAACCGAGAGAGGAGGCAACTTCGACCGTCTACGTTGCCGGAAAGCTAGATTCATTCAGACACCTCTCGGCAGTATTAGAGCGTCCCTTGGAATCCATTCCAGCCAAAGTTGCCGATAATTTGACAGCGGTTGAGGATTTTCGCGCGGTGACGCGTGAGGATCGACTTGCAGGTTTTCGGCCCAGTCAAGAAACCAAAGTTTTGGAGTGTGTTCTTCATGCGCACCCGACGGCGGTGGACGGGAATATTGTGCGCCTCTTTGAAGGATATGCTGAGTCACTTGGGCTTCGGGTTGACTCGGACAACGAATTGTTTGCCTCAGGACTCTGCTTCCTTGCCGTGTCGGGTGATTTCGAAAGACTGGAGGATCTAGCTTTGTTTTCGTTTCTCAGGAGAGTGCGACCTATGCCACGAATGCGCCCACTTCTGCCGTCGAGAATCTCCAGAGCAGCCGTAGGCGTCCCCGTACTTCTGCCGAGCGATGACCCACTTGACACAGGGCTAGCTGCTGCCGTCTTCGATACACCGTTGCCCGCCGAGCATGCTCTGACCAGATATGTGATCCACCATGAGCACGGAGTCGAACCATATGCAGACGCTGACGAGCGATTGCACGGCTTATGTGTTGCGTCTGCCGCTACACTTGGCCCTTTGGACAATTTGCAGGGAGGCAGAGCACCGTATGTGCTCCACCATCATGGAGTGCTCGGAGTGGACACGGATGGATCGGGGTACCTGGCAGCTTTGAAGACGATTAAGGAGCAGGTTATAGCCGGAAACTATCCTCTATTTAACCTAAGCTTTGGTCCGGATGGAGCAATCTACGACGACGAGATTGACCCCTTCACGGCGGTAGTTGACGACCTAACTTCGACGGGCGAACGACTGTGCTTCGTGGCGGTCGGAAATGACGGTGAGCTAGATACCGACTTAGCGTTGAACCGCATTCAGCCACCGTCTGATGCTGTGAACAGCATTGCAGTTGGAGCAACAAATTCGCGGCAAAGCAGTTGGCAGCGAGCGGACTACAGTTGCGTCGGGCCGGGACGCCACGGTTGTAGAGTGAAACCAGATTGCGTCACTTTTGGTGGATCAATGGATGAACCCTTCGGCTGCATTGGACCAAATGCGACTCCAGACCGCTACAACACGCAGGGCACGAGCTTTTCATCTCCAAGTGCGATGCGCACGGCAGGAGGAATCTTAGCAACGATGGGCGAACAATTGTCACCGATTGCTGTGAAAGCCCTCCTTCTGCATGGCTGTCGCCTTGAAGAGCGGGACCGTCGAGACGTAGGGCACGGACTTGTTGAGTCAGATATTGCAAATCTGCTCACATCTGACCCGAACGAGGTCAAAATAATTTTTCAAGGCAGTCTTGTTGCCGGAAAATACCTGCAACATAAGTTGCCTTTACCTCCTGATCTTGCGGGCATGGTAGAGCTCAAAGCTACACTTTGTTTTGCTTCTCCGGTGGATTCTAGTTTTCCAGCAACCTACGTGCGGGCCGGGGTTGAAGCGATTTTCAGGCCGCACTCAGAGAAATTCGGAACAATAATAGACCCTGATGGCAGCAAGCGACCCAGCACCACGGTCTTGAGTGACACGCTTTTCAATCAAGGGAGTGCGTATGGTACGAGTGATGATCGGCGTGATGCTCATCTCTGGGATACGGTTCTCAAGGTAACCAAGACAAAGCGCGGTACGAGTCTTCACAATCCGGTTATCGAACTTCATTACAATCGCCGACAGGAGGGCCAGCCGGATAGCGCAGCAAATCAACCGGATATCCCGTACGCTCTTGTTCTCACAATTCGTTGTAGAGCAGTAAATGATCTGTATGACCGGGTAAGGGCGCGATTTGGAGCGAACGTACGTGTTCTAGCGCCTCGAATTGAGATTCCAATTCGAACTTAGGTACTTCGACGTGGCTATTCCGTGGTCTCTCCAAGGTCTCTCCAACACGGTGGAAAACGGCGGTCATCTAGGTTCAACAGCGGACAAAACCCCAGCCTCATTGAACCTAAAAAATGTCAGTCCTAAGGAGTGAGTCGGGAGTTCGAATCTCTCCGGGGCCGCCATGATTCTGTGATTATTTGTTAGACTGGAAAAGTGAAGTTGCGCTACCTCCTTTTCGGGCTCTTCGCTCTGTTGCCATTTAAAAGTGAACTTGTGCAAGTTCACCACGAGGCGAGCCCGGATTGTGCTCTACAGTACATTAGCGAGAGCACTGTACCGGTCAATCACTTACTCCAGGTAGCAACCTGCATCAATCTGACATCTTGGGCACGAATCATTGGACATGATTTCGATCTGCAAGGCAGACTTTCGATCCTAGCCTACGAGACACCTCACGTGCCAATTCTGGAATGGCTCCAAAGTGTCCAACGAATCATTTATGGCTAGGACAACTCTTTTGGCAAAGTCGATATCCTAACTTAAACCTATGAACCCACGTCACCTGGTGCTGTTTGCGTTCATTGTCTTGGTTGCAGTCTTCTTGGCTTACCGAGGGACTATGGCAATACGAGACGATTCTCAAGGTCAGATTAATCCCAAACCCGAGTTTGTTGCATCTGAGCGAGACTTTATCCACGGAATGATCCCACACCATCAAGAGGCTGTCACGAGTTCCGAGGAGCTCCTTTCGGTCGTAGTCGATCCTGATGTCAGAACACTCGCATCAAACATCATTCGAGCACAGGAAGCAGAGATTACGGAGATGAAAACTTGGTACGCTCAGTGGTACGAAGCCGAATACCGCGACGATGGGAAATACAAGGCGATGATGCGACCACTACAGAACTTGAGTCCGAAGGATGCTGAAGCACGCTTCGTCGCAGACATGATTGGACACCACGAGCATGCGGTTCTCATGGCCCGAGAGCTGGCGACGTTTGCGGAGCGACCCGAGCTTCGCACCTTGGCCGCGAACATAATCCGAGATCAAGAAACCGAGATCAGAACGTTGACCTCGTGGCTTCAGAGCAAGTACGGGCAGACACCGAATGCGGTAGATCACTCAATGCACTAGGATACATCTGACTCAGAACGCCAGAATCGGAATCTGTGCGCGGCTCCAATTTTGATGGCGGGAACTTTTTCCGGGTAAATTCTGTTCTGGTGAGTATGCGAAGCAAGGGAGCACTGATTCAAATTGTCGTTGCTCTGGTACTGGCTCTGGCCCAAGTGCCCTCCAGTGCGCTTGCTGGAATGTTCCTGAAGCATTCAGATTGCGACATGCCGTGCTGTCGAACGCAGGTCTCACCTATTGATTCAAGCGTCCAGAGCTGTCATATCGAAGCAACTCCTGGGCCGGAGCCGTGTGGCTCACATACGGCGTCAGCAAACGGGTCGTTCTCTGCAAAGAAAAGCTCCTGCGATTGCAGCATTTCGGCTCCGTCGGAAAATCGCGGTTCACCAGTTGCAATTGCTTCGACATCCTCGCAATCTTCTTTCCTGCCCTTCGCGGCGTTACTGCCGCCAGAACTGATTTCTCTCGCGCCTCAGCTTTCTTCACTGCGCCAGCCCGGCATACGTGGAACTGACTCAGGGCCACCTGCTCAAAGATCGCATTCCGTCTGGTTGGGGCGAGCCCCGCCTGTGTTACTTGCTTAGTCGAGCCCGCTGAACTTGATTTCAGCGTGGCTGTTCGTCGTTTGACGCAAGTCTCATCTCAGAAACACAGGAAAACCAATGATTACCATCATCGCCTTGTCGGCGGTGCTGCTCGGTCAGGCACAATCACTCAAGTGCCCGGTCATGGGCGGTGCTGTCGCATCAAATACAACATTCGTCGAGTATCAAGGAGCCCAATTTGGCTTCTGCTGCCCCGGCTGCGAAGGCAACTTTGCGAAAGCCCCCGACAAGTTTATCGAGACCCAGAGGAAAGCTGGAAATACCATCGGATCGTTCTTCTTCGACCCCGTAACACGAAAGCGAATTGAACCGAACAAGGCTGTTTCAACAAAGGATCACAACGGCATTCGGTACTATTTCGCGTCGGCGGATTCAGCTACCGCCTTCGCCAAGTCTCCTTCCCAATTCTCAGCCGTGCCCAAAAATGAGGCACTTTATTGCCCCGTGGGCAAGGAAGCCGTCTCAACATATGCAAAAGCAAGTGACTACGTCGATTTCGACGGGGTTCGTTGGTACATGTGCTGTGAAGGTTGTGGTGATCCGTTTGAAAAGAACCCTCGCAAGTATCTCACCGCAGCGGCACTCGCGTACGTGAAAGTGCCGTCCGTGCTGAAGCAAAGAGCTTCAACTCCTGAAGCCCCGAGTGCGGACACGGTTACCAAGGTGAAGTTCGAGAAATTCGAGGCTGAACTTCGGGTTCCTGAAGATGGCCTGTTTGCGGGTGAGGAGATTGATGTCGAATTTCGGGTCGTCGATACAACTTCCAAGGATCCCATCGAAGAGGGATTCAAAGGCGTTGGAGGCATCTCAGCCACCGCCGTCATGACGATGCCGAGTATGCAAGGCATGCCAGAGGCCAAGCCTAACGTTCATCGCGAAGGAGTGCCGGGCGATTACGGAATCGAGTTGTATTTCCCCCATGGCGGGGACTACAAGATTGACTTAGCCTTGGATATTCCGGGCGAAGGCAAGAAGACCATCAGCTTCTTAGTGGATGTCAAAGACGAGCGTCCTGCCAATGCAAGCAGGCCGCAACCCTACCGCCTTGACGTAGTCGACTGGCCCACGCATGCGATGGCGGGTCAGCCAACCAAGCTTCGCATGAGAGTGATCGATGTCAAAGCTGGCACTACTCAACGTGACTTCGATATCGCGCATGAAAAGCTGTTCCATCTTCTCATTGCCAGTCGTGACCTGAATTGGTTCATCCACGAACATCCTGAAATGACAGAAGACGGAACATGGGAGATTCCCATCACGTTTCCAGCCGGTGGCGACTACTGGGTTTACGGAGATGTCGCTCCAACCGGAAAAGGTTCCAGGGTGCTGATCGCCAAGGTGAGCGTTCATGGGGACAAACCCACTTGGGATACCAAACTAACCCTCACCCGAACTGCCCAAGATGGCGGACTTCGTGGCGAACTTGGCACGCTTGAGCCCATCGAAGTCGGCAAGAAAGCAATCGTTGAAGTGAAGCTCTTCGATGATAAGTCGGGTGCTCCCGCAACGGATACAGTCAAGTGGCTTGGTGCGGCTGGCCACATGATGATCTTTCATCAAGATGGGCAAACCGTGGTCCACAGTCATCCCGCCGAAGATTCGGAGAGCGAAGCACTCGTGAAACGAGGCGTGATGCGCTTCACTGGTCGATTTCCCAAACCCGGTCTATACAAGGTCTACGCCCAGTTTGACTGGCGCGGCTCAGTACGAACTCTCGGCTTTGCTATCGAGGTGAAGTAGTGGCGAACTGGGGCAGCGTGTTCTTACTGGTACTCGCAGGTGCAGCGTACATCTGGCTCATTCTACGACGACTTAACGTCGGCGGGGCTGGACGTCCAAACTGCGGCTGCGGGGCTAAACGATGCCGATCCAAATAGGGCGCGGGTCAATGAAACGAATTGTTTCGAGTCTTTGCCTCGTGCTAGGGGTTGCCATTAGCGTGGCAACTCCAGAGGAGATGGAACGGTTGCATCGCGTTGCTGAACTGAAGCCGAGTTCCAAACTGCTCAAAGCTGAATGCATGACTTGCCATACGGATGTGCCTTTGCACAATCCATTTGGCAGAGATGTAAGAAGCGCAATCAAGTCGTCTGAACGAGCAGGAGTAGACGCCGAGATTTGGACTCGCTTAGCCAGTATCGATTCAGACCAGGATGGATGGTCGAATGGTGAGGAGGTTCGTTTGGACACGCTTCCAGGTGATCCAGGCGACCATCCGGCTGAGTCGCGTTCACGAAAGGAGACCCAAACCGATGCCCGTATCAGTGTCGGCTTGGATCAAGTTATTCCAAAGCACTCGCTTCATCCTGTTGTCATTCACTTCCCCATAGCACTCTTTCTCTTTGGAGTTGCGTTCGACTTGATCGGAGCACGGAAGAAAGACAGCGGGTTGCGAACGACCGGATGGTGGGGCCTGCTCCTGGGAACAATCAGCACGGCTGTTGCAATTCCTACGGGAGTGGCTGCCCTTCTGCGAAGCGGCTACCAGTGGACGGGCCCAGCACTTAGTCATGCACTCTTTGCAGCAACTGCAACGGCACTCATGATCTCAACAACCCTCTGGAGACGCAAAGGCGAAATCCAGAGCAAGACGTACTTCGCTCTCCTTTTTGTGGCCGCTCTCGCGGTCGCTCTGGCGGGTCACTTTGGAGGCCAATTGGTCTACGGAAATTAACACATGAAACACAAGATAAACGTTCAAGCCATTCTTGGCGGGCTAGTGCTCGCTTCGACTCTCGCAGCATCCGCTTACGCCTTCCAGCCATCTGGTCAAACTGAGGGTTGCTGCGGCTCATCACCGTCGTCCGGAAAGCCTCACGTTGCTCAGGAGTCAAAGGGAGTCCAAAAAGCGACGGTGCTCGTTCAGGACGGAAAGTACACCCCTTCAACCATTGAAGTTAAGAAAGGCAAGCCAGTTCAAATCACCTTCAAGGGCGGCAAGAAGATGGGTTGCGGTGCAACCATCGAGTTCAAATCACTAAAGCAAACAAAAACTGTTAAGGAAGGAAAGACAGTTGCTTTCTCATTTACCCCTTCATCGGCAGGCGAAGTTAAGTTTGCTTGTTCGATGGACATGATTCGCGGAAAAGTGGTCGTTAAGTAGACCTCACCTGCCGCACAAAAGGAAAACACAATGAAACTCTGGAACCAATTCAGCAAATCTCTCGCTCTCGTCGCCGTTATCGGTGCAATGGGCATGACCTCCATCGCATCTGCTCACGAAGCGGACTGCCCTTACTGCAAACTCAAGCTAGTACAAAACACGAAAGAGCTTGACAACGAAGTCGTCGTCAAAGTCGGCAACAAGCGAATCGAATACCGATGCCTGTACTGTGTGATCAAAGATCAGAAGCGGTACAAGGGTGATCTCGTCGTCTACTCGCCAAGTGAGAAAGTGGGGGCACCCGTCATTCTCAAGAGGACGGGTGGTAAATGGAGTGCGCCAGAAGGCGCAGTGTTTCTGAACACATTCAAGAAGCACAAGGACTGTGCGGCTCTTTCGAGGGCATTCACCAATAAGGCTGCGTTCGACTCTTACATTAAGAAGAACCCTTCCGAAGGAGCCAAGGCGCTCACTCTTGACCAATTCCTCGCGGAGGTGGCGAAGAACTAGCAATTGGAGGGCCACTTCTGGCCCTCTCTTCCAGGAGACTTATATGCGAAACACACTTCTACTTTTCGTCGCACTGACATCGGTCACGATGGCTGTCGCACAAGACCATGGCGGTCACCAGCCTACACGTTCAGGAACTCTACCGACCATGCCCTCAGATTTGCCCCGATGGATCAGTTCCCCCGGCGCGGATCATCTTTTCTACAAAGCTGCCCCATACAACTGGGCAATTGAACGCATTCCACCGTTCGCCCAAGACATGTACGGAACGGGAGTTGGCCACGCGATGGCGTACGAGGCTCTAGTTACAGGTCGGAAGGCACAGCTTGAGACGAAGGTGTTTGAAACGATTGACCGAGTCCTCCAGAAACCACCTCGAATACCAGTCGATGAAGCGGCTCTATCTCCGACATTTGTCAGAAAGTACGGGTACCTCGAAAAAGTCTTTGATTGGGCCCACATACTACACTTCCAAACCATCGATGTCTTGATGCATCCGGGTTGGAGCGATGCTCAGAAAGAGGCGGAAATCCAGCGTTTATGGAGCTTTTACTCGGCGCAACCCTATGCCATCACGGGGCTGCCCATGAACATGGAGTACCTTGACTCATTTCCATTCTCTGGTCGCTTTCGGAGTAACTATCCAAAGGTTAACGGACTGTTCTGGGGATACCACTGGCTCCAGACCGTAAACTACGACATGCTCTTTCGTGTCCCGGTGCAGGATCAAGCGGCTCAGTATAGCGTTCTAGGATCGCAGTATCGAACCACCGAACTCTACCGGATGCGGGACTTCATGCCGATGACGGCTGAAATGAGCCCACGGTTCTCAAAGCGTTTCCCCATGATCGCTAACGCATTCGATAACCTGCACATGCTTCACGACAACGTCAACGACATTTTGGCGGCAGAGGAACTGACCGAAAAGCAGAGACAAGAACAGGTGAAGATTGCGATATATCGTGTGCTCTCTTCAACGCACAAAGGACACGAACCGGGCTCGGGCGAAGATGTACCAGGTTCCCTACATGATCATCGACACCCAACCAGCACCCCAGGTATGGGGTTTATGAGGGGGATGGAAGACGATGTGATGTATATGTCGGGGATGGGATGGATGGACATGAGTGTTTGTGCACATTGTTCGATTCCTTTGCCCGATGGGCCGATGTGGGGGGCCACCGTCACTGCAGACGGGTGGACTATGCTCGTTCGATGCCTCATGTGCGCTCGTGACATGGCGGCAGAAACTCCTGGACGAGCAATCATTCGAGCCGCAACGGAGGATCCGTCACGAATCCTTGTTCTAATCTCAGACGAGGAAGGAATTCTAACAAGCAACATTCCGGGAGTTGTGTTCCTTGAGGAGTTCGGGGAGCATCCAGAATGCAGTGCATGGTCAAGAGCGTTTACATCAAAATCGGCCTTTGACCAGTTTGTCAGAGAAAATCCTGATCTCGCCCAATCGAAGCCGCTCACTTTAGATGCGTGGGCTCAAATCAACCGGGGCACGCCAGACACATACAGAAAGATTGACCGACCTAACCCATACCGTCCTGAGCCGACCACGGGAGGAAGCCGGTGAGACTCATATCCGTCATTGCGACAGGCCTCCTCGCGAGTGTCGTTTTAGCGGTTGACCATAACAACGTGGATTCAGGACGACCGCTGAGATTTGACGATGCTTACTCTATCGCTTACCGAGAAAGAGCCTTCGAAACAGGGTTCACACTTGATACCTTCAGACGGTCCAGCCCAAAGTACGGTCTAAAGACGGAGTACAAATACGGTTTTGCAAAAAGCCAAGACATTGGTATTGGCTTTGAACCTAGCTACTCGACAAGCAATCGTCGAGGTGACTTCGGAAACGTCGAGTTATCGTACTTCAACGGGTTACGTAGAGAGATAGATGATCAGCCTGCACTTGCATATCGACTCGATGTGGGCCTACCCACTGGCACAGGTTCAAAGGGAGTGGAAGTCCGCGCTCGCGGAATTCTCACCAAAACGGTTGGTCAGTACGACAAAATCCATCTCAACCTGGACGTGATGACCTCGACCGCTCGCATCATGGATGAGCGTCAGACAACAGCAGGAATCACTGTCGGGTACACCAAGCCCCTTGGCTATCCCACGCAGTTTGACCGCACGCTAGTAGCTCAGTTCTCCATGGAACAGTCTCGGGATCGTTCGCGCGACTGGGTTGGGAGCGTAGGCTTAGGGATCCGACAGCAAGTAGGAGTGAGGTCAGTTCTGGACTTTGGCATCGAGTCGGATGTCTTCGAAACCAAAGGGCGAGCGAAGTCTTCGGTGCGCTTCGCTATCGGCTATTCAGTAGGATTCTAGGATTCGGGAACTACTTGATACCCATAGGGGTATAAGATAGTGTAGGTTCATGAACGAAGAAAGCCGATCCCGCATTGACCGCAGGCTTGCCCGCATAGAAGGGCAAGTCCGCGGTTTGCGAAAACTCCTCTCCGAAGACGCTTATTGCTGCGACGTGATCGCTCAGGTCAGCGCAGTTTCTGCCGCTTTGAATCAAGTTTCAGCGGCAGTAGCTACCCAGCACATTCGCCACTGCATCGCGAACCGAGATAGCGTGCATGCCCATGCGACAGCGCGCACGATGTCAGAACAAGAGCTTTTCGAAGAGCTAGAAGACGTGTTGAAGCGTCTCGTGAAGACCTAATACCCCAAGGAGTATCAACCCAAATGAAACTAATCGTTGAAGGAATGACTTGCCAAAACTGCGTCCGCCACGTGCGCGAGGCACTCGAATCGATTCCAGGCGCAACTGATGTCAGTGTCAACCTGCAATCGGGCGAAGTCGAAGTTAGTGGAGTCCAAGTGCGGGCCGCAATTGAAGCAGTTGTCGAACAAGGCTATCAGGTAAGGCAGCAATGAATAACAGTCAACCGGCTCATATCCACGATCAAGAGCAAATCGTAGAAACAGCGATATCTATCAAGGGCATGACGTGTGCCTCCTGTGTTCGGCGCGTCGAAAACGCGCTGGTCAAGAAGGGAGGTGTCGAATCGGCGGTAGTCAATTTTGCGACTCACCATGCAACCGTTCGGCATGACATCGCTCTCGAAAAAACGCAGTTGCTGGACGCGGTGGAGGGGGCCGGGTACACGGCAAAGCTCGTCGAGAATGATCCTCACTCGGGACATTCCGCGTCCGAACACGCAGAACATCTACGAGTCGAGTCAGAGGGAGAACTTGCGAAGATGCGGGCCAACCTGTGGATTTCCGGCTTACTCACGGTTCCACTCGTCCTCGTTTCTATGTTCTGGCATCCCCGAGCAGAGTGGGCAAACTGGGGCCTTCTGCTTCTGGGGACGCCCGCCATCTTCTGGTGCGGTCGTCAGTTTTACGCTGTGGCAGCTAAGGCCCTTCGCCATGGAAATACGACCATGGACACATTAGTCGCGATGGGAACTGGCGCGGCCTGGATTTACTCGACTTACTCGCTCATTGCACACCGGGGCCATAGTCACATGCAGAGCGAGCACATCTATTATGAAACCGGAGCTGTGATTGTTCTGCTTGTATTGCTCGGCAGATATCTCGAAGCAAGAGCGAAGTCTCGCATGTCGGACTCAATCCGGAAGCTCATGGACCTCGCACCAAAGGAGGCAAGCGTTGTTAATCCAGATGGTTCGGAACAGAAGATGCCGCTCACGCAGGTGCTACAGGAAATGATTATACGAGTTCGACCAGGGGAACGCGTTCCGGTTGACGGAATCGTCATCGAGGGAGAATCGTTCGTAGATGAGTCAATGGTGACTGGTGAGCCGGTTCCCATTAGTAAGAAGACTGGAGACTCTGTCACCGGTGGAACGGTGAATGATCAAGGATCATTCTTGTTCAGAGCTACGCACGTTGGTTCTGAAACGATGCTCGCTCAGATTGCGTCGATGGTGCAGCGAGCTCAGGGCTCTCGGGCCCCACTACAGGGTCTCGCCGACAAAGTGTCGTCGGTGTTTGTGCCAACCGTTATTGGAATTGCTGTCCTAACTGTCCTTGTTTATGCAGTTTCGGGACGCGGAGTTGAACCGGGCGTCTTGGCTGCCGTGGCGGTTCTTGTTATCGCTTGCCCCTGCGCCCTTGGTTTGGCCACTCCGACCGCACTCATGGTCGGAACAGGAAGAGGTGCTGAACTGGGCATCCTTGTGAAGGACGGCGAGGCTCTCGAAAGGGCTGGCAGCATCAAAACGGTTTTGCTCGATAAGACGGGAACAATAACACAAGGCAAACCTCACCTCACCGACATTGTCATTTCCGGAACCTGGGGTGATCAAGAAGCTCTGGCCGTTGCAGCTGCGCTGGAGTCTCAAAGCGAACATCCGATTGCACGAGCGGTTGTGAAGAAAGCTAAAGACCTAGCCTTAGCCATCCCTCAGCTTGAAAACTTCGAAGCGATTCGTGGTAATGGAGTGAAAGGGACCCTGTCCGGGGAGATGGCAGTAATCGGCAAACTCTCATGGGTCGCAGAGTTGGCAACGATCCCTGAAGACGTTCGCCAGACCTTTGAAGAGCTTGAGTCTATGGGTAAGACTGTTTTTGTTCTTCAGACAGGCGTTAACTACGCTGTGCTCGCCGTTTCCGACGTGGTTGGAGATTATAGTGCTGAGGCTATTCGGCTGCTGAAACAAATTGGTGTGGAGCCAGTCATGGTGACTGGAGACAACCTCAGGGCCGCTGCTGCCGTTGCGAATCAAGTAGGAGTTGAGCGAGTGGAAGCTCAGGTGCTACCTCAAGATAAAGCCGAATTCGTCCGCAAATACCAAGTCGCAGGCCGCGTGGGCATGGTGGGAGACGGAATCAACGATGCGCCAGCCCTGGCCCAAGCTGACCTTGGTATAGCGATGGGCCACGGGACGGATGTTGCAATGGAGACCGCTGGAGTAACCCTTCTTCGATCAGATCTTCGCGGCGTCGCGCAGGCTATCCGCCTTGCACGCGCTACCCTTTCAACAATCAAGTGGAACCTGTTTTGGGCATTCGTCTACAACGTCGTTATGATCCCCCTGGCGGCCCTGGGCCTTCTCAGCCCAATGTTGGCAGCTGGTGCGATGGCGTTCAGCAGCGTTTCGGTCATCCTAAACTCATTGAGACTCCGCAGCTTTGATGGACGAACAGCATAGGTTGCCGTGTGCTCGCGGCTAAAACTGAGCTTTGCCGATTTCGCTTATTGTGAATGGCTAGAGGGTCTCGCCCCAGGTCTCTCCAAGGTCTCTCCAACGCAGTGGAAAACGGCAGTCATTTAGGTTCAACGGCGGACAAGTGCCTAGCGTCATTGAACCTAGAAAATGTCAGTCCTAAGGAGTGAGTCGGGAGTTCGAATCTCTCCGGGGCCGCCAAGTTTTTGAATCTAAAAGTGTGGGAGTAGGGTTCGGTAGGAGGTGTTTGGTCTCTCAAAGGTCTCTCTACGACCACGGAGGGCGTCGCCTCTGACAGCTGTTGAGCGCTATTCAGAGGCGACAAGCTACTTTCCCTATAGCTCTCTGTTATGATGCCGTGGCAAGGAAGAACGGCAGTGACAACATCGCCTCCTTTCGGAGGAATAGTGTTTCTTAATTGACGAGTCGCCGCCGTGGTGAAGGACGCAAAGGTCTCGTTAATATGTCGAATCAAGGGGCGAGTCCAGGCGGAGTTCTCCAAGTGGGACGGTCCAGGACTGTTCGTGCGGACCGAACACGTCTCCGACCTAGCAATTCCTCAGCGCAGCAAGCGAAGCCCATTGCCGACTACAAGCAGACTTGCTCCCATGTCAGCAAAAACTGCCATCCACAGAGTCGCATGGCCTGTCATCGCAAGTGCGAAGAACACAATCTTGATTCCGATCGCGAAGCAAATGTTCTGGGAGAGGACTCTTGCGGTCTTTCGACTGAGACTGATGTAGCTGGGAAGTTTGCGTAGGTCGTCGTTCATGAGGGCAACATCGGCGGTTTCGAGAGCAGTATCCGTTCCTGCAGTTCCCATCGCGAATCCGACCGTCGCTCTTGCAAGCGCTGGAGCATCGTTCACGCCGTCACCAACCATGCCCACACCCTTGAAATCAGAGATGAACTCCTCAACGACTCTCATCTTATCGTCTGGAAGAAGCTCCGCTCGTACGTCGTCGATTCCCGCTTGAGCCGCGATTGCTTTCGCCATTTGCGCGTTGTCCCCCGTAAGCATCGCGACTTTGACCCCGAGTTCGTGAAGCTGCTGGATCGCTTCGACGCTCTCCGGTCGTATGGTGTCCGCTACTCCGAAGATGGCAAGCGCTTCTTTAGAGTTGGCAAGAACCACGGTTGTCTTACCGCCAGACTGCAACTGCTCAAGTTCGACGTGCACGTGGTCACAGCACACCCCTCTCTCTTCCACAAGTCGATGATTACCAATGATGTATGTTTCACCTTCGATTGTGCCGACCGCCCCCCGACCCGTAATCGACTCGAAACCATCGACATCGAGAAGAGCACCTGACCATTGATCGGTGATCGACTTGGCGATTGGATGCCCGCTTAGATGATCCAGACTCGCCGCGATCTGGAGAGCCTTCTCCTGATGGTAGTCGTGCAAGATGACGAAGTCTGTGACTTTTGGTTTTCCGTGCGTCAATGTCCCCGTCTTGTCCAAAGCGATCATGCGCAGGGTGCGGCCTGACTCAAGGTGGGCTCCACCTTTGATGAGGATCCCTTGCTTCGCTGCGGAGGCTAATCCACTGACAACTGTCACCGGTGTCGAGATAACAAGAGCGCACGGGCAGGCAATCACGAGCAAAACCAGAGCCTTGTAGAGCCACGGCTCGAACGGTTGGCCAAAGGCGAGTGGAACGACGGCAACAAGCAATGCCAGCACCACGACGACCGGCGTGTAATACCGAGCGAAGTTGTCAACGAACCTCTGTGTAGGAGCGCGAGTCGCTTGCGCTTCCTGCACCGTTTTGATGACGCGGTCGAGAGTCGTGTTTCCTCGATCTCCTGTCACCGTGAACTCAAGAATCCCCTGTTCGTTAATGGTCCCAGCAAAAAGCTGGTCTCCCACAGCCTTGTCTACAGGCAAGCTCTCACCCGTGATTGGAGCCTGATTAACCGCGCTTTGCCCAAGCACGACTTCTCCATCAAATGGTATCCGTTCGCCCGGCTTCACCCGAACGCGTTGACCTACGGCAACTGAAGAGGCCTGAACTTCAGTCCACTGTCCCGTCGAATCTTGCACCCAAGCCTTCTCGGGTGCAAGTTCCATCAAGGCTCGCACGGCATTTCTTGCCCGATCCAAGGAGTAGGATTCGATTCGCTCGGCGATTGCGAACAGAACGGTGACCATGGCAGCCTCGGGCCACGATCCAATGATCATCGCTCCAACGACTGCAAGGCACATGAGGAAATTGATGTTAAGGGTGAATGTCTTGACGGCAATGATTCCTTTGGCGAAGGTTTCCTTTCCGCCGAGAACCATCGCCATCGCGGCAAGCCCGACGACGAGCCAAGATTTCTCTTGACCCGTCGTCCAAGCAACAATCTCGCTCATTACGGCAAGAAAGAGTGCAAGCCCAAGAAGAAGTGTTTCCTTTACATGGGTAACGCGACGCTTGGGTGGGCAACCAACTTCACATTGGTTGTTCGGCTTCATCCCGACTTCAGAAAGTGCCTTTAGGATTGGGTCTTCGTTCACGAACGAATGATCAACCGTGAGGGTTCGATTCATTAAGTCGAACTCAATCTGTTGAACTTCAGGAATCCTGCCAAGTCGATTCCTGATAATCCCTTCCTCAGTGGGGCAATCCATCGCATCAATACGAAACTTGCTTTGCATCACGTCACCTCCGGGACGGAAACAGTGTCTTTCTCGAACCAGGTGTAAAGGACGGGTAAGACCACAAGCGTCAACAGAGTCGCCGAGAGAATCCCACCGATCACAACGGTTGCAAGCGGTCGCTGAACCTCTGCCCCGATGCCCGTGTTCAGCGCCATGGGAATAAACCCAAGCGCAGCTACGAGCGCGGTCATGAGAACCGGGCGCAATCGTTGTGACGCACCTGTTTTCACGGCTTCCAAGACCGACATTCCCGACTCGCTCCTCAATCGGTTGATCGCCGAAACCATCACCACTCCATTGAGAACCGCAACGCCCGACAGCGCAATGAAACCGACTCCCGCCGTGATGCTAAAAGGCATTCCGCGAAGAGCCAATGCTATGATTCCTCCGGTTATCGCGAGCGGCACGCCAGTGAAAATCAACGCAGCCTGCTTCATTGACCCAAAGGTCGAAAATAAGAGCACGAAGATGAGCCCCAGCGCAACCGGCACAACAATCGTCAGCCGTTGGGACGCCCGCTGAAGGTTCTCAAACTGCCCACCCCAGGTCACGTAGTACCCTTCATCGAGTTTCAGTTCGGACTTCACCTTGCGTTGTGCCTCTGCGATGAACGAGCCAAGGTCGCGCCCGCGAACGTTGAGCGTAACGACGACTCGCCGCTTTCCCATTTCTCGCGAAATTTGGGCGGGGGCCACCCTGTCGCCAATCGTTGCCAAACTCGATAGAGGCACGGAGCCGCCCGTGGGGGTCTCAACTCGCAGTGACTTGATCGCTTCTGGATCGTTGCGGATATCTTCGGGCAGTCGCACCGCAAGACCAAACCGACGATCTCCTTCAACAATCTGACCGACTTCTTCGCCTCCAAGAGCGACCGAGACGATGTGCTGGATATCCGCGATGCTAATTCCCAGCCGGGCAATGGCCTCCCGGTCAATGTCGATCTGGAACACCGGTACGTCATCGACTTGCTCGACTTCAATATCAGTCGCTCCCGGAATATCTTGCATCAGGGCTGAGATCTCGTCGGCTTTTGCCTTGAGCTCACCGAGGTTCTCGCCGAACACCTTGATCCCGACGTCCGCCTTTACACCGGAGACGATCTCTGCAAACCGGAGTTCAATCGGCTGGCTGAAATTGTAGCCCTGCCCGGGGACTTGCTGAATCTTAGATTGAAGCTCAGCGATGAGTTTTTCCTTGGTCATGCCTGGTCGCCACTGCGCTTTCGGCTTCAGCGTGAGGAAGCTATCACTCAAGCTCAGCGGCATCGGGTCGGTTGCGATCTCTGGGGTTCCAGTTCGGGTCACGACCGTCAGCACCTCGGGCACCTCCAGAACCTTCTTCTCATAGGCCGTAACGAGTTTGATCGTTTGCTCCATGTCAACCGTGCGAACGCGAATCGGCTGAATGACAAGCGACCCTTCATCGAGCTTCGGGACAAACTCCGACCCGATCCGCGTAAAGAGAAAGCCACAAGCAACCAAGAGAATCGAAGCTGCTCCAATTACCCAAGCTCGACGCTTGAGGGCAAAGGCGAGGGTTGGAGCGTAGAGCCTCTCGAAGAACCCCAGAAGCCGACTATGCTTCTCCTGAGTATCTCGGCTCAAGAAGAGTGAGCACAGCGTGGGAATCAACGTGAGCGACAGGATGAGCGCGCCGACCAGCGCCAGAATGAACACAAGCGCCATAGGCCTGAACATCTTGCCCTCCACGCCTTCAAGCGCGAGAATTGGGATGAAGGTAGCGATAATGATCATCTCGCCAAACTGCGTCACCTTTCGAACTTCAGAAGTTGCCTGCTTGATGACTCCCGCATGCTCTTCTCTCGTGAGAGTTCGCCCAAGCATTGCCCGAGCTTCAGAGAGCCTCCGAACGCAGTTTTCAACCATGATGACGGCCCCGTCCACGATGATTCCAAAGTCAATCGCGCCAAGGCTCATCAGGTTGCCACTGATCCCGAACTGCTTCATTCCCAGGACGGCGAACAGCATGGCGAGCGGGATGGCAATGGCGGCAATGATTGCTCCTCGGAAGTTTCCAAGCAGCACTACGAGCACGATGATGACAAGAGCCGCCCCTTCCAGCAGGCTCTTTTCAACGGTGTGCAAGACCTCGCCAACGAATTCAGCCCGGTCGTAAGTGGTTGTTAGCGTAACGTCTTTCGGGAGTTGACCCTTGATCTCGGCGATTCGCTCGTTGACGGCGTTGGCAACGGTTTGACCATTCGCACCCTTGAGCATCATCACGATGACCATAAGGCTCTCCTTGCCGTCCTTCGTCGAGATCCCGGTCAGCACCGGAACTCCCAGTTCCACGCTTGCCACATCGCGGATCAGAACGGGAACCCCATCCTCTGACTTGACCACAATTTGCTCGATGTCGGACGTGGTTTGGGCTAGGCCAACGCTTCGAATGAGTACTCGCTCACCGTTGCGTTCGAGGAGACCGCCTCCGGCGTTCTCGTTATTGTTCTGAAGCGCGGCAACCACGTCATCAACCGAGACGCTCCTTGCAAGCATCGCTTGGGGTGAGACGACCACTTGGTATTGCTTCACACTGCCATCAGTGGCGTTCACTTCGGCTACTCCAGGAACGGTTCGTAGCTGAGGAGCGATGACCCAGTCTTGAAGCTCGCGTAGCTGAGCGGGGGTCCGATCAGGACTCTCAATCGCATACATGTAGATATCGCCAAGCCCAGTCGAAACCGGTCCCATTGTTGGCGAACCCACACCGTCAGGCAGTTCATCCTTCACCCCATTGAGGCGTTCGGAGACAAGCTGACGGGCAAAGTAGATGTCCTTGTCATCGCGAAATACCACGTTGACTTGGGAGAGACCGAATTGGCTCAGGCTTCGTACCTGCTCGACTCCCGGAATCCCCCCCATTGCGGTTTCAATTGGAAAGGTAACCAGCTTCTCGACTTCCTCGGGGCTCATTCCCCCCGTTTCGGTGTTGATCGAAATCTGGTTGGTCGTTATATCGGGGACGGCATCGAGATTGACTTGCGGCCAAGCCAGAATGCCGAGAACGACAAGCAAGATCGCTCCAAGCACGACGACGAATCGTTGCCTCAGACTGAATTCAAGTGCACGTTCAAGCATTAGTGTTCGTGCCCCTTGAGCTCAGATTTCTTCTGCTCGCTGGCCAGGATAAACGCGCCTTTCGAGGCGATTGTCTCGCCTTCCTCAATTCCGGACAGAACCACAACGCGACTTCCGTCTTGCTCTCCTAGCACCACCTCATGCTTTTCGAAGGCTTCGCCATGCTTCGCGAAGACAAAGGACTTGCCCCCTTCCATGACCAGAGCCGACTTCGGGATCACGAGCTTTGTGGTTGGTTGGCCAACGCCAATGAAGACCTTGGCAAACATATCAGGCTTCAAAAGCCCATTTGATTCGGTCACAAGGCACTGAACAGGGATTGAACGCGTTTTCGGGTCAACTCTAGTACCGACCACTTGAATGATCGCGTCAAACTCGCGGTTGGGGAGCGAGGCCACGGAGAGTGTTGCCATCGCTCCTTTGCGAACTTTCTCAATTTCTGACTCAGGAACATTCGCCGTTACCCAAACCGAGCGGAGGTTCTCGACTTCCAAAAGCACTTGGGTTCGATCAACCGCTTGCCCCCTCGTGACATCAAGATGCGTGATGACGCCGGAGATGGGCGCTACCAACGATACTCGGCCCACCGACGCTCCACCGCTTCCAGAATTGGAGCGGTAGACCGCCTGAGCATTGCTGATCGCCCGGTTGGCATTCGCAAGCGAAGACTCCGCTGCCCGAACTCTGAGCCTTGCTCGTTCGAGTTCTAGCTCACTGGATTTCACCTCGGCTTCGGAGGATTGAAGTTCCCTAGCGTTGAGAAGGCCCCGAGCGGCGATGTTCTTTTCGCGTTCATAGGTTGCCTTTGCCGCTTCGATCCGGACCTTAGCTCGATCCAATTTGATCTGGTCCTGCTGAAGTTCAAGCCGTGCGGCTTCCAGTTCCGATTTCGAAACAATGCCGTCGCGAAAGAGATTCTCTAGCCTGCGCACTTGCTCCGCGTGACTGGCCTGTTCCTTCTGAATGCTGAAGAGTTCGCTCTGTGCATCGTTCAATTCGCTCTGCGCCTGCTGGACGGGAGCTTGGCTGAATGCACCGGCCTGGGCCAACTGTCGCTGACGAGTAAGGTTCGTTTTCGCCGCGCTCAGTTTTGCCTGCGACAACTGAACTTCAGATCGAGCTTGCTCAACGTCTGACTTTGCGGCATCCCTAAGCCGAGTCGCATCGGCAATCGCTGACCAAGCCTGGGACAGTTCGGGAGACTCGATGGTCGCGAGTGTTTGGCCCTGACTCACGGTGTCGCCTAGCCGCGCCGAAATCGAGACAACTCTTCCCGCAACTGGTGGGGTGACGACCGCTTTTCCCTTGTCAGTGCTGGAGACGGTTCCGGGCACTTGAAGGATCGGCTGGAACGGCTCCATCCGAACGGCCGTGGTTTCGATTCCTGCGATTGCTTTCGCTTCGTCGCTCAGTGTGACTTCATTTTCGGAGTGCCCCTCCTCTTCGTGTCCGTGCTCGTCGGTCTTTGCTGCTTCCGCCTCATGACCGTGTTCGTCAACCTTGGGAGGTTCACTCTTACTTCCACAACCCGACAACAGCAACAGCGCGAGTACATAGAGCGTGAACTTCTTCACTTGAGCACCTCGACTAGGTAGCCAGAGGCCTCGTACTGCTTGATCACCGCGAAAGCAAGCTGCTGCCTGGCTTCCACGAGTTCCTGCTCTACCTCTCGAAGCGCCCGGGTCGCTTCAAGAACGTCCACCTGCGTTCCAAATCCTTCCGCAAATCCCTTCTGGGACTTCACCACAAGGTCCTTTGCGGACACAAGAATCGTTTCGTAGCTCTTGATTCGCACCTGTCGAGACTCTAACTCGATCTGGACAGCGGCAAGTTCTTGTTCAGCCCGACCGGTAGCATCCGACAGTGCCTTGGCTGCTGCTTCAGCCCTGAGGTTTGCGGCCCTAACCTCATTTCGTGCTCGGCCGTGGTCCCACAGATTCCATGAGAATTGCGCCCTCCCCACGAAGTAGCCTCGGTCGTTTGACCACGGTGACCGAACGACTTGAAGGCTAAACTCAGGTCGAGAGGTTGCCTTGGCGAACCCTGCTTCCGCTGACGCCTTGGCCACCTCGGCTTTGATTTCTAGAATGTCAGGACGATCCATGATGCTCGGGATCGTGACGGGCTCTATGGCGGCATCCGGGACGACGCTAAGTTCGCCTTGAGGAACAGCGAGTAGGCTTGCCAGCCTTGTCATCGCAGCTTGGTAGTCGGCGTCTTTGAGTTCCCTTGTCTGCTTTGCTCGCTCAAACTCGATAGTCGCCCTTGTCACCTGAAGCTCTGCCACCTTTCCCTCATCAAATCGCCGCTTGGTGGCGTTGAGTAGTCCCTCAGCGACTTCGAGCAGTTCGGTTGCAACTTCCCGCTGGTGGCTGGCAGATACGGCAATGGCAAACGCGGTGAGCACCTCTGATTGGAGTAATCCAGCCTCTTTCCGGTATCTGGCGAGTGCAAGCTGTACGTCAGCTTCGCCAACCCGACCGGAAGCACGTCTTCTGCCAAAGATGTCGATTTCTTGAGTGAGAGCTAGGTCTTGGTCTGTCGCTCCTACTTCGCTTCGCGAACTTGCCCCTGCGGCGAGGTTGAGCGGCGGAAGTGCGCTCAATGCCCGCGCAGAAAGGCGAGCTTCTTCAACTCCGAGTCGAGATGCCGCAAGGCTGGGACGGTTTTGAGACGCCAGTTTGAGGGCGTCAGTGGCTGAGATTTGAGTTTGTGCTTGGCAAAATGCTGATGCCAGCAATACAGGAATGATGAGTGTTCTCTTCAATGGATGCTCCAATGCGTTTCAGGGCTGGAGCAGAGAGCGAGCGGCTACGCCAAAGACTCGACCTTGCGTCCAGCAGACGGCTGAACGAAAAGGAGAGCAGGGGGCCCGCGGGATAAATGAACAAGGGGTGGTCCGGTCGCCGGAGCCCCGCTATCAAATGGAAACGACTTCCACGGGACGCCGCCATCCATGACCTCTGGCAGAGCCAGAGGCTCGGGGAGAATTGCGAAATCGAACGCAAACTGCTGGCTGGGCGCGGAAGTTTCAAAAGCCTTTGGCGTCTCGCATTCTCGAATTTCGCAGCAGTCATGGCAGTCGCCATGTGGCTGATCAATTTCAGCCTCACCCGCACCGTGATCGTCGATGACCAAGCACTCTCGGCAAACTTCGCCAGAGTCACGCACGTAAATTGATTCGCAGAAGTGGAACTGGGTCAGCACAAGTACCAGAGCAAGCAATGCTCGCCCTGCCACCGATTTCACCGCGCCGAAAACTTCCACGTTCCGTCAGTATGACGTAAACCAAGTTTCAAAAGTGCCATGACACTGCAGCACTGGACGCGCCAGTCGCGGAGAAAGCGAACTCTTCGGAGTTCCCGAAGAGTTCAATGAAGCTGGGTGAGACGCGGAGTTTTTGGTCTCTCCAAGGTCTCTCCAACGCGGTGGAAAACGGCGGTCATCTAGGTTCAACGGCGGACGAACGCTTAGCCTCTTTGAACCTAGTAAATGTCAGTCCTAAGGAGGGCGTCGGGGGTTCGAGTCCCTCCGAGGCCGCCAATTTGAACTTAGAGTTGTGCATGCTTAACGCCCTCCGTACCGTGGAGGGCGTTACTCCCTCAGCCAACGAACGAGCGATCCTCCATCGCGGCGAGCTGATTGATGGCGATGAGTTTGCGCTTCTCAGCAGGTGACAGATTTTGGTGATCGCCGAAGTCCACGCCGACCTCCTTCATCACCTCGACCAAATCATCGTGGTGTAGCTTGGATTGATATTCATCCCCCGAGCGAATACATACCGCCTTAGGGCCCTCAATTCCCGCTTCCTTGTAATACGCAACCCCAAGCTGAGCCGGTCGCTGAATCACGTGAAAGAGCTTTCCGAACGGCATCCAGAGCAACAGGATGATCACGGTGAATGCATGTAACAGCGAGATGAAGCTAAAGTGAGCCCCTCCCATCAGCTTGTAGCTCGCCGTGATCATCAAGCCCGTGATGGAAACCGCAAAAAGCAAAACGAGCGGAATCAAGTCGTTTTCGATGGATTGGACAGCATGGGCCCCGTGCTGGAAAACGCGTCGATGCATTGCAAGACCAATGCCTCCCAAGACGAGAAACGCGCTGATGTTGAGGCCGTTAAAGAGGAGCCATCCAACGACGCTGTTCGGGTCGAAAGCAAACTGAGGAATGCTCATGAATTCAACCTGATAGTTGTATCCATCCGGTGCAACGCCAAATTGAATCCAACCCCAGCTCAAGGGAAATGTTATTGCAAAAGCTATCAAGCAACCCCACGCCATGCCCATATGGGCGAGCCACCGAGTTGTACTTCGCTTTCCAATGAACTTCTGAAGAACGATATTGTTGATCAGCAAGCCCACAAGCTTAAGGATGTTCCGAACGAGCTTTTTGGGCTCCACAAAGAGCTTCCACGAAGCGACAAAGTAACGCCAGGTCGCGGGTCTTTGAATCCACATCAGGTATCGGTAGGCAAACGCAAATGCAGCAAAAATGGTCGCGGCCGTGTAAGCCGCCAGCGGCGAATCGAAGCGAGTGAGCTTGCCTGAACCGAAGTAAACGGCTGCGAGGAGTCCAAGTGAACAAATCAAGCCACCGATGATCGCGATGGGGAGTGAATTTTTGGGTGGACTCTTAGTCATGGCTTTTCCCCTTCAAGAACCGCATCAATCCAGCTAAGGCAAGCCATCATGTGCGGGAATCCCAACGTCGGCGCGGCGAGCACGGCAACATGGCGCAACTCTTCAGCGGTTGCCCCAGCTTGGAGGGCCTTGTGAGCATGGCTCTTTGCACCTCCTTCGAGACGGGCACCGAAAGACATCGCGAGTTTCATGAGGCATCGGGTCTTTTCGTCGAGCGGTCCTGCGGTTGCGACTGCTTCTCCATAGGTCTCGTAGGCCTTCCCGACCTCGGGAAAGTCTTCAAAGAACCGGACATATCGTTTTGGCAACCGTGCCATAGTCAAGAGTATGGAAGGCCAGGCGGTGACGCACTATGATATCGATCATGCTGACCAGTCTTCTGTCCTGTTGACTGGCGGAGCAAGCCGCCGGATGGGTTTCGATAAGGCTTCAATCTTGATTGAGAGCGAGCCGCTTGCCGTCCGGTTAGCACGAATGTTGCGGGAAGCCGGTTGGGAACCCACTATTCTGGGTCGCACTCCCCTCGATGGCTATTGCTTCCATCCCGATAACGAGGTTGAGCGCGGGCCTCTCGCGGCCCTTCGCGCGTTCTGCCCTTCAAGCCATCTTGTCTTCGTTCTTTCCTGCGATGTACCCCTCTTTGACGGGGCCGTCGCGAGGGCTCTTAAATCCCGTCTAGGCGACAAAGAAGCTGCAATTCCCTCTATCAATGGTCGATTGCAACCTTTGTGCGGTGTTTATTGTCGCCATGCCTGGGAGAGGCTCTCCCTTGTTGATTCGCCCAGAATCATGGATTGGGTGGAGGCCTTGGACGTGGAAATCGTCAACGAATCGGACTTACTCCGGCTTGGGGTTCAGCCCGATTGGTGCAGAGGAGTCAATACGCCGTCGGAGCTCAAGACTTTATTGCAGTCGGCCAAGTGGGCCGTCGAATAGAGACTGGCCCGGTCAAGGACGGTGAGGCTTTTGTGGCCCGTTAGAATCGTTCCTGCTTTGTTCCACCGGGAGGTGATTCTAATGGCACTTTCAACTGTGGTGACCCCGATTTCGGCCAGGGCCTTGCGAGTGAGGTGGATGGGAGTCGCCAGGCCGTGATCGCGGGCGTTGATCTCATCGAGCCGCAATAAAGCAAGCGCCAATCGAGCTTCCACTTCGCCAGTGGCCATGGCCGCCATAAACCCGTATCCCCCCAACATACGCGGTACGGCCGCACTGGTCGCTTTTCGGAGCAGCTCTGGGTCATTAAAGGTGGCATCCCGCCAGGCATAACTGTCAACGATCAGGGCCTCAACATCGGTTAGAGCCAAGCAGGAGAACGGATGAGATACATTGCCGAGGGTCGCGAGCAAGCCGGTGCAATCGCTGGGGCCAAGAAGCTCAACTACCACTTGCTTTCCACAGGGCGCCTCTTGAGTGAGTCTGACCAAACCGGACACGAGAACACAGAAGAATCTTGCTGGAGCCGAACGACGCCAGAGGTAGGCCCCTTCGTCAAATGTTCTCAACTCGCTGGCGGCTTGGAGGCGGTCCAGGCTCGCAGGATTACTGCCATGGCCCAGGCCGCAGCCATCCAGAATGGTTCGAATCGTATCAGCAGCTTGTCGCATAGGCCTGGCTCCTTCTTAGCAAGAATCTGAGCATGACCGTCGCCCAAATGCCGAGACCGAGGAGCTCCACGAAACCGGTCCAGCCCATTGGGGCGAAGGCAGAGCGATTCACGTCCGTGATGATTTCCAAACCGACCCGTGCCGCATTGCCCACGTTCAGCAGAACAAAGACACTCCATAGGGCGGGAACCTTTCGCTCATCGAGCATCAGCATTTTCGTGACCAAGTGGTAGCCCACCGCTACGATCATTTGTGAAATGAATCCCACCGTCACCGCATGGCGGATCGCGCCGGTGTAGGCGTGCGAAAACGGAGCGCCTATCGCCCGCAAATGCAAGGGCTCTAGGATCAGAAGCGCGCCTGCAATGAGCAACCAGGCAAAAGCAGAGCGGATGAACTTCTGACTTGGATTCGCATGGCGCACGGGGCTGAAGACACCCAAAGAAAGTGTCATCGCCCCCGCCCCCAGAGCCAACAGAACGCCGCCGAGCCGAAACCACAAATCTGTGCCCGGCATGAGCCCGGACTGAAAATACACGTTCCAACCCACCACCCGGGCGATCAGCCCACTCGACCAGAGTCCGAATGCGGCAAGGCCCCAACCTGAATCAGCGGCTCGGAAACCAAGACATCCGGGGAACTTGCTCGCCGCGACGCCAAAGATCATCATCGCCACAAAGCCCAAAAATTGCAGTTCGCGAAGAGGCGTGAACCATTGGGCGACAAAGGCAATCGACGCCTCCCGGCTCGGCTGGTGACTTAGCGCAAATGCGATGGGCTCGAATATGGCGACCAGGAGCAAGCACCCCAACGAGGCGAACACAAACGCGGTCGGCCACGTGAGGGGTTCCGCCTTCCGGTATCGGTTAGCTCCGATGTTGTACAGGAACAACGCCACGGCAACGATCTGAAGGCTCGCGGAGACTAGCCCTAACCAGAGCCAGCGTGAGGCGTCTTGCTGGGCGAGAGGTTCGGCTGCGAATCGCAGCGTAATACCGGCTCCCATGCTGCCTAGAGCCCACCAGGCGATCTTGTGAAACGACGCGCTCTTGGCGAGCGTGGTTCCGTGCTGTTGCATGGCAAAGCCCATCACAAAAAAGCCGACCCATCCAAAGAGCTGCGAGTTGGCGTGAGCCAAAACGTAGGGGGTCCAGACGGAAGCCGTATAGCTTCCTTGCCGAGCGATACCCATTAAGGCAATCGCCCCGAGCAGACAACCCACCGTAAGTACTGTGATGATGCCGCTCACAAAGAAGGGGCGGTACACCTGGGTCTCCGCGCGATCCGTGCCCGACTTGGCGATGGGAATCGTCGAACGCATCGGAAGCAGAGTCAACGAAGGCCGCTCTTTGATCATGGTTTTCATTATTGAGGGCTCAGTCGGGCCGCCGCCATGATGATTGTCATACCGGTAACGTCCACTAGATGGCTTAGCAGGGTTTTTCAGCCCCTTTTCGGGAATAGAACCACCAGTTCAGGCCGATATTGATCACGTAGAAAATGGCCAGGCCTATGAAGAATGGGGCTCCATTACGGCCCGATCCGAGCACTGCTCCGAGGATCAGACTGAAAGCGAACGGCCCATAGGCCGCAATCGCGGAAGTCCATCCGATGACGCCCCCCGCCTGGCGCGGCGGGAAAATCATAGGGATTTGCTTGAATGTGCTCGCATTGCCGATGCCGCTAAAGAAAAAGATGCCGAGCATCAGCCACAGGAAGCCGCTCCAACTGGCCATTGAGCCTGGATTCGCAAATGGCAGGATTGCAATACTGCACGCCAGCATTCCGATCCCGCTGACCATCGTCACCTTTGCCCCGCCAACTTTGTCTGCGACTGGCCCTGCGGCAGCTCGGACTCCTGCACCAACAAGGGGCCCCAGAAAAGCAAAAGCCAGTGGATCTGGAGCCCCATCGAATCCGCCGTAGATCTGCTTGATCATTAAAGGAAAAGCAGCAGCTAGGCCACTGAACGACCCGAAGGTCATGATGTAGAGCGAGGTCATGATCCACGTGTGCTTTTCCTTAAAGATATCGAGCTGCTCCTTAAAGCTGGCCTGAACCGGCACGTCCCGAAGCCCAAACCAAGCGACCACAGCACCTAAGAGCACAAGAGGCACCCAAATCAGAGCCCCGTTCTGAAGATAGATGTTGCTGGTCGCCCCGGTTTTTGGATTGGTAAAAGTTTGCGAACTACCAACCAGGGCGATCCCGAGAATGGCGGGGATGAGGAACTGGGCGACACTCACGCCAAAATTGCCGATTCCCGCTTGAATCCCGAGTGCTGTACCCAGTTTGGATTTTGGGAAGAACAAAGATGTGCTCGGCATAAATGAGCTGAAGTTGCCCCCACCCAAACCCGCGAGAAACGCCAGAACCAAAAAGGTTGAGAGCGGAGTTTGAGGGTTCATGACTGCATACCCCCAGCCCACACAAGGGATCGCCAAGAGCAACGTCGAGATACTTACCGTTTTCCGTGTGCCAAAAATCGGGATGAGAAAAGTGTGGACTATGCGCAAAGTTCCAGCCGCGAGGCCGGGCATGGCGGTCAGCCAGAACAGTTCTTGGGGCGTGAATTTGAATCCGATCCCGGAGAGCTTCACGACCAGTGCGCTCACCATGAACCAGGTGGAGAAGCTCAGAAGAAGGCAGAACGTAGTGATCCACAACGTCCGCCAGGCGATTGGCTTCGCGGTTGACTCCCAAAAGGCAGGGTCATTGGGCTGCCATTCTTGAACTCTTTGAGCGTCGGTTGGTGGTTTCATGAGTCGGACTCTTTGTCTTTCCTCATTGTCGATGATCCGCTCACGGCGCGTTATGATGCCCGTCATAGAAGTCCAAATGGCCCAAGCATCATAGTCCTGGGGCTCTGGTGAACGCGGTGCTCTACTCAGTCGCCGGAGCCTGTTTCGCCATCTTTAGGATCGTTGCGTGCATCCAAGCAAGGCAAACAACACTGATGAGGGCCAGGAGCAACCAGCACGACGTCCAGAGTCCGGTCAGTTTTAGCAGGTAGCCAAACAGAATCGGGCAAACGAAGCCGCCCAGTCCGCCGATGACCCCGACGATCCCACCGACAACGCCGACGTCATTTGGAAAATAGTCGGGGATGTGGCGATACACGGCGGCTTTCCCGATCCCCATCATAATCCCCGCCAAGAATACGATGGTGGTGAACACCCACACGTTAGCCTGAAAGTAAACGTGAGTTACACCGCGGGCAAGTAGCTCGCGCTTCTTCACCTTTTGGCCCACCTGCACCACTGGCTCTTGCCAGGACTGACTTCGGGGGAAGATGATCGTGCCTTCAGAAAGGCTCGAACCCTTGCTCGAAAGGGTTTGGGTCGAGCCCCGGGCTGTCTTCAAAGGATACGACTTATCATCAATTTGAACCCGATCTTGACCGACCTGAGTCACGGTTCCGGCTCGATCCGCCAAAACTCCTTCCCCTGGGGACATGATGTCCATGCGTGGCGCGACGACCAGCGCGAACAAAACCACGCAGCTCACCAGCACCCAATACATCGTAGCTCGGGCCCCGAACTTGTCACTCATCCACCCTCCGAGCGCACGAATCAAACCGCTCGGAAGGCTAAAGATGCTCGCCATCAGCCCCGCCATGGCGAGGCTCATTCCGTAGACGCTGAGATAGTACGGCACGAGCCATTGAGCTAGGGCTACAAACGCCCCAAACACAAGAAAGTAGTACGCGCCGAATCGCCACACTCGAACGGACTTGAGAGGGGCAAGCATGGTGCGAAGTGTCTTTTGGCTCGCTCCTTCCGTGACCCGATTCTTCGTAAAGACCGCAAACAGGATCGTCATTCCAAAAAGACATGCCGCGTAAATCAGAGGCAAAGTCCGCCACCCTTCCAATTGACTACCTTCTTGAGTGAGTCTTTGCAACGCGAGGGGAGCCAGTAGGGTAGTCAACGCCGAGCCTGCGTTTCCAACACCGAATATCCCTAGCGCGGTTCCTTGCTTTTCCTTGGGAAAAAACACGGATGTGTAGGCGATGCCGACCGCGAAAGCCGCGCCGCTCATCCCAAAAATGAGCCCCGAGATCACGAGATGGGCGAACGTATTTGCGAAGCTCACGGATGCAACTCCGGCGGTCGCAAGGAGCATCACGCCGATGTAGACCGGCTTGCCCCCAAAACGGTCCGTGAGTAGCCCGACCGGCAACCGCATGATCGACCCGGTGAGAATGGGGACACCAAGAAGCCAACCGAGCTGCTCTTTGGAGATCGGAATGATCTGCTTATCGACCAAAAAAGCCCCCAGCACACCGTACATCGTCCAGACGGCAAAGCACACCGTGAAGGCGATGGTGTTGAGAAGGAGCATGCGGTTGGCAAAGGCTCGATCTGGCATGCCCCTGTTATGGCCCGCACTCTCGACGAGGTTTATGATGGATATCATGGTTCCACGCGGCGGCTTACGGCACAATTGAGTCGTGACCCACGCGGACGTGCTGACGGATCGGTTTGGTCGATTCCATGACTACCTTCGGGTGTCGATCACGGATCGATGCAATTTTCGGTGCGTCTACTGCATGCCCGAAGAAGGCGTCGCCTGGCAACCACGCGAAGAAATTTTGAGCTTTGAGGAGATTGAGCGTCTTGCTCGGTTCTTCGTTGAGCGTGGCGTGCGGAAGATCCGGCTTACCGGCGGCGAGCCAACCCTGCGCAAGGGCTACATTGGTCTCGTTGAATCCCTTGCCGCCATCCCGGGTCTGAACCAGCTTGCAATGACAACGAACGGAACCCGCTTGGCCCAAGACGCAGTGGCGCTCAAGTCGGCTGGGCTGGCAAGCGTCAACGTGAGTTTGGATACCCTGCGGCAGGATCGATTCTTTGAGATCACACGGCGCAACGAGTTACCCAGGGTTCTCCAAGGAATTGAGACCGCCCATGCGGCGGGGCTAGAGACCAAGATCAACGTGGTGGTTCTTCCCGGAGTGAATGAGGATGAGGTCATCCACTTCGGCGATTTTGCCTGCGAACACAATCTGACCGTCCGGTTCATTGAATTCATGCCTTTTCTCGACAACGGTTGGAACGCAGGCCGGGTCGTCTCGTCCGCCGATATTCGGGCCCGACTCTCCGAGCGATTCGAGCTTCGACCCTTGGGATCTGGGGCCTCGGATGTTGCCCGGGAGTATGCAATCGATGGCTCCGAGGGCCGGGTCGCCTTTGTCTCAAGCGTCACCGAGAGCTTCTGTTCAGGCTGCAACCGCCTTCGCTTGACGGCAGACGGTCAGCTTAAATCGTGTCTCTTCTTACCACCGAGCGTCTCGTTACGGGACTTGATTCGAGGAGGAACACCCGACTCAGAACTGGAGACAGCTGTTCGAGAGTGCCTCGATGGCAAGTGGAGTGCCCATCCACCGATGCGAAACTGGGCTCAACGAGATAACTTGACCATGGTGCAAATCGGCGGATGAGAGACGTTTCTTTTAAGAACACGACCAAGCGAACGGCCCTCGCTCGCGCTGAACTCACGGCGAGCGAGGAGACGATTCGGCGCGTCCAGAATGGCGATACTCCCAAAGGAGACCCGGTTCCCGTCGCTAAGGTTGCGGCGATTCAGGCGACGAAGAAAACAACCGAGTGGATTCCTTACTGCCATAACATCCCGATTGAGCATGTGCGGGTCGAGTTTGAGTTTCTAGCAGACCGGATCGTGGTCGAGGTCTTCGTTGTCTCTGTGGGCAAAACCGGGGTTGAGATGGAGGCCATGACCGGGGCCGCTGCCGCCGTGCTCACCCTCTACGACATGCTGAAAATGATCGACGACGACATGGAAATCGCCGGCGTTCGCCTCCTTTCCAAGACCGGTGGGAAGAGCGATCTTCCCCAGCTTAGCGACTGGAGCGCACAAGTTCTGGTGATGTCAGATCGAGCGCATCGTGCCGAGTACGAAGATCGCAGCGGCCCGGCCCTTGAGCAGGCGCTCAAGGGCCACGGCGCAGGCTCTGTCTCGGTGAACGTTCTGCCCGATGAATCGGAATTGCTGGTTAATGAGGTTCGCGCTGCCGCTGAAAGAGGTGTTTCGTTGCTCGTGATCAGCGGAGGCACTGGAGTTGGCCCGAGGGATATCACTTCTGATACCATCGCACCGCTCCTCGAAAAAAGCCTCCCTGGTGTGGTCGCTGCCTTTCAATCCTACAGCCATTCAAGGCTACCGACCGCGATGTTTGCCAGGCCGATTGCTGGGATCATTGGAGAGACGGTTGTGCTGGCAATTCCGGGCAGCCCGGGAGCGTGCGAGGACGCCATGGCCTGCTTGATGCCGAGCCTGTTGCATGTTCATTCCATGCTCGCAGGGGAGGGCCACCCGTGATCACGGTCGAAGAGGCGCTTTCAATCATTCGCGATCATCGCCGGACCATACCAACGGAAGGAGTGGAGCTGATTCGCGCCCTGGGCCGGGTTTTGGCGAAGGATGTCGTTTCCCCATTTGATCTTCCGCTCTTTGATAACTCCGCCATGGACGGCTTCGCCGTCGGGAGTCCAGAGGGGCCCTGGGAGATCGTTGACGAGGTTGCCGCGGGGGCGACGGCTCCAATGGGCATCCAACCGTGTCAGGCCGTGCGGATCTTCACTGGAGCCCCCGTGCCAAGTAGAACATACGGCATCATCGCACAAGAAGACGCTTCGGAACAAGAAGGCTTGGTCGTGGGAGAAGTTCGAAAGGGCGGGCATGTGCGGTTTCAAGCTGAAGAAGCACCGGCGGGGCATCTCGTCGCGCAAAAGGGAGCGACGTTAACACCACCCCATCTCGCCGCGTTCGCGAGTTGCGGACTTGCCAAAGTTGAAGTCCGCGGTCTGCCAAATGTCACCATTCTTAGCACCGGAAATGAAGTCGTGCCTCCTGGCCAGTCACTCCAATACGGTCAGATATTCAATTCCAATGCGACAGCTCTCGCTTCTGCCTTGGCCCTCAGAGGCATCCGCGCACAAGTGCGACATGCTCCAGATTCCCAAGAAGAGCTGCGCGCTCAGATCCACGAGTCGATCCAAAGTTCCGAGCTCCTGATCACGACCGGCGGGGTTTCCGTCGGGGCTTATGACCTCGTTCGAGCGGCCATGGAGGAGGCGGGTTTCCACGTGAGGTTCCACGGCGTCGCCGTGAAACCAGGCAAGCCAATTGCTTTCGGGGTGCGAGAAGATGGAAAAGCATGGTTTGGCCTCCCTGGCAATCCTCTCTCGACATGGGTGGGTTATCTGGTTTTCGTCAGTACTTGGCTGGGGGATGAGTTCCAATGTGAATCCAGGCAAATCGCGAAAACAATGGATAGGAAGCCGGGACGCGAAGAGTTTCTGCCGGCGCAGCGATTACCCAGCGGTGAGGTTACGATCCGCAACCTCATTGGCTCCCACGCGAACTTTGGCCTTTTGGAGAGCGACGGACTTGTGAGGATCGACCCCGATGTGATCACGCTGGTCCAAGGCGAGCACATCGATTTCTTGCCTTTCCCATGGAATTGAAACCCATGAAGACCGTGACAATCCGCTATTTTGCCGTCCTGCGAGAGCGCCGTGGGCTCGCCGTTGAGCAGAAAACGACCTCATGCGAGTCCGTTGGAGACTTCGTCGAAACGCTCATCGCAGAGCACCGGCTCGGACTTCCGCCCGCACTAATTCGGGTTGCCATCGAAGGTGAATTTGTCGATCCAGCTGACCCACTGCAAGAAGGAAGTGAACTTGTCCTGATTCCTCCGGTGGCAGGCGGATGAAGTTCTCACTAAGCGATGCCCCGATTGCCGCTGAGCACATAACCCATAATGCGGCGGGCGGATTTGTCGTCTTCGAGGGCAAAGTACGCAATCACGCCGAGGGGCGGTCCGTTGTTGGGCTCGAGTATGAGGCATTCCCCGAAATGGCCCTTTCCCAGGGGGAAGCGCTTGTTCAAGAGGCCATCGAGCGTTTTGGGCTCTCGGAAGCCAGGGTGATCCATCGGGTCGGGCAACTTACCATCGGCGACACGGCAGTCGTCGTGCAAACGGCCTCCCCCCACCGGCGAGAAGCCTTTGAAGCATGCGAGTGGATCATGGACCAACTCAAGTGGCGGGTTCCCATTTGGAAGCGCGAAACCTACTCTAGCGGAGTCGCCGAGTGGGTTGTCCCCGGTGAAGCCGTTTCTAGCCCGGTTGACGACGAGATGTTCGCCCGGCAAATGCGACTTCCCGAAGTCGGACCCGAGGGTCAAGCCGCGCTCGCCGGAGCCAGAGTCTTACTGGTCGGGGTTGGGGGCCTGGCGGCTGGGAGCCTGCCTTCACTGGTGGGATCAGGCATCGGGACGCTGGGCCTGGTAGACGCCGACCTGGTTGAACTCTCGAATCTTCATCGTCAAACCCTATTTGCCGCTTCGGATGTGGGCCGTTTGAAAGTCGAGCGAGCTGCCGTATTCGCGCGTCGCCTCCGGCCCGAGCTGACGGTTCAGACATTTCCTGTGCGCCTCGCTGGAGGTAATGCCGAACAACTCGTCTCCGGCTACGACTGGATCGTGGACGGAACCGATTCCCTAAACACAAAGCTTCTGCTCGACCGAGTTTGCCAGCAACTCGGCCGCCCCTTGGTCACCGCCAGTGTCCACCAATTTGAGGGGCAACTGATGACGATCCGGCCCGGAGGACCGTGCCTTGCCGATCTATTTCCCGAACCGCCTCCCGAACACTGCGTTGGAACATGCGCCCAATCCGGAGTGCTTGGCGTTGTGCCCTCGCTGATGGGGGTTCTCCAAGCGAACGAAGTCATCAAAGGCATCCTTGGATTACCGGTCTTGGATGACAAGTTGCTTTTGTTTGATTTCCGCACATTAGAAGCTACCACGATCCGTCGCAAATCCTCCGGCGAACTCAGTTCCGGGAGCAGCACTTGGGACGTAGATGCAACCTCCATCAATCTTGAAAGCTTTGAGTTGGTGGATATTCGGGAGCCTCACGAAACTCCCGAGCTTACCCGGCCCCATCGAAAAGTGCCTATGGCGGAATGCTACGAAGTCGAATGGCAACGTCCTACCTTGTTCGTTTGCGCCTCCGGAAGGCGTAGTTACCGCCTAGTCGCCGACCTCAGAGCACGGGGTGTTCGCGGCGTCTTCTCGCTTCAGGGAGGAGTCGAGTGCCTTGAACGTGATTGAGCCGTGGCTTTATTTTGGAGTCTTCGCCGTGGCCCTTGGCTACAGCATGGTCGGCCACGGCGGAGCCTCGGGATACCTCGCTCTACTTGCATTCACCGCGATTCCGAGCGCGGTTGGGGCCACCACAGCGCTCGTTCTCAACGTCTTTGTCGCGGGTATCACCCTGGTGGTATTTGGACGAGCGAAGCATTTTGATTGGAATCTCGCGTGGCCGCTGCTGCTGGGGTCTGTACCTTTCGCGTTTCTAGGGGGACGCCTCAAGTTCGAAAACCAAGTCCAAGACCTCGTTCTTGCCGCGGTGCTTCTTTATGCCGCTGGAGTGCTGATTTTGAGCGTTCCGGCTAAAGACGGCGAGAGCCAACCACCGGTTCGTTCTATCCTTGTGGGGTCGGGGGCTGGCATTGGTTTCTTGAGCGGGATTGTCGGAGTCGGCGGAGGGATTTTCTTGTCTCCGCTCATGATCTTGAATCGGTGGGCGCAGCCGCACAAAGTAGCAGCCCTCTCTGCGGGGTTCATTTTTGCAAACTCGTTGGCCGGGCTCTCGGCTCGACCTTTTGATCTCCTACGAGAGAGCCTGAGCCTATGGCCTCTCATTACAGTTGGCATTCTTGGCGCAGTCGGTGGCAGCTTCCTCGGAGCCCATCGAGTATCAAGTCTTGCCCTTCGGCGAGCGTTGGGTATCGTTTTGCTACTTGCCGTGGCTAAGCTGATCCAGAAGGGATTGGGCTTATGATGCCTGTCATAGCGGCATCCTCCCAGCGAGACTAAACTTCAGATATGGCTAAACCCCCTGTCTCAATCGAGAAGCTGATCGAAGAATTCGGTCCGCACCCCGCCTACACGCCTCCTGGCGGTTGGGTGGGCAGGGATGATCCCGACAAGTTGGTGAAGACGCACTGTTGCTTCTGCGGAATGCAATGCGGGATCCAGCTGAAGGTCAAAAATGACCAAGTGATCGGGTTCGAGCCTTGGGAGGAGTTCCCCTTCAATCGAGGTAAGTTGTGCCCTAAAGGTGTGAAGCGATACCTGCAAGGAGGCCACCCTGATCGACTTCTCAACCCGATGAAGAACGTGCCGGGACAAGGGTTCATTTCCATCTCATGGGAGGAAGCGTTCAGCACCACCATCAAGGCTATCCAAGACGTTCAGGCTAAATACGGCAATGACTCCGTAGCCTTTCTCTCCGGCGTTTCTCTCACCAATGAAAAGAGTTATCTGATTGGAAAATTCGCACGACTCGGATTGCAGACCGCCAACCTAGACTACAACGGTCGCCTATGCATGGTGAGCGCAGGGGCGGGTAACAAGAAGGCATTCGGGCTTGACCGAGCTTCAAACTACTGGGAGGACATCGTTCACGCCGAAGTGATTCTCCTTGCCGGAACGAACGTGGCCGAGTGTTCCCCCATTACGACCGACTACATTTGGCGAGCCCGGGATCGCGGCGCGAAACTGATTGTGATCGATCCCCGCGTGACGCCCATCGCCCGCACTTGCGATCTTCACCTCCCGGTGCTCCCGGGAACGGATTCGGCGTTGTTGCTTGGAATTCTACGGGTGCTGATCGAAGAGGGACTGACCAACGAAGAGTTCATCGCGGAATTCACTTCGGGTTGGGAAGAAACGAAAGCAGCGGCTCTTGCGCTCCCCCTGGAAGAGGCGAGCCGAATCAGCGGGATCAAGGTTGAGGACATCGTTCGAGCCGGAAAAATGTGGGGTGAAGCTAAGACCAGCTTCCTGATGCACGCGCGGGGTATCGAACACAGTTCCAAAGGCGTGGACAACGTGGTGAGCTGCATCAACCTCGTTCTCGCAACTGGGCGGATCGGGCGAAAAGGTTGCGGATATGGAACCATCACGGGGCAAGGCAACGGACAAGGAGGGCGCGAACACGGCCACAAGTGCGACCAGCTGCCCGGCAATCGAGATATCTCAAACCCGGCTCACCGCGAGTACATCTGCTCGGTTTGGGGCTGCACCGACGAAGAACTCCCCGGCAAAGGCCACACCGCTCCCGAGATCATGGAAATGATCCACGCCTGTGAGATCAAAGCCCTTATCTCTATTTGCTTCAACCCGCTGGTCTCGCTGCCAGACTCTAACTTCACTCGCGAGGCACTCAACAAACTAGAGCACTACACGGCCATCGACTTCTTCTTGAATGAAACAGCTCACCATGCCGACATCGTGATGGCGGGATCGCTTCACGAAGAAGAGGAAGGAACGAGCACGAGCGCCGAAGGGCGGGTGATCCGTATCAAAAAGGCGGTCAATCCTCCTGGAAACGCCAAGGCCGACACCGACATCATCTTGGAACTCGCTCGGCGGCTTGGACGAGGCAAGTTTTTTGACCACTTCAAGACTTCGGAGGACATTTTCAACGAATTGCGAGTGGCGAGCAAGGGCGGAACCGCTGATTATTACGGAATCACCTACGAGCGAATCGAGAATGAGCTCGGCGTCTTTTGGCCCTGCCCCGAAATTGGCCACCCAGGCACCCCCCGCCTGTGGGAGGACCTGAAATTTGAGACCCCAGACGGCAAAGCCCACTTCAATGCTGTGAAGTACCGTCCGCCGCTGGAAGAACCGGATGACGAGTACCCGGTGGTTCTGACAACCGGGCGCGTTGTGTCGCACTATTTGAGTGGAACACAAACTCGCCGGATCGGAGGGTTGGTTGATCTCTGTTCCGATCCCTACGTGGAGATCCACCCGACGTTGGCCGAACAATATGGTATTGCCGATAAGGATTGGATGCGCGTCACGAGTCGGCGCGGCGAAGTCGTCCTTCAGGCGAAAGTGGTCACCACGATTCGCCCGGACACCGTTTTCATCCCGTACCACTGGCCCGGGCGTAAGGCGGCAAACAATCTCACCATCCGTTCCTACGATCCCGTCAGTGGCATTCCTGAATACAAACGGGCCTGTGTGAAGATCGAGAAGTCTGAGCCGCCGCAATGAAACGGGCCTTTGCGCTGGAGCCATTCTCTCGGGACCATAATGACGGTCTGCACCTCGCTCGGGCGCTAAGAGAGGAGCGTCCGGACGCTCCCGCACTGGCTCGTGCGGCTTGGGAGCGGGAGCTTGCCGACCACTTTGCCGAGGAGGAGCGGCTCCTCGGCCCGCTCGCCGGTGAAGATTCCATGCGGTTGCACGACGAACACCGCCTGATCGAACAACTTCTTGGCGAACTACCGGGCTCTTGCTTGGCCTTGGGGCAAGCTCTCGAAGATCACATTCGCTGGGAAGAACGGGTGCTATTTCCCGCGATTGAATCCCGCATGACCCCCGAGGAGGCGGCGAACTTGGCTCTGGAAACTCTCAAAATGGAGCATCGCCGGTGGGAAACCTGCCCAAGCCGGGCCGAAATCGTGCAACACCGACTTGACCGCCTTCATCCCAAGGCCTAACCACTACTGCATCTTCATCAGCCGCTTTACCCCGGCGAGCATCCAGATGTTGATGCCCAGAAGCAAGAAGCTGAACGCCGAAGCTTGAATCACCATGCCGGTCTTTCCGGCCAAGATATTTTCAAGCACCATCACAAACAGCCATAGCTGAATGAGAAACAGGATTAACGCAAAAAGCAAAAAGCCGACGAAGACAACCGCTTTTTGCCGACGGCGATGGAATTCCGGCGTGTTCACTAGTGGCCACCTTTGATTGCACCAGTCGCCCAGATTTCGCTACCGCGAACTTCGATCTTAACTCGGGGAAGGGGGTGCGGCGGCGGACCTTGAACCACGCTACCGTCGTCCAAGGAAAAAGCACCGTTGTGGCATGGGCAGTAGAGGAGCTCACGCTCGTTCTTGACTTCGTACTCCACGGGGCAAGAAAGGTGAGTGCACCGCCGTTTGAAGGCAACAAATTCGCCGTCCTGCTTCCTGACTAGAATGCACAGATCACCAGGTCGCGGGAAGCTGAAAGCCAGGGCGGAACCGGGCTTCAAATCTTCAGTCGAGCATATCTTTGCGGCCTCAAACTTGATTTCCTCCCTCGGAATTTGGGCGTAAGCCGCCAGTGCCGCCGTGCCAACCGCTACACCACCACTGGCTAACGTGAGAAACTTGAAGAACTCACGGCGGGTCACAAAGTGGTCGTCTTCCCACTCAATCGGAAAATCTTCTTTCAGCTTGTCGTTCATGTTGGATTATCGCTCCACTTGTCGCACGGCGGTCAAAAGGTCAGATCGACGAACGACCGCATCGGGTTTAACCGTGAGTTGTTTTGTGCCTCGGGGCATCATCAGGTGAACCTTGGTAGTAATCTTCTTATTGCCAAATATAAACTCGTTGATCGGGGTTCCTGAGCGTTCGGCGGCGAGTTCTTCGGGCGTCCCGTAGAACAAAGCGCCGGATGGGCATACGGTAGCGCACATGGGTTTGAGTCCGATGGAAGTGCGGTCGTAGCACATGTCGCACTTCATCATCTGGTCCACCTCAACGTCGTACTTGGGCACTCCAAATGGGCAAGCGAACAGGCAATTCGTGCACCCGATACAGCGCGGCTTGAGCGAGCTTTGAACCACTCCATCGGGCGTCTTTTTGATGGCATCCGCTGGGCACACCATCGCGCAAGCGGGCTCATCGCAATGCATGCAGATGATCGGCGTCGTCTGAACGGTATCGGCGCGCTGTACTTGCTCTAAGTGGATCATCGAAACGCCCGGGTGGGTGTCGCACTCGGCGCACGCCTGAACACAGGCATTGCAACCGATGCACCGGCTTGGGTCTATGTAGAACTGCCGTTCACTCACAACGACTATGGTTGCACGCCGAGCAACCGCCCACCATGATATCCATCATAAAGTCGGGTGGCTCGCTCTTCCCATCACTCCACATATGACCTATATCGTAGAAATCCAAGAAGCAATCAGCAAAGATTGACTTATGCCGATCCCATTGGACAACTTCGACAGTCGCGACATTCAGATCAAGCCAGTGCTGGAGTTTCGATCCCGGTATGAGCGGCGGATCGACGCGGACTTTCAACCCGACAGGGGCGATAATCGGAGCAACCTGTTGCTCCGTGGGCGAGTTGGCTTGCAGTTGAGCAAGGATGGGCTCACCGGCAGAGTCGTGTAGCAACACGCGAGCTCACTCAACTGGTTCCCCGCCGGCAACGGTATTGCGATCCGAAGCGATCTCCTTGAAGCCAACGTCAGCTTCAAGAATGGTGCGACCACCTACACACTAGGGCGGCAACGTTTCGGGTTGGGCAATCGAAGGCTCATCGGCGAACTCGATTGGAACAATATCGCCAACGCGTTCGAAGGCCTAAAAGTTGAGGACCGGACTTGGACCTTCTTCCTGATGCGTGCCGGCGTATTGCCAACTCCCTCGAAGAACTTAGTTTTGTCGGGAGTCACCTTCAAGATGGCGTCCAACACGACGGCATTCATCATCAAAGTTGATGATGCAAAGGGGGTAGCTCAGACTCGGTATACGCTTTCGAATGAGGGAACGTTGAAGCCGAATGCGATCTCGACATTGAACTACCAAATCGCCTTCCAAGCGGGTCATCAGGACAGGAAAAGCGTGCAGGCTTGGGCAGCGAATGGAAGGTATGGGATGGATATCGCGCCAAAAGTAGAGGTGTACAGCGAACTTAACGTCGCCAGCGGCGGCAGTAGCAACCGGGTCAACTCCACTTTTGATCAGCTTTATCCCACCGGGCATGATCGGCTCGGATTGATGGACACGACCGGATGGGAGAACATTATCTCTGCGACCGCGGGACTGAAGTTCAAACCAAGTGCCGATTCGTCGCTCCGGCTCAGTTACACGTGGTTGCAGCTTTACGACAAGCGTGACGCTTGGTACGGAGTAGGCGGAGCGATTAATGCCTTCGGCGCAACGCTCTATAGAGACCCAACCGGGAACGCAGGTCGCGATATTGGGCAGGAAATCAGTCTAGACTACTCGTCGACGTTGGCCAATGGCATCACCATGAGTACTGGCGCTGGAGTCTTTCTTCCAGGCCGATTTGTGAAGTCCATTGGCGGAGTCAGATCGGGAAATCAGACCTTCGGCTACTTCATGCTCGGTTGGAAATTCTGAACCTACCGTACGGCCTGAAGCAGTTTTTCCAGGTCTTTCACAAGAATGTGGCGCGCTTGGGTTTCAATCCACTCTTGCTTCTGCCAGCGGCTCATGATACGGATCGTGGACTCCACGGTCGTACCAGCGAGCTCAGCGATTTCTTGCCTCGTGAGAGGAACGTCCAACAATAGCCCCTCGGGGAGCTCACGCCCAAACGACCGCGTGAGTACGAGAAGCACCGCCGCCACGCGTTGCTCAACTGTCCCTACTGAAAGGTGGGCGATGAGGTCGAATGACTGTCTTAGCCGGTGCGCAGTGCGCTTGAAAACCTGTTCTTTCAAAACGACGTTCTTCTCATAGACCGGCAAAAAGCCTGCCTTCGGCACTTTGAGATACCAGGTTCCGGTGATCGCTTTGGCTGACTGAGGACACCCTGTGCCATCGATGGTCCCTAACAAACCGAACACGTGCCCTGGCCCCATGATTTCGGTCGTTATCTCCTGATGGCTTGGCCCCACTGTAGTCATCTTAATGAAACCAGTACCAACGACGCCAAAAAAAGAGACACTGCTACCGCTAAGCCAAATCGTCTCGCCCTTCTCGGCATGTGCCATCCGAGAATTCACCACAAGCTCCCCGACCTGTTCATCCGTCAAGCCGCCGAGCAACGTGCTGCTCAAGAAGACCTCCCGGCGCGACGGTGCTTCTGTTTGCTCAGACATGGAATGAGTTTGGCAGATTAGTCAAGCGCATATTCAGACCACATTGCCGCAATTGAGCTCATTTCTTGTCTCTCCAAGGTCTCTCTAACGCGGTGGAAAACTGTGGACATTTAGGTTCAACGACGGATGAACGGCCTAGTTCGTTGAACCTAATAAATGTCAGTCCTAAGGAGGGCGTCGGGGGTTCGAGTCCCTCCGGGGCCGCCACTATTTTGAACCTAAAACTCGCTGAATCGGGGCCCTCGGGAGGCAATTTGACAATCTGGTCTCTCCCAGGTCTCTCAAACAGAATTGAGAGACCTGATCACCATGAATTCAGAAGCCTAGGTTCAATTCGAGATGATAGCACCCTCTATGATACGGAGGGCGTCGGGCACTAGTGCCCCTTCGAGGCCGCCGATCAACTGCCACTCAAGCGGGCAAAGATCACCAATCCGGTCTGGACCAGGTCGCTCCGGCAGGATCTCCCACGAGCAGGTATCCTCCTCAAAATGAAGATCGCCCCGCTACTTCTGCTGGCTGGAGTTTTGATCGCTGGTTGCCAATCAGAAACCGCGACGCAAACTGATACTCCCAATAGCGGAGCTTCCGCTTCCGGCAACCCCGCCAAACCGAGCGGTGAAACCGCGACGCAAACTGATACTTCCAATAGCGGAGCTTCCGCTTCCGACAACACCCCCAAACCGAGCGGTGATACCGCGTCGGGAGTTAAGCCGGGAATGTCCATGGCCGACGTTAAGAAGATCAAAGGTGCGCCGAAAGATACGAAGCACGACCATGGTCCGAACGGTTCGGAGATTGACCTCTGGATCTATGCTGATCAGACGGTGAAGTTCCAAGACGGAAAGGTTGTCGACTAGTGCGACCGATCCGGTTTGGGGTACGTCTGTAAAGACGATCTGTGAAAGCGTTCGTCCTGCTGTTGTGGCTTCTCAGTCTGCTAGGAATGCAGGCTCACGTTTTTGCGCCGCATCACCACCATGGTGACCCCGTTGCCATCCACGCGCATATCGCTGAATACGATCATTCTGAGGTCGAGCATGGCGATACTTCGACGCATGCACAACTGACGGAGGATCATGATCATCACCACTTGCATGATCATGCTGACGAAGCTGCGGTAAGGAAACAACGATCCTCCCGGATATCAACGGATTTTGTTGCGGTTCTGCCAGATATTCCGAGCCTTGTCTTAGCGATCGAGTGTCCGGTCGTCTCTAGGATTTCGCATCCATTCGTTCCATTTCAGACCGGGCCACCAGGCGTAGTTGCAAGCCGTGGTCCCCCACTTCCTACTGTTTGATGCGCCCTCACGTAATCCGGCTTAGAACCTTTCGGTTTAAGCCCTGAACAGCAGGAACTGAAAATTGAAACGCAGATCATTCATCTCATTAATGGTATCGCTGGCACTGGTTGCCACCGCCCACGCTCAATCGAGCGAAATCACAGCACTCATTCGCCTAGCCCAAGAGAGAAGTAGCCTCGTCAAGGCGGCGCAATCCATTGTGGATGCAAGACGGGCATCTCTTTCGGGTGCTCGAATCAACCCAGGTCCCTCTCTCGAAGTTGCACCGGGTGTTGGATACACCAATGGCAACTCTGTGCTCAGCCAAGAGTTTGACCTCTTTGGTCGCCGAAGAGCTTCTTCCAAACTTGCACAAGCCAACCTTAAGCTGGCTCAAATTGAAGTTATGCGGGCGCAACAAGATGTGTCGCAAGAATTCTTAGTTAACGTCGCAAAGCTCCACTCGGCGAACGGAGAGGTCGAAGGTGCGCGTTTGAGCCTGGAATCCGCTAAGGCGCTTCAAGTAGCGGTAGCTAAGCAGCACGAAATAGGGGAAGCCCCGAGAGTTCACGTCACCAGAGCGGAGGTTGATGTTCTGCGTGCAACTCAACATCTCACCATTGCCGAAGGACGTCTCAGATCGACTAAACTTGCCCTTCAATCCCTTCTTGGACAAGAGATACCCCTCACTTCTCTGGCTTGGCCCGAGATTGAAGAGATCGGAACGATCGCACGCTCATTCGATTTGATGCGAGCTGCCCAGCAAGTCGGCATTGTTGAAGCCCTAGTTGATATGTCGCGCTCTGCGTTTGCGCCAACTTTCACTGCGGGACTTGCCACTGACATTTGGAGTTTGGATCGCAATGCATTCAAGCGGGACAACGTTGGACTGCAGTTGTCACTTAGGATGCCACTCTTCGATTCGGGGCAACGTAGAGCTGCTCTGAACGCCTCGCGGAATGAGGTCGTCTCAGCCCAGGCAGTCGTGTCCGAAGCTCAAAGGTTCGCGGACCTCAAACTTGCTGAGGCAACCTCCGCCTTTGAAACAGCCAAAACAGTTGCGGCAAGTTATGAAGGCGATGTCCTGCCGAAAGGAGAGTCCATGCTTACGGCGATGCGCGAAGGCTATGCATCGGGACTTGTCACGCTTGTGGAGGTTCTCGAAGCACAGCAAACTTTGGCAAAACTTCGACAGGATCACATCCAAGCGGTGCTGAATTTGCGACTCGCTGAGGTTGAACTTTGGAAAGCCCAACTAATCCTTCCCGGAACTGAGGTGCCTCGATGAAACGCCTGACAGTGTTGATTCCACTTCTTATTGTCTCAACTTTGACGTTTGCCCAACCTGAGGAAGAAGGGCATATGCACGGGCCGGATGGACGGCACATCGTCACCGCAGAGGACGCGAAGGGCGCCAGTTCATTCATTCTCAGCCATCACGATATGAGAATCGAAGGGGCGGACGGCAAGATTGTCTTGGGTGCCGAGGTGAACTCGAAGATCTCGCCCAAAGATAAGCCGAGCCAAACGATCCACACCGAAAAGAACGCCTACGAACCAGAGAACGAAGTGTATGGCTCACACATGACGTACACCGAGCCGGGTGAGTATGTCTTAGACCAAGACGTAACGATGCCGGACGGAAAGAAGATTAAAGTCGAATTTCCAGTCTACGTGCCTGCGGTCTCCGCTCAAGGCGGCGCGGCGGGGCACGATGACCACCACGGACCAAACTACCTCCTCATCGTCGGCGGAGCATTAGCAGCAATCGCCGCGCTCTACGTTGCCTTTCGAATGGGAAAGAAGAGCGTATCTCAGGGCGTAGCTGGAATCCTGGCAGTCGCTCTCGTCGCGAGCCTTATCCCTTCAAGGGCGTTTGCGCAAGAGGACGAAGCGGGCCATATGCACGGTCCAGACGGTCGTCACATTGTCACTGAAACTGATGCTGCCAATGCAACAGGTCCCCAACTCAAGGCTTATCCCGGACCGAATCAAGAAGAGACCGCTACGAAGACTGTAGACGGCATCAAGTTTGTCCTCTCGATTGAGAACGAAGAGATGAAGCCTGATCTTGATTTGGTTTCCGTCTCGAAAGAACAGATGAACTTGATCGGACTCAAGACCGCCAATGCTGAAGTTTCCAGCTCTGCCACGGGCTTGCAGACCACTGGCAAGGTCTCGGCTAATCCCAATGGATTGGTTAAGGTTAACTCGCGCACGAGCGGACGGGTGATCCGGCTTGGTGCCCTGCCGGGAACCAGCGTACGCCGTGGACAAATGCTTGCGGTGATCGAAAGTGCTGAACTTGCTGATGCACAGGCTGCTTACCGCCGTGCCATCGCGGAGTTGTCGCAGGGCCAAGCGGGAATCAAAGTCGCTGAAGCCTCGATCGCGTCGGCAAAGACGGAAGTTCAGGTTGCCACCCGAAATCTAGATCGCCAAACTCGAATGGCGCAAGCAGGTGAGTTCTCTTCTCCAGCATTGGAAAGAGCAAAATCCGAAGTCTCAACTTCCCGATCCGCATGGGAAGCAGCAACGGCGGAAGTTGCAAGACTTGATAAGCTCGTGAATCGCCTTCGTTCCGGAATCCAGTCGGGTGTAGTCGCCCAGCGCGATCTTGATCGAGCCGAGTCAGAGCTCGCCGAAGCTCTCGCATCAAAAACCGATGCGACAACTCAACTCAGGCTAGCGCAAGAATCCCTCTCGCGTGAAGAAGGAATCGCTAAACAGGGTCTTCGTAATGCACGAGAGGTGGATCAAGCCCGTGCGCAGCTTGACCTTGCGCGGTCAAGCCAAAGGTCGGCTGAAAGTCGGTTGCTTCAGGCCCGCGCTGACTTGGCCAGAGTTCAAAATTCCATACGTTTCGCCCGTGATCGGATAAATCTGCTTGGCGGCGGCGGTGGTGGACACATCATCACCATCACGGCTCCAATTTCGGGCGAAGTTGAGCATCGCTTTGTCAGCGTGGGGCAGACCATTGGAACCGGGGAACTCCTGTACGATCTTCTTAATGCAGACATCGTCTGGGTTCTCGCAGATGTTTATGAAAGCGACGTCCCCAAGGTTCGGATCGGCCAGCAGATGACAGTCGTAGCCGATGCCTACCCAGATGAAGTCTATGAAGGCGAAGTCGCTTTTGTTCATAACGAAGTTGATCCTCAAACGCGAACCACCCAGGTTCGGATTGTGATTAGCAATCCTGGCGAACGGCTCAAGCAAAACATGTTTGTGCGCGTGAATCTCGGAGTCGGAAGCGGTAACGCCGTGACCGTTCCTTCATCAGCTGTCCAGAACGACAAGGGCCTTGACGTGGTCTTTGTCGAAGAGAAGGCTGGTGTCTATCGCCGCACTCTGGTGCAAATCAAGGGTACGTTCGGAGACCGCACCGTCGTCGAAGGCATCGTTGCTGGTCGCAAAGTGGCAACGAGCGGTTCCTATCAGCTGATGGCTTTGGGAGGTTCGAAGTGATGCCACTCGCTCTCGCACTTGTGATCGCATTCGGACCCCAGACGCCGGAGGCACAGATTCGCTCCCGGTATCAGCAATGGGATACCGCTTATCTCGCCCATGACGTCAAGCAACTTGCCGGGATGCTTCATCCTAAGTTTGAGTTGATCACCGGTAGCGGGCGGGTTGTGTCGCGACCGAACTATACTGCGCGTTTGTGGAGGGGGGAGCTTCCGGAGGCCTATGGCACCTCAGTCTTGAGGCTCACCGTCTCAGGAAACCGGGCGACGGTGTGGACCTTGGAGCGGAGCAAGATGGCAGGTTCATCTCATTCGGAGCATCGCTATAGAGATCAGTGGCTCTTGAGTCGTGGACACTGGATGCTTGTCCAAAGCAAGACATTGGGAGGGCGCTAATGCTCAACCGACTGATTCAGATGAGCCTGCAGCAGCGGGTTCTCGTCGTCGTGCTGACGGCGATGTTGATCTTGTTTGGCGCAATGACCATCCCCAGGATGGATGTCGATGTCTTGCCAGACCTTAATCGTCCCGTCGTGACCATCATGACTGAGGCGCACGGCATGGCCCCGGAAGAAACGGAGGCCCTTGTGAGCTTCCCAATCGAAACGATGATGAACGGGGCAACGGGCGTTCAGCGCGTGCGTTCGGCTTCAAGTGCTGGGTTCAGCATCGTGTTTGTTGAGTTCGATTGGAACACCGATATCTACCGAGCACGCCAGGTCGTCAATGAGAAACTCCAGCTAGCTCAATCGCGGCTTCCTGAGGGAGCGGTCGCCTCACTTTCCCCAATCAGTTCGATCATGGGCGAGATTATGCTCGTGGCGGTCTCTAGCAAGTCGGGCAACACCCCTCCGATTGAAGTTCGCTCGATGGCAGACTTTGTGATTCGGCCCCGCCTGCTTGCGGTTCCCGGCGTATCGCAGGTGGTTCCCATTGGTGGTGGCACAAAGCAGTACCAGGTTCTCACCGATCCAGCTCGACTCAAGCAATTTGGCATCACGCTGGATGAACTTCTAGAAGCAGCAAGAGAGAGCAACACGAACGCCGGCGGTGGCTTTTTTCAAGAGCCGAATCGCGAGGCGGTCATCCGTATTCAGGGGCGGGTTCGCAATCTTGACGACATCAAGAACACTCCGATAAAAGCCGTGAACGGGATTCCAGTCACCATTGGGCAGGTTGCTGACGTTGTCTTCGCAAAAGGGCTCCCAAGAGGCGACGCAAGTGTGAACGGCGATCCGGCCGTGATCCTCTCGGTGCAGAAGCAGCCGGATTCAAACACCCTTGAACTCACCAAGCAGCTCGACAGGGCTCTGAACGAGATTTCGGATGCCCTTCCTGGAGATGTGCAAGTCAATCGGGAACTCTTCCGTCAAGAGCACTTTATCAAGAACTCGGTTCTCAACGTTGAGAAAGCCCTTCTCGAAGCGGGAGTGATCGTTCTCATCGTCATCCTCGCGTTCCTCATGAACGTTCGAGCAACGGTGATCTCGCTGGTTTCGATACCCGTGTCGTTCATCCTGACTCTGCTGCTGCTCAACCAGTTTGGGATTAGCATCAATACGATGACCCTTGGTGGGCTAGCGATTGCAATTGGACTGGTTGTAGACGATAGCATTGTTGATGTTGAAAACGTCTTTAGGCGGCTTCGCATCAACGCGGCTCAGGAGAAGCCAGATTCGATTCTCAAAGTGATCTATTCAGCGAGTGCGGAGATTAGAAACAGCATCGTCTACGCGACGCTGATTATTGTTCTCGTCTTCATTCCGCTCCTTTCTTTGGAAGGAATGGAGGGCCGAGTCTTCACACCACTCGGACTTGCATTCATCTTCTCGATGATCGCTTCGCTCTTGGTTTCATTGACCCTGACGCCTGCACTTTGCGCTTTGCTTTTGGGCAAAGTCAAGCTCAAGAGTCATGGTGACTCCAAACTCGTGACATTGCTCAAGCGATGGAATGCTCCGGTTGTTCGAGCATCCATGAAGCACCCTTGGATTGTGATCGGAGCAACCGTAGCGATGACGGCAGTGGCTGTATTCATGCTTCCGAAACTGGGTCGCGAGTTCTTGCCGAAGTTCAATGAGGGATCCCTTGCCCTCAGCGCAATTCTGCCTCCTGGGACGAGCCTGGATGAAAGCAACCGGATTGGCAAGATCATTGAGAACACGGCTCTCACAGTTCCCGAAGTGACCCATATCGGGCGACGAACCGGACGGGCAGAAATGGACGAACACGCTGAAGGTGTGAACTATTCGGAAATTGATGTTGGGCTTGCTCCCTCCAAACGAGGGCTTACCAAAGCAACTGATGAGCTAAGGGCCAAGATTGGAGCGATTCCGGGCGTTTATGTCGCCTTCGGGCAACCGATTTCGCACCGACTTGATCACCTGTCATCCGGCGTTCGCGCCGCGTTGGCGGTGAAGGTGTTCGGAAGTGATCTTCACGAGTTGAGAAGACTCGCCGCCCAAGTGGAAACGACGATGGAGTCTGTTCCCGGTATCGTGGATCTTCAAGAGGAACCTCAAATTGAAGTTCCGCAGATCAGCATTCAGATTGATCGAGTCGCGGCGGCACGGTATGGCGTAACGCCCTACGAGCTTGCTGAGAATTTGGAAGTCGGGCTCGGCGGACATACCGTTTCCCAGGTTCTTCAAGGTCAGCAAACGTTCGACTTGGTGGTCTGGTTCACTCCAGAAGCCAGAACGAACCTCGATGTCATTGGGTCAACGCTCATCAATACTCCTTCTGGCCAACGGATTCCGCTATCGCAGTTGGCGACCGTAAAGCGAGAAACCGGCCCCAACACGATCAACCGAGAAAATGTGTCGAGGCGCATCGTCATTCAGGCAAATGTGGAAGGGCGCGACTTAAATGGCGTCGTCACGGAACTTCAAGCTAAGATGAAGCCCAAACAAACCGAATGGCCAAGGGGTTACTACCTTGAATACGGTGGGCAGTTCCAAAGCCAGCAGAGCGCGATGGCCCGAATCCTATTGATTGGAGCCTTCACCATCATCGGAATCTTCTTAGTGCTCAATGTCGCGCTGAAGTCGTGGGGCTTGGCATTGCAAGTGATGGTCAACTTGCCCCTCGCTTTGGTGGGTGGTGTCATCGCTGTGTTTCTCACCGGCGGCGTGCTCTCAGTTGCTTCCATGGTTGGGTTCATCACGCTGTTCGGAATCGCAACCCGAAACGGCATCATGATGCTCTCGCACTATGATCACCTGATGAAGGAGGAAGGAGAAACTTTCAGCCAGGACATGATCGTGCGGGGCACTCTTGAGCGGCTCTCTCCCGTTCTCATGACCGCTCTAGCCGCCGCCTTCGGGCTGTTGCCACTGGCACTTTCGCAAGGAGAACCCGGCAAGGAGCTCCTTCAACCAATCGCTGTGGTGATCTTGGGAGGTCTCGTGTCTAGCACGCTCCTCGACCAGATCGTGACCCCAGCCCTTTTTTGGTTGTTTGGAAAACGAGTCTCCAGCATTGGCGGTTAGTGCATAAACGGAGTGAGGCGAATCGGCAAAGACCCTGTGACGGGTGAGAGACCAAATGGAGGGATTAGAGAGACCTGAGGGCCAGGTCTCTCTAAAGGTCTCTCTTAGCCCCTGGATTTTGTGAGACTTCCTGAGACGACTGTAGACTCAAACTAGAGGTTTTTCGACCTATTTTTCTTCAGTCCTAAGGAGGGCGTCGGGGCTTCGATTCCCTCCGGGGCCGCCATTATTTTGAATGTCCATACCGGAAACACGGGTCGCACAAAGTGCCGAAGACAGAGGTTACACCCGAGTCTCCAAGATCGGGGATCGCGGAGCTTCCTCATTGGTCACTGCAACTGGGAACCAGGCAGTGCGAGCCACATGAGGGCTACCACTGATGAGCTTGGTTTCTTCGGGAATGGTAGTCTTGCCTCCGATGCCGCGATTCCTCATCACCATCCACCGACCGAACGACTGCGACCCCAGTGTCGAAACGCCGGAACAGGGGCGGGCGATTGATGAGCTGAACGACGCGATGGTGGAAGCGGGAAGTCGCATCTTTGTCGGAGGACTGCGGTCGATTACGGAATCGCTCGCCATCCATCGAAGCGAGGATGGCACCCTGGCGATTCAGCCCGGCCCGTACCTGGATTGTGGCGAGCATGTCGGGGGTCTCTGGGTGATCGAGGCGGCCACGATCGAAGAAGCCACAAACTGGGGCCAGCGAGCGGCTGAGGCGTGCCGCGCTTCGGTGGAAGTAAGGCAGTTTCACTAAGAACATTCCGAGCTCAGGAGACGGAGGTAATGTAGATTCCATGCCGAAAGCCCTCTCGATGAGCCCGATGATTCCAAGCCGGGATATCCCCACGACAGCGGACTTTTTCATCAATCATCTCGGATTCGAGGCGGTCATGAATTCGGAAAGCTACGCCGTTCTCGTCAAGGATGGAGCCTCGGTTCATCTGCTCCCGGCGGGCGAGGACATTGGCGGGATGGATGTTTATATGGAGACCGATGCGGTGGACGAACTGTGGAGTCAGATCGAGCCGCACGTCCAAGGCATCCGGCACCGTGCGCCGTTCGATCAGCCCTACGGAATGCGCGAGATCCACATTGATGTTCCGGAAACCAACTGCCTCTTGTTCATTGGCCAAGCAATCCCGGCGGAGCATTCTTAATCTAGCGGAGCGCAGGGAAACCTTCAGGATTCACTCGGTTAGGGTTCGGTTAAGTGGTTCTAAGCTAGAGGCATGCTCGCCCTCTTGCTTGGATCCAGCCCCAGCGACTTCCGTGTTCTGCCCCATCTCCTCGCCCCCCATCGCGATTCGATGATCGTGAACTGGCACACGGAAGAAGCCGCAAGAGGGGAACTCACTCTCACCGGGCCAGGCGGAACGACTGTCTATGTGAGCGAGCCGAAGCTCATGCCGGTTCTGAACTACAGCGAACTGGAGGAGAAGGAGCGCGGCGCCTTCCCAGACATGTTCGAGAATCGGAACTTCAAGCATCAGGTTAAGCTGAGCGGACTCCAGCCGAACACGACTTACCGCTACTCGGTGAGGCAGGGCGATTCGCAGCACCGAGGTGAGTTCCGAACGCCCCCAACCCACAAGGGAGAACGCCCGATCCGCCTGACGGTATTCGCGGACTCCGAAACCGATCCCGAGGGCCGAACCACATTCCGCGACTGGCCGGTCGGCCCGCAGGATCCGGCAAGCACCGGGCGACCAGCGGGGCAGACGAAGTACCTCGTCACCGAAACGCAGGGGTTCATTGAGAACCTCAAAATGATTTGCACGCGCAAGCCGGATCTCATGCTTCTTGCCGGAGATATCGTTCAAGGCGGCGGTTACCAGCGAGCCTGGGATGAGTTTTTCTTCCACATGGCGGGGAAGTTGGATGACCCGATTTCGTCAATCCCGCTGATCCCGGCCATTGGGAACTGGGAGAACTTCGGCGCGAGTGTCGGAGGCTACGAGCCTTGGGCGATTGCGAACGCACGCCGGAAGTACTCCGCGTACTTTGATGCTCCGAGCAATGGATCGCGCGATCATCAGAACTTCTATCACCGGGTCGATTTTGGCCCCATCACGGTCATCACGCTGGATAGCAGCAACGGTCTGCCGGACAACACCGACAACGACACGAACAAGAACATCGACGCGGCAAAGTATCCGGGCAGCGACCTCGTCGATTGCGCTCCGGGATCGCGGCAATGGGATTGGTGTCTGCGCGAGTTGGAATCGGCGCGGAAAGCCGGGCAGGTGATCTTTGTCCAGTTCCATCACATCCCCTATTCGGGAGGGGGGCACAGTTTGCCGACTTCTCTCGCCGATTCCAGCGGGCAGAGCGGGTTGACCATGCGCGCCTATACGCCATGGTTCCAGAAGTACGGAGTCGCGGCGGTGTTCTGCGGACACAACGAGAGCATTGAATGGTCGGCAGTCGGGGACGTCCAGTTCTTTGATGCGGGAGTCGCAGGAGATGGGCTAGGATCCCCGGTCGATGACCGCGACCCACGGCGATTCAATCCGTGGAGGAAGTGGGTGGCACACTTTGACGAAAAGGAACTCTGGAACGGCCCTCAGCTTGTGCGGGGTGGCAAGCACTACGGGCATTTGGAGGTGGATGTCGAGAAGATCAGTGGGCACTGGCAGATCACCTACACCCCCGTTCACTCGTTCCCGGTCACGGATGCAACGGGCAAGGTGATCCGATTTGAGCGTCGCGAAGCGGGTAAGCCGTGGAGCCACTTTTCGGGCTCAGATTCCTCCCCTCGCTGATCAGCGAGGGGAGGAATCCGCGCGCGGCCTTTTAGTCTCCCCGAACGGCGGCTTCAATCGCGGCGACGTCGATCTTTTGCATCGTCATCATGGCGGAGAAAGCGCGTCCCGCAGCCTCTGGGTCGGGGTGGCTGAGGGCTTCGGTCAGCACTTTGGGGGTGATTTGCCACGAGACTCCCCATTGATCTTTGCACCAGCCGCACTCACTCTCTGCGCCTCCGTTTGATACGATGGCGTTCCAGTAGCGGTCAGTTTCCTCCTGATCCTCCGTCGCGATTTGGAAGGAGAACGCTTCGCTGTGCTTGAAGTAGGAACCACCGTTGATTCCCATGCAGACCACCCCGCAAACGGTGAAATGGACCACCAGAACATCGCCCTGTTGCCCGCTCGGGTAATCGCCGGGGGCCCGAATGACTTCGCGAACTTCGGAATCTGGGAAGGTCGCGGCGTAGAACCGAGCGGCGTCTTCTGCGCCTTTGTCGAACATCAGGCAGATCGTGTTTTTGGGGAGTGTGTTCATGGTTAGTGGATGTAGGCGTTGAGTTCGGTCAGAGAGCCTGTCCAGCCCTCGGAGTGAGCCTCGCGCGATTCGAGCGAGCGGATTTTCGAGTGAGTCAGGGTGAGTCGGGTGCCCGAACCGGCTGGCTCGAGGTCGATCGTCAGATAAGTCTCCGGGTAGGGATCATTGGGTGTCGGATCCCACGTCCAAGTCATCTCCAGGCGGGTGGGCGGATCAATTCTGGTGAAGGTACCGAAATAGCCGTAGACTTCGCCCTCGATGTGCATGTGCACGGCGAACTCGCCCGAACCGTGAGGATCGTACTTAAGGACTACAGTCTCGCAAGTGGGCATCGGCTTCACCCACTTCTTGATCGCCTCGGGGTTGAGCCAGGCCTCGAAGACTCGCTCCGGGGAGGCTTGATAGACTGCGGTTAGGACAAGGACGGATTCCTCGGTGGAGAGGTCGAGGACCGAGAACTCACTCATGACTTGTCCTCCTGCAAAAAGTCGTTCAGGCCGTGGAGGGCACTGGTCCAGAACGATCGAGTCTCGGCGAGCCAGGATTCCGCATGCTGGAGTTTCTCCGGATGAAAGGAGCAGACCCGGGTTCGTCCCCTTTTCTCGGTACGAATCAGGCCACATTCTTCAAGAATCTGAACATGCTTCAGCACGGCGACCAAGCTCATTGCGGACTTTTCACACAGCTGACTCACCGTGCGATCTCCCGCGCGGAGTTCCGTCACAAATCTCCGGCGGGTCGGGTCGGCCAAGGCTCCAAAGGTTCGATCGAGTTCAGTTTCCTGATACTTAATCATATAGTTAAGTATAGGGCGAAAGTGCGAGGTTTGTCAAGGGCAGGGAAGAAACTGGGCTTATCTGGCGCTTGAGCGGCCCTGAAAGCCCCCTCGGTACACTCCCCGGCATGAACTCGATCTTCGCGATTCGGCCCTACAAGACCCTTGGCTTTTGGGTGTTCGATGACGAAGCCCGAGGGCTGAAGGAGGAGCCGTTTGTGGGAGGGGCCGATACGCTCATTGACCTCGTGACCTCAGAGAACCCAGATGCGCGCGAGGGTTTCGCGATGCTGTTCTCCGATCAGGCTTTTCCGGGCGCAACGATCCACATGGAATGGCGACGCCCAGAACTCAGCGGCAACACCTACTGGTGCGAACAATTCCAGATGGAAGGCTGGCTTTGCCCCGCGCTCTTGACCTACTTTAGAGATCCTCCCACGCAGATCTACGTCAAAGTTCAACCGCTGGCTTAGTTCAAACGGTTGTTACCAGGAGTTTGGGTCACTCCGTTCTTCAGCCTGCCCGGCAACCCCTGTTAGATCGCTCCCATCATATTGCAGCCAGTCGAGTAGCTCTTTGATGCTTCCCGTGGCGAGGCATATAGATGAATCCGCCGCGCCGTAGTAAAGAAAGATCGTGTCTCCGTCCGCGTCAATGGTGTATCCGCATGGAAAGATCGCCGAACCAACATCCCCGACCAGTTCGTACGGAGCTTCTGGGCCGAAGATCCAGTTCTGTCCGCGCCTCAGACAAATTTCCGGGTGCTCCAGGTCAAACAGGGCGAGGCCAAGGCGGTAGATCGAGCCGGAAGCATGGCGTCTCACGCCATGATAAAGCACAAGCCAGCCTTCCGGCGTCTCGATCGGTGGTGGGGAGAGGCCAACCTTGTTTGCGTCCCACCACGCGCCTCTTCGGGCGGGGAGAAGGAGCATCTGTCCGCCCCAACTATGCAGATCCGGCGAGAATGAGATCCACATATTTGCCGTGAGCTCACTTGAGGGCCGGTGGATCAAGGCGAACTCGCCATTAAACCGACGTGGCAAGAGCGCGGCATCTTTGTCATCGGCATGCATGACCATGCCAAATCGCTGGAACTTGACGAAATCCTCTGTGGCAGCAATGGCGACTCCAGGACCGGACTTTCCGAACGCCGTGTAGGTCATCAAGTACTCATCGAGCTCTGGAACAAAAGTGATGCGAGGGTCTTCAATCCCCCAGAGCTCTTCTGGATAGTTCACCGGATCGGGAGCGAAAGTGGGCTGATTGTCAATGACCCAACCATCAATTCCGTTGCTTGACCTCGCCGCACAAAGGTGGGATATCCCGCGACGATCCTCCACGCGGCACATGAGCAACGTGGAGCCCTCCTTGAGGCGAACTGCCGCCGGGTTGAACACGGAGTGGACTGGGTAGGGCCAGTCATGAGCGGTGAGGATGGGGTTGTACTCGTGTCGACGAAAGAGAACTGGGTAATCATTTCCCATGAGATAGTCCAACGAGAAGCGGGGTGCGCTGGCTCCGCTCCATCGACCTCAGGAGTTCTGAAGATGCACAGAGATAGGCGAGGGTGGACTCTGCACCTTGGTTCCGGTTGACTCGGTCAATGTGGAGCCCGTCACAGCAGGCTCCAGTCTCTGCATGAGCCAGCGGGAGCCCCAGGCTGTTGTCTCCTGCGAACCACCGGTAAGCCCGATCGGCTTCTGTGAGCCACGTGGCTCGTCCGGTGACATTCCATGCCGCCAGGTAGGCCGAGACGGAAGCGGCGGCTTCCAATGGCTGCTGATCAAACTGAGACGGGCGTTGTTGCCCTTTCTCGAACCATCCGTTACTGCCGACCGGAACGAAGAGACCTTCCGGACTTGTTTGGATTTCCCTCAGCCACTCAAGGGATGCCAGTCCTGCGCGAATCAGTCGACCATTGATGAGAGTGTTTCCGGCTACAAGGAGCGACTGGGGCAGACGGGCGTTGTCGTAGGTCACGGAGTCCTCAAACCAGTTCCAGCTCCCATCGCGGAATTCTTCTAGCTGATCGGCCAATCGGACTGCGAGTCTCTCGAATCTTGTCCTCGTGATGAGATCGTGAGGGAACACCTGAAGGTATTCGGCCATGCCGAGGACGCTGAAAGCCCAGGCCCGGGGGCTGGTGAAGTTGTCGACAACCCGAGAGCTGGAATCGAATAGCGATTTGGCCAGGCTTCTCCGCGACAGATTTTTGCTCAGGTGGATCAGTGATCCAAGAGCCCAAAGCGTTCTTCCATGCGAATCCTCAGACCCTTCACTCTCCAGCCAGTTCCTTTGGTAGCTATAGAAGTTTCTGAAACGCCCCGTGGCCTCGTGGCAAGCGTCTTGGATGAAACTTAAGTAGATGCCTTGGAGCACCTGGAGCCGATCCGAGTGGACAGCGCGCGATTCTTCAAGTGCTGTGAAGAGGAGCGCGCGCGCATTGTCATCAACGCAATATCCGTCGGATCGCCGCGGGGTGGAGAAGATCGCATGCTGCAGAATGCCGGTGTCGTCGCTCATCGCCTCAAGGTGGGTCGTGCGGGGTTCTGCTATCTTGAATGAATCAAGTGGCTTGTATTGTGCGCTTCGCTCGGGATGTGGGGCCGACTGCACCACCCGGGAGATTGACCGTTGGTAGCTGACGCCAACCTCATCCCAGCGCATGGATCGGCCGTACGTCTCGGCTGCCAAACCCATCGCCCTGCGCATGTGTGGATCACGTTCGATTGAGACGACTGCCTCGGCCAGCTTCTCGGAGTCGCCAAAGGGGAACAAGAGCCCGCGCCCCTCGCTCAGGAGTTCTTGGGCATACCAATATGGGGTCGAGAGAACCGCTTTTCCGGCCCCGATTGCATAGGCCAACGTGCCGGATGTGATCTGATGGGGGTTCAAGTAGGGTGTGACGTAGATGTCCATAGCCGACAGGTAGCCAATCAGTTCTTCATGTGAAACGAACCTATTGATGAACCGAACGCTGGACTCGACGCCGAGATCGAGAGCCAAGGCGCTCAGGCTTTCGCGGTAAGTCTCTCCCTTGGAATCGAGCACATGAGGATGGGTTTGGCCCACAACTACGTAGGTGGCGTCTTTGTTTGCCTCGAGAATTTCCGGCATCGCCTCGATGACTGTTTCGATGCCTTTGTCGGGAGAGAGAAGTCCGAAGGTAAGGATCATCGGTGCCCCGGCGGGAATCCCCATCCGGAACTGTGGATCGACGGACTTCGGCACAAGAGGCACGCCGTGCGGGATCATGTCGATCTTGGTCGGATCGATACCGTGAACTTTGATGAGGAGTTCCACGGCCTTATGGCTCATCACAACAATTCGCGAGGATCGGTCAAGAAGTGCTTCGAGAACGAGCTTCTGGGTCAGGCTCGGCTTTTCGAGCACCGTGTGCAATGTGGTGACAATTGGGCAGTTGACTTGCCAGACAAGGTCAAGGAGAAGCGATCCCGCGACTCCGCCGAAAATGCCGTACTCGTGCTGGATCGAGACAACGTCGTACCCTCGCTCATTGATCGCTTCCGCGGCTGCCACGTATGCATCTCTCGAGTCCACGGCAATCGCATGAACAACCTCGGACGGGAAGGAGAGCGAATCCTCTTCCTTCAGAGCGATGATATCGACAGCGGTAAGGAGCGCAGAATCTCGAATGGAGCTGCTAAGGTCTGACGTAAAAGTCGCGATCCCACACTTGATCGGCGGGTAAGTTCCGATCATCGCCACTTTCAGCTCAGGGTTTGAAAAATTAAAGTTCGAGCCGAAAAGGTTCATAAATCATTGTGATCTATAAGCCTTCCCCGTTCCCCGAACTGGGGCTATTGCTTCCGCCTCGATTGCGGTGACCTAGCGATTCGCTTTCTTCGGGTTTGACTCGGTGGAAGGGCGTGTGGGTCGCGCCAGACGGTCTCTTTCAACCTTGGCCTTGTGCGCGTCGCTGTTGCCAGACGACTTTTTCGCCGGCCGCTTGTCGCCCATTAGTTGGATCCCTGCTTGCGGATCCGCTTGCTCGATTGCTTGGGGGTGAGCTTCCCGGTCACGGACTCTGGAAGGATCGAGGGGCGATCTCCCTGATCCTTGAGAGCCTTGATCTGGGCTTTGATTTCCTTGCTGGACAAACGTTTCACGCATCAGCCTACTCGTTTTCCGATCTTGCGAGAAAACGGGTAGGCGAATGGCGAACTGGGTCGGAGGGAGCGAACCCTACGGGCCAACCCAGAAGTGGGTGAAGGGGCTGACTGCGGTTCCGAACTGCACGCGAGGCGAAAGCCATTCGAGCGGCCCGGTTTTGGTATGGTCGGACTTTGCGTGGGGGACAAAACCCGATGCCCCGATCGTAACTTTCCAGGAGCGGAGAACCCGTTTCCCGGCTGTGACTTCCATGGTGTAGGAGCCAGCGAGTCCGGGGAGATCTTTCACGGTGAGGGGATCATTGTTCGGCTTTTGGACGGGAACTTCAAACCGCGAGTAGCGCGATCCATTGGGAATGCCGTCGCGGCTCTTCGCGACGACCGTGGCTCCCTTCTTCAGGGTGGCGGTGACGGTCTTCTCACCCGCCGCGAGTTCATGTTGGGCAACCCAGTAGGTGAAAAACACGTCCTGCCGACTGCCGTCATCCGGCTTGTGCTGGAAGTAGCCGTAGTCCTTCCATGGGCCAACAATCTTCCAACTCACCTTTGGATCCAGCGGGTCGCCATTGCCGGACTTGGTCAAGGTGAACGAGAATTTCCCGGCCGGTTGATCGTTCACGAAGACCTCAAGCGTACGTGGGCCGTCGCCTGTGCCAAGGGAGACGGAACCGGGTGTCCGACCGCGAACGGCGGCAAAAACTCCGGCCCGCTCAGGAAGGTTGTCTCGAAATTTCAGATCATGGAGTGTCGCCTCGCCCTCTTTCACAAGCATCTTCGTTGTGAAGGTTCCACTCGGCGCGAAGCCGAATGAGAATCCCGGAACAAGAATCTTGGGCTCAGCAGCATCGAGGAAGAAGCTCGGGGCTTCAAGGAAGGAGTTCAGGACGACTGCCGGAAGAGGAGCCGCTTGTGGGGTGGTGAGCGTAACCGCGCAAACGAGAGAAATCACAATGCGAGAGACGATACCTGGCAACGATGTGGCGGCGAAAGTGACTACGAAATAGATAAGAAAGACACAAAAAAGACCCCCCGGCTGGCGTAGAGGTCAGCAGGGAGCCAACGCTGCGAGTTCCTTTAACTTTGGAGGCAAAAACGAGCTGTTCGGGAACCGTTTCTTTGATGTCGGTCGGGATGATCACGTTCTGGGCGCGATCAGAGCACGTCGGCAAACGATCAGCCGCCATCTTTTCGTCCCCATGTATTGGTAGTGATGAAGGGCGTCGGTTGGCAGTTGCCGGTTCCGGCGCCCGCTATCATGCATTTTCGATTCCCATCAACTCCAGCAACTCCTTCAAGGGTTGGGCGGTGGGCGGCGCGGTGGTGATGTGCGATTGCCCCCGAAGCGCAATTCGATTCATCACAACTTCTTCCCCCAAGGCATGATCCAGCGTGAGGTAGGCGAGATGCTGAAGCTCGCGCGGGGATGTCTGCGCCGGACAGGGGAGGAATAAATGCATCTCAAAAACCCCGTTCTCTCCGAGCCGCCCGACAAACTGGGAAAGCGCAAGATCGTGCTCCTCGCCACCTTCAAAGGAAATCTTGAGATACTTAAGCGGCCCGGCCATCCTGAACGCGTGGATATCCCAACGCGGGAGCGGAGGTGCTGCCTGGGCAAGCCGAATTGCCGACTCCGCATGCTCGCGAATCCCGTTCGGCGTGATCTCCAATAGCGAGAGTTTTCCCGGCTCCTCGATCATGATTCCTGCCGACAATTCCGGATTGAATTCCTGCACCTTGGGATTCACCATGTCAAAGGCCTGCTGCGCAGGAGAGGCGAGGATCTTCTCCTCGTGGGCTACGAACCACTCCCAGAACTTCTCTGGGGTGAGTGGTTTCTTCTTGGGCCAAAATTTCACAATCTCACTGTTCCTTTTCGCTGAGTTTCAGTATTTCTCGTAGTTGAGCAAGGGGCTGTCCTTGCTGTTCTTCGGGAGTGACAGCGACGAATTCTACGGCAGCAAACTGAGTCATGACGTCGTACTCGCCGATGGCGGAATCCAGGGCAAGGAATCCAATGCGCATGAGTTCTTGTTCGGAGATGACCTTATTCAACGGGATCTGGAGCAGGATCGCGAGACGCTGATCCTCGGTTTGGGCAAACTGGCACGTGATCGAGGCCAATTCGAGGCGCGTGCCCTCCACCTCAAGCGAGATACCAGCGAGATCGACCGGCTGTCGGAAGGCGACAATCCGCCAACCCGGGATCTTGGGTGCCTTCGAGACCATCCGCTGGACCGCGGGAATCCTGTCAGGAACCCCATCTGCAGAGACCTCAAAGATCCAATCGCCCCCCGGGGAGGTCATCCCGTACTCAAATACAAGGTCGGGATGAACCCGGGCCAGTTCCTTCGCAATCCCCACGAGGATTGAACGGTTGCCTGCCTCCGCCCGTATCCGAGATTCGTTTGCAATGAACCACTTCCAAAAGTCTTCTGGACTGCTGTTTCTCTTCCCTAACCAGAGTTTCATGGTCGCCGCATCGTACCACGAAGAATCAGAGATACTAAAGTGGTGAATGCCGTCATGGGCCATCGTGCAGTTGCGGGGACGCGTTGGATTTTCTTTTTGGCTGGGTTCGCCATTTCTGCTTGGGCGCCGCTGGTGCCGATTGTTAAGTCCCGGCTGAACCTCAGCGAGTCGCTGCTCGGATTGTTGCTCCTGTGCGTCGGGCTCGGATCGGTGGTGACGATGCCGATTGCTGGGGGCCTGGCGGCTCGATTTGGGTGTCGGAACGTCACTCGAATCGCGGCTTCTATCTTGCTTGTTGGCCTCTTGGTGGTTGTCGCGGCTCCGAACGCGGTCGTGCTCGGACTTGCCCTTTTTCTGATGGGTGCCGGCATGGGGACGGTGGATGTGGTGATGAACATCCAAGCCGTGATGGTCGAGCGGGATTCGGAGCGACCGATGATGTCCGGTTTTCATGCCCTCTTCAGCATTGGGGGGATCGCAGGCGCGGGCCTGATGAGTGGGCTCCTCGGCTTTCGACTGACCCCCATGGTGGCAATGGCAGTGGTCGTAGCACTCGGCGCAGTGGTGCTGTTGACGGCTGATGGCGGACTTCTCCGGACGGGATTGAAATCGGAAGGTCCCCCGGTCGCTTTGCCTCGAGGACCGGTTCTTACTCTCGGTTTGATCTGCATGGTGCTCTTTCTGGCTGAGGGAAGCGTGCTCGACTGGAGCGGCGTCCATCTTCGCGAAACCCTCTCTGCCCCAGAATCACAGGCCGGTTGGGGCTATATCGCATTCTCCGCCATGATGAGTTTGGGACGCCTGACGGGTGATCGCCTGGTGGCAAAGCTTGGTCGGCGCTGGACGTTGGTGGGCGGACTCGTGCTCGCGGATGTCGGATATATGATGGTTGCTGCGGCCAGCGCGGCTTGGCATGTTTGGCTCGGCTACGCCATTGTGGGTGCGGGGGCGGCAAACATCGTGCCGATCCTCTTCACCATGGCGGGGAATCAGAAATCGATGCCCGCTCATCTTGCGGTTTCTGCCGTCACGACCTTGGGGTACGCAGGATTCCTCCTTGGCCCACCGATCATCGGATTTGTCGCGGGCGGCTCGTCGCTCCAAGTCGCGTTCCTCCTGATCGCGATTGGAATCGCGGCCTGCTGCCTTCCTGCCGAAAAGCTGATTCTTCAAACCGAATCGGATCACATTTGAAGCCACTGAAACTCGGTCGGGCCAATCTTCTCGATCACTTTTTGATCGGTGAGAAGCCGGATGGCGCGATTCAGGGCTTCGCGGGTGCAGCCGACGACATCGGCGAGTTCTGACTGATTCATCGGAACCGCAATCCGCCCGCCCGCATCGGCCCGTAGCTTCAGGAACTCGGCCAGCCGGGCTTCCACCCGCTTGGATCGACGATCCACGATCAGCTGCCCCGATTCGCGCAGACGCCCGGCCAGAGATTGCAGGAGTGCAAAGCAGATTTCGGGATCGGTCATCAGCTGAGCGCGAAAGCTTTCCCGGCTCAGTTCAAGCAGACGCGTGGTGGTTTGAGCGATCGCGTTGGCGGAACGCGGGCGGTTCTCAATCAGGGCCATCTCGCCAATCGCTTGCCCTGATTCTCGGATCGCGAGGACATGGGTGTCGCCTCGGTCGCTGTTTCGTTCAATTCGGACGAGCCCGCCGACAACAATGTAGAGAGCATTCCCAACTTCACCCTCGCGGAGAATTGTCGTTCCTGGATCGACCTGGCGACGCTGGCAGGCCGCGCCGAGTGCTTCGAGTCTGTGGGTAGCAAGTTCGCTGAAAAGTGTCACACGAGCAAGGTACTCAGCATTTGTTGGCATTGTCACTTCATTGTGAAGTAGATCACAGCGAACTCTTCACTCTCTTTGGTAGCTTACCGTCATACGATCACTCGGATCGTGATTTGGTGAAGATGATGAACAAGAATCGTATCAGAAACCTGTCCTGTGTGGTGCTCGCGAGTTTCCTCGTGTTACCAGCGCATGCAGTAAACGACAACTGGGTCGGGCCCAAACTGTTGCCGATAGAATTCGCCGCTTCTGATAAAGTGAAGCTCATTCGTGGGAACACTCTTCCGGAAGACATTGATCGCCGCTTGTCACTGGGGATCATTCAATCAACCTTGCCCACTAAGCGTGAACTCTACGTGAGTCTCGAACCAGTTCTATCACCCGCTGCCCCTCCGAAGGGTTGGAAAACTGCTCTTGGAATGGTGCTGATTGCCATCGGAGAATGGTTGGTGATGTCTGACAAACCTCAGGCGGTGATTTATGGCGGAGACTCCGGAGGGAATGCTGGTCACAACAACCAAGTCTTTGTCTATTTGGGCAATCTCAGTGGCGTGAAGCCGAGTCGTGGTGAGTCTCTCGCGACCTACTCAGACCGCGCTGCGGGCATCGTCCTCGAAAAGGCGGAGACAAAGATGCAGAAGGCCGGAGGAATTGGTTCCCAAGGTCAGGCCCTGGTGAAGACGGATAACCAGGATGCCTTTATCGCCAGATTGGTTCAAAAGTCCACCCTTAAGGGTGATAACCTCACTGACGTCCAGTATCTCTCTCGCTTATCCGTTTATGATGATGGTCGTGGAGGTGGGTGCATTCCAGTATGGAAGTGGATCAAGCAGAAGGCACCACGACTGACAATCGTCAGCGACGGCGAGTTGGCGGCAGGTGTGATGGATCAGAGTGGTATCAAAATGGGGCAAGGGATGAGAGCCTCCTGGACTTATGCACTATCAGGATCCATCAACGACGGCGCCGCCCCGGCTTATCTTGAGAACAAGATGAGGCAAGCGATAGCCATCTCGCTGGTCAATGGAACCTATTGATCTTTGAAAAGGTGCGCACGGGAGCACCCGTGCGCACCTCACTACGGAATAAGGAATAGACGATGACGACCATGATTTCTGCGCTTCTCGCACTCAGCATCACAGGCATTCAAACTTCTCCGATTCAACCGAAGCGTGTGGTTGGTTTGGAAAGCTTCACCGTCAAATGCACCCAGGTCACAAGCGGCTCCTCGGCGAGTGTGTCGGTGATCGGGGGCGGCGGCGGGGCGAGTGGCACGGCCACGACTCCTTCAAGTATTCAGATCGCCGACCCGGAAGGCTTTGCCTCTGGGCTCGGCGAGATGATTCTCTCCTCCATGTCCGAGCAAAAATCGTGGCTGGTGGTCAGCACCCCGGTGGCAGGGAGCGACTCGGATCCCGAGCCCGAGCAACCGACCGTCATGCGACCTGAATATCTCATCCGCGCAACCATTGTGGAGATGACGGTAAGTGGCTCAGGCGGCGGCATCAACATTGGATCGCTCGGAGGAGGGCAGAACCAAATCCGCAACCGAGTGAAGCTTGACGTGAAACTCATCGACGCCTCGACGCGGCTCGTCATCGAAACCGTCGCTGCCCAGGGTTCCAAGTCGACGAAGGAGAACCTGCTCGGATTCTATGGCAAGAACAGCACGAAGCTCTTTGGCTGGCAAGAGTTCAAAGAGAGTCCGCTTGGTGGCGCAGCGGAGCTGGCGGTGCAAGATGCTGTCAAAAAGCTGACGGAAAAGCTCGCCAAGAAACCCTGGAGCGCGGAAATCGTGGCGGTCGAGCGGGAAGAAGACTCTGACTTGCTGTACCTCAATCTCACCAAGGACGCGGGAATTTCAGAAGGGGCCGAGCTTGAGGTCTACATTCCGGGCGAACCGATCAAGGACGAAAAAACGGGGAGAGTCATTGGCGAAACAAAGGCAAAGGTACTCGGACGAGCGAGAGTCGTCGAGCGAGACACAGATCTTGTGACTCTTCAACCACTTGGTGAGTTTCGCGCCAAGGCGGGCATGCGCGTCAGGCAACCCAGCAAGAAGTAAGCAGCTTTTCCTCCAGTGATCGAGCCGGAGCACAAGGGGGCTCCGGCCATCGCATCGGGGAGAGAGAATCGACTTATTCGTAGTTGTAGACCTTCACCAGCACTCCGCCGAGAATGTATCCCACAAGCTGACCGTTCTCGTAATAGGGTGTGCTGTTGGCCACCACACAAACGGGCGGGCCGTCGCCGCTGTTCCCGCTATTCGAGCCTTCGAAGGCTCCATTGGGAGAGCTGCTCATCCCGTCGATCACCGGGAGTCCCTTCGAGCTTCGCAGTTTCAACAGATCGTATCTCAACTCTTTCTCCCTGGCCTCCACTCCGGGATCAAGCGATTGAGGGCCTGCCCACACCGAGTCGATGATCACGCTTGGGGGCCCGGCGCTTCGGAATTGCGGGACGCTCGTGGCAACGCCAGGAGTGACCATCAGGTTTTGAGCCTTCTCGTCAGGGAGGAACGCCGCCGCCGCGTGCAGATGTCCCGGTGCCTGCAGAGATCCCACCACTGTCGGATTCTCTAAGTAGTCCATCACAAACTCAGCCCGGCTTGTCGCCACTTGATGCCGGGTCGCCCCCTCGGGCATCACAAGATCAAAGTGAAGCAAATGGAGATCCGTGTAGGCAACCTTGTTAATCGTCATCTGGGTGATGCCTGATTGGTAGCGTCGCTCGGGCGCAGGCGGTTGGGGTATGTAGTACACCGACAGCGTTCTCGTCGCAATCGCGAATTCTGCGATGAAGGCAAGCGGGAAGGGTTTCGCGGTGAGCGGTGGAAGGCCCTTGGTTGGTCGAATGGATGACCAATCACTCAGAGGAGCGTTCGCCGCGTTGATGACGGCGGAAGGGAAGGCGTCGATCGCCATGCCAATGTTGAGCGCCCCGAAGCCTGGATACAGGGTTTCAAGACTCTTGAGAAGGACGAAGTTCTTCGGCGTGTAGGAACTCAACGGCTCAATCACGATCGTGATCGGGCCCAGCATGAACCATTCCGGCGTGGTGAACCCAGCGTGAGAGTGATCGGGAGTGCTGCCGTACCTCTGCCGCCATGCCTCCACAAAGAACGAGGGGTTGTAAATCAGATGGTAAAGGTCTTCCCACTGGCTGGCGAGGAGAACCACGGCGTGTTCAAAGCGAGCATCGCCACCAACGGTGTAGTCCAGCGAGACATACGCCCCAAGGCCTGCTGCGGGGACGGCGAGCTTGTCTCGTCCCACAACGGCATTCTGAGCGTTCTGAGCATCCAACGGATCTAAGTGCATCAGTACACTATAGCGAGACAGTTCGGAAAAATGTTGGAGACCGAACGAAATTCAGCGCATTCTGTCCAGAAGGGCGTAGGCGAGTTCCCCCCACGATTTCTCGACCTGCCCCTTCGGCACCGACTCTCCTGCTTGCTCAATCCGATGCAAGAACCCTGCGACGCGCGGGGCTTCTCGCTTTGGCAGCGCTCGAAGGAGGTTCAGAGCGTCACCCCGCCAATCTTGATCGACACCGCTGCAGTAGAGTCCGTATGCGGCCAGGCTCACCGGGTGGGGAAGCTCTTCGGCAAGAGCGCGGACGAGCAACTCGAGGAACTCCACTTGTGCAGCCTCCAAGTCTCCCAGGCGAAGGTTCGTTCGCCCAAGCATCACCAGAGGATAAAAGTGGCTCCGGGAAGGAAGTTCGAGATCCATCAGTATGTTGCCCACGAGATCGCGGAGCTGGGCGGCCTCGTCCCGGGAGCCGATCCAAGCAAGCGCCAAGGCGCTGAGCGAGTCGTAGCTGACCCGCGATTCCTCGGCTTCCTGCACCAGGGTGCGTGCCTCTTTGAACAGGGGCCACGCTCTGTGGATGCTCTCAACATCCTCGGATTCGGTCGCCGCCGTGAGTGCCTCAGCCGTCGATTGCACAACTAGGTCAAGCTTGCCCAATCGTCGGGCCACCCGCGCGCGATCCGAGGCCAGCCCTTGAGCTTCCAGCCACTTCTCCCGGCGCCGGGCAAACACGGTCAAGAGGCCGAGCACTCTCTCCAAAGCCGCATCCTCTTGATCCGATTCGTGCTCCCGCCGAGCGAGATGGGCAAGAGCCTCAAACTCGGCGTGATACCCTCGTTCCAGGAGCGCCACGAGTCCTGCTTCTGCGAACCGCACGATCCTCGGGCCATCCTGAGTCCGCGCCAGCACACGGATGGCCTGGCTGATGTTCCCCCGCTCGTCCTCCAGAAACCGACCAACCTCTCGCCACTCATCCCTGGCGATGGCTTCTCGGAATTGCTCAAGTTCCCGCGAGAAGTAGTCGATATGTCGTTCGCGGGCCCCGGTTAGGCTTCCTGTCTCGCCCGCGGGTTCGGCGATTTCATCGACATATTCGATCACCGAGTCCAGGAGCCGAAAACGAAATTGCCCCCGAACCGTGGCCCCTGTCACGAGGGAGTTCCCCTGGAGCCCCGCGAGCAACCCGTAGGGATCGGTATCCGAGAGAACCGCTTTCGCCGCAGCAGCGCTCAATCCACCCCGAAATGCCGCGGCCTCCTCGAGTCCGCGCTTCTGAGCCTCGTCGAGGAGCGCAAATGAGGCATCGATCACCGTTCGCAAATTGGCATGGCGGCCCGCCGCGAGCGTGGTGCGTTTTGCCGTCTGAAGAATGCTTTCACCCAGCCGATCCCGAAGTTGAGTCAGGCTCATCGTCACGGTTCTTCCTGCCGCCAGCAGGATCGCTAGAGGAACCCCTTCAACGAGTGTGACAATTTCGCCAATCGTCTCCTTGTCGCGCCGATTCGGAGCAAAAGTGGGTTGCGTCCTCTCTGCGGTTCGGCAGAACAGATCCACCGCATGAACGAGGGAAGGTCGTTTTTTCGTGAGATCAATGAGCCCCGCGAGTCGATAGATACGCTCCTCCACCAAATCGAGCGCGACGCGGGAAGTCACGATCAGCCGCAGCATCGGGCAACCTTGGAGCAGCTTGAGCAACGCGCTTCCTTGCGAAGCCATCCGCTCAAAACAGTCGAGCACGAGTACGACTTCGGCTTGATGGGTAAGGGCAGAAAGATCAGTACAGGGATCAAAACTGGGATCATGCACCCCAAGGGCTAGGCGGATTTCCTGCCAGAGCTGATCCTCTGTCGCGACATTCTCACACTCGACCCACCAAATCCGTCCGAGGCCATTCGACCTCAAGAGGTGCGCGAGTTCCATGGCGCAGGTGGTCTTGCCGATGCCGCCGAATCCGAGGATTGTGGTCAATCGGGTGGAGGGGTCATCGAGCCAGCCCAGGAGCCGAGAAATATCTTGTTGGCGTCCGATGACCGGCGTCAAAGACCTCGGCAATGACGAAAGCCCGACGACGTTTCGCAGCGGCGGAAAGCTCGCGGGTAGATGGGGGCCGCGAACCTGAAGAATCCGTTCCGCTACCTGATGTCCCTTGGTCAAGTGGTGGCCAAGATCGATCGCCGAAAGCTGATCGAGCGATCCTGATTCTGCGTCGCGCCACGCTTCCTCGCTGACCAAAATCTGCCCGGCGTGTCCGGCATTCGTGATCCGCGAGACCCGGTTCAGGCAGGCTCCCATGAAGTCCATTTCAACTTCGGTAGCCTCGCCGACGTGGATGCCTATGCGCAAGCGAGACTTGTCGGCACCTAACCTCAGCTGCATATCGGCCGCCGCCTTCACGGCGTCGGCGGAGTTCTCGAACACGCAGGCAAGGCCGTCTCCCAGGCTCTTGTACACGCGTCCCGCATGCCGCTCCGTCGACTGACGAATCACCGAGAAGATGTATTCAACGAGCCCGGACATTTCACTCGCCGCCTTCTCCCAGGTTGGCGAGCTATCGGCGATATCCGAGTGGAGAAAGGTGTATCGCCGGGGCTCCATCGCCCCGGAGTTTAGCAGAGCCTAGGCGGAATCTGAGTGTGAAACTGAGCGCCCCGTCTGCAGCTCCTCTTGGACTCGGAGGAAGAGCTCGAACTCCTCCTCTCCGTAGAGCGCGAGAACGATCTCAAGGCCAGAGTCCTGGGCGGCATCGGCTAAGAGTGGCAGGACAAGCCGGGCGGCCCGCTCTTTTGGGAAGCGATACGCCCCCGTCGACAGCGAGCATAAGGCGAGGCTCCCGCACCCCAGTTCGACGGCTTTGGAAACGCAGTTCCGATAAGACGCTTCTAAGAGTTCGTCTTCGTTCTGATCACCGCCGCGCCAGATCGGCCCCGCGACGTGGATCACCCACGTTTGAGGAAGATCGAATCCAGGGGTCACCACGGCTTCCGCAACCTCCGTGGCTCGTTTGGCCACGCGGCGCAGCTCTTCCAGCATCTTCGGCCCGGCGAGTTGATGAATCCGCCCATCAATTCCTCCACCTCCGCGCATCAGCGTGTTCGCGGCATTCACGATCGCATCGACGGGCTGATCCGTCACCGATCCTCGTACCAGCGTAAAGGTGCCGCTCACCATGTGCTCACTTTACCAATCGCTCCGCTGAGCGCGAAGGGCTAAACTGCTCCCATGGGAAAGCGAGTGCTCCTCGGGGTGATCTGCGGAATCGCGCTCGCAGGAGCGGGAGCCGCGATTTGGGTCTGGAATAACCCGCGACCGACCGTCCGGAAGTCGAAAAAAGCCCCGCCGCAGCGCCCTCTGAAAGTCAAGAATGCCGAGGCCCCCACTCTGATCGTGGACAGCCGTATGACCCGCGCCCAGGCACTTGGTCGAAACAAGTTTCCGCCATCCGCTCGATGGAAGTCGTTACCGTCACGTACTGGGGGTTTGACGGGAAAAAGCACCAAGGGCAGATCGTCGTCGATCGGCGGCTTGCCGGCGAAGTCAAACAGATCTTTCGCGATCTAGAGGCAGCGGAATACCCCATCGAAAAAGTGGTTCCCGTGGTGAAGTATCGCTGGCACGATCAGTCTTCGGTGGATGACAACAATACATCCGGGTTCAACTATCGTACGATCGAGGGGCCCGGGATTCGAAGCAAAAAGCTCTCCAAGCATGCCACTGGTCGAGCCATCGACCTGGATCCGTACTACAACCCCTTCGTCTCCGCAAGCGGGAAATCCCCCCGCCGCTACGACCCCGCGCACCCTGCCTCCCTCACGCGGACGAGCCGAGCGGTGAAGATTTTCAAGAAATACGGCTGGAGATGGGGCGGCGATTGGCGCGGCGCCAAAGACTATCAGCACTTCGAAAAGCCGTAGTCATTCAATTCAAGTCGCGCCGGACTTCGCCTCGGAGATACCGAAGGGGCCGGGCGGACTCGGGGGCGAGTTCGGGGAGGGCGTACTCGATCTCGTCCACCCGCATCATCGACGTGTATTCCCCCAAAGCCGAGTCCACGGCAATGAACGCCGCCATCAGCAAGGCTTCATGGCCTAGTTCCTTGGGCAGAGGCACAAAAACGCGGAGCGCCAGCATCTCGCCTCGTCGATCGGTGATCTCGTAGAGAACTCGATCGAAATCGAGTTTGTAGGGCCCGAGATGGATGTGCTGTTCGGCAATCGGTGCGGGCTGTCGGAATGGCACGACCCGCCACCCGGGAGCACTTGGGGCCAGGGAAGCAATCTGCTCCACAGTGGAGATCATTTCGCGCTGGCCATTCGGCGAGACTTCGATCATCCATTCATCATCGCCCGGATTCCCCCGGAGCCCAATCCCGACGCCGGGAATGATCTGGAAAAGCCGGGTGGCCAGTTGCTCCATGGCGGCGTCAGGCCCGATGGATCGCAGTTTGCCTGCATTGACGCCAAACCACTCCCAGTAGGCGACAATCTTCCGCTCCACTTCCTGTGAGAGGGCACTGGACATGCTTGGGTTCTACCCAACTTCCGGGCCAACCATTTAGATTCCATCAAGATGCCCGCAATCCCGCCAATCGGTCGCCACGGAACGCGTATAACTAAGGTGATATGGCGTTTAAGACGTGGGCATCGATTTTGGTGCCGGTGGTGGCCCTCGGCGGCATGGTTTTCTGGCGAATGCAGACGATGGACGCCAAGGAAGCCGACCAAAAGAAAGAGGCAGGTGCTCGTCGGGGCGCTGCCTCCAGTGTCGAAGTCGCGACTGCTCAGAGCTTTCCCATTATTGAGGCCATTGAGACCGTGGGCACCGTCACGCCCGAATTCACGGTGAACATCGCCTCGCGCGTTACCGGGCGGATCATTTATCTCGAAGTTCGGGAGGGCGAACCAGTCCAGCCAGGACAGCTTTTGGCCCGAATCGACCCCGATCAAGCGGAAGCGGGAGTTTTGGATGCAAAGGCCCGGGCGAACGAGTCGCGCAGTCGGCTCGCCCAAGCCCAAGCGACGGTGCAGGCGAACAATATCCAGATTGAACAGAATGTGCGGCAGGCTCGGGCCGAGGTGGCGAATGCTCGCGCGAATCTGACTCAGGTGCAACGAAACACCGAGGCGAGAATCGCGACTTCGGAGGCGAACCTGAAAGAGGCGGATGCGGAGTTGGTGGCGGCTCAGGCTGAGCTGAAGAATCGGCAGGCTCAAGTGAAGGCGGCCCGCGCCACTCTAGACAATGCGGAAGCCAAAGCCACGAGACTCCAAAACCTGTACGAAAAGGGCTTTGTTTCGGCAGCGGATCGGGACGACGCAACCACCGCAAGAGCTAGTGCCGCCGCGAACCTGGAAGTCCGACAGGGTGAGGTGGAGTCCGCTGTCGCCGACGTCAACACCGCCAAGGCTCGGCAAGCCTCCGCCGTGACGAACCTGAAGTCGATCAAGGCCTCCGCCGAGGCGGAGATCGAAGCCGCCAAGGCAAGACTGGATCAGGCCAGAGCTTTTCTCACGTCCGCCGAAGCCGGTCGAGCCCAAATCCCGGCGAACCAGGCGAATCTCGAAGCGCTCCGGGCCGGTGTCGATTCGGCAGAGGCCCAAGTCCAATCCGCTGCTTCCCAAAAGTCCGACACCGAACTACGCTCCACGATTGCTGGCACCGTCACCAAACGCAACGCCGATCCGGGAGCCATTGCCTCACCAGGATCCCCGGTTCTGGTGGTCGAATCAACAAAGAACCTCCTCATCAACGCCTCGGTGCCGATTGACCAAGCAGGTCGCATTCAGCGCGGCACCGTGGCTCGCCTCACCATCGACGGTCTGGGTGCCGACTCGATTCAGGGCCGGGTCGAACGGGTGGTTCCGAGCGCCGATCCCCAAGACCGGCAAGCTCTGGTGCGCATTCGGATTTCCGACCAAAGCGCGATGCTGAAGCCGGGCATGTTTGCCAAAGTAGCGATCGAGTTGCGCCGAACCGAAGCCCAGATCGCTATTCCTAAGGATGCAATTCAAGAGGGTAGTGTCACGGCAATTGGCCCCGACGGCAAAGCCGTCAAAAAGAAGGTGACCGTCGGAGAGTCGGACGCCAACAATGCAGAAATTCTGAGCGGCTTGGCCCTGGGGGACAAAGTTGTGGTGCTCAGCTTCAGTCCCGTTCGGGAGGGAAGTGGTGTCACGGTTTCCGCCGAGCGGGGACTTGACGGAACCCGCCGGGTGATCGAAGTCAAGAAGCCAGAAGGCGGGCCAGGTGGGCCGGGTGGTGCCCAGGGTGGCGGATCGGGCAGACCTGGTGGAGGCGGATCACGATGAGCGTCGCACGGTGGTCGGTCAGCCGACCCGTCGCGGTGACGATGCGAATTGCCGCGCTCGTCCTCCTGGGCATCATCTGTTTCACCCGGCTCCCGGTCGATCTGCTCCCGAGGGTTGACCTCCCCGTGGTGGCGGTGAACACGAACTGGCCAAACACTCCGCCGCAAGAAATCGAAACCCAAATCACCCGCCCGGTGGAGCAAGCGGTCTCCACGATCCCAGGTTTGTACTCGGTATCGTCCACATCGGAACTGGGGCAATCCTCGGTCCGGGTGACCCTGAACTACGGGGTGGATGTCGATCGCGCTGCGGTAGATGTTCTTCAGTTCGTCCAACGCGCGTACCGTCAGTTTCCCAACGACCCGAACATCACGCCTCCGGTCGTTTTCAAATTCGATCCCAACAGTTTCCCGATCACCATCTTCGGCGTCACCGGCATGGAGGATCCGATCAAGCTCCGTACGCTGCTGGTCAACGAGATCGCGCCAATGATCGAATCGACCCCTGGCGTGGCTCAGGTGAGTGTCACGGGGGGCCGGGAACGCGCGATCATCATCAACGTGAAGCCGGAGAAGCTCCAGGCGTACAACATCACGTTGAGCGAGGTGGTCGGCCGAATTCGCGCCGAGAACCTGAGTCAGCCCGCCGGCATTGCAAAAGCGGGCGAAAAGGAATACATCATCCGATCCAGCGGCTACTTCAAGTCGCTTCAGGATGCAGAGAACACTCCTCTGAGAACCACGGATGGTCGCCAAGTTCTGCTCAAGGAAGTCGCGACGATCACCGACGAAGCGCGCGAGCAAAGAGTTTTCACCCGTGTCAACGGCGAGAACGCCGTGGGCCTCAGCATCACCAAGCAGCGCGAAGCGAACACCATCGACACCGTCGCGGCGGTGAAGGAGAAGGTCAAGGAGATCGAACGCGCCTACCCCGATCTCAAGTTCGCCGTGGCCTATGAGCAGGCCGGATTCATCAAGGATTCCGTCCACAAACTCCAGGAGCACGCCATCATCGGCGGAACCCTCGCCATTCTTGCGATCCTCTTCTTCCTGCGCAATGTGCGTTCCACCATCGTGGTCGCACTCTCCATCCCGATTTCGATCACCAGCACGTTCGCCCTGATGTACTTCATGGGCTTTACGCTCAACACCATCTCTCTCAGCGGCCTGGCCCTTGCCACCGGGTTGATTGTCGATGACGCCATAGTCATTCTGGAGAACATCTTCCGGCACATGGAGCGGGACAAGAAGTCGGCGGTTGATGCGAGCATCTCCGGCCCGAACGAGATCATGCAGGCAGTGGTCGCCTCAACGATCACGGTGATGGTTGTCTTCGTGCCTCTTTTCTTGATTCAAGGCCAGTCGGGGCAGATTTTTACTCAGCTCGCTCTGGTTGTGATTTTCTCTCTCGCCGTCTCGCTCCTCGATGCGACCACCGTCGTTCCGATGCTGGCCTCCCGGGTGGTGAGCAGCAAGGAAGTTCACGAACTCGAGCATCCGGAAGAGCAACTGGCGGCGCCAAACTTCTTCAAACGGCTCTCCGCAAAGATGGGTCTGGCGTTCAACCGGCTTGATGAGTCGTATCGCCGAGGCTTGGTCTGGGCGCTGCGGCATCGTTGGACAGTGGTCGGCGCGGTCACGGTGGTCACGCTTGCCGTCATCCCTCTATGGGATCGGGTCGGCAATGAGAATCTCCCCAAAACCGACACAGGCGACCTCAACGTGCGCGTTCGTCTTCCCGTCGGAACCGCCCTCAGCACGACCATCGACAAGATGGAGCAAGTGGAAAAGGTTCTGCTGGCTGACAAGGATATCGAGACGGTCTTCCTCGCCGTCGGAGCCGGGATTTCGTTCCGGGGATCCGTGGGCGGAGCCCAAGCCAACTCGGGTGCCGCGAATATCCGGCTGAAAAAGGAGCGATCCGGCACCACTGAGGAGGTCGCCAAACGACTCGAAGCCCAACTGCGGCCAATCTCGGGCATCCGCGCCTCCGCACAGCCGTTTGATCTCGTTTCCAACATCCTGGGTGGCAACAACCAGGGGATGCAGATCGACATCTTTGGCAACAACATGCAGCAGATCTCCGCCGTCGCCGATCAGGTGAAGGAGGAGATCTCCGATGTGGTGGGACTCGAAGGGGTTGATGTGAGCATTGAGGAAGCCACCCCCGAACTGACCTGGGAAGTCGATCGGCAAGCGGCGCAGTCGCTGGGAGTGAGTTACCAGGAGATCGCGAGCGCGATCAACACGAGCACCAACGGAACGCTCTCCACTTACTTCCAAGAGGACGGATTCCAGTATCCGATCTATGTCCAGCTTCCCGAAGCGGATCGCGAATCGGTCGATGACCTGCTCAACATTCCCATCAAGCGCAACCCCGCCACGGGAACTCAGATTCTGTTGCGTCAGGTGGCAAAGCCTGAAATCACGGGTGGCCCGAACCAGATCAACCGCCTCGACCGCCGTCGGTATATCTCGGTAAGTGGTCGCTTTGGGGATCGCAAGGAAAGCGAGGTCATCGCGGATGTGGAGAAGAAGATGGCGGGCTTCGAGACGCCGCAGGGCGTGACATGGGACTGGGGCGAGCGCCAGCGGCGCAAAGCCGAAGAGTTCGCCGGTCTCGGCTTGGCGGTCGGCCTCGCCGTGGTCTTGATCTATATGCTTCTTGCCTCTCAGTTCGAGAGCTTCATCTATCCACTGGTCGTGCTCACGACCGTGCCGCTGTGCGCTGTGGGCATCGTGCTCTCTCTTTTCCTCACCGACAGAGCGTTTGGTCTCACTGCGTTTATTGGCATCCTGATGCTGGTGGGGATTGTCGTGAAGAACGGGATTCTCCTCGTCGATTACACGAATCAGCTACGCGGACGCGGAATGCAACGGGATGAGGCGATTCTGCTTGCTTCTCCCACCCGACTGCGCCCGATCTTGATGACCAGCGTCGCGACGGTTCTCGGCATGCTCCCGATTGCTGCGGCCCCAGGAGCGAATTCGGATCTCCAAGCGCCTCTGGCGACGGTTGTCGTCGGCGGCGTAACGACCTCGACGATTCTCACGCTTTTCGTCGTGCCCGTCGTTTATTCGTTCTTCGATGATCTCGCTCGCAAAGCGCGGGGCGATCAGCGCGATCTGGCTCCCGCTCAGGGTGTCGAGCCGAGCCCCGCCTCGGCGGGAGCCAGCGAGCCGGAGCCTGTCGACGCCCAGTCGCCGTAGACGGATCTCCCGGCGTGTGCAACCCGCCGACGCCGGGAGATCGTCAAGAGAGATGTGGCGCGATTTCGTGAAGTCCAACGCTTTCCGCTTTGGGCGGAGGGGCTCCTGGTTCTCATCGGGGTCTTGATGCCGATCCTTTCCGTGAACCTGGGGAAGGAGACTTGGTCGATCTGGCTTCTGGCAATCCCCGCGTCTCTTCTCCTCGTATGGGTGTTTCTCTTTCGGATGGTCACCGAAGTGGACGGGGAGAAGCTCACGGTTTCCTTTGGCTGGGTTCCCAGCTACCGTTGCACGTTCCCACTCGCGGATATTTCTGCGGCGCAGAAGGTCAAGTACCAGCCGATCCGGGACTATGGTGGATGGGGAATCCGGGGATTTCCCGTGCAATGCCTCTCCGCCCAGGGCGATGAAGGTGTCCAGCTAGAATTGAAGAGTGGACGAAAGATGCTGATCGGCAGCCAGCAAGCGTCCAAGCTCCAGGCGGTTCTCGCAAAGCGAGGTTGATCGCATGACCCACGTGAGGCTCCCAGCAAGAGCCGCACGTCTTGGACTTTGATCCACGACTGTGGAACAACCACGGAAGGACGACGGGACGGGAATGATTCGAAATGTGATGCCCCTGGTGATTGGGGCTCGGGGCTTGAGCCAAGGAAAGGGAAGCGTCGCCCTGCCTCGCCCAGATAGTTTCGATGGCCTCTTCGACCCCGATGCCCTTCTCTGGCGAACCGATATCGAGCAATGGGTGGAGGGCGCTCTCTCCCGGGGAGCCACGGAATTCAGCCTCCGGTATGCCTTCCCAAAGCTCAAGGAATGGCAGGGGGGGCACTTTAGCTGGATCGGCAAAGTGGCGGGGTGCGAGACGGGATTCCTGTTCGCCCATGGCGTGAAAACGGAGGAAGTCTGGCGCGAGGAGCATCTACGCGACCAGGAACCGTGGCGCCACCGATTTGATCAGATCCCCAGCCAGCGACTCTCTCGCCCGGACCTTCCGTTGGAGGTTGCGCAGGAGCGCTTGGTCCAGGCCCTCTCGATGACCGCCACCCATGCCTTTGACTCCGACCTCAAGGATTGGGGAAAGACTTGGCTGGAATACCGCGAGTCGATCAAGGGGGAGGGCGAGATCGCCCATGTCCTGCCGGAGTCCACTTACGAGGGGTTGAGCGAGGAAGCCGCCCGGCTGCTCGATATCCTCATCGAATTCCCCAAAATCACGGGTTTTGAAGGGTGGCTCAGCGAGTTGATCCCCGATCAGGATCGCCATGACAGCCTGTCGATCATGCTCTTGGAGTCTCGAATGAGGGCTCTGGAAGCGATCGCGAACTCCGCTTGGTCGTAGCAACCCCGGACTTTGGGCCGGATACCATCAGAAAAAAGTAAAGATTCCCGGGTTTCCGTGGAAACTTTTGCCGGATTTTCTTGTAATGTACGTTAATTGGAGACAGCCTTACCACGGATTGCCGTGGGGCGCTCCAGGAGTACTCATAATGAAGCGCTCAGCTTTTACCCTGATTGAACTGCTGGTGGTGATCGCGATCATTGCCATTCTGGCGGCCATCCTCTTCCCCGTATTCGCTCAAGCGAAGGAAGCTGCGAAGAAAACCCAAGGTCTCAGCAATGCCAAGCAAACCGGCACGGCGATGATGATCTACACGACCGACTACGATGACCTCATGCCTCTGAGCTTGATCTACAGCTCAGCTGGCGCTTGGCAGTTCAACCTGCTCGCCGAGGTTCCGGTCGATTGGCGCATCAGCACCCCGGCGACTCATGCCTGACACGAGATCTACTGGGCGAACAGCCTGCGTCCCTACATGAAGAACCTGCAGATCTATGCTCACACGGGCAACAAGGATCAAACGGGTGCTTCCACCACGACCCTCGGTCGCGAGCCGGCAAAGATGGGCCTGACGATGAATGGTCTGCTCAGCTCCTACTCCACGACTGCGGTCAATGCTCCGAGCGTTCTACCACTGCTCTGGTACGGTCAAGGCAACACGAACCGTGTCGGTCAGTCGCTCCCGGTTCCGGCCCTGCGTTGCAGCGCACCGATCGCGAACGGCCCGTGCGTGTTCAACCCGGGCGGATATCCCGACTCCAGCAACGGTTCGGGTAACCAATTCGCCTCGGCTTGGTTTGTGCCCGGCGGCGCAACCACCCACTGGGCGTACGGTCGTGGCAACGTGTTTGTCCGAACCGACTCCAGCGCAAAGTTCCTTCCGATTGGACGAGCAGGTGGCGGAACCTCTGGGTTCGACGTGCTGCGCGATCCGTTCGCAAGTTATGACGCGGCTGGCCTCGGTCTGACCTACACCGGATGCCGACCCACCGGCAGCGCGGCAACCGTGCCGTTCTACTGGTGCATGTTCCGCCCGGATCGTGAGAACTAAGAATGCGAGTCCTTGCTCTCACCCTTCTCTTCGGTGCCGTGCTGAGCCTCGTGGCGTGCTCGGGAACCGAGAACTACGATAAGCCGGATGCCGCTCCCGAATCGGGAAGCAGCCAGTTCGAGACTGGTCAATCCGGTGGCCCGGATGCCGCAGGTGGCGGAACGTCGAACAAGGTCGACGAAGCCGCGACGGATCAGTAAGGTATCCAAAATCGACGCAGCTGCCCCGGGAATCACTTCACGGGGCAGCACTGCTCTAGGGCAGAGCGATTTGGCGGTAGAGCAGAGAGTAACCCTCGCGTCCGTTCACTCGGGTGACCTGCTCGTAAAGCGCGCCAATCTTCTTTTCGGAGAGAGCCACCAGGCTCGAATAGGCAAACGAGCCGGCATCAATCACGGCAGCTTTCGCCCAAGTTTTTCCGCCATCCCGTGAAAGCTTGAGGACGCCATTCGTGCGCGAATGGGTGCTCTCCGGGTTAGAAAACGCGAGAAGATCCGGCTTGAATCCGACGCGAATCACCGATCCCATGCACACCGGATCGGTGAGGTCAGGGCGAAGTTCTGCCGAAGACCAAGTCGCACCGCCATCCGTGCTCACAGCTTGAAGTCGTTGACGCGCACTGGCCTGATTCCGGGCATTGAGCAGCACTGACCCATCGGCCAGTTCGGAGAACTGGACCTCATTCGGATGGGTCCCCTCCGGCTTCGGGGTCAGCGCACCCCTTTGCCAGGTCACGCCCTTGTCATCTGAGAGAACCGAGTAGGTGGTCCAAGAAGTCCCTTCGCGTTCGTTGAAGGGAAAGAGGAGTCTGCCCAGATGCTTGCCTCGAGTCAGTTCGATGCCGATGCCCGGGCCGCTCGCGATGGTTTTCACTTCCGGGCGCTTCACAATCCGGGTCAAGTCCTTCGGCTGACTCCAGGTTTTGCCATCGTCATCGCTGTAGCTCAGAAATGCCTGGTTGGTCGTGAGGGGATCAAAGCCTGTTTGAACCGTGTATTCGCCGATCCCCTTGGGATACATCTGGAACATCAGCCAGATTCGCCCCGAACTCCCCACGAGCACGGTGGGGTTGTTCAAGGAGGCGGGCGACCAATCGAACACAACCTGCATCGGCTCCCAACTTTGGCCATTCTTCAACTTGCGTCGAAGCACCAAGGTGTTCGCCGCCTGATCATGGACGGATTGCCGCCCTTCGGCAAAAGCGAGCAGCGTGCCGCGCCGAGTCATCGCGAGGGCCGGAATTCGGTACGTTTCAAACTTCGCGGTGGCATCCAGAGCTTGGCTCTGGAAGACCACTTCTGGCTCGCTGACCTGCACTTCGGCGAGCCCCAGAACAAGGGGAATCAGCATCATTTCGCGAGTCTAGCCGATCTGTCCCGGCGAAAAGTTCCTAGGTATGACGCTCGTCATAGACGACGTCCTGAATCTCGCCCAGGATGGACTCAGAAACGTGGCCCAACCGCCACGGAATGGAGATCACAGGTGGATATTCGATCCCTCGTCACACTGGCCGATGTGCCTCCGAAAGTTCGGATGGCGTGCTTTGTCTCCTTGGGGGTCTTGCTCGGCTCAGGGATCTACGTGGCAAGGATCAGCCGCGCCGGGAGCTATCTCAGCGACGACCCCACAACCTGTATCAACTGCCATGTGATGAAGCCTTACTACGCTTCATGGCAACACTCCAGCCATGCCCGGGTGGCGACGTGCAACGACTGCCACGTGCCCCACGACACGACCTTGAACAAGTATCTCTTCAAGGCCAAAGATGGCATGCGCCACAGCACGATCTTCACTCTGCGCAAGGAGCCCCAAGTCCTCCGCGCGACCGAAGAAGCCAAGCATGTGATCCAAGGCAACTGCGTGCGCTGCCACACCGAATTGGTCTCGGAACTCAACGGCATCAACGTTCACGGAGGGGATCGCTCTTGCGTTGATTGCCACCGTGAAACCCCTCACGGTCGCGCAAGCAGCCTGAGCTCCGCTCCCAACACTCTCACCCCTGGCCTCCCGCGCACGGGGTTTGACAGTTTCAAAAATCCTGAATCAACGGAGAAATCTCGATGAATAGTGACAATCAATCATCTCGACCTCGCGGTTCCGCGCTGGGCTGGTGGGTTCTTGGTGGATCTGCCCTCGGTGTCGTCGCGCTCGGTCTTCTGGCAAGTTCGATTCTCGAACGCCGCGAAGAAGCGGTGGTCGGGCGATTGACCATCAAGCAACCTGTGGGCGAATGGGAATCTGACAACTCCAAATGGGGCGTTAACTTCCCGCGCGAATACAACACCTGGCTTGCGACGGAAAAGATGGACGGGGAAACGAAGTACGGCGGCAACGTCGAGCGCGATCACCTGGCCAACAACCCGAAACTCGTTGTGATGTGGGCGGGCTACGCCTTCGCCAAGGGCTACAACGCTCCTCGGGGACACATGCATGCGATTGACGACGTGAAAAACACTCCGCGTCGCAACGACAAAACTCCGGCAACCTGCTGGACCTGCAAGAGCCCCGATGTCCCCCGAGTCATGGCCCGCGATGGCGTGAAGGAGTACTACGCCGAGAAGTTCGATCACTACGTTCAAGATGTGACGAACCCGATCGGCTGCGCGGACTGCCACGACGAAAAGACGATGGCTCTGCAAATTTCCCGACCGGCCCTGAAGGAAGCTCTCACGCGACAGGGCAAGGATATCGCCAAGCTGACTCACCAAGAGATGCGCTCTCTCGTCTGCGCGCAGTGCCACGTGGAGTACTACTTCAAAGGCAAAAAAGAGCAGTACCTCACCTTCCCATGGGACAAAGGCATGACCGCCGAGAACATGGAAGAGTACTACGCGGAATCCGGTCACGTGGACTGGACGCACGCGATCTCTGGCGCGAAGATGATCAAGATGCAGCACCCGGATTACGAGGTGTTCTCGCAAGGCGTCCACGCCGCTCGAGGCGTCAGCTGCGCCGACTGCCATATGCCATACAAGCAAGAAGGCGGCGTGAAGTTCTCGGATCACCAAATCCAGAGCCCGCTTCTCAACATCGAGAACTCGTGCCAGGTCTGCCACAAGTGGAGCGAGAAGGACATCAAGGATCGCGTGTATTCGATGCAAGCCAAGCACCATGAAGTCATGGATGCGGCAGAAGTCGCAATCACGAATCTCCACCTAAGCATCGGCGAAGCCGCGCAAAAGGGTGCCACCGAAGAGCAACTCGCCAAGCCTCGTGAGCTGGTCAGCAAAGCCCAAATGTACTGGGACTACATCAGTGCCAACAACGGCTTCGGCTTCCACGCTCCGCAAGAGTCGGTTCGAGTTCTCAGCAAGGCTCTGAACATCGCCAGCGAAGGTCGATTGGTACTCGCCGGAGTCCGTACCAAGCTCGGTCTGGCCGCCGTCGCCTCCACGCCCGACATCGGCACCAAGGAAAAGGCTCAGGCTTACATCAAGCCTTACGTTGATGCCCAAAACGCCAAGAAAAAGGCTGAAGAAGCGAAGGCTGCCGCCGAGGAACAGCAAAAGAAACAGGTGAAAAACGCACCGAAGATGAAGACAATCAGTCGATAACCAGGCCTGCTCTGCAGGAACGAGAGTCTCCTGGATTCCATCCCCCGATCCACCTGGGTCGGGGGATTTTCCTTGGTTGAAGTCGACTTTCCGAACTTTTTTCAACAAAAGACTAGGACATGATGGCCGTCATAGTTTCAAAACCTGGGTCGGCGCACGATAAGGGTGATGATCGCACATCCTCGAAAACCCAAACCCTCAAGCGGGCAGGTTCTCGAACCTGAAGCCGTTTCCCCTGAGGCTCCCTCGGGTGGACTCAATCCCAATCTCGACCGAAAGGTCAAAGAAGCGTTTTGGCAGGGCACTCTCGGATATCCGCACGCCGTGGTGCTGTGCGGATACTTGGTTGCCCTCGGCGTCGCTCTCCACGCGACGATCGGCTACCGAATCCCTCCGATGCTCAACCCAGTCATGTGGTTACTCGCCCTCGCTGTCCCAGGTTCGCTGATTGCGGGCCGTGTGGGGCGCAAGAACCGAGTCATCCACTGGCTGACGAGCATCCCGGTTGCAGTCGTCGTGACAAGCGCGGTAGGAATTCTCGGTCTGGTCGGGGGAATCGTCCCACTTCAGACTCTGCAAGAGCAGTTTCAGGTCGAAAGCGTGTGGGTGAGCTGGCCGTTCGTGCTCCTCGTGGCCCTGATGCTCGTCAACCTGGTTGGATCCGTCGGCAAGCGATGCTGGCCGATCAACTACACCAATGTCGTGTATTTCACGACTCACGCCGGTCTTGCCATCGCGATCATCGGCGGGGCCGGCTCTTCACTTTTCCTTGAGCGCGACATCATCGTGCTCTTCCACGGGCAGCCGACGACAGTGGCGGTGAAGAAGGACAACACAGAGGTCAAACTTCCGTTCGAGATCACGCTCAATGAGTTCGTTCTCACCTCCTTCCCGCCCGTCTTGGCCCTCGCCGAACTTGACCCCAAAGTCGAGGGCGGCGTGGATGTCACTCCGGGCGAAGACCTCTTGAAAGAAGGCCTGACCACCGACGTCGCGGGCTACAAGATCAAGGTCAAGAAGTACCTCCCCAAGGCGATCTTCGGCGCGGACGGCTGGCAAGCCGCTCCCTGGAAGACTGCTCCTCCGGCGGCTGAGTTGGCAGTCACGACCCCGAAGGGCGAGACGTTCGAAGGCTGGGTGAGCTGCGGCTCCGTCGATGCTCCTCCCAACCACATCCGACTCGGCGAAACGAGCGCGATCGTGATGCCCGATCCGCGGCCGAAGGAATTCCGCTCCGACATCACGATCAAGAACGGCGCTGGGGAAGAGAAGCACACGATCAAAGTCAACGAGCCGATCACCCGCGACGGATGGACGCTCTATCAACTCAGCTACGACCAAAAGATGGGTGCGGCCTCCCAGTATTCAACGCTGGAAGCCGTCCGTGACCCAGGCATCGGCGTGGTGTATTTCGGCATGGGACTCCTGATTTTCGGATCGGTGCTCCACCTGTGGAATGGCGTTGGCACGACCAACGGACGAGGTTCAAAGAAATGACAATGGTCGCTCAATTCGCCCTTGGCAGCTGGATTGCAGCAAGCGGCGCGTATCTTCTTCAACGCAAACGACCCTGGATTGGCGACGTGCTCACCATGCTCGGCGTGATCGCAGGAGTTGTATTCCTCACCTCTCTCTGGATGACCCTCGGTCGTCCGCCGATGCGCACTCTGGGCGAAACGCGCTGGTGGTACGCCATCACCGTGCCGTTCCTGGGAATCTTGATCGGCTGGCGGTTTGATACCAAGATCCTCGCGATCCCCAGCTGCCTGATGGGCGCGATGTTCGCCGGGATCAACCTGGCCCACCCCGAGTATATGGATAAAACCTTGATGCCGGCTCTGCAGAGCCCGTGGTTTGTCCCACACGTCGTGGTCTATATGGTCGCCTACTCGGCTCTTGGGCTGAGCAGCTTGGTCGGAGCCTGGGTGTTCATTCAACGCAAGCTCAAGGGCGAAGCCGTTCAACCGGAAGACGTCGAAGCCCCTCACAAACTGGTGATGGTCGGCTTGCCGCTTCTCACCACGGGTCTCTTGTTTGGAGCGTTCTGGGCGAAGGAAGCGTGGGGACACTACTGGACGTGGGATCCCAAGGAGACATGGGCGTTCCTTACCTGGGCTGCGTATCTCATCTACCTTCACGTGAAGCATCGCCACGCGATGAAGCCGAGCCTGAACATCGGGCTCTTGGTCATTGGGTTTGCCGTGCTCATGGGTTGCTGGTTTGGGGTCAACTATCTTCCCACGGCCAAGGAAAGCGTGCATACTTACACGCAGGTGGACTAGATGCCGCATCGGGATTCCTCTGTGCGGTACTGGCCTGATGGCGGAATGGCAGCGTATCCCGAAGCACCCACGAACCTCCAAGTGCTCCGCGCGAGCACCTTGCTCAACAGCCTCACCGAGGATCAGATCTCTGACCTCGGTGGGGTCTCACACATGGCGTACGCCGAGCGCGCCGAAACGATCTGGATCAACGGCAGCGACGTCGATTTCTTCGGCGTGGTCGGCATTGGTTTCGTCAAGATGACCCGATCCACTGCCGCTGGTCACGACGTGACCACGGAACTGATGGGGCCAGGTCAGGTCTTTGGCTTGCTCGGGGCCCTAGAAGGTTCCGGATGCCCCCAGACCGCAAAGGCCGTCTGCAACACCTGGTATCTCAAAGTTCCCAAGCGTCGCTTCTTCGATGTTTACCGGGAAAACCTGGTGCTGAAAGAAGCCCTCGTACGGCGCACCACGACCCGACTTCGATCGAGCTACGAGATGATTGCCCGGATGAGCACCGGCAAGGTTGATCAGAGAATTGCCGCGATTCTGTTCATGGTTGCCGAGAGCTACGGCACGGAAGACGGCAAAACGATCCGGATCAACGTGCCGCTGACCCGGCAGGACATCGCCGAAATGGCCGGCACGACGGTGGAATCCACGATCCGGGTGATGAGTGCCTGGCAAAAGAAGAAATGGATCGAAACCGAGAGTCGCACGATTTCCATTCTCAATCCCGATTCGCTTGCCGAGCTGATCTAGATTCCGCGTTCGGTGGAGAGGGATACTAAGATGTGTTGCCTTGTTTGCTCAGCATCCTTTCGTTGCCCGACCGCCCGAACATGACGGGCGAATCCCGACTGCTGTACGATCGCCCCGCCGAGCAGTGGATTGAAGCCTTGCCCGTCGGAAACGGGCGTCTCGGCGCGATGGTCTTCGGAGGTGTGGCTCAAGAGCGCATCGCGCTGAACGAAGACACGTTCTGGGCGGGCGAGCCGAAGAACTGGAACAATCCGAAAGCCAAGGAGCTTCTCCCGGAGATCCGACGCGCTTTATTCGCAGGAGAATGGGAAAAGGTCGACGGGCTCGCCATCCAGATGCAGGGGCCTTACACTCAGAGCTACCTCCCCTTTGGCGACTTGATCCTCAAGCATCGGAGATCGAGCAATCAGCCTTACGCACGGGTTCTTGAACTGGCTGATGGAGTGGCCACGAGCCGAGCCGGAAATGTCACTCAGAAGGTTTACGCGAGCCTCGCCGATCAGGTGATCGTCGTGGAACTCACAAGCTCGGATCCCGAGGGAATCGACCTCCACGCGATCCTCACGAGTCAAGTGACCCACACGGTGAAGGGCGATGGCGAGCTTCTCGTGATGTCAGGCCGAGCCCCGGTGCACGCCGATCCCAACTATTTAGGCAACACGCCCGATCCGATTCGATACAAGGAAGGTCGCGGAATGGCGTTTGCCGGAGTTCTGCAGGCTCTCGGAGAAGGAGTTTCGGTGAAGGTCAACGGCCATGGTCTGGAGATCAAAGGCGGGAGCAAGGTCACCCTTCTTCTCGCTCTCCGCACGAGTTTCGTCGATCCCTTCACGGCTCCGCACCTCGGCCCTGATCCCATTGTCCGCGCCAAGAAAGACCTGGCTGCCGCGAAGAACAAGCGCGATCTCCTGGCCCGCCACACCAAGCTCTTCCGCCCGATGATGGAGCGCAATGGGATCTCGCTGGAGGGGCCGGATCGAACGAGTATCCCGACCAACCAGCGCGTAGCCGAGTTCAACCAAACCAGCGATCCTGGGTTGGTGAGCCTGCTCTACCAATACGGCCGGTATCTCCTGGTCAGCTCCTCGCAACCGGGAAGCCAGGCGGCAAATCTCCAGGGAATCTGGAATCAAGACATGCGGCCCCCGTGGAGTGCCAACTACACGATGAACATCAACGCCCAGATGAACTACTGGCCCGCGTTGGTGAGCGCTCTCCCGGAAACCCACGAGGCTTTCCTCCAGATGACCCGCGAGCAGATGCGCACCGGCACCGAAACGGCGAAAGTCAACTACGGCATGCCGGGCTGGACGGTGCACCACAACAGCGATCTCTGGCGACACTCTGCACCGGTGGGCGATCTCGCAGGATGGCCGGGCTGGGCGAACTGGGCGCTGGGAGGCCCTTGGTCGGCGACCCATATCATGGAGCACTATCGGTTCACCGGGGACAAGAAGCAGCTAGCGCGCGATTTTTCCGCCTTGAAGGGCTCGGCTGACTTCTGTGCGGCTTGGCTTGTCGCCGATCCGAACCGAGACGGCAAGCTGGTGACCGCGCCCTCCACCTCGCCAGAGATCAACTTCCGAGTGAAGGGCGATCTGGCTCCTGCCGTCGGCGTCGGTGCCGCGATGGATCTGGGGATCATTAAGCAAGTGCTGGCGGATGCCGAGGAAGCAGCTCGAATTCTCGGTGTCGCACCCGATCCTGACTGGTCGGAAAAGAGGGAGCAGGTGCACCGATTCCTCGTCGGTTCGCGCGGGCAGCTTCAGGAATGGCTCGACGATTTCCCCGAGACGGAAGTCAATCACCGTCACCTCAGTCATCTCTGGGCGGCTTTTCCGGGGAGCGAGATCAATGTCGACGACACGCCGACCCTCGCCCGTGCGGTGCGCCAATCCATGGAGATTCGGGGCGATCAATCCACCGGTTGGGCGATGGCGTGGCGGATGTGTCTCTGGGCGAGGCTTCGCGATCCAGAGAAAGCCTACGGCATGGTCAAACGGGTGATGGTGATGGCTGATCCCAAGACGAACCCTGGAGTGGGGGGCGTGTACGCGAACCTCTTCGGCGCGCATCCTCCGTTCCAAATTGATGGCAACTTCGGCGCCACGGCGGGAATCGCAGAGATGCTCGTGCAGTCGCATCGGGGGGATATCCATCTGCTGCCCTGTTTGCCCAAAGAGTGGCCCTCCGGCTCGGCGAAGGGTCTGCGGGTTCGCGGCGGGCACCGCGTGGATCTCTCTTGGGAAGAGGGGAAGCTGGCGTCGGCGACGATTCACCCCGCCAAGGGGGCAAAGGAGATCAGAGTGCGGATCGGAGAAGGGAAACCGCTCGGGATCCAGGTCGGCTCAGATCCGGTTCAAATCGCAGGCGAGGGACGCATGGAGTAACCCGGTGCCCCGACCCTTCAGGGTCGAGAATACGTGACCTCATCTCCCGGAATCTTGGTTGCTGATTCGACAAATCAAGCAACCCAAAGCCGACTCCCGCCACAATAGCCCTGTGAGCGATCGCGACGAGACGCGCCTGCCCGCGTGGATTCCCCTGATGGTGGTGATCCTCGCGGCGGGAGCGCGGATCGCCTGGCTGAACGCCGTCCCCACCCAACCAACCACCGACTTCGCCTGGTATTTTGAGCGTGCCATTGGACTTTCCCAGGGCGAAGGCTATGCGGTCAATGGCGTCGCCACCGCCTACTGGCCTGCTGGATACCCTTATGTCCTCTCGCTCGTGCTGACCGCTTTCGGCGCAACGGTCGAGGTCGCGCGGAACTTCAATGCGATTCTCACGACCCTGATCGCGCTCATCGCTTGCAGCCTGACCTTCCGTATCACAGGCTCGAAAATGGGGGCCGCTGTGGTGGGTGTGGCACTTGCCCTTCACCCCACGATGCTCGCCTACAGCGGCATCCTCGCGAGCGAGCCCCTCTTCGCCGTCGCCACGCTCCTCAGCATCTGGATGATCGTTCGGGCGACCCGGAGCCGATTCGCGTGGTTCGCCAGCGGGCTCATGGCTGGTCTTGGGACCATGGTGCGACCTCAGGCGGTTCTCCAGCCATTGCTCAGCTTAGTCGGACTCTGGCCTGTCGCGCCGAACTCCAGTCGAAACAAGCCCAAGCCTTGGGTGTTTCTCATCGGTTCCCTGATTGGCCTCACACTCGCTCTCGCTCCGATCACCATGCGCAACAAGAACCTCTTCGGCGAGTTCCTCCTGGTGAGCACCAACGGGGGCGACAATCTTTGGATTGGTCACACCGAAGGTGCGGATGGTCGGTACCGAACTCCTCCGGGCAAGCCCGATACGCCGATGAATGAACTGGCGAACGACAAGCGGACAAAGTCGGAGGCGATGACCGCCATTCAGGCTGACCCGAGCCGGTCTCTCGCGCTGATTCCCACCAAGCTCCAAGCCACGTTTCTCAGCGGCACCGACGCTCCCTATTGGGCGTTCCAGTTCACCTACGACAAGCTGGAAACGCCTGGGATGGACACCCGCCGTGAGCTGTTCCTCGCCTTCAAGCAGATCAATATCGGGGTCACGATTGGTTTGCTCCTCACGGCGGGGGTCGCCTTCGTTCTCAGCTTAGGCGGAGACCGTGGCAGGAGAATGGCGTGGATTTGTGCGGTTCAAATCGCTTGGGTGGCTCTCGTTACGAGTGTCTTTTTCGGGAACGGCAGATTCGGATTTGTCACGATTCCGTTCCAGGTCATGCTGATCGGAGGGTTCGTGGCGAGCTTACAAGAATGGATCGGGAAGCAACCGCTTCCCGATCCATGGGATGTCACTGAGTAGGCGCGGGGCTTACTTTGTGAACATGAACTTATCGAAGAACACTTTGAGGATCGGGCCTTCTTCAGCATCCATCCCGATCTCGTCCAGCCATTCGTGGTCGATCTCAGCGTGGCCGTGCTCCTCGTCTTCCTTCTTCTTTTTCTTCTTCTTTTTGTCGCCCTTCTCGGGAGGATGCGAGGCGTGGAGGTTGTGGTTCATTGCCGCCGCGAGCTCCCGCTTGAGATACTTCATCGCGCCAGGTTTGGTGATGTCCTCGATGGACTTGTGGGAGAGAACTTGGTTGATCGCATCGCGAGCCACGGAGTAGCTTCCGCCCTTGTCGCCGCCGCCGTGATCGCCTTCTTTCCCGTCTCCGCCTGCCGGATCGGTGACGTGCGCGCCTTCTTCGGTTTGCACGCTGATCTGGGTGACGAGGAAGGTTTTGCCGTCCTTAAGGTTGACAATGATCTCGTCGCCGAGTTTCACAACGGCTCCGAGTTTCACTTCCGGCTCTTCTTCCGGCTCCTCGGATTTCTTGCTCCCATTCATCGCAAAGAAGCCGCCGCCCGCAACCACGAGCACCGCCACGAGGATGATGGGCAGCTTGCCGCCCTTCTTTTTGCCTTCTTTCTTGTCCGCCATACTGTGAACCCTACGGGGGTTGTTCCACGTTCCCCCGCAGATTTCACACAGTCCCGAGCGGATTTATCGGAGCTTTCCTCCGAGGGCGGTGAGGGCACCAATAATCTGATCGCGAAGGGCATTGGCTTCTTCGTCGGTGAAGTTGGAGCCCACCTTGCGGAATTGAAGAGCGATGGCTAGAGAGTGTTGCCCATCGGGAACGCCCTGACCGTCGTAGATGTCGAACAGCCAATGCTTTTCGAGCTCCGATCCGCCCGCCGAGACGATCGCTGCCTCGAGTTCGGAGTAGGGAACTTTCTTGTCGATCAAGATCGCGATGTCGCGTCGGGCCGCTGGGTTTCGGCTGACCGAACGTAGGTTGATCTGCGCGTCTTGCTTTAGCGGCACCTGGCTCAGATTGATCTCGCCGAGCACTGCGCTGGCGGGAAGATCGGTTTCATCGGCCCGTTCCGGATGAATCTGCCCGAATACCCCCACTTCCACTCCGCCGAGGAAAACGCGGGCTTGTCGGGTGGGATGGAACCGTGGATCCATCGTGCCCCGCTTGAGTTCCAAACAGATGCGCAGCGCACGAGCAACCGCTTCGACGATCCCCTTGAGGCTGAAGAAGTCGGCTTGGGTGGTATCCCGGGGCGACCAACTCGGTCCTTCAAAGGCACCCACGCTCAAAATGCCGAGCAGAGTTTCCTCGGAGCCTGCGGCGTGGGCGCGCCCAATCTCAAACAGGTGGAGGTTGTTTCCGCCATTACGTATTGCGGCATCGCAAAGACTCGGGAGCATCGAGTTGCGAAGGTACGCCATTTCCGGAGCATGGGGGTTGCGTACCATCACTCGCTCGGTGGGAGCATCGAGCGGGTGGACGTCGCGCAGACTGTGGCTGATCGTTTGATCGAGCCCAGAGCGCAGAAGTTGCTCGCGCACTGTGTCCACAAGAAGCTCGAATCCATGCGCTCCGCCAAGTGGCGTCGAACCAATCGGTAAGGCTTCTGGGATCTTTTCGTATCCGACAACGCGCCCAATCTCTTCGACCAGATCTTCTTCACGTTGGATATCGATCCGCCAGGTGGGGGGGACAATCGTCAGGGTCTCGCCGTCTTGCCCGGAAATCACGTAGCCGAGTCGCTTCAGAGCCTCGCGGGCTTCATCGAAACTCACCGGCATCCCAAGCAGAGCCGACGCCTTGCTCACCCGCACCTTGAGGGTGCTCAATTCAGGCTTGATCGGATAGACATCGAGCACGCCGCCAATCGGGCGATTCCCCGTGGCTTCGTAGAGGAGTTCGGCGAATCGGTTGAGCGCGGCCACCACCCCTTCCGGATCAACGTGTCGCTCGAACCGGTAGCTGGCTTCGGTGAAGAGTCCCAGTGCTTTCCGGGTGGCCCGCACCGAGGTGTTGACGAAGTGCGCCGACTCGAGCAGGCACCGAGTGGTCGTTGCGCCGACTTCGGTGTCCTCTCCGCCCATGACGCCCGCGACCGCCACCGGTCGTGACGCATCGCAGATCATCATTTGGCTCGGCTGAAGCTCGTGCTCCGTGCCGTCGAGCGTGGTCAGCTTTTCGCCTTTTTCCGCCTGCCGAACCACGATCCGCTCGCCCGCGAGCTTATCGAGATCAAAAGCGTGGAGCGGCTGGCCGGTTTCCAACATCACATAGTTGGTCAAGTCCACGAGAAGAGAGATCGGGCGCTGGCCAACCTTTCGGAGTCGTTCTTGGATCCATCCGGGGGCATCGCCATTGCTCAAGCCTTCAAAGACTCGGCAGGCGTATCGGGTGCAGTTCGGCGTTTCTACCGCGACGCTCGTTTTGGCCCATATATCCCGATTCCCTGCATCCGAAGCCGGGAATCTCTCGGTGGCGCGCAGATAAAGATCAGTCGGCTTGGCGTTGGAATCCTTCGCCAGAACCTCGCGAGCCATGCCGAGCACGCTCGCTCCGTCGCCTCGGTTCGCCATGATGTTGATGTCGAGCACCTTCTCGCCCTCGACTTCCGTGATCTCCTCCAGCTCAAACCCGGTCATTGTGAGAAGATCGGCAATGGCTTCGGCAGAGAGCGACGACTGGACGTAGTCGCGGAGCATGGATTCGGTGAACTTCATGGTTTCGAGAGGGAAGGGAAAATCAGGCGAACTGCGAGAGGAATCGGAGGTCGTTTTCGAGGAAAAGCCGGAGGTCATCGACGCCGTAGGCCATCATCGGAATGCGCTCGACCCCGAGGCCAAAGGCGAATCCGCTGAACTCTTCGGGGTCGATTCCGTAGCTCTCCAGGATGTTGGGATGGATCAGGCCAGCTCCCCCGAGTTCCACCCATTTCCCGCCAAACAGCTTGGGCGTGGAGATCGCGTAGTCCACGCCGGGTTCGACAAAGGGGAAGAAGTCGGGGCGGAATCGCACCGTGACTTCGGGGCCGAACATTTCTCGGGCAAAAACGCCGAGCGTCCCCTTCAGGTGGGCCATGTTGATCCCACGGTCGATCATGAAGCAGTCGACTTGATGGAAGGTGTGGCTGTGGGTGCGGTCAACCGCCTCATTCCGGAAGGTTCGTCCGACGGTGAAGACACGCAGGGGCGGCTTCGTCGATTCAAAAACACGGCCTTGCAGAGCGGTGCACTGAGTCCGCAGAACCTTGCGATCCTCGACGTAAAACGTGTCCTGTTCATCCATCGCCGGGTGGTCGGGCGGATAGTTCAGGGCGTCGAAGTTGTACTTGAAGTCCTCAAGCTCCGGCGACTCCATGTAGACGAATCCCATCGAGCCAAGCACCCGCTTGATCTTGTTCGTCGTCTGCTGGAGGATGTGCTCCTTGCCGACGCGAGCCGATCGAGAAGGAAGCGTGATGTCGATCCTCTCGGCCTCGAACTGACGCAGCAACTCGGCCTGGCGCAGTTCGTGGTTGCGAGCCCCGAGCTCGCCTTCGACACGAGCCCGGCACTCGTTGACCTTCGCGCCAAAGATGGGCTTCTCCTCGTTCGGAAGCGCGCCGATCCCGCGCATCAAGCCGCTGATCAGGCCATTTTTGCCGAGATACTTCAGCTCAACTTCGCGTAAATCCGCCGTGTTCTTGGCGGATCGGATCGCGGCGAGGGCTTCGGCTTCGAGAGTGGAAATCTGCTCCATCGGCTTCTCGCTTAGACGGGCACCGCGCTCATCGCTTTCTCAACGCGTTGGAGAGCATCCATCAGGGTGTCTTCTTCGATGGTGAGTGGCGGGGTGAGACGGAAGGTTCGCTTGCGGGTTTCCTTGGTGAGAACGCCTTGGGCCATGAGTTCTTGGCTCAGAGCCTTGGTGTCCACGCCTTCCTTCACCTCGATGCCGAGCAGGAGTCCGCGTCCGCGCACTTCCTGCACGTGAGGCAGGTTCATGTTGTTCAGGAAGTCCATCGCCTTCCCGCCGAGTTCCGCAACGCGAGTCGGAATATCGCTGGTCTCGAACTCGGCGAGCGCGGCAAGGGCCACTGCCGATCCGAGCGGATTGCCGCCGAAGGTGCTGCCGTGGTCGCCCGGCTGGAAGACTTCCATCACGTGGTTCTTGCCGACGGCAGCGCTCACCGGGAGGATTCCGCCGCCAAGCGGCTTGCCCACCGCGATCAGATCTGGTTCCGCACCCGATTCGTGCATCCAGGCAAACTTCTTGCCCGTGCGATAGAAACCGACCTGGATTTCATCCCAGATCACGAGCGCGTTGTGCTCGTCCGCGAGTTCGCGAACTTGGGTCATCCAACCATCGGGCGGAATGAGGATGCCGCCCTCGGCTTGGATCGGTTCGGCAAGAATCGCGACCGTGTTCGGCGTGATTGCAGCCCGCAGAGCATCAATGTCACCGAACGGCACCGACTTGAAGCCAGCCCCATACGGCCCGAAGTATTTGTTGTAGTCACCCTCCGTGCTGAACCCAACGATGGTCGTGGTTCGGCCGTGGAAGTTGTTGTCAAAAACAATGATCTCCGCATCGCCGAGAGCAACACCCTTCTTGGTGTAACCCCACTTGCGGGCGAGCTTGATGCAGGTCTCGATGGCTTCGGCGCCCGTGTTCATCGGGCAGACGCGGTCGAGTTCGCAGAAGGTGGCGAGCCCATGCAGGAAGAGTCCGACTTCCGCATTGATGAACGCCCGGCTCACGACGGCGATGTTGTCGAGCTGCTCCTTGGCGATCTTGACAACGTTCGGGGAGAGGTGTCCATGGGACACCGCAGAATAGGCTCCGATGCAGTCGATGTATTCGCGCCCGGTTTCGTCCCACACACGAGCGTTTTCGCCGCGGATGATGTTCACCGGGAGCGGCTTGTAGTTCATGGTGCCGTAGGTAAACGTCAGGTCGGTTGCTTCCTGCATGGAGAGCGAATCCACCATGCTTCGAAGTCCACCGGACTTGATCTTTTCCCACATTGCCTTATCTTGTGTGCAGGCCATAGATTCATTCTGATGGATAGAGGCCATCCAGCGGTACCCCCACGGGGAGGATGGCCCGGAATCGTCGGCGGCCGGGAAGCGGCGGGGAAGGGAAACCGGTATCATCGCGGAGGCATGGATGTGATCCTTTCCCAGGTTGACTTCAACGACGAAGAGCACCGCGCGAACCGCGCCGCGATGGACGTCCACATGACGACCTACCGCGAGCGTATGGCCCAGATGATGGCGGGCGGCGGCGAAAAAGCGGTGGCCAAACACACGGAACGCGGCAAACTCCTCGCCCGAGATCGGATCGATGCCCTGCTCGACGACGGCTCACCCTTCCTGGAATTCTCTCCCTTCGCGGCATACGGGATGTACGATGGCGCGGCTCCCTGCGCAGGCGTGGTCACAGGAATTGGCCGGATTCATGGTCGCGAGTGCATGATCGTCGCCAATGATGCGACGGTGAAGGGCGGCACGTATTTCCCTCTCACGGTAAAGAAGCACCTGCGCGCGCAGGAAGTCGCTCTGGAAAATCATCTGCCCTGCATCTATTTGGTCGATTCGGGCGGGGCGTTTTTGCCTTTGCAGGCTGAAGTCTTCCCCGATCGCGACCATTTCGGACGGATTTTTTACAACCAAGCCCAGATGAGCGCGCGCAAGATTCCCCAGATTGCGGCGGTGCTCGGGAGCTGCACGGCGGGCGGCGCCTATGTTCCTGCCATGAGTGATGAGACGGTGATCGTGAAAAACCAAGGCACGATCTTCCTCGGCGGACCTCCGCTGGTCAAGGCCGCGACCGGCGAAGAAGTCAGCGTCGAAGATTTGGGCGGCGCGGATGTCCACACCCGGCTCAGCGGAGTCGCTGACCATATGGCGGACGATGACGGCCACGCTCTTCAGATCGTGCGGAATATCGTGGAAAACCTTGGCCCGCGCAAATCGGCGTCTTTGGCTGATCCGGATGCGATCGAGGAACCGCTCTATCCCGCCGAGGAACTTTATTCCTTGGTGCCGAGCGACACGAAGAAGCCGATGGCGATGCGCCAAGTGATCGCGCGGATCGTCGATGGTTCACGGCTGCATGAGTTCAAAGCCCGCTTTGGCACGACCCTGATCTGCGGGTTTGCCCGTATCCACGGACACCCGGTCGGGATCCTCGCGAACGACGGGATTCTGTTCAGCGAGAGCGCGCAAAAAGGAGCCCACTTCATCGAGCTGTGCAATCAACGGCAGATTCCGCTTCTGTTTCTGCAGAACATCACAGGATTCATGGTCGGCCGGAAGTATGAAAACGAAGGCATCGCTAAGCACGGAGCCAAGCTGGTCACGGCGGTGAGCACGGCAAACGTGCCGAAGTTCACGGTGATCGTCGGTGGATCGTACGGTGCGGGCAACTATGGGATGTGCGGACGAGCATTCCAGCCTCGACAAATGTGGATGTGGCCCAACGCGGGGATCAGCGTGATGGGAGGAGAACAAGCCGCAAATGTCCTCCTGACGGTTAAAAAAGACCAATTCGCGGCGGAAGGGAAGTCGATGAGCGAGGAGGAGCAAGCGGCGTTCAAGGCTCCGACTCTGGCGAAATATGCCGAGGAATCGAACGCTTACTATGCCTCGGCTCGGCTCTGGGATGACGGAATCATCGACCCGGTTCACACGCGCCGCGTCGTGGCACTCGGGATCGAAGCCGCACGCAACGCCCCCGTTTCCGAAGCGGGATTCAGCATGTTCCGCATGTAGCCCGTCGGATTCAGGCGAGGATCACGGGGCGCTTGTCGATCGGGCTGGCGCTGATCCTGACCCCTGTTTGGAGTGAGGCACGAACAGAATCAGCATCGCCTGCCGTCGCGGCATGGATGGTGAAAATCGGCTGACCGGATTCGACTTGGCTTCCGACTTCCACCTGCGTCTCGATGCCCACCGAATGGTTGAGTATGGAGTCTTTGGTTTTCCTTCCGCCACCGAGATCGACCACTGCTTGACCCACCGCGCGGGCATCAATCCTCTCAATCCATCCTGAATGGTCGGCGGCGAGAGTGATCTGCACCGGCGCCACCTGCCAGTTTTCGCTCTCAAAAACCTGAATATCGCCTCCCTGAGCCGCGAACCACTCTTTGGCCTTAGCCAGAGCCTGGCCTGATGACAAGGCCGCGTTCACCTTGCCTCGCGGGTCAGACTCACCGACTGCTTCCATGACGACGGTTGCGAGATGAACGCAGAGGTCGCCGAACCGTCCTGACTCTTTGCCTGCCAACACCCGGATGGCTTCCTTGACTTCAAGCGCATTGCCCGCCGTTCGACCAAGCGGTTGATCCATGTCGGTGATCGCGGTTCGGATGGTCAGCCCTGCCAGCTCGCCGACCGAGCGCAGAGCACCGGCAAGCTCCTCAGCCGCTGGCAAGGTCTCCATGAACGCCCCTCGCCCACATTTCACATCGAGCACCACGGTCTCGGCCCCTCCCGCGATCTTCTTGCTGAGGATCGAGCTCACGATGAGCGGCAAACTCGGCACGGTCGCGGTGACATCCCGCAGCGCATAGAGGGCTTTATCAGCGGGGGCCAGGGAAGGGGTCTGCCCGGTGAGGGCCAAGCCGATTCGACCTGCCTGATCCTTCATTTCTTCCACCGAAAGGTTGGTTCGGAACCCTGGCACCGATTCCAGCTTGTCGATTGTTCCTCCCGTGATTCCAAGCCCGCGCCCGCTCATCTTCACGACCGTCAGTCCGCACGCTGCGAGCAGAGGAGTGAGAACCAACGTGGTTTTGTCTCCGACTCCACCAGTCGAGTGCTTGTCCACCCAAGGCTTCGGCAGACCGGTCAGATCGAGCCGTTCGCCGCTTGCCGCCATGGCAAGGGTCAAATCAGCCGTCTCTTGCGGAGAAAGCGGATTCAAATAGGCCGCCATCAGCCAGGCCGCCAGCTGGTAATCCGGCACCATCCCCTGCGCGGCCCCAAGAGCTAAGCGGTCGAGCTCGCTCCTCGAATGCACGCCGCCATCCCGGCGCACCGCAATCAGATCAAGAATCGAGACACTCATAAATTCAGGCCAGAGCCACTTCGCGCAGATCGGCGGAGGTCACAAAGGTCGCCTCCGTCTTCTCGCGGACTTCCTGCTCACTGACACCCGGCGCGAGTTCCAGCAAGACCAACCCGGCCTCCGTGAACTCGAAAACGGCGAGATCGCTGATAATCATGTTCACGCATCCTTTCCCGGTGAGCGGCAGAGTGCATTCGCGGAGAATCTTGGGGTCGCCGTGCTTGTTCGTGTGCTCCATCACCACGACCACGCGCTTCACGCCGGCAACCAGATCCATCGCGCCGCCCATCCCTTTCACCATCTTGCCGGGAATCATCCAGTTGGCGAGATCGCCGCTCTCGCTCACTTCCATGGCACCGAGAATGCTGAGATCAATATGCCCGCCCCGAATCATGCCGAACGAATCAGTGGAAGAGAAATACGCCGTTCCCGGGATTTCGGTGATCGTCTGCTTGCCCGCATTGATCAGATCGGGGTCGGCCTCGCCTTCAAAAGGAAACGGCCCCATGCCGAGCATCCCGTTCTCGCTCTGCAAAACCACTTCGACGCCGTTCGGAATGTAGTTCGCCACCAGGGTCGGAATCCCGATTCCCAGGTTCACATAGAAGCCATCCCGAAGTTCCTGAGCGGCTCTCATTGCCATCTCATCGCGCGTCATTGCCATGGCGCGAGTATACAAGCAAGGCGGGCTGGTCGTAGAATAGCCACGTGACCCGCCGATTGACGAGGCGCGGGAGACGCGTCATCATGCTGTTCGCCGCCACGGTACTCATCGCAAGTGGAGCCTTCGTCGCCACGCGGAGCCCGCAGCCGCCTCGCAGCCCCGCCGAGCCGATCGAGGCCCGAGTTCCGCCGAAGACCGAAAACATGGAAGGACTGCTTTTTCGCGCATTCAAAGAAGAGAAGGAGCTCGAGATCTGGGTTCTGCCGGAGGGCGAGTCACGCTACGCTCTTTGGGAAACTTTCCCGGTGCTCAAAGACTCGGGCGGCCCCGGCCCAAAACTCAAGGAGGGAGATCTCCAGGTGCCAGAGGGTTTCTATTTCGTGGATCGTTTCAACCCCAACAGCAAGTTCCATCTCTCGCTAGGGATCAATTACCCGAACAATCGCGACCGCCCACGCAGCGACCCCGAGACCCCTGGCGGTGACATCTTCATCCACGGGAGCGCGGTCAGTATCGGGTGTTTGGCGATGGGCGACCCGGCGATTGAGCGCATCTATGCCATCGCTGAGGAAGCCCGAGCTCTCGACCACCGGATTCGCGTGGAGATCTATCCTTTCCGAATGGAAGGCGCGAAGCTCGATCAGCGCTTGCGTGAGTACCCCGAGTGGTCGGATTTCTGGCGCGATGAGTTGCTCCCGGGCTACCGTCACTTTCTCGAAGCGGGCCAGCCCTGGGCGTACCGGATTCGCGGCGGCGAGTACCGCAATGCCGAATAGGAAAATGCCCCCGAGCCAGACATCGGTCGGCTCGGGGGCACGGGAGCTTGGCTGCGCGAGTTAAGCAGCCACGCGAAGGTGGCTGTTGCCACCCTGGTTGGTGCCTTCGTCAGTCTTGAACTGGCTGACCAAGGCTTTGAGGTTTTGGCTAGCATCGCTAAGTTGCGAGGCCATGTTCGAGATCTCCTCGATGCTGGCGGTCTGCTCTTGCACCGCCGCCGTGACTTCCTCAGCCGAAGCCGCCATCTCTTCGCTGGTGGCGTTGAGTTCTTCAGCTCCGGCAGCGGTTTCTTGCGAAACGCTTGCGACGCTGGAGATGGACTCTTCAACCTTCTCCGCGTTCTTGGCCATGGCGGACACGAGCTTCTCGCTCTCCTGCGCTCTGGATTGAACGTCCGAAATTGCCTCGAGGATTTCTTCAAGCGCGGCGCGAGCCGATGCGCTGTATTGAGAGCCTTCGGTCACTTCTTGGACGCTTGCATCCATCGCCTTGATCGCTTGTTCGACGCCTTCGCTCACGCTTCCGATGAGAGTGGCAATCTCCTTGGTGGCATCCGCCGACTTCTCGGCAAGCTTGCGCACTTCGTCGGCGACGACGGCAAAGCCTCGACCATGCTCTCCAGCTCGTGCAGCTTCGATGGCGGCGTTGAGGGCAAGAAGGTTCGTCTGAGCCGCGATGTCGTCGATGGTCTGGACGATGCTTCCGATCTGCGCTTGCTTCTCGCCCAGCTCCCGCACAACCTCGGTGGATTGCGCCACCTTGGCTTCGATGCTTTCCATGCTCGAGATGGTTTGAGCCACCGCTTCGCCGCCTTGGGTCGCCACTTCGCTGGCCCGGACGGCGGCGTTTCGCTGAGATTCGCTGCCTTCTTGCACTTGCTCCACCGCGCTCTTGAGCTTGCTCATTTCAAGCGCGGCATCTTGGGCACTGGTCGCAAGTTGCTCGGAGCCCTGGGCGATTTGGTCGCTCGTGTGGCTGGTTTCTTGGACAGCCCGGGCGACTTCGTCCATGGTCTGAGCCACGCTCTGCGCTGCTTCGGCGGTCTGGCCGGAAGTTTGCGAAAGCGTCTCGCTGGTATGGCTCACGCCGTTGGCGGCTTGATCCACTTCCCGCAGCAGATTGCGGAGCTTTTCTTGGGTGTCGTTGAAGTTTCCAACCACTCCTTGAATCATGCCCAGCACGACATTGAATCCACCGGCAAGCTGGCCGATTTCGTCTTTGGCTTGATAGTCAATCGGGGTGGTCTGCGGAGTCACCGAGGTGGTCAGGTCGCCCTGAGCCATCGAAGACATCGCCGCGTTCAGATCGGTGATGCAGTTCGCGCCGAGAAATTCGAACTTCGAAAGAACGGTCTGGACGGGCGGCACAATGAACTTGTAGGTGCTCCAGGCGAGGAACAAGGCGCTCGCAAAGGCGAAAACACTCACCGAGACAATCAGCGTCTTGGCTTCCGTGGCGGCGGCTTCCGCATCTCGAAAGCTGGCAGCACCATACGTCTCGTTCCAAGCAACCAGCTTGTCGACGACCGGAATCAGATTCTCGTTGAAGGACGTGCGCGCTTCGGCGGTGAGTCCCGTGTAGGCACCTTTTGCGCGGCCCGCACTCAGGGCTGACTCGATCGGGGCAGAAATGGTGTCGTACTCTTCCAGGGCCTGCGTGAGTTCGTCAAACATCGCGCGGTCGTCTGCTTGGGTGATGCTCTTGTCATAGACCGCCGTCGCCTCCTTGAGTTGGCCACGCAGCTCGGCAAGCTTTTCCGCTCCATCCGACTTCTTTCCGGCATCGACTTCGGCGTACCATCGGAGTTGGATGAGCCTTTTCTCTGTGACGAGCTGGCTGATTTTGCCCATGCTCGCACTTCCGATGACGCTGTCGTTGTAGAGACTAGCGGCTTCCGCCCGCATGAGCGCGGCGGAACGCAGGCTCACTCCTGCGACGACGACAAGAAGACAAAGGACGGTGCCGAAGGCCACCGCAATCTTTTGTCCAACCTTGAGATTCTGAAACCAAGACATCTGTTCAAACCCTGCTGTATCGACCCGTATACAAAAATCATGCACGGATGATGTTAGCGACGAGTCATATCATTGGCTGCAAATACAGAGAAGATCAGATGAACCTGGGAACGCAGTTGCGAAAGTTGCGTCAAGTATCACTTATATCATTTGAAACCGGAATGAAATGGAAGGATTCCCGTTTCCGGTGAGTGATGAATAAGCGAAGGCTGATCTATGCCTCTTTTGGACGGGTGGTGAGCCGCTCGATCCGCTTTTCGTAAGCGGTTCCGACTATCATCCGATCCACAAAAATGCTGGGTGTGTGGATCTGATCGGCATCTAATTGGCCGACCTCGACGAGCTCTTCTACTTCTGCGACGCAGACTTTTCCTGCGCTCGCCATCATTGGATTGAAGTTGCGCGCCGTCTTGCGATATTGCAGGTTGCCCCATCGATCCCCGCGCCAGGCCTTGACGATGCTGAGATCCGCCTTGAGGGCGGTCTCCATCACATACATCTCCCCATCGAATTCGCGCGTTTCCTTGCCCTCGGCGACGAGAGTTCCGTAGCCCGTCTTGACGAAAAAGGCAGGAATCCCGGCACCGCCTGCCCGAATCCGCTCAGCCAGCGTCCCCTGAGGATTGAACTCCAGCTCCAGTTCGCCGCTTAAGTATTGCCGCTCGAACTCTGCGTTCTCGCCGACATAGCTGCTCACCATCTTCTTGATCTGGCGGGTTTGCAGCAACAGCCCCATGCCGAAATCATCGACACCACAGTTGTTGCTGATGACCGTGATCTCCTTGACGCCGGAATCGCGCAGAGCGAGAATCAGGTGCTCCGGAATCCCGCAGAGGCCAAAGCCTCCGGTCATGATCGTCATTCCGTCGAAAAGAAGGCCTTCGAGGGCGGTGGCGGCGCTGCTAACCAGTTTGTCCATAGGGGCTCCGATGCCGAAGACCGGAGTTTACACAAGGTCGAGTCCAGTCAGGGAGACAAAGAAAAAACGCGGATGACTTCAGAGAGGTCAAATCCGCGCCAAATTTGCAAGTACTGGATTGCTCCACACGTTCCAGTCGAATGACAGTATTGAGACATACACCTCGCCTGCCATGTTCGGAATCAGGATGTCGGTCTGGTAGAAATACCAGCTTGATCCAGCACATCTGCGAGCTTGAACGTGAGCGTTGAGTTCGAAACGACCTGGTGGCATCCTTCCTCGCGGCCAGCGGCGAGCAGCTGCTTCTCCTTATGCCCCGCATGCCCGACCACGTGAGCGCCCTGGTCTTTGAGGGCCGAGACGAGTTCGGCGCTCCACAGCTTGTCCGATCCGAGGTTGAGGATCGCGACGTCCGCCTGGGGGAGTTCCTCGGGGATTCGGTCGAGCATGATCGCCTCATGCCCCAGCCCCACCAAGCTTTGTCGCAGCCGAGCGGACCACATGAGGTTGTCTTCCAAAACCAAAACGCGCATGGTTTCTGGTACGCGCGTCGCGGGCCCGAGGTCACCGCGCTAGGTACCCTTGCCGCATCATGACGACTTCCGTGGTTGTGCCTCTGCGCTGGGAAAACGGTGCCCTTTTGATGCTCGATCAGCGCATTTTGCCTGGCACTGAAACGTGGCTGACTTTGCGCACCTGGCAGGAAGTCGCTGAAGGAATCCGGTCGATGGCGGTCCGAGGGGCTCCGGCGATTGGGGTCGCGGCGGCCTACGGGATGGCGCTCGCCACTGCATCCGGTGAGGACTGGGACACCGCTCGCGCAGGGCTCGCCGCTTCTCGTCCGACGGCAGTCAACCTCTTCTGGGCGCTTGAACGCATGGATCGCCTCACGGATCGATCCCCCGCGTCCGTCCTCGCTGAGGCGACGGACATCGAAACAGAAGACCTTGCGATGAACCTCAAGATCGGTGAATTCGGGGCCTCGCTTGTGCCAGAAAACGCGACGATCCTCACCATCTGCAACACGGGCTCTCTGGCCACCGCAGGTCATGGAACCGCTCTCGGGATCATCCGCACCGCTCACGCGCAAGGCAAAGTGAAGCATGTCTTCTCATGCGAAACCCGCCCCCGGCAGCAAGGACTTCGTCTGACCGCTTATGAGCTGATGAAAGATCAGATCCCGTTCCAGAGCATTGCCGACAGTGCCGCCGCCAGTCTGATGCGAGCGGGGAAGATCGACTTTGTGGTTGCGGGAGCCGACCGAATCACCGCCAACGGGGACACGGCGAACAAGATTGGGACTCTGATGCTTGCTGTCTTGGCCCATCACTACGGGATTCCGTTCGTGATCGCCGCCCCCTCCTCAACCCTCGATCCGACGTTGCCGACGGGCGATCTCATCCCGATTGAAGAGCGCGAGGCGGAGGAACTCACCGAGATCGAAGGTGTGAGGGTCGCCCCTGCCGGGTGCCCCGTCTGGAATCCGGCCTTCGATGTGACGCCGGGCGACTTGATCGCCGCGATTGTCACTGAAAAGGGCATCGCCCGTGCGCCCTACGCCTTCGAGTAGGGGCTACGCGGCGGGCGGAACCGACCACTTGTCCACGAGGCTGCGGACGATGGGAACCACAAAGTAGGCCACAGGCCAGGCGATCAGAAACGCGGTGCCCCAGTTCACAGGCCACACCGCGACCGCCGCAATGCCACCTCGGAGAATCGTGTTCACGAGCGAGATCACTCCGCTCATGATGAGCGCCATGATCGTCGGGAAGAGAAATCGCGGGGTTCGCAGCTGGTTCAGCATCAGGCCATCACTTCGCGGAAGGCAGTGAGGAAGGCCGAGACCTCATCGGGTGTTCCGATGCTGACCCTCACGTAGTCCGTCATCCCGAGCGGCCCGCCGGAGCGGACGATCACCCCGCGCTTGAGCAGGGCATCAAACACCTCTTGGCCCGGTCGCTTCACGTGGATGCAGATAAAGTTGGCCCGGCTCGGCACCGTCGTGAGACCGAGCTCGGTCGCCAAAGCCGCGATCCGAGCCATCCCTTCGGCATTGACCTTTCGAGATTCGGCAAGGTGCTTTTCGTCGTCGAGTGCGGCGATCGCGGCGATTTGGGCGAGGCTGTTGACATCAAACGGCTCGCGTGCCCGGTCGATCGCATCGACGATTTCCGCTGGCGCAATGCCGTAGCCCACGCGGATACCGGCGAGCCCGTACGCTTTGCTGAAGGTGCGGAGAGCAACCACCGGGCGTCCCTCGCGCACATATCCGACGGAATCGGGCAAATCCAAATCGGAGGCATATTCCACGTAGGCTTCATCAATGACGCAGACCGCAGTGCTGGGGAGCTTGGCAAGAAATGCCTCAAAGTCGGCCTTTTCCCGCACGGTGCCGGTTGGGTTGTGGGGGTTGGCGACAAAGACGAGCCGGGTTTGGGAATCGCATGCTGCCGCCATAGCATCCAGATCGTGGTGCCAGGTCTCGGTGAGAGGCACCTTGCGCAGTTCGATATCCGCAAGGTGCGCGGCGGCATCATAGCGCACGAAGGTGGGGTTGCCGACAACCATGTTCGTGCCAGGCTCCAGCAGCACGAGTCCGAGGAGGTGGATCAGCTCGTCGCTGCCGTTGCCGAGGAGGACGTTGTTTCGTTCGACGCCAAACTTCGTCGCGATTTTCTCCTTGACGGAGTATCCGCTCGCATCAGGATAAAGGTGCATCTGCGGGGCCGCTTCTTGAACAGCTTGGATGGCAAGCGGGCTCGGGCCGAGGGGATTCTCGTTGCTTGCCAGCTTGACCACTTCGCTGAGCCCCAGTTCGCGCTTGACTTCGTCAATCGGTTTCCCTGGGGTGTAGGGCGTCATGCGGAGCACGTTCGACCGGAGAGGAATCGGCATGCGCGAGAGTGTACCGAGCCGCAGATCGGTGCCCAGAAAGTTAGCCGTGCCCCGACCCTTCAGGGACGGGATAGCTCTGCGTCCGATGGCGAGAAGCAAATCCGGCCCCTAAAGGGAGCCGGGCACCCATGGTTTTCCTCCACCATCCCTGGGGGAGGGCAGGGTGGGGGACGAGCTCGCGAGAAACCCTAGAACCCAGCCCCCGGAGCCCCTTCAAACGTGGGGAAGGGAGGCTCTTTGAAACCACGCCGATCCTGATCCGCCTTCGTCGCCCGAACTTCATGCAACAACCCCTTCACGGTATGCGGGGCCTTTCGCTTCTCCGCAAAAGCCCGTTTGAACACGGGCCAGAACTGATCAATGTTGTGGCTGAGATCAAAGACCATGACGCCCTGAGTGGTCGCGGTCGCCGCTTGCAACGCCGATTCGATCTTCTGCGGATCGGGCCAGAAATCGGAGATCATGATCCCCGCGTAGCTCCACGACTGGCTCCGCGCCACGCGGTTGGTCAGGATTCCCCCTGCTTCCACGGTGCGCCCCGGAACTCCGCCTCCGACAATCGCTTCCTCCACCGTGCCAAACGGATAGTAGCAACCCGTGATGAGCAAATCAAGCTGGTTGGCAAATCCCGTCTCCCGATAGCTGCGGGTCAAGAAGGGATAGCCCGCATTGATATCCTGCGACCCGTAGTTGGTGCCGTAGCGTTGATAGTCTCCGTACCAACTTCCGGCGTAGATCCCGAGCAACGCGCCAGGCCGGTTCCGCTCGACTTCGGCCCGGACTCGGCCCATGAACCGCTGCATCTCGCGTGAGCGGAAGGTGAGCCACGCATCATAGAGCGGCCCAGGTTTCACGCCCGGTGTCAGGCTCGGCGAATAGATGGTCGAATAGACTTCATCCGGCCATCGCACTTTGCGCCCGATTTCCTTCTCGAACAGCCCCCGTGTGTGCTCGCTGAAGTCAGAATCCAGCCCGCCGTAGCGCAGGCGATCGTCGTACAGAAGGCCATCGACGTCGTACCCCGACATGATCTCACGCACAAAGTCCAGAGCGCGTTGCTGATTCTCCTCCCGGTGAGGATTCATCATGAGGGGCACTTGGTTCTGCGCATCACCGATGGGAACGTACGTCGGACGAGAATCCACGATGAGCCGCGATCCCACACCGAACCCGGAGAGAACGCGAGCGCCGTCTCCCTGCCCGGCATAGAGCGCATTCCCATTCAGCTCAGTCGGCTTGGTGGAGCCCGCGTAGGTCACCAACCGGTTCCGATCGACCAGCAAGAAGAAACCTTCATCGGGTGCCAGTGCGGGGTTCGTGAAAATCGCGACGGGCTCGCTGAAACTCTTCGGGTCAAGCGCCGGATGGACATCGAGCCCCGCGACCGTCGGGCGGGGAATGTAGCGCACGGTCTGCAAGTCAGGATTCTCGTAGCCCCATCCGGGTTTGAAAAACTGGTTGTCCGCCTTACCAAAGTCGCGCTTTCCAAACGAGTGACCCTCGCTGAAGGCATTCAGAGCGACCAGCAGTGAGAGGCCGTGCTTCTTCGCCTCTGTGACCATCTTGGCCAAGGGGTCGTATCCCTTGGGCATCGTGCTGGTGCGCCAAAAGGTGATCTGCTCGGTCAGCTTGCTCGGGTACATCGTGTACCCGTTGATCGGCTTGACATCGAACACCACCGTGTTGAAGCCGACATCTTGGATCGTGCTGAACAGAGCCTCGATCTTTTCGTCGCTGTTCACGCGGCCGAGATTCGCGGTGGCATCGATCCACAGAACGCGCCCCTGGAGTCCCATCCGCCGTGCGGTGCTCTGGGCGACGCCATACTTCGCCAGAGACTCGTGGATCCGAATGCTGGGAAGATTCAGGGGACGAACGCGCTCGAATCGACTCTCGGTGGAAAGAGACTGCGCGCCCACCATCGTCGAACCGATGGCGGCGAAGGCGACTGCGCCAATCATTCCGAATTCTTACCCGGATCAGCCCTTGTCGCCACGGGAAGTCTCGGAGGGCGAGGTCTGGTAGATCCGGTCGATCATCACTTGCACGGAGTAGTGAAGGCCCTCGCCCGAAAAGGCAAGATGCTCCAAAACATAGCCGCCTGGGCTATCCAACCGTCCATTGCCGACAAACGAAGCGACCTGACCAGGAGCGGCGATGCCTTTGGGAATCGCCGAGAGATCAATTTCCACGGTTTGCCACTGACCGCCCGTGAGGAGCAATCCGCCGGGACGGAAGGCTTGTCCATTTGAGACGAGTCCGCTCGGAGCAACCCATTCGATCGGGCCGCTTGTGCCACCGTTGTTCCCGATCGCCCCCACGCCGCCGACTTCTCGGACGCCGAGTGCCAGTCGCACCGGGGCGGAGACCCACAGGTCGAGCTTGAGCTTCTTCGTCACGTCGATGTAGGGGTTGGGGCGACCGGTCGTGTTGAAGGTGGTCAGTCGACACCAGCGATCCTCTCGGTTCCACTTGAACTCAAACTGGGCCTCGAAGACTTGAACCCCGGCGAGGCTCAAAGTTGAGAGCGGGCGGGGCATCCGGGTTACCCGGCCGACACTCCACTTGGTTTCGAGCATCGCCGAAGTGGATCCGCTGTAGCGGGGAGCCCGGAACATCGTTTGCGCATCCAGGAGCGCATTCTCGAAGTCCTCAATGGTCTGGGCAAGGGCCGAGCCGACGCCCAGCATCAGCATTGATCCGGTCAAGAGAGCTTTCATAGATTCCCGTACCTCCATCGTAATCGCTCGGGCCCCTGTTCTGCAAGACAGGGGCCCGGCAAAATTGCTCGACTCACGCATGAGAGAGCGCGCCATTGCTGCTCGCCGGAGCGAGATTCAGCGGTTGAAGAGCCAGCTCCGTCATCATTTCCACCGCCGTCGGGATAACTTCGTCGTTGAAATCAAAGCGCGGCGTGTGCACAGAGGCCGGATTCTCGTCGCCATCCCGTCGAAGCCCGAGGAAGTAGAAGCATGCTGGAACGTACGCTCCGTAGTAGCTGAAGTCTTCGCCGCCCATCACAGGATTGACGAGTTCTTCGACCATGTCGCCGTACTTGGCTTCCGCAAGTTGGCGGAACCGGAGAGTCGCGGTTTTCTCGTTGAAGGTCACCGGGTATCCACCGGGCCACTGAATTTCGACAGTGCATCCCATTGCTGTGGCGATGCCGTTCACCACTTCCCGGAATCTCTGCTCGCCATATTCCTGCGTTTCTGCCCGGAGAGTGCGCATGGTGCCGCGCAGGTCCACATAGTCGGGGATGACGTTGTTCGCTTCACCACCATGAATCGCCCCGACGGTGAAGACAATCGAATCCAGCGGGTCGATGTTCCGGGCGGCGATCGACTGGAGGGCGACAATGATCTGCGCGGCCGCAACCACCGGATCAATCGTCAGGTGAGGAGCGGCGGCGTGTCCACCACGCCCATTCACACGGATGCGGAACTCGTTGGTTGCCGCCATCATGGGGCCGACTTTCCAGAGAAGGCGATGCTTCTCAACCTCTGGCCACCCATGCAGTCCGTAGATCACGTCTGCTTTGGTGCCGAGGCGTGAGCCATCGAGACAGCCATCGAGGCACATCTGCTCGCCGCCCGCCCCGCCTTCTTCGGCGGGTTGGAACACGAAAAGCACATTGTTCCGGCGCACCTTCTCCTTCGCGAGAGCCCGGGCGACGCCGATCAGGATCGCGGTATGGCCATCGTGTCCGCAGGCGTGCATGACCCCCGGACACTCGCTGGTGTAGGGAACGCCTGTGTCCTCGGTGATCGGCAGAGCATCCATATCAGCGCGGAGGGCAATCGTGGAGCCGCCGGGTTCGGTCGCCGTGAGGTAACCCAGAACCCCCGTCCCTTTCGCCAGACCCGCCACGAACTCGACGCCGATCTTGCTGAGTTCCCGCTGGACGATCGCCGACGTATTGTGCTCTTGGAACATCAGCTCGGGATGCCGGTGGATTTCTCGTCGGATTTCCGTGAGGGCAGCATGGTCGGCAAGGATCGACTCGCGTATCATGCAATCAGCTTACCGGGGAAACGCCATGCCTCTGAAAGATCCACGCGCCGAAACAGACCTGCAAACCATGAACGCCCTCTCGCCGACAACCAGCCGGGCGATGTTCGGAGGCTACGGCTTCTACAGCGAAGGCGGCCCGATGTTCGCCCTCTACGCGATTGACCAGACTTACTTTAAGGTCGATGATGAGAATCGTGCGGCGTTTGAGGAGGTCGGTGGAGGCCCGTTCATCTGGACAGGCGGCGATGCTCCCATGGCGATGAGCTACTACTCCATCCCTCCCGAGGATTGGAACGACTCGGCAAAGCTTCGGTCTTGGATGGAACTCGGGCAAGCGGCTGCCGAAAGAGCCGCTCTCAAGAAAGCGAAGAAGAAGCGTTAAGTCAGCTTCGCTGCTTCGGCGCGGACGAGTCGGATCATGTTCGTCAAGCCAAGAGATTTACCCATGCTCAGACTCTCGCCGAACAGGTCAATCGCGAGGCTTTCCGGGATGTCCTGAGCGAGGGTTGGCTTCTCACCTTGGAGTCCCTGAATGAGCACCTCAGCCAGGGCCATTGCCGAGATTCCCTGGGGGTTTCGTACCGCGAACTTCACATCGAGCCCACCCGATTCGGTCAATCCAACCCACGCATAGACCTCGCTTTCACACCCCGGCACCTTTCGCGATTCGGGATAGGGGTCTTCTCCATCTGGAACATGGGCGACAAACTTTTGCCCAAGCGAAATCAACGCTTGTATCCGCTCATCCCGCTCGGTAAAGAACGAGAGATCGTCGAGGATTTCGGCGATTTTCGGGGGAAGTGTGCTCATCACTTTTCGATCGGAAAGCCCACGCTGTTGCCCCACTCGGTCCAGCTGCCGTCGTAGTTCTTCACCTTGTCAAATCCTAGCAGGAACTTGAGAGCGAACCAGGTATGGCTGCTGCGCTCGCCGATCCGGCAGTAGGTCACGGTCTCCCTGTTCGCATCGAGTGCTTGACCCTGAAGATAAAGCTCTCGAAGAGCATCCGCAGAGAGGAATTCGCTCGTCTCGGCGTCGACAGCCTTCGCCCAAGGGACATTCTTTGCACCGGGAATGTGGCCACCGCGCAGAGCCCCTTCGTTCGGGTAGCCGTCCATGTGGAGCTTCTCGCCCGTGAATTCCTGGGGCGAGCGCACGTCGACGAGCTGACCGCCCTCGGCCGCGTGCGCCCGGACGGCATCGCGAAACGCACGGAATTCCGAGTCATTGCGCTCGCGGATCGGGTAGTTCGAGTCGAGGACTACCGGCTTTTCCCGTGTCACTTCTCGCCCTTCTTGCACCCATTTCAGTCGCCCGCCATCCATGATCGAGCAGTTCGTGTGGCCAAAGAGGTGGAACACCCAAAGCGTATAGCATGCCCACCAGTTCGAGCGATCTCCATAGAGGACGATGTGGCTGTCTGGCGTCGCGCCGATTTTGGACATGAGCTCGGCAAATGCTTCGCCGGAAACGTAATCCCGAACAATCGGATCGTTGAGATCATTCGCCCAGTCGATCTCATACGCGCCCGGAATGTGCCCGGACGGGTACAGAAGAGGATCCTCGTTGGATTCCACGAGGATGAACTGGCCCGAGTCTCGGTGCGCGTCAACCCATTCTGTGGAGACCAGAACGCCTGGGTGGGCGTAGCCTCGCTCATCAATCGGGGTGCTCATGCTGGGAATTGTGCTTGCATCCAGACATGCCGCTCGGGAACCCCGCCCGGATGGCCCAGGTCTCTCGTTCAAATCATGGGCTCCGCGGCGTTTCTTGCGCTGGGAACCGCAAGTTGTGAATTCCTCTGAAATATCGTTCGCCCAAGGTGAGAATCCACCTCTCAGAGGCCGAAAATCGAATTCGGGTGTCGCAGCCATGTCACACAACCTCGCCGAATCCGGATCGAGGCCATAAGATTCGTCATTGCTTACCTTGGGTGAGCGGGTTGCTATTGTTTGTGCTTCTTGGCCTGTTCGGCTGGGTGAGCTACGATCAAAGCAGCAAGCTGCTCCGCCGAGACGTGCTGAATGGATTGCAAACCGCTGCGGTGTCCGCCGCGAGCCTGATCGATGGGGACAAGCATCAGTCGATCAAGCCGGGTGTCAGTCTCGAAGACCCGACCTACGTGGAGCTCAACGGGCGTCTCGATGCCTACCTCAAGAGCCGTCCCGATATCGTTTATGTTTACTCAATGATCCCTTCAAGAGCGGGAATCTCCTTCGTTCTAGACCCGACACCACTTGGCGATGCGGACGGTGACGGGATCGAGGACAAGTCCCTTCCGTTCGAGGTGTACGACCATGACAGCGAGAGGCTGCGGGAGGCCATGCGTCAGCAGATTCCTGTCGCATCTTTGAATGCGGAATCTGATAAGTGGGGCACGTTCGTCACGGGCTATGCTCCGATTTTTGACTCCAAGGGCTCCTTTGTCGGACTGGTTGGGGTTGACATGAACTACGCCTCCTATCAGGCTCGATTTGCTGAGTTGCAGCGTGGGCTCACGACGTGGCTCGGCATTTCGGCACTCGCCTCGCTTGCGTTCGGAACCCTGGTGCTCGCCCTTACTCGCCGCCTGAGGACGACCTTCGATTCACTGGTCGAGACCAACCACGCGCTCGATGCAAAGATCGCCGACTTCGAGGCCCTCACCAAACGACTCGCCCTGGAAGCACGCACGGATAAGCTCACCGGACTTGCCAATCGCGCAGCCATCGAGTCCAAACTCAACGAGCTCGCCCAACTTCCGGAGGAAGAGCGCGAAGGCAGAATTGCCATCGCCTTCCTCGATCTCGACAACTTCAAACTCGTGAATGATGCCCACGGGCACGAGTACGGCGACGTGCTTCTCCGGTTTGTGTGCGGGCATGTGGAAGATCTTTCTTCTGGTCACATGGTGGGGCGGTTTGGCGGCGATGAGCTCGTGATTGTTTGCCTCAGTGACGATGCCGAGAATGTCCTCTCCTTGGTCGCGTACAACATTTTGCTCCGCCTGGCCCGTCCGATCGTTCTCCAAGAGCACCGGATTCATCCGACCGCCAGCATTGGCATTTCGGTCTGGCGCGAGGGCACTCGGTCGGCAAGCGATCTCATGCGTCAAGCCGACTCGGCGATGTACGCCGCGAAGGCCGCAGGCAAGAACCAACTCGCTGTTTTCACCCCTCTCATGGAGGAAAAACTCCGTCGCCGTCTGAAGCTGGAGGACGAACTCCGTCGGGCGATCGAAGAGCGAGAGCTCTGGGTGGCGTGGCAGCCGATCGTCGATCTCTCGACGCGAAAGATGGTCGCCGCCGAGGCACTCCTCCGATGGCGTCACCCGAGCGGGATGCCCGTATCCCCAGCGGAATTCATCCCGGTGGCCGAGGAAACCGGTCTCATCGAAGCGATGGGAACCCAAGTGCTGGAGGAGGCATGCGCCTTGCTCGGCGAGTGGAAATCCACCCCAGGTCGAGAGCACCTGAGACTCACCGTCAATGTTTCGGCAAAGCAGCTCGCCAACCCCGAGTTTGTTCCCCTTGTCCTTGCCGTCATGGCTCGGTTTGGAGTTCCCGAGCGACGCCTGACCCTCGAAGTCACGGAGTCCATCTTGATGGAGGACGTCGGGACGATCTCGTCTCGGCTCGAAGAGCTGAGGGAGTTTGGCTGTCTGATCGCCCTTGACGACTTCGGCACGGGATATTCCTCGCTGAGCATGCTCGTCAAGCTCCCGCTCGATATCCTCAAGATCGACCGAGCCTTCGTGATGGATATGGAGAGCGACGCCCGGAGCTACTCTCTCACCAAATCGCTGCTCCGGATGGGCGATTCCCTCGGTCTGACGATGGTGGCGGAAGGCGTGGAAACCAATTGGCATGTGGAGGAGCTTCACCGCTTGAGCAGCCACCTCGGCCAAGGCTTCTTCTTCTCTGCCGGCTTGGATTCTCGTCAGCTCATGGCGTATCTGGATGGAGACATCGAGAGCCAAAAGGTTGCCTAGCGGTTCGAATCCGCTCGGTCTGCGCGGGAATTGCGCGTAGGAAAGCAACTTCACGCAGGTTTGTCCCGCTCTCGTTCTCCGACAATCTTGTTGTGGCCTTACGCCAGCTAACGATTCCCGCGACGGTCCGACGAAACTCATTCCTCATTGGAATCTTCGTCGGCGTCATTTTTTTTATCACCTCCGGCGTGGTGGGCTGGCAGGCGATGGAAAGATCAGCCGGCCTGATTCAGCAGAAGTTCTACGCTGAATTAGAGAGCACGGCCCTCCGAGCCGCCTCGCGCGTTCCGGCAGAGACCCACGCGAAGATTCGGTCTGCGAGCGATCAGACCGGGGATCATTACGCCGAGATTTCTCAGCGGCTGAAAGGGGTTCTTGATTCTGATCCGCGAATCGCCTACATCTACACCATCATCAACAAGGATGGGGAGCCTTACTTTATCGTGGATCCCACGCCGACGGGCGACCGGGAAGGCGATGGAGTCGATGATAAATCTTACGTGATGGAGCGGTACGAGCATCCCGACGATGCTCTGCTGCGAGCGCTCAGATTAGGTGAGGCTGTCGCGACCATGAGGCCGGAGACAGACAAGTGGGGCACCTTCGTCAGCTCGTACGCGCCAGTTTTCGACGCGGCGGGGAAACTTGAGTGCATTGTCGGCGTGGATGTGCGATACGAGGACTTTGTCGCCACGCTCAAGCAGTCTCGGCAAGAGTATGAAGGCTGGTTTTGGCTGGCGCTGATCCAGGCAGTCGTGGCCGGCGGCGTCGCGAGCTATGCCGCGCTTCGACTCCAAGCGGTTATTGGCAAGATGATTCTGCAGCAACTCGAACTGGACGAGACCAACGAGATCCTCGCCCAGAAAAACGAGACGCTCCACGCTCAGGCGACCACTGATCGCTTGACCGGCCTGCTTTCACGAACCGGGTTCGAACTGCGTCTCGACGAAATGCTCTCCAGTTGCGCTCCCGACGAAGTGGTTAGTCTGGGCTTGATCAACCTCAACCGATTTGCCCGTATCAACGAAATCTATGGCCATGAGGAGGGAGATCTTGTCCTCCAAGATGTGGCCAAGCATCTCGAGGCTCTCTCGATGGGAGGCGTCGTCGCACGACTCGCTGCGGATGAGTTCGGCGTCGCCTACAAAGACCGACAAGCCGGCATCCTGCTCACGAAGGCCTTCCGTGGGATTCAGAGTTACCTTGCTGTCGGGGTCGAACTGAACGATCGCCATCATGAGCTGGCCGCGTGCTACGGCTATGTGATGACCGAAGACGAAGAGCTTCCCGACGGAATCGAGATGATTCGCCGGGCCAACCTGGCCCTTCACCGGGCCGAGATCGCGGGCGTGGGATCCTGTTTGGGCTACACGTCGGACATGGACGACCAGATTCGCCATCGCGCTCTTCTCGAAAGCGAGCTGCGCGTTGCCATGTCCAATCAGGAGCTGTGGATGGCGTGGCAACCGATCGTCGATTTGCGAACGGGCCAAGTTCTGGGGGCCGAAGGCCTGATGCGATGGACCAAGCCTGATGGCTCTTCGGTCTCGCCCGGAGCCTTCATTCCGGTTGCGGAACAGGCTGGGCTCATTGATCGCCTCGGCTACTTCGCCCTTGAGCAAGCGTGCCAGACCCTTGCCGATTGGAAGCGCTCTTCGAGCACAAAGATGCTTCGGCTCTCCGTCAACGTCTCGCTTAGACAGTTGGAGGAAGATCAGTTCGTCCACAACGTTTTCGCGATGCTTCAGCGACACCACGTTGATCCCTCGCGATTGACGCTCGAAATCACGGAATCGCTGATGATGAACGATCCGATGCGGATTTCCCAGAAGCTCCAGCAACTCCGACTGCACGGGATCCGCATTGCTCTCGATGACTTTGGCACGGGATATTCGTCGCTCAGCATGTTGGTTCAGCTTCCGCTCGATGTCGTGAAAATCGACCGCGCTTTCGTGAAGATGATGGAAGAAGACGCCCGAGCTCTCAACCTGACCAAACTGATCACGTCCCTCGCGGATTCCCTCGGTCTGTTCGTGGTTGCAGAAGGGGTTGAAACTCCCATCCAAGCCGAACGATTGCGGTCGTTGGGGTGCCAGTCCGCGCAAGGATTCCATTACGCCCCGGGGCTCTCAAAAGAGAATCTGGAGCGCTTCCTCGCCGACCAGCAGCCGAGCGACGCAAAAGCTGCCTAATGTAGACGAAAGGCTACCGGATCAGAGGCGGCAGACGTATAATAGGGCATGGCGTCGACCATCGTCCGCTACGATTCCCCCTTGCAGCTGAGCCAGGATTTCACCCCCAAGGGTGACCAGGCGACGGCGATTGCAAGTCTGCTCGATGGCCTCGACTCCGGTCTGCGGTTCCAAACCCTCCTTGGTGCCACCGGAACCGGAAAAACCTTCACGATGGCGAATGTCATCGAGAAATCCCAGCGTCCTGCGCTCATCATGGCCCACAACAAGACGCTGGCCGCCCAGCTCTGTCAGGAGTTCCGGTCGTTCTTCCCGGATAACGCTGTTCATTACTTCATCAGCTACTACGACTACTACCAGCCGGAAGCCTACGTGCCGGGCGCTGATCTTTACATCGAAAAAGACTCCAGCGTCAACGACGAAATCGAGCGGCTCCGCCACGCGGCGACCCAGGCGTTGCTGGAGCGGCGCGATGTGATTGTCATTGCCAGCGTGAGCTGCATCTACGGCCTTGGCTCACCCGATCTTTACGCGGACAGCGTGATCACCTTTGAGAAAGGGGTGGATTTCAGCATGGACGACGCCATGCGTCGCTTGATTCAGCTTCAATTCACCCGCAACGATTTCGTGCTGGAGCGAGGCACCTTCCGTGTCAAGGGCGACATCCTCGAGATCCAACCGAAGGACGAGGAGATCGTCACGAAGATCGAGTATTTCGGCGACACCGTGGAGCGAATTCGTCTCGTCGATCCGTTGACGCAAGAGGTCTTCGATGAGCCGGCGCGGTGCTCGATCTTCCCGGCGACGCACTACGTGACTCCTTGGGAAAAAATCGACGTCGTTCTGGAGCAGATTCAGAAGGAGGCCAATGACCAGGTGGCCTTCATGCGGTCTCAGAACAAACTTTTGGAAGCCCAGCGTCTGGAGCAACGCACGACGTTTGACCTCGAAATGATCCGGGAGGTTGGCTACTGCAACGGGATCGAAAACTACTCTCGCTACTTCGACGGCCGCAAACCGGGCGACGCCCCCTTCACCCTGCTTGACTTCTTGCCGAAGGATGCGATTGTCTTCATCGACGAAAGCCATCAAACCCTGCCTCAGATTCGGGCGATGTATAACGGCGACCGGCAGAGAAAATCCGTGCTCGTGGACTACGGCTTCCGACTCCCGAGCGCGCTGGACAATCGCCCGCTCAAGTTCGAGGAGTTCCTGGAGCGCGTGCCCCAAGTTGTCTTTGTCAGCGCGACCCCTGGCCCGTTCGAGATTGAAAACGAGGCGAGCCGTGCCGAGCAGATCATCCGCCCCACCTACGTCGTCGATCCTCAGATCGAAATCCGCCCGACCGAAGGCCAGATCGACGACTTGATTGGCGAAATCCAAATCCGCGTGGCCCGAGGTGAACGAACCCTCGTCACGACCCTCACCAAGAAAATGGCCGAAGACTTGAGCCATTACTTGGAAGAGCTGAACGTGAAGGTGAACTACATTCACTCCAACGTCCACTCGCTTGATCGCCCGGAAATCCTGCGCGACCTCCGGCTCGGCGTTTACGACGTTGTGGTGGGAGTCAACCTGCTCCGGGAAGGCCTTGACCTCCCCGAAGTCACGCTGGTGGCGATCCTGGATGCGGACAAGGAAGGCTTTCTCCGCTCGGAAACGTCGCTCATCCAGACTATCGGACGCGCCGCCCGAAACGCGGGAGGTCTCGTGCTCCTCTACGCCGACACGATCACCCGATCCATGCGCGCTGCGATTGACGAAACCGACCGTCGCCGAGCCGTTCAGCAAAAGTACAACGACGACCACGGCCTCACCCCCATGACGGTGAAGAAGGAGATCCGGGAGACAGTTCGGAGCTACGACGCAGTCGCCGAAGTGGTCGCCCAGTACGGCGAAGAAACCCAACAACGACTCGCCGCCGACGGCTCGCCTGTGCGTGTTGAAGATATCCCGATCCTCATCGCCAGCCTGGAAAAGCAGATGAAGGAGCTGGCGAAGTCGATGGAATTCGAGCGAGCGGCGGAGATCCGCGACGAAATCGCCGCCCTGCGCAAGACGATGGGCGTCAGCGATGGCGCGATCGGAGTGGACAAGCGCAAACTCCCGTCGGCCCGCACCCGAGGCGGGCGGTCGCCTTACGGAAAGTAGCCCCTTGGCGAGCCCCGCTTTGTGACAGCCATCAAAATAGAGCGGTGAGCGATTCTGACCGTTGCCGCGTCCCTGACTCGATGCTTCGGCTCCCCGAGCTGATCGGCAACGTACCGACCCCCGAGGAAGCCTTCCGCCTCTTCATGACCCCAGTCAGGGTCGAAATGGCGCGCAAAGAGCGAGCGGTTTGGGAAGCTGGTCGACCGTGGCAAGCCTCGCCCGCAATCCGCGAGATCGTGGGTCGGGAGTGGGGAAGTCCAGACGCTCCCCTGGCGGTTCTCCTGCATGGGTGGAACGGCCGAGGTGCGGCGATGTCGGGGTTTGTGGAGTCGCTTGTCGTCCGCAATCTCCGGGTGCTTGCCTTCGATGCGCCGGGCCACGGCGACAGCCCTGGCGAACTCTGTTACGCCCCGATGGTCGCGGAGTGTCTGTTCGGAATCGCCGAAGAGGTCGCGCCCCTCCATGCGGTGGTGGGACACTCGTTCGGAGGATGTGCAATCAATGTCGGTTTAAAGCGTGGATTGCCCGTGGATCGCGTCGCTCTTGTGAGCCCGTTAGTCTGGATCAAGCAGCGATTCTTCGAGTTTGCCGTTGCGGTGGGGCTTGATGAGGCGGGTGAGCGGGAGATGTGGACACTCGCCGAGGAGTTCTTCGGATTCGGCGAAATCGAGGAGTTTCACGGAGATGTTGCGGCGAGCAGCTTCACCCAGCCCGCACTGATCACCCACGACGAGGAGGACAGCGAAATCCTGATCGCGCAGGCTGAGTCTTTGCATCAAAGCTGGGCCGGGTCGCAGCTCGTCCGCACGAAGGGTCTCGGTCACTACCGGATCTTGCGGAGCAAAGAAGTCTACGAAAGCGTCGCAGATTTCTGCGCGCCATAACCTTCTCATCGGGTAAGACTCAGGGCAAGATGAGCCTGCTTGCTTGCCTTTACGCGACGCTATTTTCTCCCACCTCCCAGGAGCCAGTGCGCCCGGTGCGCAGCGAAGTCATCACACCGATCCGAAATGTGAGCTTTGACAAAGGCGGCACCGCCAAAAAGCGCGTCCAAGGCGGAAACCCGCGTCGGGTAGGCAAAATTCTCCTGTTCGATGGCTCGCAAGATGGCAACCGACAGGTGGACCCCCAGATTGCTGTCGGCGGAGGTTATGTGCTCCACGGGACGAACAGCGGGATCGTGATTTACGACAAGTCTGGAAACTACATCGACGGTGTCCCTCAGAGCGAATTCAATGACGGAATCGACCCGAAGCTGTTCTATTGCCCTCACAACAAAGTGTTCGGGTTTGATCTGTGGAATCCTTGGGACGCCGCGAAGAAGAAGCCCGTGAACATCTCGGTGAGCGAGCGAAGCGATCCTCGTCGAGGCTGGAACACCTACCCCGTTCCCGCGCCAAACGGCGTTGATGGCGGGGGGATTGGATACAGCCGTAAGTGGATTGGTTACTCATTTCCGGGCGGCTCCGAGCAGACATTCGTGATGCCGCTGAAGGACGCCAAGGAGGGCAAACCGACGAAGGTGTTCCACTTCAAAGGCTCGCTCGGACACCCTGTCGCGACGCAGGATCCGATGGACGATCTTTACTTTGTCACCCTCACCGACCAAGAGATCATCCTGAAGCGCGTCGGCGATGATGGCTCTGGAACCCCGGTTATCCTCACTGAGACCAAGGCCAAGCATGGCTTCAAGAACTTCGGCTGGCCGCCGCAATCACCGATGAAAGGGACGGACAAGAAAACCGCCTCCGGCGACCGGAACCCAAAGAATCTCGTGATCCAGGGCAAGCATCTGTGGTTTTCGCACACCGTGAACGTCAACGGCCGAGCTGGGGTGCAGTGGCATCAGTTTGGGCTCGATGGGAGCCTGGTTCAGACGGGACTCCTTGCGCATGCGCAGAATTCTTATATCCAAACCACACTGGCGGTGAACAAAAGGCTTGACGTTCTGGTCGGCTTCCAAGAGACGGGGCCAGGGATGTTCATTTCCGGGCGAGCGGCGATTCGCCGATTCAGTGATCCGAAAGGGACTCTCCGCGAAATCATTCGGTTGGGCGAAGGCGTTGCCGCAACCGAAGGCGGAGCCTGGGGCGACTACTCCGGCAGCGTGGTCGATGGCGACAATCTGACCGATCTCTGGACGATCCAAAGTGTCGCAAACGCTCAGGGCCGCGGAGGCACCGTCATCGCGAAGATCCCTGCGCCGTAAGCGCGAATCTCAGGAATCTTCCACTCCACCGCCTGTCGGAGCCCATTTCTGGGACGCGGGTTTGGCGAAGTAGGGACGCTCGGGGTTCATGCCGTTCCACAAGATTTCGCCGATCTTGCGGATCGCGGTGTGGCCTTCGGTGTCCCACTCCCACCGTCGATCCTTGGCGTTATCGGTGTAGACCGTGATGATGTAGGGGCGCGGGCCATAGACGATGGCGCTGTCGGATCGACTCCTTTGCAGCGCTCCCACCTTGCTCGCGATGACGACATCATTCGGCACGCTCCAGTCGATGAAATCATCCCAATACTGGCTCGACATGATCCGAATCATCTTCTCGCAGGCCTCGGGAGAAGCAGCTTTGCCCTCGTGGATCATCTTGAGAATCTGGGCCATCTCGTAAGGCGAGGTCACGCCCATGTTGGCGAAGGTCTTGCGGAGCCGGACGAGTCGCTCGTTCGTCGCCGGGACATTGATCGTGCAGGCGGTGTTCTCAAATCCCCAGCCAAGCATCCGCTTCTCGATGTTCTCGACCCCGACGTGGTTCGCGAGCATCACGGTTGCCGTGTTGTCGCTGACGTTCATCATCAGCTGGGTCAGGCCATCCAGATCGACCTTGGTGCCCTCCAGCAGGTGGGCCGTCCACATGCTCATGTTCCGCTTGCCAACTGGGGGGACCTCCAGCTTGTCGGTCATCTTGAGCTTGCCCTCCTCGACCTGCTTGTAAAGTTCCAGCATCACCACGGTCTTGATCGTGCTCGCGCTGGGGTATCGCTCCTCGTGGCGGTAGCCAATGACCGTGCCAGTCGTGAGATCCATCGCGCAGTAGCCAAGCCTGCCTTGGAAGCTGTGGGCGACCGCGTCGAGCTTCGGCTTCAAACCGAGGAGGTGAGAGGCTGGAGCCTTGGGAGGAGCGAGAAGCCCGGCGGCGATCAGCGCGGCGAGAGCAGACATGCCCTGAATCATATCCCGAAGCAAGGGGCATTGGAGGGGAGAGTTTGAGACACCGGTGCCTTTTCTGCTGCCGCAGACCATATTCTTCCGCCAGCGTGCCCCGAGCCCTTCAGGGTCGGGTGCTTCTGAATTCACCACCGAGCCCGAGCCCCGGAGCCTCCGGGAGGGAAATTTTCGCTCATCCCATCCCTCCAGAGCAAGAAATCCCGACCCTAAAGGGGTCGGGGCACGCGCGCGAAGGGCGAAAAAAAGAGCCAGGGCGCAGGGCCCTGGCAACGTGCATCACTCTGCGAGGTCGTGCGTTTACGATCCTCTTTCCGTGTCGTTGAACATCAGTCCGACGTTGAACGACATCATCTTTTCGGCCTGGTTGACCAGGCTGGGGGCATTCTCTCTCTGAAGCCGGTGCTGGCGCACGGTTCGCTTGAGGGTAAGGGCCGGCAGGCGAAGGACTCGGGGGAGAGTCAGCTTGCTGACGATCATGTTCGGTTTTCCTCCTTCTCTTTCGAGAACCCACGTCAACCCGTGGAACGGCCGGACAGAATCCTTGTCCGCAGCCGGGACGAACATTGTCCCGAGCCAATGGCGACATCACTGCCGCCCACCTATTGTTACGGTTTGGATAGGGGAAACCCGAGGGTGGCCTAGGTCGGAATGGGCGTTTCTTAACCGTATCGGGACTCTTGTCCCCTTTGTGGCCTTTTCGGGGGTGATCCCGGAAGGATTGTCAGGTTCAAATTCGGAACAGTTTAGGTTCAGGCCCGTAATTGTCTCGGAACAATGGCATCAGCTAGTAAAAGTACCGTGGCATTCCACCCGCAATTACGTTATGCTAGTGGTGATCTTGGATTCAGGCGAAGAGGGTCTGGTGTGCTTTCCAGAACAATCTCGCTGCAGATCAAAGGTGATTTGTATTATGAGAAGGAAAAATATCGCGACGCTCGGCGTCGTCGCTCTCTCGGCACTTCTTGCTGGTGGCGCTCAAGCTCAGACTCTGACGAACTACACGAGCTTCGGAAACAATGGTCACTTGGCCTCCGCAGCCGGCGACATCACTCTCGACCAAGGAAACCTGACCCGCGGCATGGCCGTGATGTCCAATGGACAGGTGATTGTTGTCAACCGCCAAGGTGGCGTCAACATCCGCGTCATTGATGGCGTGACCGGCACGATTCAGCCGGGTGAAGTCAACGACACCGGTATCACGGGCGGCACCTTTACCGTCAACATGGCTGGCGCTTCAGGGGATGGCAAGCTCTACGTCGCCAACCTGACGACCACTGCGGCGAGCAGTGCCCTCAAGGTGTACGAGTGGTCGGATCTGTCGGCTGCTCCGACCGTGGTTTACAACTCGACCTTCACCGAAGCTGGCATCACCGGCGCGCGACTCGGCGATACGCTTGATGTCCGCGGATCGGGCAACAATATCGAAATGGTGCTCGGTCTCGATTCGGCAACGGGCGGCGGCGGATATCTCCACCTCACCCGTCCCTCCGGATCCGGCAGCTTCGGTGGTACTTATCAGGCAGCAACGGGTGCTCCGATTGACGCTCACCGACTCGGAATTACCTTTGGCTCGGGCAGCAATGTCTACGGAACCCAAGGCGGAGCCGTGTCCAGCGTCAGCACGATCGGCGGTCCTCGAACCAGCGCTCTCGTCCTCGCGGACGCGAACGAGCGATTCCTCGATTCGACGATCATCAACGGTGTCGAGTACCTGGCCACCCTGCAGACAGACGGTACGGGCAACCGAAACCGAGTTCGCGTCTACGACATGACGAACCCGGCAGCTCCGGTTCTCGTGGCGAGCGGACGCAATGACCTCGTCGGTGATGGTCTTGCCAACGTCGGCGCCACCGGTCAAATCCGATGGGGCGCTGTCAACGGAAGCAAGGCGGTTATCTACGCGATGAACACGAACAACGGCATCCAAGCCTATGAGTTCGACGCGGTGCCGGAACCGGCGACCATGACCCTGCTCGCCCTCGGTGCCCTGGCTGCCCGACGACGACGCAAGAACAGCAAGTAAGTCTCCCTCGTTTCCAAACGTGAGAGCGGAGCCCCGGTGATGATCTCATCGGGGCTCGTTCGTTTGAACCCACGCCCGCCGAGAGGTAGCATCACACTGTGCTGCACGAGCTCCAGGTTGACCCCGATATCCGCAAGGCATGGACGATCCCATCAGCCTTCTACACCGATCCAAGCTTGTACGAACAGAGCAAGAGACAGATCTTTGCGAATTCATGGCAGTGGGCGGGCTGGGGAGCGCAGATCAAGACCCCTGGCTCGGTTCTTCCGTTCACCCTCCTCGAAGGATGCCTCGACGAGCCGCTCCTTTGGAGCCGGGATCGCGATGACCAAATCCACTGCCTGAGCAACGTCTGCACCCACCGGGGAAATCTTGTCTGCGAAGGTGCGGGCCATGCGAATTCTCTCCGGTGCCGCTACCACGGTCGCCGATTTGGCCTGGACGGGAGCTTCCAGTCGATGCCGGAGTTCGAAGGCGTCGAGAATTTCCCCGCCCAGAGCGATCACCTGCCCAAGGTCACGTTTGCCGAGTGGCAGTCGCTCCTTTTCGCCCGCGTGAGCCCAACCGGTCCGAGCATGGAGGAATACATGCAGGGGGTGACCGAGCGGATCAGCTTCCTTCCGCTCGATCAGTTCATCCATGCGCCGGAGCGCGCTCGCGACTACCTGGTGAATGGCCACTGGGCTCTTTATGTCGACAACTACCTGGAAGGATTTCACATCCCCTATATCCACGCCGCTCTGAACGCGACGCTCGACTACGGGAGCTACCGCACCATTCTGCTTCCCCACGGAAACCTCCAAGTCGGAGCCGCGAGCGATGGGGAGCATGTTTTCGACCTTCCACCCGGCCACCCCGAGCATGGCGAGAGGATCAGTGCCTTCTATTTCTGGATGTTCCCGAATCTGATGCTGAACTTCTATCCTTGGGGACTGAGCCTGAACCTGGTGCAGCCCCTGAGCCACGAGCGAACCAAGGTGAGTTTTGTGCCGTTCGTCTGGCGGCCGGAATATCTGGATCAAGGCTCCGGTGGCGCGCTGGATCGCGTCGAACGAGAGGATGAAGTGGTGGTTGAGCTCACCCAAAGAGGAGTCCGATCACGGTTCTATGATCGCGGGCGCTACTCGCCGGTGCGCGAGCTTGGCGTCCATCAGTTCCACCGCATGATTTCCGAGGCGATGAACGGATGATCCGAGCGGCTGCGTGGAATCTAGCGGCCGCGATCGCCCTCGGTGCTTTCGGGGCTCACGGGCTCAAAGGGCGCATCAGTGAGCAGGGAATGGAGTGGTTCAAAACCGGGCACTCGTACCACATGTGGGTGGCGGTCGCTTGGCTGGCGGTTGCTCTGGTGGCGCCCGCAAAGCTCCCTCACAAACGCTTCGGCGGACTGATTCTAGCCGGTACCTTCTTCTTTTCCGGGAGTCTGTACACCATGGCGGTCACGGATATTCGGGTGCTCGGGGCGATCACTCCGATCGGCGGAGTGATCTGGATTGGCACTTTTCTGTGGCTCGGCACTATACTGGGGAGGCGGGTCGAAGACGACCACGCGTGAGGGATTTCATGATTTCGCTGCTGATGTCCGCCCTCGTGGGCGAGGCTCCTCCCGACAACCGACTCTCTGCGCCGAAGATCATCTCCCGGGCGGAGTGGGGGGCTCAACCGGTGATCCTCGATCCACCGAAGCAGAAGATCACTTGGATCACGTTGCACCACACAGGCACGCGGCAGAACAAGGATCGCTCGTTCGTCGATAAGCTCAGGGGACTCCAAAGCTGGTCACAGAAGCCGGGCAAAGTTGGGGAGAAAGACAAGCCAGCCTGGCCCGATATCCCATATCACTTTTACATTGACTGGCAAGGCGAAATCGCTGAGTGCCGCCCGATTGACGTGGTGGGAGACACCAACACCAGCTACGATCCAACCGGTCATGCCCTCGTGGTGCTCGAAGGCACTTTTCCCACTGATGAGTTCACCGAAGCTCAGAGACTCGCGCTCTACCGCATGGTCTGGATGCTGGCGGAGAAGTACCAGGTTCCGGATAGCCGGATTGCGGGTCACATCAACCACGCGCCTGGGGAGACGGACTGTCCGGGCTCTTCAGTGAGCGATGAACTCCCGAAAATCAGAGCGTGGGTGAGAAAATCGCGCGGTCACTAGGGACTCGTGCCTGGAATCGCGAACCCTGTCGTACGAAAAGGTATTCCTAGTTAGAGTCGGACACCAATCCCATGATTTCTCTTGTCGCCGCCGCCGTGATGCTCTCCCAGCCCTCGATTCCGAGCGGGTGGCTCACCGATTGGGAGCAAGCAAAAAGCGCCTCGCGGGCCAGCGGCAGACCGATTGTCGCGAACTTTACCGGGAGTGATTGGTGCCCCTACTGCGTGAAGCTGGACAAGGAAGTTTTCCAGACGAGCGAATTCAAGTCGTGGGCGTCGAAGAATGCCGTTCTCCTCACCGTCGACTTTCCCCGACGCAAGTCCTTGCCCGCTCAGCTGGAAAAGCAAAACGACATGCTAGCGGCCGAATTTGGCGTCTCCTCGTTCCCGACCGTGCTCTTCCTCTCGGCGGAGGGTGACGTGCTGGGCACGAGCGGCTATCTCGGCGATGGTGGGCCCACGCAGTGGACGGATTACGCTAGACAGCAGATCAACTACGGCAAGACCATTGATCGAACCGGATATCCCGAAGCCGCAGGCAAAGATCTCCGGGCAGCAAACGATGTTCGCGGGCAAAAGCTCAGTTCGATGGACTTTGGGACGTGGATCACAGCGAAACCAGAACTGAAAGGAAAAACCATCCTTGTCGAGTTCTGGGCGACGTGGTGCGGCCCATGTATCCAGATGATGCCGAAACTGAATAAGTGGCAAAAGGAGTTTGGCGAGGACTTAGTGATCGTGGCACTCAGCGATGAGCCGGCCTCCACGGTCAACAACTTCATGCGCAAAGGCCGGATGGATTTCGCTGTGGCGACCGATGAAACAGGGAAGCTGATCCAAGAGGTCGGTGTGGAATCGATCCCTCACGCTCTGTTGATCTCGCCCGATGGAGTGGTGCGATGGCAAGGCTTGCCCACGGATCCCAGCGATCCTCTTACGACTTCTGTCATTCGTCAGACAATTCGGGCATCCAAGTCTCAGTAGCGATACTCTAGTGGGTATTGTATGGGGATGAGGTTTGCCATAGCGTTATTTCTGGCAACCTCGTCGCCGTCGGTGCTCTCCCGCACCCAGGTGGAGAGACCCATGTGCAAAGTTGTTTGCGATTCGCTGCTCAGTGAGGATTTGCCTCCCGTTTTTGAAAACCCTGCCTGTATCCCCATGCAAAACGATGGCCCCACGGAGGCCGGGTCGTTTGACTGGATGGCCCGACATCGCGCGGTGTTGGAGGTCGCGCGGGAGCGCCGAGACACAAAGCTCATCTTGATTGGCGATTCGATCACCCATGGTTGGGGAGGCGTCCCCGAGCCTGGCCCGCAATGGAAAGGAACGGCACCCCAGCTGTGGGATGAATGTTTTGAGAAGTGGAAGCCGATCAATATGGGTTTTGGATGGGATCAGACGGGCCATGTGCTTTGGCGATTCCAAAACGGGGCGCTGGATGGACTTTCGCCGAAGGTGGCGGTGGTCTTGATCGGCACGAACAACACCATGCACCACACGGCCGAGCAGATCGCCGGGGGCATTGTGGCCGTCGTCGATGATCTCGAACGCCGGCTGCCAACAGCCCACGTTCTCCTGCTCGGCATTCTGCCTCGAGATAAGACCGTGACCGAGAGTCGGGAGAAGAACAATCGCGTTAACCAGTTGGTCAGTGATCTCGGGCTCCGAGATCGAGTGACGTTCTTGGACATGACCAAAAACTTCACTCACGAGGACGGGCGGCTGAGGACGGAGCTCTTTCCCGATGACTTGCATCTGAACGAAGATGGCTACGAAGTATGGGCAAAATCCATGATGCCGACGCTCAATCGCCTGATGAGCGCGGAGTAATTGGGATCTTGCTCAATATCTGAGCGACGACCTCAAACTCCTCGCTTGTGTTCAGCGGATGAGGGCCGAAGCGCACAAATCCAGAGCGGGCATCAACTTTCACGCCATGTGATGCAAGCTGTTCCACCACATGGTGAGCATTTCCCGCTGGCAATATGCTGAATGCGCCTTGATGGGAGATCTCTACAGGGGTCGCGAACGAGAGACCATGCTTGCCGAAGGTCTCCCGGAGCTCTGCTTGCTGGTGGAGAGAAGTTTCGCGGAGCCGTTCGATAGTCAGAGACTTCAGGAGCCGCAAGCCCGCCAATGCCTGAGCAACCACGATGACCGGGGGTGTCGATTCCCACCAGGCTCGACCATCGGTTGACAGCTCAGCACTCTCAGATCGCGCGTAGCCAAAGAGATCGCGTTTGGCGAACCAACCAGTATCCAGAGTCCGAAGCCCAAGGTTCGCGCCATGCTCGGACATCGCGAGCCAGCATGCCCCGGGGCCTCCATGGACGTACTTATAGCTCCCGCCGATCGCGAAGTCGGCCTGCCGAGGCCAGGGCGAGGGAAGAACCCCGAAAGAATGGTAGGTGTCGATAAGCGTGACGATGCCGAGGGCCCGGCACTCCTCCATCACATGGTCAAGTCCCTGCATCACTCTGCCGGTGGCAAAGTGAACGCTGCTGCACACCAACAAATCGGGGGTATGGGTACGGCACTGTTCCAACAGCTTCTGCGCCTCATATTCGGGAACTCCATCCACTTCGGTCGCCTCCAGCCAAACCACCTCCGCACGGCCTTTCTCGACATAGCTCTTGAGAATAAAGTCAACGCTATCGAATTCCCCCCGGGTGGCGACCACGCGCACCGGACGCAAGGAACCGTCCTGGGGAAGCGCATTGAGAACAGCCCTGAGACCCTGGCCCGCAGAGGTCTTGAGCGCCACAAGATTGCCGTCGGTCAGCCCAAGGAGTTCTCCCACCAACTCCTGGTATTCCCGGAGCATGTCCAGCCAGACCCCCCAAGCTCCGTCCATCTCCGCATACCACGCATCGAGGAACCGATTGACTTCGTCTTGCATGGCGTCGAGCGGCCGACCAAGAGAATGGTTAGCCAGGTAGATCCCCGGCACTTGGAGGTGCCGGGAAAAGAGAGGCGCGATTTCCTCTCGCGTGATCAGTGGGTTCACCGGCCGATCTCCGTCCGAACATCCCAGAGTTCGGGAAAGAGCCGGATCTCCAGCGCCTTCCGCAGAAAGCTGACCCCGGAGCTTCCGCCCGTTCCCGTTTTGTGACCAATCACCCTCTCAACGGTGAGCATGTGTCGGTACCGCCAGAGGCTGAACTGCTCCTCGACATCCACCAGTTTCTCGGCCATTTCGTAGGCGTCCCAGTGGGCGGCGGGGTTTTCGTAGATGATCTTGAAGACATCCCGCACGCCTTCGCGAGCCGCGTAGGGTTCCTGCCAGGATCGCTCGACGCTCTCGGAAGGGACGGGAAGTCCGCGCCGCCCCAAATGGCGAAGGAATTCATCGTACAAGCTGGGTGAGTTGAGGGCGGTCGCCAAGGCCGACTGCTCGTCGGGGCGATCCTTGAAGACGCGCAGGGCGTTGGCATCCTTGTTCCCGAGCAGGAATTCGATATGCCGATATTGCCATGATTGAAACCCACTCGCCCGGCCCAGTGCACCTCTGAACTCTGCGTATTCGGTTGGGGTGAGGGTGGCGAGCACCGCCCACTGTTCAAACAGCATCCGCTGCACATGCTTCACCCGGGCCAAGATTTTGAAGCAAGGCTCCAGCTGGTCGTTCTGAATCGACCGGATCCCCGCCTGAAGTTCGTGGATGATGAGCTTCATCCAGAGCTCGCTGGTTTGGTGCTGGATGATGAAGAGGGTTTCGTCGTGGTGCTCAGGATCGCTGAGGGGCTGCTGCGCCTGCAGGATTAAATCGAGTCTCAAGTAAGTGGCGTAATCCAGTCGATTGGGAAAATCGGTATGGATGGTTTCTTCAAACGCCCGTGTCATGGCTGATTATGGGGCCAAGAGACTTCGTCGTGGTGGCGGTCAAGCAAGGTGATGAGGCGGCAATGCACGTAAAAACCCGCAGGTAGTTCTCTCAGTCAGAGGCTTTTCGAGGAATGAGGCTCTGGATCGCCTATCTGGCCGAGCAGATGGCGGCGACAAAGTAGGGCAATTTCACGCATTGCACAAAAATCCTGGGTGCCGTATCATATCGCCATGCAAGCAGCAAGTTGGAGCCGAGAGGCGAAGACGAGCGAAAGGCGACTTTGACAATAAAAAACCACGCGTAGGATCCGGATGGTGGATTGAGTGAGAGGAGCTGCACTGGTTACAGTGCGTCAATCCATTGTCCACCGGATCCTAACGGGCGACTGAGAGGATCAGTCCCTGAAGTGAACGGGCTTATCATGACTTGCAGACCCGAAAGGTCTACGAGTCCTGCGGCATAGCACGATGGGACAAGAGCAAAAAAGCACAAACCTCTCCGATGGCCGACAGTTGTTTTCCTCGCTGTCGGTCACTTTTTCCTTCTTCCATCCGAAAGGGAGGTGGCGGGAAAAAGCGCACGGAATGGTCGAGAGACTGCTTCATGAACGGAGCGCTCTTGGCAGAGCACTTGGTCGGCGGACGTTTCCTGCGACGCCGACCACTTGTTCAGTGGCAATACAGTCGAAATCAATATAGGAGCACAAACAATCCGATGGCACGGGGTTAGTACCTCGTCAGTCCATCAATCAGGATTGTAGCATGGAACCGTGCAGACACGGAGGGTTCGCGACCCGTAAATCTGCTGGTTCTCAAGAGAAAGTTTCGGGGCATACCCCCGGAAGCGGCTCGAATCAGAGCCAAGAGAGAGGAGCGACTGAAGCAGCGGAACGGGCTGTGGAAGGTTCAGGGGTCGGTGTGAGAGCCGGCCCCCATCCAACTTTGTCCGTCGGGCCAAGTCGTTTCCAACAGGATGAACGAACAGTTGATTGTTATGTCGCCTCGTGCGACCAATAGGTTTTTTAGAGTTTTGGGTGAAGTCACAGGAGGCCATCTTTCTGTCGTTGGCCTTTGGCGGGACGGAACGGTTGTCGGATCCTTCACGGAAGCGACTTCGGGTGAGACATTCGTCGCCACCTTCTCCGCTTCGGATGGAATCCGCAAGCTCGCCTCGCGCGCCTCGTACGCCACCGCTGTGATGCCCGACGGACGAGTATGCGGCCACCTCGGATTCGGAGACGAAGCATTTCTCTTCTCCCCGGTCGAAGGGTTCCAGCATCTGAGCACTCCGACTCGGGCAGATCGAGCCTCCGCCCAAGCGTGCGGACACCCCGGATTGATCGGTGGCACTGCCGAGGCATCGCAGGCCGACCGGGCTGTGGTCTGGGAGTCAGGTCGGCCGGAACTCCTGGCGGGGGAACTCACCAGCATCCTCGCCATCAACTCGGATGGAATCGTGGCTGGTCAACTCGCCGATGGCTCGGCCTTCCGCACCACTCACGCGGAAATCCTCCGGGCGGAACCGCAAATCGAGAGCCTCAATGGGGCTTACCGTCGCCCCGTCGCGATCCAAAGCCAGTGGGGCGTGCTCCTCGCCTCTCGGTATGCCTCCGGCACGCAAGAGATTGGATGGTGGAAACCCGAGGGCGCGTATGAGCCTCTGCCACAGCTTGGAGAAAGGGCTCAGCCGATTGGCGCGGATCGATCAGGCAATATCCTCGCTTTTGGCACAGACGCCGAGGGACAACTTCGTCACTATCTCATCCTCGCCGATGGCACGGTCGTCATTCTCAGCGGGGAAGTCATTGAGCCGCAGGGCATCACCGTTTCCGCGATCACCGCGATTGCCGAGGATGGCACTCTCGCCGGACTGGGCACGAAGGATGGTCGAGAATACGTGGTGACTCTTACGACACTCTCCACCCATGCCGTCACCGAGCAATCTACTTGATCATCGGACGATTGGAAGTGAAGATTTCCGAGCCCATGTGAGTGATGTCAAAGACAAAAGTCGAGATCGAAGCAGGGCCGTCTGCGGGTCGTTCAATATGGCACCGGTCGATCACATGCTTGACATCGCCGTTTCGCGAGATCAACCGATACCGGCGATCCAGCCTTTCCGCGCCCTCTCGAAGTTGGATCAAAGATTTGGCCCAGACTTCGGCAAAGTCCTCGGGATGCACCAGGGTCGAGAGCGGCAGGCCCGCTTGCAGGAATTCACTTGGTCGGTAACCAAGGGCCCGGACGCTTTCAGAGATGAACAGACATCGATGCGGCTCTTCGAGCTCGCAACGATAAGCCAGCACATTGCTCTTCAGGACAATGGCTCGCAGTTCGTCCGCTCCGTTGTTTGCGTCTCGCAATCGATTCACCTCGTCGTAGAGCTTGGTCAGAGAATTGTGCAGTACGCGAGACTGCAATCGGGCTTCTGTTTCCGCCAGCTCCTGCCTTTGTCGCAACTCCTCTTTCTCGCGTTCGGCGTGGGCAACTTTGGCTTCAAGATCCGCCAGTTGCTGGGTGAAGTTCTGCTCGGTCTGGGCCAGACGTTGAGCTAACATCTGTCCTAGCAAGCCAGCCTTGTTGGGCTGCCCTGTTTCCTCTCTTAACCGTCTCCAGTGACCCTCTACCGTACGAACGCTGATGCACAACTCATCAGCTATTTCTTTATCCGTGAGGCCTGCAGCGGCAAGCAGCAGAATTTCCTCTCCGCGACGCGACATAGTGGCCGGTGCGACCCGGCTGGAAGACAGTATATCAGGGGGTTTTTGCTGCGGGGGCAGATGTTTTCCCCGTCTGGTAGTTGCACGGGGGAAACTCACGAAATCCGGTATTCCTACGGGGCCCGAAGAGTCCCTTCTTCTTTATGCACCTTAACTTGTGGATAAGTTGTGCACAAGTCTGAAGCGATTTCTTAAATGCATCTTGCGGGGACCCCTGGGGTGTGATACAGTAGTTACACGAGCCAAGAGGCAGAACGGAGACGGAAACGGAACCGGAAAGCGCTCAGGATTCGAACCCTCGAATGAGGATCGGAAACGAACCCCAGGAGAGCCTGCACACTCCACTTCTGAACACCCTCGGGTGGACGGAGGAGAGCAGGAAAACGACGAGCGACGACTTTATCGCGAAAGCGACCTTCGTGCCGTCGAAAATGCGAGGAGATCGGTTCCTCGACGAGTCTCGGCTCGTTGGGGAGCCCCTCGAGTCGCACTCTGGCTGATTGAAAGTTGGATCAGGGCAGCAGGCCCGCTCTCTCGGGAGCGAAGCACGTTCGCCTTATAACGAAAGAAAAGCCAGTTTGCTCGTTCGTCCTTCGGGGCGATGAGCTGCGGAGGTTCGTTCGGCTTGCCGAGCGGCCTCCGCTCCACTTTGTGCCCGATCGAAATTCACTCTCCGAGCCCGTACAAAGTTGTATAGGAATTCTCGCCTGTTCTGAACTGAAGCCCAGCTATTGTTCGTGAACTAGACACCTTTGATCCTTCGAGCGCCGCGATGGCATCGGTTTCTGAGCCGAATCCGAGACTCTTGAAATTGGCGCGGACAAAATCTTCTGCTACGCGACGGGTAGCCGGATCTAGTGAGGAAAACGTTGTGTTTGGAGCAATGTCTTTAATGCCCTCAATCTGGGATCGAAGTTGATTGAGTGCACTATCCCATTCCGTTAGGCTACTTGAATAGTCTCGTGCAATCGTGTCCACAACAGAGGCCAAAGCCTCCAAATCTTTGCCAGCCTGGGGTCTCGGTTGGACAAACTGGAAGCTCAAACTACCGACGTTGACAAGTCTTGGCGGAGGTGAAGCCTGTTGCCAACGTTTCGATGGGCCAGGTTGTTCTCGAGTTGCTACATCTTTGGGAATCCCTGGTCGATCCGTACTGGTAAGCGGGATACGTTGCTTTTTTCCGTTGATCTCTACGGTAAGTTGTTGACCGACAACAAACTCAAACTCAGTCGACTTGTTCGAAATAGTCGGATCCATCCGAGAGACAACCCCCCAGAGTGCCGACTGTTCCTCTGGAGACAGATCTGACAATTTAATAGTGTTACTAGTTCCAAGACCAGATAGCTTCTTCAGCAACAGTGTGTTCTCCCTCATCGGAAGGATGCCGGTGGCGTGCCACGGGTCGCATGCGAGAAGGGAACCGACCTGAACCGTGTAGCTACCTTCAGGCGCGAGCGACTCGGCTGCTGCAAGTACAGGTTTCTTTTTCAGAGCGGTGACGAGGTCAGCCGACATCGGCAAGGGCGACATGACCAACAATCGATCCGGTACGACTTCATTGACCTGCGTCAGAGCCAGAAGTGCCGAAGAAAGAACCAGCATTGGGAGATTCAACTAGTTGTCACCTTCGGGCGGAGTTTCCTCGCCGCCATCGTTCGTTAAGGGGAGGATATCGACGTGACTTGTCCCTCGATAGATGCTGTCGACTCTTGCAGCGATCAAAGTACCGTCGTTCAGAAGCATCCAGTTGAGCAGCGACTGGTAGTTTGGGAAGCTAAGCTGCGCGTTTACGCCATCCGCAAAGTGGACTTCCGCATAGGCATCTTCATTCCACTTTACGTAGTGGTGACGAAAATGTAGCGACGGAATCAAATATGAGCTAAAGCTGAAATTAACACGAACATCATTTTGATAAAGTGTGTCGACCCTGGGGCCCCAAGCAGGTGCCTGAGTTGCTGTGCCCTCACAGCTGTTTTCCCTGGTCGTCTCGACTGGGTAATCATCCTGATCATATCCCACGTACACGACGCCTTGAGATCCCCAGTTCTCCTCCAAGCGGATCGTTAACGTTTCATCTCGGTAAAAATTATACGTGCCGTAGAGCGACCATCCCGTCATGAGTGCTAGTGAACAGAACATTGAGGTGAGTATAAAACTAGGGGGGGGGG
>JAIUNY010000029.1 GCA_020161505.1 Armatimonadota bacterium | reverse complement strand
AGCGGAACGCCATCAAGCGAAGCCGAGCCGTGGGTGGGCTCCAGCAGAGTCGCCAGCATCTTGATCGTGGTGGTCTTCCCTGCGCCGTTGCTGCCGATGAATCCCATGATGTCGCCGGGATGCAGTTCGAAGCTGACATCATCCACGGCGCGGAACTGGCCGTATTGTTTCTTGAGTCCTGTAACGCTAAGCATGGGGCGGGTTAATCCTCGATTCCTGACTGACGAAGGTTGCTCATTCGAGCGTGAGTGGCGACGAGTGCACCGCACCCAATCACCGCCCAAACAAGCCATGTACCAAAAAAGCTCATCCACGTCTCGCGGAAGGGCACAAACGACTGGAAGCCCGTGTCATCAAGTGACGCCAGGAGAGTCGGGAGCTGACCGAACGGGTGAGCGATCGCGAGGATCTGACTGTTCCCCTCAAACACCCCCACAACGATCGGCAGGATCAGAAGCCCGATGATCAGCACTCCGAGCGTTCCGAGCAGGGCCGCACTCGTGGTCTTGCAGTAGCTTGAAACCAACGCGGTGACTCCGACGAGCATGAGCGTGTACGTAAGACTAGCCAAAACCGCCATCGGCGCGAGGATCAACACATCCCGCCAAGTTCTCACCGGCTCTTCAATGGCTCGATTGAACTGCATCAGTTCTTGAATGCCTTGCGCACCGAACGTCACGAGAATCAACAGTGCGGTGATGAGCACAAACGGCAACAACGCCCGAAGAACCTTCGCGACCACCAACTGCTGCGTGGTGAGGGGGGCAACCATCAACGAGTTGAGGCTCCTGGCCTGCCATTCGCCCGCAAACGTCGCGTGCAGAATCGTCGGGATCACCAAGGTCAGAATCGGCAAGATCACCGCCGTCGGAACCGTGGCGTCAACCAACGAAACGTTCACAAAAAACGAGTAGGCAAGGAGCATCAAACCCAACGCCACCAGCACGATCACCACAGCCTGGATGGGCTGCCAGTTACGCGGAGACGCCTTTTGGATGCCACGGCGCAGATCGTAAAGCACCGGACTATTCAAAAACTGATCCTTGAGCCTGCTCACGATCCAGCCTCCACATTGAGCCCGAAGTCGAGAGAAACCGTGTTGTCAAGCGATTCATCGACCCCGAACTGGGATCCCACCACCGCAGGATCGACAAAGCCCTTCAAACGAGCTGGTGCCCGTTGGAACTGGTCAATCTTCGCCTTGGTGTTCACCTGGATGGACTGCCCCGGGGCCAAGTTGGTGGGTTTCCCAACATTCACGCCGCCGACCAGGATCTGAGCCTGCGCAATCGTCGATCCCGTCGTGTTGGTCACTTCCCCGGTCACCCGCACCTCCGCACCCTCCCTCGTGGCGCGAAGACGTCCCATCATAGGCACTGCAGGGAGCCGTTGATACAGGGCGAATTCTCGGAAGCTCAAGCTGGTGGAAGTGTAGGCGGGCGCGATGATCTGTCCTAGTTCGAGGAAAGAGTCGTTTTGGCGGCGCTGATCCATCCCACCGCGATACATCCCAAATTCGTCGGGCGGCGGAGACAGCACCTCGACTCCCGTGAGCTTGAGGTCGTGCTTCCCCGCTCTCGGGATAAAGAACTGTTGCTGCCCCTCGAAGTTGAGACCGACCCCTTCGTGTCCGGTCACGATTCCGGCACTTGATCGGCTCGCGGAGCGTTGATAGAGCTCCCCGGTTCCCGAGAGCACCAATCCCGCGAAGAAGAGTGAAATGATCGGCGCCGTGATCCATGCAAGTTCACCCTTGCCAAGTTTGCGCAAAAGCAGGAAGTTCACCGGAACCGCCAGGATGGCAAACCCAATGAGCACGGCGGCAATCCGACTGACGGGCGGAAACGCCAGGGTGCCCTTCGAATAGGACGGCATCGAACCCTGGAAGGCGAACTGCAGCGGTGTCTGACGCCCATACCGAATCGCTCCCTGCGGACCTTGTGGAGTCGGCTGAACCTCGGCGGAAGAGAGTGAAGTCAACACCTTTCCTCGACCAATCCACGTGCGGAACGGATCTTCAAACGGATCAAAAGCGAGCATCACAAGCTCCCCTCTTCCGATCTTCGCAATGGCAGCCTCCGGTTGTTGCGAGGATCCAACCGTGAAAGCGGACAGCTTGGGACGGAGGTTCAAGATCGTGGTAGTTCCGCTCGGCCCGTCGTTTTGGGCGACCAGAGTGAGCGCCCGCGCCCCAACGTTCTGCGTCCCCGTGACGGCGGCGGGAAGCAGTGATCGCCACCGAGGATCCCGCAAAATCGGAGATTCCGTGCCCCCAGGGATGATCACCTTGAGTCCCTGAACCATGCCCGATTGAATCGCCGCCGTCGCATCATCGCTCAATCGCTCTGACCCGGTGCCAAGCACCAGGCCGTCGAGGGCCGCATAGTAGACCGCTCGCGTCGGGGCGAGTTCTGGGCGGGAGTGGAGCGGGGAAACTTTGGTCCACGGCTTTCCATCGTGATTAAAGTTCCGAAGTTCCGTAAAGAAACTCAGCTCGTTCGGCCGATCCGTGATCATCGCGTAGCTCAGACCGTTCGTTTCCGCCGAGAAAAATGGCACGGGAAATTCTTGAACGGTCGCCCCCACGCGGACAAAGACTCTTGCGTCGTAGCCCCCGTATCCGTAGTGGGCGAACTCCACAACCTTCGTTGTCCCGGTCGGGAGTTCCAGCGGGGTATCGAAGGAAGTCTGATCGTTTCGGTAGGTCACGATCGCTACGGCATCGGGGCCAGAATTGGTGACTGAAACCCGCATCGGGGTGACCACCGGACTGCCCCTCTGGGCATCCCAGGCATCGTCCAAGGTCACCTGGATCGGGCGCGTGTTCTGGGCCAATCCGAGGCAGGCCAAACCAATGGCCAGTATCGACGAACCTATCCGTCCCAACATCCGATTTCCCACCAAAGCAACCGCCTTACCCAAACTAACCCTTTCTCCCCTGATTCCGTTTCAAGTTCGAGCTTGAAGCCCGTCGTTTGCCGATTGTATCTGTTCACTTGATCCCAATAAACCTGAAAAAGGAAAAAATGCAACCTTCCGATATCCCGGTGCGTCTACTGGGCAAGAAGCACTCGCAACCGTGGGGAGCGCAGGGCTTCGTAGGAAACAGATATGAAGAAGCTCTTGAGCATGGTGCTCGTCTTTGGTGTTCTCGGTGGAATCCTGGCTGGTTGCGCTGCTCCGGCAGAAGGCGGAGACGCTGCGGCTCCGAAGACCGAAGAAACCAAGACCGAAGGCGAGTAAATTCGCTTTTCCGATCGCAAGGTCGGACTGACATGAAGAGAGCCAGCCTCAACGAGACTGGCTCTCTTCTCATTTGCGAGGAACTCAATTCCTCAGTCGAGGTCGCCGAACTTGATTGCCTCCACCAGGTCGGCTTCCGAGGTCACCTCGCCGCCAAGAAGCGAACCTCGAATCGCGCCACTGACGTTGACCACTGCCCCCGGAAGAATCACCGAATCGACGATCTCAGTCGCCGTCACCTTGGCTCCATCGCCCACCACGACATGCCCGTGCACGTCGCACGAGACCTCTGCCCCTTCCCCGACGACGGGGTACGAATGCGTCAGGAACCGACTCGTGGCGAGGAAGGACTCGAGCGTGCCCGTGTCAAACCATTCGCCGTCGTAGATGCCCGCCTCGACAAAGTGACCCCGGTCAATCAGCATCTGGATGGCATCCGTGATCTCATACTCGCCACGACCGCTGGGCTGCAGATCCGGCAGAACATCCCAGATCTGCGGTCCAAAAACGTACATACCGGCCATCGCGAGGTTGCTCTCAGGCTCCGCTGGCTTTTCCACCAGTTTCACTATCCGGCCTTCTTCGACATTCGCCACCCCAAAGCGCCGGGGATCCTCCACCGGCTTGACGAGGTTCAAATTGGCGGAGCCAGAAGCCCGGAACTGATCCACGTAAGGTTTGAGCGGACGATCATAGATGGCGTCGCCCAAATAGAGAATGAAGTCTTCGCCATCGACAAACTCCCTGGCGAATCCCACGGCATGAGCCAGGCCCTTCGGCTCGACTTGGCGAACAAAGCTCAGGGGAAGTCCATTGGCGGTTCGGTCGCCCAGAGCCTCGCGCATCACGGCCTCGTTCTCGCCCACAACCACGCAAACTTCCGACACGCCGCACTCCTTGAGCTGGTCAAAGGCGTAGTCCAGCGTTGGTCGGTTGGCAATTGGCAGAATCGGCTTGGGGATCGCCTTGGTCACGGGGTAGAGGCGGGTGCCTTTTCCGGCGGCGAGAATGACTCCTTTCATCGCTTGTTTCTCCATCCGAACGAATTCCGGACGTTTCTCAGGTTAGCACGGGCGGTACCATTCTTTATGTGAAACGGAATTCGCATGGTGAGATCGGCCTAGCCAGGATGGCGGTGCCCCTGATCCTTATCGCAACCCTTACAACCGGCTGCGCGAAGAAGTCGGAGCCGCCCTTTGAAAGGTTCGCGCCGGAGTATCAGGCCTACACCCCCCAGGCGGGCAGCGGCAATGCCTACGATGGCTACCTCCTCGCTGCAACCAAGGCCGCCGAGAGCACGAGCAAGTACGCCGACCAAGCCTCCTTCCGGGATCACGAGAAGGCGGAGTACCTCCAACTCTCCAACGAAGCCGTCAATCAAGCGATCAGGGCCTCGCAAAGCGCAAGCCGCATCGACTTTCGTCCGAGCGATCCGTTTCTCCCTCGGCCCTCTCACCAAGGCCTGACCACGATCGGTCGAGCGTTAGCATGGCGGATTGAGCGCGCGCTGGCTGCGGGCAACTCAGGCGAAGCGGCCAACTTGGCGGCATCCGCGTTCAAGATCGGCACCGATCTCACCGGAGGCGACGTTCAAGATGCGTTGCTCGGCCATTGGATCGTCGCTCAATCCCGCGATGCCCTGGCCCCCTCTCTGGCCAAGATGAACGCCGGCACGCTGGAGACCCTGGGCAATCGCACGCTCGAGATCATCGGCAACCGTCCGAGCACCGTGGACACCTTGACCAATGAAGAAGCCTCGATGCTCGCGGGGGTGCAATTCGTTCAGGATGCCTATCAGAGAAAGGATTACGAACTGATGCGCACCGCGATGTACAAAGAAGTGCGCGCGGCGATGGAGTATCTCCAAAATCTGAGCCCGGACGAACGCCCCGACTACTTCCGAGGCTTCGCCGGCGAGGCCAAAGCGCGGGTGGATCATGCAAAAAAGCAGCTTCTCGTCCCCCGGCCCGAGCGCAAGGAATTCAAGCTCGACGAACGAACCGAGCGACCCTGGAAGCGCTTCGCGACCCAGCTTTTCGAAACCCTCGATCCCTTTGTGCGATCCGACGAGGTCTACGTGACCCGTACCCGGCTGTTTGGTCTCACGTGTCTCGCCCTGGCGGCAGGCAAATCCACGGGAGAAGCTCCCGCAGACCTCCTTGAGAAGGCAGCCGACAACGCTCTCGATCCCTTCACCGGTCGCCCCTTTATCTACCGCCGCGCGGGTCGGGAGTTCCGACTCTACAGTGTGGGTGAAGATATGCGCGACGATGGTGGCGAAAGCGACGAGACCGGCCGAACCCCCGACCTTCTGCTCGCCCCAATCGTGCGGTGACTCAGGTGGGAAGCCCTGGGGGGATCCCTGCGCCAGAGACGATGGGAACCGGGCGTGATTTGGGTCGCCAAATCGCGCCCTCGACATTCTGCGCCGTGATCCTCTCGGAAGAAATCGAACTGAGGCCCCCCAGAAGCAGGGCACTGGTTTCGCTAACCACCAGCGTCCCGACCGGCCCTTCCTTCTGAAGGTGCGCCGCTACGTCGATCACGTGGGCAAAGTTGACCGCCACCGTCTGCTGGCCAGGAGCAAGCACGCTGCCACTGTGGATCGCCGCGCGGAGTTGAATCTCTTCACCCAACTGATTTCGAAAAGCATTGAATTCAAACAGTCCAGCCTGAATGGCCTTGCCCGCGGCAAAGGCCTGCCGAGGATCATCGAACACTGCCGTCACCCCATCGCCCGCCGTCGAGTGGATCTGCCCGCCGTTCTTGGTGACCTGCGACTCGACATACCGGTGATACTCGTTGAAAGTGAATTCGACACTCAACGGGTCGTTTTCTGCCTTGAGCCGCGTCGATCCCGCGATGTCCAAGCTCATAAAGGTCACTTGCCGCTCGTCCTGCTTCAGCTTGCTCTGGATTTCCAGCAGCTGCTGAAGCAAAGCGTGTCGCTCCTTTTGCGGATCGCCAAAGCCGAGTTTCTCCCGGTTTTTGGAGAAGAACTGGTACCCCAGCGCCCCGAACATCCCGCCGAGCAGGGCGATTCCGAGGAACATGCTGTAGTTCGAGCCCGCGTAATCGGTGCGCGTGATCACCCCCGCCAACAAGGCAAAGAGCGCGAGCGTGATCTGACTGGTGGCTCCCGTGATCATGCCCGCGATGACCGAGGTTCGCAACGATCGAGAGATCGCGGCGTTGTAGGCCGCAGCGATGTAGGCGATCGAAGTCACGATGCCCGAGAATCCGCTGCTATCCACGCCCAGCCGCCAGTTCACAAACATCATGAACCCCGCCGCCAACCCCAGCACACCGCCCGCGACAAATCGTCGTTTGTCGGGATCGAAAGCCAGGAACGAGGAGCGCAACTGCTGGAAGAAATCAGACTTCTTGCGTTGCTCCGGCACGCTTCTTACGGCGAGTCGGACGTAGTCAATCGGCGCACCCGTGGCTTCTGAAACCGCATAGATCGCCTCGTCATCGAGCTCGCCCCCGTGCTGCTCGCGCAAACGGGCGGCCAGAACCAGCATTTGCTGGATCTCTTCGGAGCTCATCATCGATTCTCGACGATCAAATCGAGAATCGATCAATGGCTCAGACGACTCAAAAGACTGCGGTTCCAAAGATTCCTCCACCAGATGATACTGGACGACCCCCGGGCGGTTGCGCGGGTAGGCACGAGGAATCTGTGATTAGTTACAGCCTGTCGGTGGCGGAGGAGGTCCATCCACCAGGCGCGGAACCAAAACGTTCGAGGGCAGATTGTTGGTCGCCCCCGGGGTCAGACTCGGCAGAGGCATGAGACAGGCATTGCCAATCGTGGCGTAGTTCACGTTTTGATAGCGAATCGCAGCGTAGTAGGTGCTCGGAATGCTCTGAGGTCGAAGAGTCAATCGCGTTGCTGTGCTCAGGGCGAGACCGTTGAATGTGCCGTCGCCATTGGTTCGAGCGCCGCCGACAAGGTTGCCGAATTGATCCCAGAATTGCACGGTTACGTATCCCACCCGAAGATTTCCGGTCGTGGATCGCACGTTCCCGGCGATCCGCGTGAGGGCCGTTGAGGCTGGCACAAATCCCGCCATCTGAACGGTCACCGTGTTCGAGCCCAGGGTCACGCTGGCCTGAACCACAAACGTTCCAGTAGCCTGCCCGACAATCGTGAGCACGCCCGCGTTATTCAAGGTCGCGACGCTCCCGGTCGCACCAGTGAGCGAAAAGTTACTCGCGGCGAGAACCGTTCGCGTCCCTGCAGGATCATAGTTCACCGCGACCACTTGCGCAACGTCCCCGACGCGCAGATTCATCGGATCCACCGAGACGCCGTTCACCAGGAATTCAAGATACTGTCCGGCCTGGGGCGCGGAAGTGTTTCCACTGGTGGTGCCACCAGTCGTGTTGATTCCTCCGCCTCCGCCTCCGCATCCCAGAATGATGAGAAGCGCGAAGATCAGGGCGAGAATCGCGGTTTTGTTGGGGGCTGTACGTCGTTCCATGGCGTGTGAGCGAGCTCTTCCGGATTGTGGACGATTCTAGTCGTTCGGTATGTTCGTCGGACGTAAATTCGGGCCGACTTCGGATCGAAAAGCCTCGGGGAGCAAGGCGCTGAGCGGCCACCTCTTCGCTTCCCCTTCCGCGTTCAGGCATGTGACGACTACCTGCTCAGGCATGGAGGTGAATTCAGCAAGGGTCTGGCGGCACATTCCGCAAGGGGTTCCTCCATCGCGTGTGACGACGACGACCTCTTTGATCGCCCGGCAGCCAGCCGTGACCATCTGACCGATGGCTACCCGCTCCGCACAGACCGTCAATCCATAAGATACATTTTCTACGTTGCAACCTGTATAAATCTGACCATCCGCACCCAAAATCGCGGCACCGACGAGGTAGTGACTGTAGGGGGCATAGGCCCGAGATTGAGCGGCCTGTGCCGCCTCCACCAGCTTGTTGAATGAACTCATGAGCCTTACAAATGGGCAATCGTGGCGCCGTCCCCGCCTTCCTCCGCGTCGGCCGAATGAAAACTGGTGACATGAGGATGTCTGCGCAAGATATCTTGAGTAATCTTACGCAAAACGCCTTCGCCTTTGCCGTGAACGATCCTCACTATGTTGACTCCTGCGACCAGCGCGTCGTCGATAAACTTTTCTACGGCATCCTGGGCTTCCTCTGCTCGCATCTGCCGGATTTGGATCTCGCGTTGGATCGTTTGAGCTTTCTTGAGCTTCAGCTGAGTGGTCGCGCGACTGGCCTTCGGCTTCTCCGCAGGTTCCGGGGCTCCGATGGCGATGAGTTTGTTCATCTCAACATCCATCCGCATCGCGCCGGCTTGAACCGGAATCTTCTTCCCTCTCGCCTCTCCGACAATCACTCCGTTCAGGTTGAGCCCGAGAATCTTGACTTGAGTCCCCCGGGTGAGCGGGATTTTCATTCCCTTCTCCTCCGGCTCCACGGGCTTGATGTCTTGAATCAACCCACCGCCGGCTTCTTGGAGGCTCCTTAACTTCGCCCGCGCGGCGTCGATCCCTTCCTGGGTTGGATTCTTCTTGACTTCGTCGAACACCGATGCGGCTTCCAGGCGGATCTGGCGCAGGAGTTCGTCAAGCTCGTTCGCTGCCCGCTGGCTCACCCGTTTGCGGGCTTCTTCGGCTTGGGCGATCTTTCGCTCCGCCTCCCCTTCCACCTTTCGGAGCTGGGCGGCGAGCCGGTCAGCTTCGCTCTGCGACTTCTGGGCTCGACGTTGCGCCGATTCCAGGTCTTGGATCATCTTGGCGATATCTTGTTCTTGCTCGCTGAACCCAGATTCAGCATCAGCGAGTATCCGCTGCGGGACTCCATAGCGCGAGGCGATCGCGAGAGCGTGGCTCGAACCGGGCGTTCCGGCCAGGAAGCGGTACGTTGGTTTCAGCGACTTGACGTCGAACTCCATCGAGGCGTTTTGGAATCCGGGTGTATTGCTCGCAAAGAGCTTCAGCTCGCCGTAGTGGGTGCTGGCGAGGATAATCGCCCCTCCCTCCTGAAACCCTCGGAGGAGAGCCCGGGCAAGCGCCGCGCCTTCGCCAGGATCCGTTCCCGCACCGATCTCATCGAAGAGCACCAGCGCGCCCTTTCGCAGATTCTTGAGGGCATACGCAATGTTCTTGATATGCCCACTGAACGTGGAAAGCGACTGCTGGAGCGACTGCTCGTCGCCGATATCCGCCCAAATCTGGCTGAAAACACCCAGTCGCACCGCCTTGGCGGGAAGCATCATGCCGCACTGGGCCATTGCGACAAACAGCCCAACGGTTTTGATCGCGATTGTTTTGCCACCCGTGTTCGGGCCGGTAATGAGGATGCCCTGTTCGTCTTCTCCCAGGCTGATCGTCAGCGGCACCGCCACTCCACGCGGGATCATCGGGTGTCGACCGTTGGAGATTCGCAGATTCGGTGAGGCATTCCGCTCGGGAAGACACGCATCCATCTGCTCGCCGAGCCGAACCTTTGCAAAGATCAGATCGAGTTGCGCAGAAATTTCGATCCCGATCTTGATTTCCTCGGCGTGAACACCAACGTCCTTGCTCAGCGCTTTGAGAATGCGGGCAATCTCTGCGCGCTCGGCCGCTTCGGCTTGGCGGAGCTGGTCTCCGAGAGCCACGACCTCTTCCGGCTCCAGATAGACGGTGGCCCCGCTCGCACTGGTGTCGTGGACAATGCCACGGATTTTTCCGCGGTGCTCGGATTTCAGCGGGATCACGAATCGGTTGTTGCGGGTCGTGTAAAGCGGATCGCTCAGCAAATCGCGCGACTTGCCGCTTACATAACTTTGGATTTTCTCCAAGATTTTTTGCTGAGACTTAGTCTTTTTTGCTCGTGCGCTTGCGAGTTCAGGGCTCGCTTCGTCCCGGACATTGCCGTCCAGGTCGAGCGAACGATCAAGGGTTTCGGCCAGCCGCGAGAGCTCGGGGAGGAGTTCGGCGAGCCTTGCGAGAGAGGGAACCTTCTCGTCTTTGACCAACGCCCGACGGGCGGTTGCCATCACGGTCAGCCCCTGACCGATTTGCGCCAGCTTCTCTGCTTCAAGCGTCGCCCCCTTGCTCGCGATTTGCAGCAGGTTTCGGTGATCGCGAATTCCCTTGAGATTCGGCAGCCCAGATTGCCAGAGATCCCACGCCTCGGCCGTGCGATTTTGCTCCAGCCAGACGATTTCGGGATCGAAAGCGGGCAATATATCGGACGCGAGAGCCTCACCGAGGCCCGTCTCGCAGGCCTCGGCAAGAAGATTCTGCACCGAATCCCATTCCAGAACCCGCAGCGCGTGATCCATTTCCTCTATTCTGGCATCCCAGTCACCGAGGCGTCAGGAGAGGCATTCTCTGTCCTGCATTCAGGACTAGAATAGGATCATGTTTCTTGCCGCCACGCTCGCCGGAAGCCTGATGCTTGCTCGCCCCGTGTTGGGGAGTTTCGAGTTGCCATGCGTTGACGATATCTGGGTGTACCCCCACTCTTTCGATCAAACCGATGGTTCACTTCGCGCATGGGGAAGCGGAGGACGAAGCGTTCCGGACGGCAAAGAGGCTGGTTCGATCTCGTGGAGCTGCCTGAAGTTCGACGTCAGCTCCCTGCCGGAAAGCGCAAAGATATCACGCGCAAAGTTAGTCATATTCTTCCCCTCTGCGCCGACGTTCACGAATGATCAGGCCAAAGCGGCCCCGCTGGAAGTGAGATCGGTCAGCGCAGAGTTTGAGGAGGAAACATTCAAGTTTGGCTTTGCTGACAAGGTCTTCCCGAAAGCGGGTGACGAGGGTCTGTTTGGCTCGGGATCACCCGATTTGGTGGACAACGCGGATCAGCCTCACCGGTTCGAGATTGACCTGCTGAAAGGCAAAGGCGATTTTGCCAAAGCACTGACGGCAGCGCGAATGACACAAAACAAGCAGGTCGCCATCGCCCTCACGAGCAAGATCGACCCAGAGGAAGCGGGCGATGGTGGGGTGTATAAGCTCTTTTCGTGCAACGCCGAAAAGGGTGTTCGCCCCGTTCTGGTGATCGACGCCGGCAACTAGCGGCCCGGCCCGCGTAGAAGTCTCAAACCGTTGAGGATGACCAAGACGGTCGAGCCTTCGTGCCCGACGACCGCCATCGGCAGAATCATCTGCTTGAGCTGGGGAGCAAAGGCATCCATGAGAACGGTCGCGAGGGTCAGAACCGCGATGACTCCACCGGCAAAGAATAGGTTTGCGCGAATGATCTTGTTTGTTTGCCGCCCCAGTCGCACGATCTCCGGGATGCGTCCAAGACGATCTTGCATCAGGACGATGTCCGCGGCATTCAGAGCGATGTCCGAGCCAAGTCCGCCCATCGCGATACCCACATGGGCGCGGGCCAGACTCGGCGCATCGTTCACGCCATCGCCGATGTAGGCAATCGTTGCCCCTTGGTCCACCATTTGAGAGACCAAACGCTCCTTATCCGCTGGCATCAGTGAGGCGTGGATCTCAGTCAGTCCAAGTTGGGACGCCACAACTTGCGCAGTTTCCGCATTGTCCCCGGTGAGCATGACAACTCGGCCAACTCCCATCTCGCGGAGCTCGGCGAGCGTAGACGCGGCATCAGGGCGGATTTGATCGCGCAATCCTAGAGCGGCATAGCGACCATCCGCCTCCATGATCGCCACGGTCATCCCCTCCCGCCGCATCTCATCCGCGTGGAATTGGAAACCCAGCGGGAGATTGTCGAAGAACTTGGGCTGCCCAATCCTCACATCGCGACCATCCACCTCGGCGATGACACCCAGACCTGGCACAACTTCATGGCGGGTGGCTTCGGGGATATCGAGATCGCGCGTGCGCGCCCCTCGGACGATGGCCTCCGCCAGAGGGTGAGTGGAATACTGCTCGGCGGCCGCGGCGAGTCGCAAAACCTCCTCGGCCCCAGGATTCATCGAAGGCCCTCCATGCCAACAGGCTTCTTCATCTTCGCACGGCTGGGCGACCGCGACGAGCTCCGGAACCGTGCTGCACACGCACACTTCCGCGAGTTCGGGCCGACCCTGAGTCAGGGTTCCCGTCTTATCAACAACGAGTGTATCGACGAGCCCAAGCTGCTCGATGCTTTGTCCGCCGCGAATGAGCACACCTTTCCGCCCCGCCCACGCGAGAGCACTGAGAGTGGTGGCAGGGGTCGAGATGACGAGGGCACAAGGACTGAGAGCGACAAGAAGCGTCAGCGAGGCATAGGCCGCGTGTTCCCAGGCCGCGAGACCGCCGGGGATCACAAACAGCCGAATACCGAGCGAGGCGAGCGAAGCAATGATGACAAACCAGGTGTACCGAGATCCGAACCACTGACTGATCCGCTCGCCGCTCGCTTTGTTCTCTTGGGCATCTCGAACCAGATCGACGATCTTCTCGAGCATGGTCTCGCCGCTCGGGGTCGAGACACGCACCACGATCATGCCCTCAAGATTCTCCGTGCCAGCCAGAACCAGTTCACCGGGAGCCCGGGGAACCTGTTCCGACTCGCCGGTCATAGCGGCTTGATTGACATGAGTGGCCCCCGAGACCACTTCGCCATCAAGGGCGATGTGTTCAAACGGGAGAACCCGGATGTGATCCCCCACCTTCACATTTTCAACGGGAACCTTTGTGTCGCCGCTGGGCGTGACGAGAATCGCCTGGCTGGGCCGTAGGTGCATCAGGCCTTCGATGGCCGACTTGGTGCGCCCGAGGGCATATTCCTCAAGCGTATTGGACAGGCTGAAGAGGAAGAGCAAAACCGCCGCCTCTCCCCAGTGCCCTAGAAGCACGGCACCAAGGCCCGCCAACACCATAAGGATGTGCACATCCATCTGGCGTTCTAAAACGCTCTCCCAGGCTTCACGGAGAGCGAAAACGCTGCCGCTGAGCACGGAAACAATGGCAAGCGGAAGGGCGAGTGCAGGGATCACAAAGGGGGCGATCCAGGAGAGAACAAGAGTCACTCCGCACAGAATGGTCAGGAGTCGCTGGAGCTTTTCGCTCACGATTTCACTTTATCCGATTCGTTATGTCGAAAATGCAACATCCCGGCAGGAAGCCCTGCCGGGATGTTGGCCCTGCGATCACCGATCAGCGATCTTCGGGAGAGTCAACGGGCTCTGGTGCCGTGTAGGCTTCTCCCTTGTACCGGGCCCGATTGAGGAACCGTCCGAATCGCTCGGAGGCATCGTCAAAGATCAGATACGAGCAGGGGATGACGAGCAGGGTGAGCACCGTCGAAACGATGGTTCCGCCGATGATCGTGATGCCGATGGTTTCTCGGAACTCCGATCCTCGCCCGATCGCCAGAGCAACCGGCAACATGCCCGCAATCAGAGCGATCGTGGTCATGAGAATGGGACGCAAGCGCGTTCCCCCCGACTCCACCAGTGCCTCGAAGCGATCGACTCCGCGTTCGCGGAGCGTGTTCGCATAGTCCACGAGCAGGATCGCGTTCTTACCCACCAAGCCCACGAGGGCGATGATGCCGATGAAGCCCACGATGTTGAGCGTCTTATCCGTCAAGACCAGGGCGAGCAAGGCACCGACCATCGCCTGAGGCTGAGCCAGCTGGATGATGAACGGATAGAGCAGGTTGTTGTAGAGAGAAGCAAGGATCATATAGACCAGGATCAAGCCAAGACCGAGCGCACCGAGCAGGTAGCCCGTTTCGCGCTGTTGGGCATCGGCCTGACCGAGCGCCCGTACCCGCACTCCTTCCGGAACGAGCTTCTCCTTAGCAAGCCACGCATCGATTTCGGCCTGAACCGAACCCGCTGCAAAGCCGGGAAGAAGTTCGGCATCCACCTGAATCACCTCGGCGCGATCTCGGCGGTCGATCTTGTCCAGACCCACCGATTCCTTGATCGTGGCGATTTCTTCAAGGTAGATCGGGCTTCCTTCACGGAAAGTGACCGGCACCGAACCGAGGAGTTCTGGATTGTTGCGGTCCTCCAGATCCATCATCACTCGGATGTCGTATTCCTGGCCCTTGACCCGGAACTTTGCCGTGTCATCGCCTTCATAGAGGGCGCGCATCGCGCTTCCCAGTTCGGCCACGCTGACGTTGGCATCCGCCAAACGGGCTCGATCTGGAACCGCTTGGATCTCCGGGCGTCCGCCCTTGGAACTCAAGTCCGGCGAGATGACGCCGGCAATCGCGCCTTGGGCGAGGCGATCTCGCACCGTTTTCGCGGTGCGTGCGAGCAATTCGCGATCATCGGAGATGAAGGCGAGCTGAATCGCCGCACCGAACCCGAAGCCGCCTGCCGTGGTGATGACCACCTTCGCTCCCGGCACACGACCGACCTGCTCCGTGAGCTCAGCCGCGACGTCTTCGGAGCTCACGTTCATCGGGCGAAGCTCTTTCTCGTGCGCCACCCAGAACATGATCTTGTCCAGAATCGCGTCCTTTTCTTTCAGTGTCACGCTGATCTGTCCGAACTGGGTTCCCTGCGAACTCGCGCCGAATCCGCCACCAGAGCGTCTTCCGACGCTGCTGACGACATACTCGGTCATCGGGTGATCACCGGCGATCTTCTCCAGCCGCTCAACGACCTTGGTCGTCGCAGCGAGGCTTGATCCAGGCGGCAGTTCGACGTCGATCTGCACCACGCCGCCATCGCTCGGAGGAGCAAAGGTGAACTTGAAGACCGCCTCTTTCTTCCAGTTTTGGTAGAGCTTTCCGGAAACCGGTGCAAGCACGAACAGGGCAATGAACCCAACCATCCCGAGGAACACACCGGGCTTCCACTGCTTGTGGATCACGCCGTTGCCCAGGAAGATGAGCACCGCCAGCACAATGCTGATGACGATGAACGGCATTCCGCCCCGCGCCGCCGTCGCGATGTCGGGAGCAAAGCTGCCGCCGATGAACTGGAAGAGCCCGAAGAGCACCGCGAAGCCGCCGCCGAAGAAGTACCACTTGTGCTTCAAGCTCGTGCGGAGGATCGCCCGGTAGCCGTTGGAGAAGTTCTCGAATTGGTGCTCAAACCATCGAGCAAATCGTCCGTTCGGATGCTCCCAGTCTTCGCCCTTTTTGTACCATCGACTCGCAAGCATCGGAGTGACGGTAAAGGAGACGAACAGCGAGAACATAACCGCCACCGCGTAGCCGATGCCAAGCGGCCGGAAGAACTGCCCGACAATGCCTCCCATGAAGCCAATGGGCAGGAAGACAACCACGTCGGCAAGGGTAATCGCGATCGCGGCGAGTCCGATTTCCGCCCGACCATTGATCGCCGCTTCCGTCGGTTCTTCTCCCATGCGGAGGTGACGATAGATGTTTTCGAGAACGACGATGGAGTCGTCCACGAGAACGCCAATCGCGAGGGACAAGGCGAGCATCGAGAGGTTGTTGATCGTGAATCCAAACGCCCACAGGACGATCAGGGTCGCGAACAGACAAACCGGGATGGCGATGCTGACGATGAGGGTTCCGCGCAAGTTGTGCAGGAACACCCAAATGACAACACCGACCAAGAAGATCCCAAAGAAGATGGCGATGTTGAGGTCAAGCAGCGACTCCTTGATCTGCGTAGAGGAGTCCAGGGTGACAACGAACTCCAGCCCGTACTGTCTCTCCATGCTCTGAAGGAGGCTTTGAGGCTGTCCATCGGGACCAGGGAGATCGGGCGAGGGTTCGCGGATCAGCTTGCTGATTTCAATTGCGTTGCCCTGCTTCGATTTCTGGACGACGAGAACCACGGACTCGAGTCCATCGAGTCGGGAGAGGGTTCGGCGTTCGATGTTCGCGTCAACGATCCGTGCGATATCGCCCAGGCGCACCTGTTTGCTCGGGCCATTCCGGTTGGGATCGGAAATGGTGAGATAGAGATTGCGGATGTCATCCACCGTCTCGAAGTCACCGAGAACCCGAACGGAATACTCTTCTTCGTCGGTTTGGACGCGACCTGCCGGAATGTTGAGACCCGCGCCCTGCACGGCTCGCGTGACATCAGCAATGCCGAGTCCGTAGCGAAGCAAGGCATCTCGCTGGAGCTGAACCTGAATTTCTCGTTGATCGCCACCCGTCACGTTGACGGCAGCGACACCCTTGACCCGGGCGAATCGGTCAACGAGGACGTTGTCCGCAAGGTCACGCAGTTGTCGGTTACTCAGCGTCTTGCTCTTGACGGCGAGAGTCAAAACCGGATCGGAACCAGTGTCGATCTTATCGACGATCGGTCGCTCAGCTTCGCGCGGGAGCTCGCCGATGACGGTATCGACCTTGGTGCGAACATCGGAAATCCCGACGTCGATATCCGAGCCGATTTCGAACTGAACGACCACCGCCGAGACCCCCTCTTGAGAGCTCGAGGTGACTTCGCGGACGTTCGCGATGCCCGTAACGGCATCCTCAACCTTCTTGGTGATGAGGGTGTTGACTTCGTCAGGGCCCGCACCGGGATAGATCGTGGTGACGGTGACGACACCGAAACTCACGTCCGGGTTGAGTTCAACCCTCATGCTGTTGTAGGCGATCCACCCCATCAGGGAGGCGGCCACCATCAACATGAAGATGAAGACAGGCCGGAGAATGGCGGTTTTGGTCAAGCCCATGGGTTATTCTCCGGTCTTCTCTTCCGGTTGGGGTTCAGCAGAGGCTGGGGATTCCTTTCGAACCATTCCGCCATCCACCAAAGTTGTTTGTCCCTTTGTGACGATTTCGTCGCCTTCCACCAAGCCCTCGACGAGGGCCAAGCCTCCGGTGCGACGCAGGAGCACGATCTTCTTGCGCTCCACCATCAGGCCAGAGACTCCATCTTTGGTGCCTTGCTTGACGAGGAACACATAGTTGTCTTCACCGTCCGTCACCAATGCAAGGTCAGGAATCGTGATGACGCCCTGATCGACTCCGGTTTCGAGTTTGCCCCGCACGAACATGCCAGGCTTGAGATCACTCAGTCGCTCGTTGATCGAAATGCGCACAGTGAAAAGTCGTCCGAGGTTGCTCGCCAGAGGATTGACCGCGACCACGGTGCCGGTCAGGGCGACGTCGCCGAGGGCTTGAATGGAGGCTTGCACAGGGAGACCCGGCCGGATTCGGGAGACTTCCTTCTCCGGAACTTCGGCTTCAAAGTAGATACCGTCTGCGCCGATGATTCGGGCAATCGTGACTCCCGGGCTGACCATGGTTCCCGGCTGGAGCGGCTTGCCGCTCACCTTTCCGGACATCGGGGCGCGGATCGTAAGATCATCAAGCGAGATCTGGGCGAGCCGCACATTTTCTCTTGCCGCTTCGAGTTGAGCGCGCGCACCGGCGACTCTTTCCTTGGCAGCGGGATCAAGCTGCTTGTTCGCCCGGTCGATTCGGAGTTGCTCTTCGGCTTGTCGAACAGCTTCTCGTGCCTGGGCAATGTCCTCAGTACGCACCGCTTCGAGAGCCAGGTTATAGGCTTCGAGTGCCGATTGGTACCCGGCAAGGGCGTTTTGGTAACGATTTTCGTCGGCTTCCAGTTGGGCCGTTGCGATGGCGCCTTCTGCGTGAAGCCGCTTCGAGCGATCGAGGTTTTTCTCGGCCGTACTCAGATCGCTCTTGGCGCGGTCGAGATTTGCCTTGGCTTGTCGCTTCTCCTCGGGGCGCGCTCCGTTCTCCAGCTTCGTGAGATTGGCTTTGGCTTGGCGAAGGCGGGCTTCAGACGCTCGGATCGCCGCATCGGATCGCGTGGGGGTCACACGATCATCGAGTTCAGCTTGCCGTAGAGCCGATTGCGCGGCATCGACTTGGGCTCGCGCCTGGCGGAGCCGAGCCATTGCATCGCCCGATTCTTGGATGGCAATGACTTGACCGGCGCTCACCGCCGCCCCATCTTGCACATACACCGCGGTCAAGCGACCAGGCAACTTGCTGGAAACCCCGACATCATCTTGGGTGACCAGGCTTCCGGTGAGATCGAGCGATCGTGGGACGTCACGGCTTTCTGCGAGGACCGTTTCGACCACCGTGGTCTGGTCGGTGACAATGGCGGCGGTCTTCTTCGCCTGCTGCTGGGCGGCGCGATCGACGCATCCAGCGAGCGCAAGGCTCGCCAGCAGCACAACCGACCAAATGGGAAGGGATTTCGGGGTCATTTGCCTGGTTCCTGGGTGGAGTTGGAGGTCGGTGCCGACGTCGGGTCGGTGGTGATGTCGTCGCGCCCAACTGCCTTCTGGAGGGCAGCATAGGCGATATGGAGTTGGGTGCGGGCGTTGACCACGCCGCTCTCTGCGGCGGTGAGGTCGGCCTGCGCAACGATGACGTCGAGGAGAATGCCTTGCTGTTCATCGTAGCGGAGATTGGCGAGGCGCAGAGCTTCTCGCGCGAGTTCTTCATTTTTGCTCGCCGTTTTGTACTCGGCGAGCGAGGTCTCCCACTGGGTGAGCGCGGCGCGCACTTCAAGCGCGACGCTCAGCTGAGCCTGTTCCAGCAGAACCTTGGCTCGCTCTTCTCGCGCTTTTGCCGTCGCGGCGTTCGCTTGGATCAAACCGGATGTCACGATGGGGATCGTGATGTTTGCGCCGATCGAAGCGTTGCTTTTCGGAGAGAATCCGGTCGGGTTCACGGTTTGGCTATAGAAACCCTGCAGCGAGAGACTCGGTCGTCCGGCTCGTTCATCCGCGATGCGCGCTTGTTCCAGAGCCTTGATTCCGAGTTCGGCTTGCTTCAGCTCGGCGCGCGTGGCCAGAGCGGTGGTGACGAGGGCAGCAGCTTCGGCATCCAGCGTGGAGGGATCCATCACCTGCGTGAGTTCAATTTCCGACTCAATCGGGCGGCTCATCGCCAGATTGAGGTTTTGCTTTGCCAAGCGCGAGGTCCCTTGAGCCCGAATCACCTCTTGCTCAAGACGAGCGACCTCGGTTTCGATCCGCAAGGCGTCGAATCGGGGAATCGCTCCCTCTCGCACGCGGATGTTTGCTTTCTCCAAGCGCCCTTTGGCTGCATTGAGCGCGGTGGATTGAACGGTGACAAGTTGCTCAGCTTGCAGAGCCTGGAAGTAAGCCGTGCGAACGGTGTTTTGGATGGTGTTCCACGTCGCAGCGACTCCCGCTTCTCGGCTTTTGCGGTTGAACTCCGCGCTGCGGATTCGATTCGTGTAGACCCCCGAGATATCAATGATCTGAGAGACAGCAAGCTGGACGGTGCTGCTGGTTGTCGAGCTTGTTCCTCCTTGCTGGCCGGAGAGTTCAACTCTGCTCCAGGTGGATCCGGCCGTGAGTTGGGCGCCCGGCCCAAGTTGGGCTCGCGAGATGCGCTCCAGGGCCTTCGCCTCCGCCACATCCTGCTCCGCGACTCTGAGGCCGAAGGCATTCATCTGGGCGATTTGCACCGCTTGATCCACGGTGAGCTTTGTGGAGTTGGGGTCGATCTGGGTGATTTCGGTCGCCTGATTCTGGGCGAGGGCAGCAATGATAAAGAGAGCCGTTGCGGTCGTGCTCATGAAGTTTTTTCCTTGGTTTGGTTGGCGTCGTCTTGCTCAACCAACTCGGTGAGCTTCCGTTTGAATTCGTCGAAGAAGGCGGTGAGAACCTCAAACTTGCACATCACGAGCCCCTCATGGACGGGGTCTTTCATGATGAGGAGCTTGTCTCCTGGGTTGATTCCCAGTTCGGCACGCGCTTCGGCGGGGATGACAATCTGCCCTCGCTCGCCAACGGTGGCGGAACCGTAGAAGAAGTCCAGCACTTCATACTTTTCACACTTTTCCGCGAGATCATGCGGAACTTCCGCATCCTACCAGAGACGGAAGGTATGGTCGTGAGGACGTAGGTCGCCGATGACAGTCCTGAGTGAATCGCTTTCCCGCATCCCGCGCGTGGGAGGCGCGATACTGCTGTATACGATGTGGACACTGCCCACAGTTGCAGTATCGCAGACATTTTTACCTGCCCGGAACTTTCGGTCCCCGAATTTGACCGTTCTGCGACCACCGGCGCTGGGGGAATCCCTGAAATCAGGGGAGTCTCAATGGCAGTTTCATCTCGGGATCGGCAACGAGATGCGCACTCGCGCTGCGGCATTTGAGGATGGCGAGACGTGGCGAATCTCGGGGCTTTACCGCACGAAGGATCGACACGGCAACGAATGGATTGCCGAGCTTCCCTTGATCCACAAAGGCGGCGGAGTGCTCGATCCTGTGATTGACTGGTGGCACCGGGTGGTCGATTTTGGGATCGAAAATCGGCGATTCATCCCCTACGGCGGGTTTGCATCCTCGTACCGCCGGGCCGGAGGAGGACGGGTTGATTTCGGCAGTGGCACGGGGTGGGGGGATCTGACGCTGGGGTACGGGCGATCCACGTCTGCTGGTGAAATTCGTGCCTGGCTCAAGGCGCCGACGGGCAACCCCAACACGCTCTTCGGCAGCGGATCGTGGGATGCAGCGGTGAGTTGGGAAAGAACTTGGAAGCTGGGGCCGGTCTGGACGGTTGGTGCCCAAGGGGCCTTAATCTGGCAAGGCAACGCTCCCCGAGGGCTCCAGGCCCGGGGGCGAGCGGCTCAGGCGCAACTCTTCGCGGCGCATGGTTTAGGGGGAAACCGCTGGCTCATCACCCAGTGGACGAGCGAAAGTTCAGCCTGGCGGCTCGGCGACGCCCGACTCGACCGAGACCACCGGATTTTCACGTTTGCGTACCAATGGCGCGATTCGTCGGGAGAGTGGTCGGCCTATCTGAGCGAGGATGGCGATTTCAACTGGCTCGTTTTCCCCGGCGGCGCAAGTGTCGGAGCCGATATTGCGCTGGGGCTCGTCTTCCGCACGAAGAAATTCTAACGGGAGGCAAAAAAGAGAACCCCCGAGTCGATGACTCAGGGGTTCGGTTGACTTGATGCGGTCAAGCCTTAGGCTTCGGCGCTGTAGACGCTGACGCGTCGTCGCTCTTTCGGGCCTTCGAACTTGACTTCGCCGTTCACGAGCGCAAACAGGGTGTGGTCGTTGCCGATGCCGACGTTGGTGCCGGGATAGAACTTGGTTCCGCGTTGGCGAACCAGGATCATGCCGGGCTTGACGACTTCGCCGCCGAAGCGCTTGACGCCGAGGCGATTGGAATTCGAATCGCGACCGTTCTTAGATGAACCTTGACCTTTTTTATGTGCCATGTCTTACTTCCCTGCCTTCACTTCGGTGATTCGAAGGATGGTTTGCGGTTGTCGGTGGCCCCAGCGCTTGCGCACATTCTTCTTGGCCTTGTAGTTGAAGGCGTTGATCTTCTTCGCCTTACCTTGTCGCACGATGGTGGCCGCGACGGTAGCGCCCTTCACGAACGGGCTACCGAGCGTGACTTTCTCGCCATCGCACACCATCACCACTTCATCGAGAGTAACGCTGGTACCGGCATCGCCTTCCAGCTTCTCCACGGTGATCAAATCGTCTTTCTCGGCCTTGTACTGCTTGCCGCCGGTCTTCACAATTGCATACATCAGAGGTCAACCTCCGCGCCTGACGGTCTGAGCCGAGCCTGCTCACGCACGTCTTCGCAAGAGTCAATTATGGCGGCTCCTGTGCTGGATCGGCAACGGCGACCCAGTGGATCGGGCCATAGGACCGCCCACTTTCTCCCACTTCTGTCCTAGGCGGACTCTAATTTTGACCGGTGGTCGGCGCAAGTCACCCGATTTCGCCCCGCGTGTTTGGATTGATAGAGGGCTTCGTCGGCGGATTTTAAGAGAGTTTCGGCTGATCGACCGTGTTCAGCGAACAGGGCCACGCCAAAGCTGGCGGTGATCTTCTTGTGCCGACCGGCAGGCGTGACGTAAGGAATGGACTCGATGGCCTTCCGGCATCGCTCCGCCACATCCATCGCCTCTTGGTAGCGGGCACCAGGGAGAAGCAAGGTGAACTCTTCCCCTCCATAGCGGGCGGCAAGATCTCCAGAGCGGACGGACTTCACCAGCGTATGGGCGACCTTCTTCAGGACGTCGTCGCCGGCATCATGCCCTTCCTCCTCGTTAAATTTCCTGAAGTGATCCACGTCGATCATCACGGCGGCAAATCCACCGGATGACCGCACCGACTCTTTGAGAAGCCGGGAAAGGAAATCTTGCATCGTGCGGTGGTTGGAAATTCCGGTAAGAGGATCGGTGGTGGCGAGTCGCTCAACGCTCTCGAACGCCTGCGCCGAGCGCAGAGCCAATGAAACCTGCTCGGCCAAGGTGATGTGGATGGCGCGATCGGCGACGAAGAATGGATCAGCAGGCCCTGACCAGAGCTCGAGCACGCCCAGCAGAGTATCCCCGCTGTGAAGCGGCAAAAGGGCTCGGTGCCCTTCCGGATGCTCCCACCATTGGGCGAGAGGATGGAGCATGAATTTGCTGAGATGCTGATCGGGCATCTGCCGTTCGTTGGGAGCCGGGCCGGTTCGGGCGAGATCGCCGAGGCCCGCGCCACCCACTTCCCACACTTTGACGCAGGCCAGATCAAGCGCCCCCTTGATGGCAAACGCAACCTGAAGGCACATCGGCTGGGCGGTGGAGTGCATCGTCAGGGCGCGACCGACGCGTTTGAGAGCTTGCGCCTCTCGGTAAACAGGATCATTCCGGGTGTTCTCCGCCACAGGGAGCTCGAACAGCAGAATCCAAACTGATTTGGCGAAAGGCGTTGCATGCACCGCCCATCCTTCTCCCGTCGCTGAGCATGGGCCGGTTTGTCGGGCGCGCTGCGCAACTTCGCCCAAGAGACTTGCAAGGGTGTGATCGTGGAGAACTTCCAGCGGAAGGGTGCCGGAGGATTGCCCGATCCGCCCATCCAGCATGACCTCGATGAGGCCCACTGCCATTCCGTCCGGGATCGCGCCATCGGCATAGGAGACCCCTTGGGTTTTTGGCGACCATAGCCGGGAAAGTGCAGTGAAAAGTGAACGCAACGAGTTAGGCCCTCCTTCTCATTGTCGGAGCAAGAATCACAAAAGTGACAGAGCTCGGTAAGAACGTTCCGCGTTTTATCGCGTCTACGACTATGTGAAGAGAGTTTCTCCTGGTGTTTGGGCCGTGCTGTTTGGCCTTGCGATCATTGCCGGATGCGGCGGTGGGGGCGGTGGCATCGGCACGACGGGAGGCGGCCTCTCGGGCGCACCACTTGGCCCCTGCTCGGTGACCACCTCGCCGGGAACGGTGCTCTATTCAACCACCTGGGGTAATTCCGGTGGAGATGCGAGCCAAGTCATTCAGGTGATTGATTCCGATGGGTTCGTTCTCCGATCCGACTCGGTGAATCGGGGAGGCGTAGTGGCGTCGAATGTGACGCTTTCGAACTTGGCGGCTGGGGTTCATCAGGCTCGCGCCCTCCTCTATTCCGGGCCGAACGCCACAGGGACGCTGCTGGGCGAAGCCCGGATGGTCGTGGATTTGTGTTCAGCCGGCCCTGGTGGCGCAGCCGTCAATGTTTCAACCCACGGATCCCTGCCGCCCCTCGGCGTGAGAGTCTCGGCAAACGGTCTCTCGGTTCCACAGGAGAGGATCATCCAATACGTGGGGACGGGATTCAATGGCAGCTTCGCGACGTTCCTCCCCACCAATGGCATCACGTGGACGGTGAATGGCGGGGTCGGCACGGTGAATGCGAGCGGCCGGTTTACCGCGACCACGGTGGGAGCCGGAAGCATCCAGGCAACGATCCCGAGCGCGAGCGTCACCGGGCTCAGCTCGGTTACGGTCACCCAGAAGCAGATCACCCAAACCAAGTGGACGGTTCTCGTGTACATGAACGCGGCGAATGACTTGTTCAGCTTCAGTGATGGAGACGTGAACGAGATGGAGCGAGTCGCCAGCAATCCAAATGTTCGATTCGTGGTTCAGTGGAAGCAAAGCCGGGATGCTTTCGGTGGTTCCTCGTTTGATGGGGTTCGCCGGTATCTGGTGAAGCCGGATACGACGTCGAATATCCAGAGCGAACTGGTGCAGAGCAACGTCAGCGACGCTTTCGGCAACCCGCTCGACATGGGCTCGCCGCAGACTTTGCGTGACTTCATCACGTGGGGCAAGGCCAACTATCCGGCGGATCGCTATGTGCTGGTGCTGTGGAATCACGGAAACGGATGGCGACGCTCGCCCGATGGTCAGCCGACCAGCCGAGCCTTCAGCTACGACGATCAGTACGGGACATCCATCAAAACCTGGCAGACCGATGCCGCCCTCAGCGGCCAGAAGTTCGACATCATCGCCTGGGATTGCAGTCTGATGCAGATGCTCGAAGTCGCCTACGAAACCAAGGAATACGCCGACTTCATCGCAGGGAGCGAAGAAAGCCCGCCGGGCGAAGGCTATCCCTACGACCTGGTGTTCGCTGGCTTCCGCGACAACCCCGACGCCACAACTCGGAATCTGAGCAAGGGTTTTGTGGATGGGATGCTGAATCACCCGCCCTACGTCACCCGCAAGATCACCCAGAGCGTGATAGAGACGGCGAAGTTGCCCGATCTGGCGGCTTCGGTGAGCACGCTGGGCCAGCAGCTCAGCGCGAATCTGGGATCGGTGACCTCAGCGGTTCAGAGTGCCAGGAGCACTTCTCAAAGTTTCTCGCCGACTACCACCCGGGTGTACCGAGATCTGATTGATCTGTGCACGATTCTGGAGGCCAACAGCTCGGTTCCTCTGGCGGTGAAGACCGCGAGCGCGGACGTACGGGCGAAAGCAGCAGCGGCGATTGTTTGGGAAGGTCACAACGCCAATTCAGCCAACAGCCGAGGGGTCAGCATCGACTTTTCGAGCAGTGCCACGTTCACAGGCTCGACACGAAGTGACTACCTGCAGCTCAAGTTCGCTTCGGACACGCTGTGGGACGAGTTCCTGAGCGTGGCTCCGTGATGCTCGATTCTCTCGCCGAGAAACTATCCACCCAACCGCGCCGAGTCTTTCTGATGGATGGGCTCGGCGCGGTGATCAGTGCCTTGGCGTTGGGTGTGGGGTTACCGGCGATCCAGCCGCTGATCGGGATGCCGCGCGAGGTGCTCTTGTTCCTCGCGGCGATCCCTGCGGGATTTGCGATTTATTCGTTCGGCTGCGCCGCCCGATTGCCGGTCAAGTGGCCGAATTGGCTTCGCGGGATTGCCATGCTGAACGCGGCCTACGCCGGATTGAGCGTCGCCCTGCTGGCGGCCCATGCCGCGCAGATTCAGCCTCTGGGGTGGGCGTATTTTGTCGGAGAAATTCTGTTGCTGTCGGGCCTCGCTCCGCTGGAATGGAAGGTCGCGGCTCGGGGCTGAGAAGTCCGATTCTCAAAATGGGAAACGGGCCGGTGGGCGAAACCGGCCCTTGGGCTGGAGGGTTGTGTTCGCCAGAGCGACTGGGCAGGTCAACTCTGGTTGGGTTGTCTGGCGCTGCCAGAGCAGCATCCGAGTAATGGATTCCTTAACATGTGGGCGGGTGGCCCTGGGGAATTACGAGGGGTGACTTTTTCCGGCACGATTGCCGTCGCAGGTTTGCTGGCTGGTAGGAAGGTCGGGGTGTTCCGGCAGAGTGGGTGCCCCGATCCCTTCAGGGTCGGGTAGCGCAGCTTTCCGTATGCATTCGGTTCAGGGTTGTCGTCCAGTCTCCGCTGACTTGCTTCTGAGTTCTCGTCGCCGCACCTTCTCGCTGCTCCCCGCCGCCCTGGGCAGAGGCCTTTGTTGCGTGTTTGGGTCTTGCGCGGCGCTCTCTGAAAGGCCGAGGGATTGGCCTTGGGCAGGGCGGCGAGGAGAATCGCAACGGGACCCCACGGCGAGAGAGGCTGGGCTATGCCATAATTGAGGGCCCAATGTCGTGCGTCAGGCTCCCTGACCAGGCGCGCACGTGTGAGATTCGAGACCAGATATGAGCGAATTTGATAAAGAACCCCAGGATCCAATGTCCGATAAGGGCATGGTGGATGCCAACGACGGTCGCAATGAAGGCCGTCCCCGCGGTCGAAAGAAGCGCAAGGTCAGCTACCTGACCCTGAACAAGATCGACCATGTTGATTTCAAGGATCTTTCGATCCTCCAGCGATTTATGACCGAGCGCGGCAAGATCACCCCGGCTCGTCAGAACGGCAACACGGCCAAGCAACAGCGCATGATCTGCAATGCGATCAAGCGAGCACGCGAAATGGCTCTGATCCCGTTCGTCGTGATCGAAACCACCGACTCCGGTCCGCGACGCCGCCCAATGGGCGACCGTCCGGAACGCGGCGAGCGTGGCGAGCGCGGCGAACGAGCCGAGCGCTAATCCCCCCGGTCATCTAACCGTACCAAGACTCAGGGAAACCAAATCCCCTCCAACTCTTCGAGAGTGGAGGGGATTTTTTTCTTCGGGCCTATCACGGTTTGTCAGACAGAATCCAGGCGTCGCAAGATGCAGACTTCACCAGATCCCCCGTGAAGTCAAAACGACAACTGTATCCATCGGTTCGCCGACGCAAGACGCTTCGGATCTGAATCGCAGCGTAAAGACCAGTCTCATCCAACACAACAGGGATATCCAACGCCGAGAGTTGCCTCTTCAGGTTGGCGGAGCTGAGTGGACTGAGGGCATAATCGCGAAATCCGAGCACCAGGAGTGCCTCATGCTGGATGCTGTACTTATCTGAGATCGCAAGACCTTGCAGGCCAACTGCCCCCCATCCGCCGAAGACTGAGAGCAGGCTGAGGCACAGAGCTCCAATCCGGATGTGTCGAGGCTGAAGTCGTCCCAGGGCGCCCTAATCGACCTTCAGGCTTCGGAGCCAGGACAGAACTTCTCTGAAGCTGACATAGAGAATGCCCCAGGCAGCGGAAAGACCGATGACGACACTGAGGGCGTACAGGGCTGGAAAGTCGATGACATCCATGAACGGCCTCAGACCGACAATCTCTGCCCAGAAGACAGCGGCCAATTGCGCGCCGAGGAGCACAGCTCCTGCCTGCATGAGAAATCCTCGGAAGCTCGAAAAACGACACACCCAACCCAAAAGGCACCCCACGATCATCAAAGCGTACTGCTGGGGGCCTGCTCGCTCGACCCAATCCGCTCCGACCAAGAGTTGGGCCACTGGATGCAGCCAGCCAGGCGCATCTTCGAGGTGGCGGGCCGGAAGGAGCGCGCACCCTGAGACGAACGTACCAAAGGCGAGCCCCCTGATCAGGTCGATTCCAACCCGTCGGGCAGTCTTGCGCCGCTCTTCATCCACCATTTGAACCAGGCTTTCGCTGGCGGGATACTGTTCGAATGATGTTGCTGGCATGGATCGAGCCTGAATCTCCTGATTCTCTGACAGCATGTCGAGACGATCGGGCTGACCCAAACGAATGTCATTGCCCCAGAAGAGCTTCATAGCCGAAACTCCGAAGACGGACGGGGCCAGTAACGGTTGAGGCTCCGGAGGAGCACTGATCCAACCCCCATCCAAAAGAGCCCGATCGAGAGTAACGAAAGGCTCACGATGAGATCAGAAAAGTCATAGAACGGCATCGAAGCTCCTGCAAATTCGGAAACCAGCTCGACTCTCAGGAAACCCGTAGCGACGATGCTTGCCATGATCAGACTCGCTGTCTGAAGCAGGCCGGATTTCCATGAAGACCATCGGTTCGGCGTGATCAGGACGACGGCAAGTGCATAGAAGCCGACCGTTGACCAGGTCAGTCGGTCGTTCACCTGTCCTCCATTCAAGAACTGGATGAGCGGTTTGAACCATTCCGGGGCCTCTTCCCACATGACGACAACAGAGGCGGCGTCCAGAAAGAGGAATGTTAAGAGCGCACCATGGAGACCACCTCGGAGAACATCTGATCCGATTGGAAGCCAAGCTACTCGCGTTCCACGCCTGCTCCGATTGCCTTGCCCGACCTGATCCATCGCGTCTCCTAGGAGTTCAGACAATCTCTGAGTCCAGACCATTCCCGGACTATTCGCTGGAACGCCAACTTGATCGAATCCCTACACCAAGCCCACGCGGAGGAGGTCTTTGAGCATGAGAAGGCCGACGACTTGGCCAGCTTCCAAGACCGGCATTTCTCCAATCTTCCGAGGGTAGTTCTGGAAGAACTCCAGGGCCTCAAACGCCAACAAGTCTGGCGAAGTTGTGGCTCCGCCGGTGCTCATCAAGTCAGCGGCCGTGCCTTCGTGAACCGAATGTCCTCCCACAATCCACCGGCGGAGGTCGCCATCGGAGACGAACCCGAGCAACCCGCCGGCAGAATCCACCACACAGGCACCGCCGGCGCCCGCTTGGGTGATCAATCGCAGGAGATCGGCGAGAGGAGTCTCCGGAGCCACGACAGGGGCATCGTCGCCGCTGCGCATCACATCCCGGACGGTGAGGAGAAGCCGCTTCCCCAGCGCGCCGGCAGGATGGAATTGGGCGAAGTCTTCGCGGGTGAAAGCGCGCCGCTCCATCACCGCGACGGCAATGGCATCGCTTGCCGCCAGCATCACGGTGGTCGAGGTGGTGGGAGCCAGGTTATTCGGGCAGGCTTCGCGATCCACGGCAACGTTGATCACCAAATCAGCCGCTCGACCCGCTGAACTCTCGGGACGACCGGTGACGATCACGGTCTTCGCCCCGATTTTGCGGAACGAAGGAAAGAGCCGCACCACTTCGTCGGTCTCGCCGCTGTAGCTGTAGGCCAACAACACATCCCCCTCCGTCACCATGCCGAGGTCTCCATGAACCGCCTCGGCGGCGTGAAGAAAGAAGGAGGGCGTCCCCGTGGAAGCGAAAGTCGCCGCCGTTTTCGCCGCAATGTGGCCACTCTTGCCGATTCCGCAAGTCACGACCCGGCCCTTGCACTCAAGAATCCAGTCGATGAGGGTGTCGTAAGCAGCGTCGAGCCGATCGGCGAGGGCAAGTATTGCCGCAGCCTCTTCAGCGAGCACTCGGCGGAGTCCCGGTTGACCCGCTGACCTCACGGAAGCGCCCCCATGATCCTTTTCCCGAACAGTGAACACACCCACTCTTTCGCGATCTTCGCGGTTTCTCCTGCTTCGTCCGTCATCGGATTGACCTCGACCACGTCCAGCCCAGCCAGCTTGTACGGGCGACTCGGGTCGTTGAGCAGACTGTGCAGGCGCTCGGCGAGGAAGTGGCCTTCGCGGTAGGTCAGGCCCCCGTAAACCGCCGTTCCGGTGCCAGGGGCATGAAGAGGATCGAGCGAATCAACGTCAAAACTGATCCACAACCGGGTGGCTCCGGTGCGCACAAGCCAGGCGTCGATCTCGTCGATCACCCCGGCGATCCCACGATCGTCGATCTGGTGCATGGTCCAGGCAGTGGTCGATTGGAGCTTTTGGTAGTTGCCCACCTCACCCGAGTCCACATCGCGTAGCCCCACCCAGCCGGTTCGGTCGTGCCGTACGCCGCCCTCTGGGACAACCTCGTCGAGGATGGTTTGCCAGGCATCCCATCCCGATTGCCGCGCGGCGAGCGACCAACTGGAGCCAGTTGGGCGCGAAGTCGGGCGATCTCCGGAGCTCAGGCGCGTGAGAGCCGCGACAGGCATGCCGTGGACGTTCCCGCTCGGACTGGTGGCCATGGTGTTCAGATCCATGTGGGCATCAATCCACAAAACGGCGAGGTTCTCGGTGCCGTAGTGCCGCAGGGCACCGGAGATCGAGCCAATGCTGAGGCTGTGATCCCCGCCGAGGACAAGGGGGAGATTCCCGCGCTCCAGGCTCGCGACGACCGCATCCGAAACCGCTCGATAGGCTTCAACCGCATGGCGCACCTTGGTGGAGTAGTCGGTCGGCGACTCGTGAAGCATGTCGAGAGCATCACTATCCGCGCACACCTCCACATCCAGTTCATGCAAGGCCGAAACGAGGCCGAGCATCCGCACGGCCGCCGGGCCGAGACGACTTCCCACTGCCGCGCCGCAGAGGTCAAAAGGAGCACCGATGATCTCGACCATAGAACATTCATTCTACTAGGGGATGAGGAGGCAGGATCGCCGGGCCCGAGGCTGGCGAGGGCCAGCCTGTAGAATCGCACCGTGGCGACGAAGATCGGAGTCTTGGCGGTTCAGGGCGATTTCAGCAAGCACATCGAGGCTTACGAGTCGGCCGGTGTGCCTGCTCACTCTTTGCGCGAGGTGCGAACGGTTGAAGACCTGGCGGAAGTGGATCGCCTCACGATCCCTGGGGGCGAGAGTTCCACGGTGGGGCTCCTGCTGGAGCGCTACGGTCTCGGCCCGGCGATCATCGAGCGCGCCTCGGCCGGGATGCCGGTATGGGGCACCTGCATGGGCATGATCTTGATGGCAAGTGACGTCGAAGACCGGGAGCAGTATCGCCTCGGACTGCTCGATATCACGGTGCGCCGGAACGCCTTCGGTGCGCAGGTGCATAGCTTTGAAGACGAAGTCGGGGTCGCTGGCTTGGATCAACCGGTGATGGGGGTGTTCATCCGCGCCCCGATTGTCACCCGCGTCGGCCCGGGGGTCGAGGTGCTCTCGACCTACGACGACAAAGTGGTGGGCGTCCGCTCAGGATCCTGTCTCGGAACCTCATATCACCCTGAGCTCACCTCCGACACCCGTTTGCACGAGTGGTTCCTGACGTTCTAGTTGAGCCCCGGACAAAGGAAGAGCCCCGCTCGTGAGGGCAGTGAGACGGGGCTTGTGGGGTTTTGGGGGAGGAAGAAAAACGATTCTCTCTTGGATGTTCTGACTAAGAGAATGCGCGCAATGTTCCCACAGTTCGCGAACGGTGTATCGATGGCTAGGACCCGGCGCTAAAAAACCAAGTCGTAGGTGAACCGTCGATCCGGCCCGAGAATGGCGGTCTCGCGGTGATTCATGCGGAAGGCAGCATGGGACAGCTGCCACGGCAAGCCCTCCTGGAACCGAACCGGAGCCTCATAGAGCACAAGTTCATCCCCAAATCCTGCATTGAGAAAGGCCGTGATCGTGGCGGATCCTCCCTCCACCAGAACACCGCGAATTCCTTCCCGATCGAGTTCACGGAGAAATCCCTCCATGCTTGCCGGGAGCAATTTCTGGGTGGAATGTGTGGGTTCGGAGACGTACCACCATGTGGGCGCGGATCGATCAAAGACCTTCTCTGTGCCGGTCAGCTTGGCCGCCGGATCGAGCACGATCCGGATGGGAGGGTTCTCGACTCCAGGAATGCGCGCGGTGAGCTGGGGGTTATCAGCTTGGACAGTTCCCCGCCCGACGAGAACCGCGCCTCTTTCGGCTCGGAGACGATG
>JAIUNY010000028.1 GCA_020161505.1 Armatimonadota bacterium | reverse complement strand
CTTGACCCCGCCCCGAACCTCGCCGGAGGTCACATACCGAGCAAAACCATCGCCCAAGACAGGCGCGGTGACGCCCACCCCATTTCGACGAATCGAGCGCGAGCCCAGCGAATCCACCACGCCGACCCGGGTATCGAGCCCGTTGTAGGTGTAGGAATTCGTCGTCATCCCCCCCGCGAGTGATGCTCGTGATGCGGCTCTCAAAGTCGTAGGCAAACGATGTGACGACCAAACCGGATGCGGAGGAATCAAAGCAGTTAGGCCTGGTGCGCGGGAAAGGTTCAGTGGACCTGCTTCCCCTTAGAAACAGATAGAAGCTATGTCCAAGAACAGGCTAACCGCCGACTTGGCGCCGCCAACTTGTCGCACAATCTATCGTACAGATCCGCTAGCTAAAGTCTATTATTTACTGATCTCAGGTCTAAGTAGGTTAATCCCAAATGTCTGTAACCTTGTCGTGACTTTGTATCACCAGAAGGCCGCTTGATGCTTGATAAATAGTAACCTCGGCACAGAGTTCGTAGGCACAGAGGAAAGTCGGGAACAAGAGCCCTACGTATTCTTTACTCAAAGCCAAGAAGCAGTCCGTATCCCAGCACGTGAACGCGCCTTCCACCCGAAAAATTTCCTTAAAGAAGCGAACATCTTCATCAGCTGCCAGGAATGCTGGATTTTCGACCGCAACGACTAGTTGTTCCACTGATGAACGTTGCTCAATCGCATCCATCACTCTGCATATGCCTCGAGATATACCATCACTGAAAGTCTCGCTCACGACCGGGCTCTTGTGAAGATATGCGGTCTCTACCGCTTGGTTGAGTCGATATCTCTCCTCCGGCTGGCAATTGCGAATCGAATCTTCATGCATAATTGGCACCAATTGCGTCGTAAGTGTGCATTGCCTCAAAGAGCCTCCAGTGGACGTCGCCTCGTTTTCCGCAACAGGGGCAAACTCGGTCGTCAGAGTGTGGCACATCTGCACATGGGCTCGCGTCTGCATTGGCTGGGATGAGAATGAGAGTAAGGAGAAGTCCAAGCCTGGTCCACGGGGGCATTCCTCTCCCGCCTCGAGAGCCCCTATGCTCCTCCTCCCCTGGTGGAACATCTACTCTATTCATGTCATGAGCCTGCTCGGCAGTCAGAGGGCGACCCCACCGGTCTTGACGCGTTTTATTTCCTTTTCCATCGTTCGTATCGTAGTGGTCTTTCCGTGGATCCCAACTTGTACTAGGTTGCGATCCACCCTGTAGAGGTTTATCAGGAACCCACTTGCCTGGTCGGCTTCTGGGGTTGCTGTCGTCATATGTTGGATTCGGAACCCACTTCCATGTCCCATTCGGTTGACCCGGAGGAGAAAATGGCGGCGAACCAGCTGGCATACCCTGCAATCCCAAGGGATCGACTTGGCTGACTGGATCATTATCGCAGTAAATGTACCAATTGTCCCCTGCCTTTGCTGGATCCCGGGTGAGGAAACGACCAGTCGAAGGATCGTAGTAGCGGTGCCCAAGGAGCTGGAATCCCGTGTCAGTATCAGACTGGTACCCGAACGGACCCGCGTGGCCGAAGGGGCTGCGCCAGGTGCCCGTGGTCGAAGCCACGTTGCCGAAGGCGTCGTAGGTGCGGGAGGCGGAGGAGGTTGCGGAGACGGAAGTCTGCAAATCCGCATTCTTCAGCCCCGCGTGGAACGTCGTCTTGACCCCGCCCCGAACCTCGCCGGAGGTCACATACCGAGCAAAACCATCGCCCAAGACAGGCGCGGTGACGCCCACCCCATTTCGACGAATCGAGCGTGAGCCCAGAGAATCCACCACGCCCACCCGGGTGTCGAGCCCGTCGTAGGTGTAGGAATTCGTCGTCATCCCGCCGCGAGCGATGCTCGTGATGCGGCTCTCAAAGTCGTAGGCAAAGTTCGTCACGCCCGAAGCGCGAGTAATCGCGGTCGTTCGACCAGCAGCATCGTAGCTGAACGTGCGCGGATCCGCGCCGCCCGTGATCGCAGTGAGTTTGTCGCCGCCATCATAGGAGTAGTTCTCGGTGACTCCGTTCACAACCCGGGTCAGGCGGTTGCCATTGCCATCGTAGGTGTAACTCGCGGTATAGCCAGCTCGGGTTTCCGAATTCAGCTGACCCGCCAGGTCGTAGCCGTAGTTCGTGACCACTCCGCCTTGGTTCAGGGAGGTCACCTGAGAAGCGGCGTCGTAGCCATAGGTGCGCGAGCCAAGCACCGTCTGACCCACGCGGGTCAGTATGCTGGAGACTCGGTTGCGCGAATCGTAGGCGTAGGTGTCGTAAGTGTTGTTCCCGTGGAACTTGTTCAGCAACCGCCCAGCCGAATCATATTGGAATGCGGTCAGATCCCCCAAGGAATCCGTCACCAGATCCACGCGCCCGGCCGAATCGTAGCGATTCGTTGTGGTGCCAAGGCCCACTTCTGTCATCGTGAGCGGCTGACCCGCCGTGTTGTAGGTGTAAGTCTGCTGACCCTGAGGCGTGGTGAGGCTAGTCACTTCGCCCGCTGAGTTGTAAACCCACGTGCTTGTGCCCGTGCCATCCACCATCGTGAGCTGGCGACCCGCGCTGTCGTAGGTAAAGCTCGTATCGGTCTGCCCCACCGGATAGTCCACCAGAGTGGCCCGGCCTGCATCGTTGAAGCCGTACTGAATTGTCTGACCCAGCGGATTGGTATAAGCCGTGGTTTCCCCGGTGCCGCCGTAGCTCCACTGCTCGACCGCGCCATCCGGCATGGTGAGGCTGGCCGCCTCGCCTCGGTCGGTGTAGGTGTAGGTTCTGGTAAACCCGCGAGCGTTCGTGACCGAAGTCAGATAGCTCACGTTGTTGTAGCCAAACGTGGTGGTTTCGCTCTTGGCGTTGGTCGCCGAGATCTGGCGGCCAATGTCATCCAGAACCCTGGTGCCGGTGCGCCCCAGCGGATCCGTCGCCGCCGTGATGTTGCTCTCCAGGTCGTAGGAGATGCTGGAAACCGCGCTTCCCGGCTCAGTAACCGAAGTCACCCGGCCCCAGTTGTCGTAGCCAATCGAGGTGATATTCGAGGCCGGATCCGTCACCGAAGTTGGGCGCCCCAGCGTGTCGTAGCTCGTCCAGCTGGTGATGTTTCCTGGCTGAGTCGCCGAGGTCACATCGCCTTGACTGTTGTAACCCACCGTACTCTGGCGGCCCATCGCATCGGTCGAGGTCGCAAGTTCGCCAAAGCTGTTGTAGGTGTTGGTCACCTGGGTGCGGTTCAACGCATCTTTGGCGGTGAGCAGATTCCCGGTGGTCGAATACGTGAGGGTCTGAGCCTGACCCAGAGGATTCGTCACCGTGAGCAGGTCGTGGGTGACGGGATCGTAGGTGTAGGTTGTGGTCTGGTTGAGCGGATTCTTGCTCGTCAGGCGATTGCCCTTTGTGTCGTAGGTGGAAGTCCAGACCTTGCCCCGCTCATCCGTCACGGTGAGTACGTTCTTGGCGGAATCGTAGGTGTAACTGCGGCTGAATCCCGCCTGGTCAACTTCGGAGGCAATCAGGCCATTGGAGTAGTTGTGAACAATCGTCTTGCCGTTCGGCTGAGTGAGCGTGACGCTCGCCGTCCCGAAGGTCCACGTCGTGGTGTGACCCAGCGGATTGCTGAAGCTGGTCAGCCGCTCGCTGGTGTCATAGCCCATCGTCCAGACCTTGTTTCGCAGGTCGGTTTCGGTCAGGATGTTGCTCTGAGCGCTGTACGTGAAGTTCCGGTCATGAACCACCCCATCCAGCGCTGGGTAGGCGATGGCGGTGAGGTCGTTGTTGGAATCGTGGGTGAACGTCCAAACCCGGTTGGTCGGATCCGTCACGCTGGAGATGAGGCCGTTTCCGTTATAGGCAAAGGTCAGGGTGCGCGTCCCATCCGTGACCGTGGTGATCTTGTCGCTGGAGTTGCGGTTCACCGTGATCTGGTTGCCGTGGGCATCCTTGACCTGGGTCAATCGACCATTTGCGTTGAACTCGAGAACGCTTCGGAACTTGCTCGTCAGAGTCCAGGTTCCATTCGAATTCTTGACAAGGTTGTCATAGACTCCGGCGGGCGGAGTGAAAACGCCTCCCGACTCGGTGTAGGGGTGCTCCAGGCCATGACCATAACGAATAATCGCCGACGATCCAGGCGTGTGCGTGACTTTGACATCGTAAGAATGGCTCCAGCCTTTGCCAAGATCAAAGGAATACGCGCCGATGGAGTTGTGGTGGAGCGTGAAGCTCACCGCCGTGTCGCCCCGAGCTGACCACTGGACAATGGGGTACTTGGCATGGCGGTTTCCGGTGTTCGTGTTCAGAGCCGATCCGCCTCCGAATCCGCTCCCGCCACCCGGCGCGCCCGCTCCGCCACCAGATCCGCCTCCGGGGCCAGAGCCTTCTCCTCCGCTCTCCCCTCCCCCTGATCCGCCGCCGCTCTGCGCAACCACCAGGCCATAGATAGGAAGCATCGAGACCATCAGATCCGCTTCCGCGGTTGGGGCCTGACGAGCCTCGATCTGCCTCACCCTGGCCAGATCCCCGAGGAGTTTCGGAGTCCACATCCCTCCCCGCCCCACAGGATCCCGTCCCGGATTCGACCCCTTCACCACCGGAGTCGGCCGATCCGTATAGTGCGCACGAATCTGGCGGGAGAGGCCTTCCAGCCTTTGCTGAGTGGCCGACGTCGCCGAGGAAACCATCGGATTCAACGTCACGGCAGTTGCAGAGTAAAAGAGCCCGCACGCGAGCAACGTGGTGATCAACCGAAGCGACTTCAAGTTGAAAAAATGTGTTTGAGCAGTGCCATTGAGCGCCATGTGTTCCCCGAAATAACGATTGAGGAACACTCTAGCAAGAATCCATACTTTGTTGTCAAGATAAAATTAACACATTACATACATTTTGATTTCACTAACATTTCACATTTCACGATAGATTCATACTATTTTCATCGAATAGGATCTGCACAGACACCCCCCTCAAATGTACGCTCACCAGGCCTTAACCGCGCCATAACGTTCCTCTAACCTTCTCCTAACCTAGACCCGCCACGATGAGGCAGGTTGCTGCACCACGCCGCAGCGTTGCCACATTGATCTTTTGAGGAAAAAATGATGAAATCCGTTCTCACCGGCGCGACTCTCGCGCTTGCGGTGGTCAGTCAGGCTGCCACAGTTTTCGCGGCGGGCGATCTCGCCATCGTCGGCTACAACTCCGGAAACCCGGACGACGTTGCCATCCTGAGCCTGGTCAACTTCGAGGCTGGCACCAGCTTCTACATCACCGATTACGGCTGGCGGGCCGCCCAAGACGGCTTCCGAGGTGGCGGAGAGGGCTGGATCAAAGCCACCGCAACCAGGGCATATAGCGCGGGCGAAGTGTTCGTCATCCGGCGGGGTGGGGCGACGCCACTCCCGATTGTCGACAACTATCAAAATGCGGCCTTCACCTACGAGTGGGACGGAACACCAACCGCCCCGGAATTTGCCCCGAGCGCAGCGGGTGACCAAATCTTCCTCTTCCAAGGCGATTTCACCGATTCCACATCGACAACCATCGCCGCGACCATCGCCAACGGAGGATTGATCTTCGGTTTGAACGGGGAGAGCACTGGTGCTGATGCCGATGGTTGGCAAGCCGATGCCACCAGTTCCAACAATTCGGCTCTCCCGAGCACTTTGACCGTGGGCTCCACCGCGCTCGGTCTCTTCCCTGGCGGTTCGACCGAGTTTGACAACGCCGTCTATAACCGGGCGCTCACGACCGGCACCAAGGAAGAACTCCTGGCTTCAATCGCCAACCGATCCAACTGGACCTTCACCGACGGAGACGTCACCAGTTACCAGTTCAATGTCGAGAACTACAACGTGGTGCCCGAACCGGCGAGCATGTCCGTGCTCGGACTCGGCCTCGCCGCCGTTCTCCGCAAGCGACTCGCTCGCTGAACCGATCGATTGTCTACAGCCGGAGGTCACCCCCTCCGGCTCTTCTCTCCTTAATTGAAATGAAACTGAAATCAGCCTTTACCCTGATTGAGTTGCTCGTCGTGATTGCCATCATCGCAATTCTCGCCGCGATCCTCTTCCCCGTCTTCGCCGCCGCAAAGGAAAGCGCGAAGGGCACGCAGTCGCTGAGCAACATGCGCAACATGTCGGTCGCGATGATGCTGTATCTCGGCGACCACGATGACACCTTCCACAAGAATCTCGGCGGCAACATCAGCGTGCCCGCGGCCTACGGATTCGGAGCCAACAACAACCTTCGAGCCTGGACAAACTGGCCCTGGTTTTATGGCCCGTACGCAAAGAACGTGCAAATCTTCGATTGCCCTCTGAGCCCAGATGGACTCGAAAATCTCACCGTCACGAACTGGAACAACGACGGCAACTACACCTACAATTACGACGGCCTGACCAAAGCGACCAACATCCCGGCGCAGGTTGCCACTGCTCTTGAAGAGCCAGCGTCGACCTGTGCTTTCTTCACCGGTGGCGACCCGGATGTCGTGCCAGGAACGAACAACTTCACCAACTTGCTCGAATCGCTCGATATCAATCTCACCTGCGGAAGCAACCAATGGGGAACCCGTTACACCAAGGAGAACCCTTTCCGCTATCGAAAGAAGATGATCACGATGTTCGTCGATGGTCATGTGAGTCAGGTTCACTGGAGCCAAGCCTTGGAGCGCAAAGGCGACAACATTGCCCCGTGGAGCATGGACTGGTCGGACTGCAACGGCACGTGCCGACCTCTCTCCGAAGAGACCGCACTTGTCGGACCCGGCAAGTGCTTTGATCCCGCGAAGCTCCCCTAGTCCGCCTCAACTCACTCCCCCGAAACCTCAGGGCTTCGGGGGAGTTTCTTCCGGAAACCGAATTCGATTCCTCGGGGATTTAAAATTCCAAGCGGCAACTTCTGTCGCATAATTGACTCATGCGTTGGATGCGCGGATGCCTCTCATTGCTCGGTTTGGTCGCAGTGATCACACCAGCCCTGGCCAACCCCTTGTTCACGGCCGTGAGCAAGCTCGGAGAGACCGGATTCTCCACCAAATCCGCGCCTGCGAGCAGCCCAACAAGCTTCACCCCGACGACCTCGCGACCGATTCTGGAAGATCTAATCAAAGGCGCGGGCGAGAGTGCGGACGAACAAAAGCTCATCCGGGAGCTCATCACCGAGATCGAGAAGGGATACAAAGAGCTCGCAAAAGAGGAAAAGCTCGAAAACGATGGCTCAGCCGCTCTGGCCTTCCTAATGTCGCTCCTGCACGAACTCCAAACCGGCGAGGCTCTGAACGAGGAGAAAGGCTGGCGAGATCTCACGAACAAACTCCGCGCGACCCTCGATACTGCCGAGATTCGGGCAGCGACGAATGCTCAGAAGCAAGATCTCTACGATCTCGCGATCGGCACCTCCGGCATCACGGTTTTCATGATCTCGAGCCTGGGCGAAGACGAAAAAGCTACTGAGCTCCTGAGAGAATTTGCCGGGAAAACTCTGAACAGCCTCGCCGGCATCGAAGCAGGCCAGCTCAGCGTCAAAAGCGGCTTGATGACCCTCAAAGCTCGGGGAGTTTCTGCTCCGTCCGCCCCGACCGGCAACGCACACGCCGGAATCGGCGGCCTTGCGCCGAGCTTCACCTACACCCTGCCTCAAGGATGGAGGAAAGATGGTGCCTGGCACGTCGCCGAAATTGTCGATCAAGGCGATGTCACCCGCGCCCTGGTTCGGTTCCCCGAGGCGATCCCTGCTCAGGGAAACATGGGGGCCGCCCTCACCGAGCTCTGGAAGCAGCACATCCCCAAAGAAGGTCAAGGCAAGCAAGGCTCGATTGTCTTTCGTCGATACGTCGGTGATCGCCTCCTCTCCCAGTTCATTTGCGGCCGATTCCGCGAAACGGGGCGCGACGCTGATACCGCCTTCATGCTGATGCTGATCGATTGCAAAACCCATTGGCAGCCCGTTGTGATTGCCCTCACCTTTGACTCCACGTTCAAATCTGGCCTAGCCTTCTCCGCAACGTTCAAGTATCCCGACGGCATGGCTCAAGCAGAAAACCTCCTCGCAACCTTTAAGTGTCCGCCCGCCGCAGGAGGGCCATTGGTCGACAAGGAAGCCCTGGTCGGGGACTATGGATTCGGATCGGGCGCAACTCAAGACTGGGTGAACATCTACACCGGGGCCAGCTCGATGACCTTTGTCAGCTACGGCGGAACGCTCAACCTCAAGGCCGATGGAAAGTTCACTTACACCTTCAGCAGCGCGAGCGGAGCCGTGGGCGCAACTACTTTCCGAAGCGCGAAGGGATCGGGCACGTGGGTCATCCAAGGTGATCAACTGATCTGCACCTACACCGAATACGATCAAGGCGATGGCCACAAGGTGAAAGAACACCGTTACCGCATCGGGGGCGTCACCCAGTTCGCCGACGGCGTGAAGATTGTCGTCCTCCTGAACAACCTCGAACGTCCCATCAACGTGACCTACACCGGGGATTCCAGCAACTGGTACTCAACCAAAAAGAAATGAGCGGCACGGTGCAAATCCACCTTCACATCCGGGTGGAACCCAGTCGGCACGAAGAGTTCTTCGCCTTCTGCCGCCGCGCCTTCCCGATCTACGAGGGGGACAATGATCTTCGTATGGAGCTGCTCCGTGTGGAGGGATCCGACGATGCCTTCCTCGAGATCGTCCACTACGAAACCGAGGAAAAGTACGCGGAAGATCAGCAACGCATCGAAAGCGACCCCAGCAGCCAAGCTCTGCTCGCGGAGTGGCGATCAATCCTCACCGAGCCACCCCACGTCGTGATCGTCCGCCAGCAAACGATCACTTACTGAATCCGCGCTCGCCAGGCCGGGAGTTCATCCAAAGTGATCACTTTGTCGTCGTTGTAGACCTGCCTGATCCACTCTTTGGTGTTGCCTTTCGCAGGATCCTCGATCATGTAAGCCCAAGTGAGAAAATAAAGCCACGGTCGGGCTTCAAAGTGAGCAGGGTCCGGCAGCTTGCCCTCTTCCCCAAGGCCAAACATGATTCCCTTGGCCCCAAACAGCTCTTGGAACTCCGACCATGCGGTCGGGGATTCGTAGTCGCGCACGATCAGATCGACCACGTCGTCTCCGGGGTACCAGTTCTCCCTCTCCTTGCCATAGCTAGTCCAGAGCCAGATGAGGTTGTTCAATTTGTGATGGTGGGTGTAGCGTCGATAGATCAGCCGATAAAGTTCTGTGCAGGCCTCCCCACCCGATTTTCCCCACCAGAACCACTTGCCTTCCGCCTCGTGCAAGGGCCGCCAAAGGACAGGGACTCCCGCATCCTGCATCTTCTTGATCTCGACCGCCACAAGGTCGATGTCCCGAAGCAGGTTGCGGAAGGAGGCTGACTCGCGATCCTTGAGCGCCGCTGCGAGATCGAACTTGTCCGTGTAGAAATCACCATCCGCGTTCGGCGAGATCCAGTGCCACTGAAACGTGACGAGCCCTCCCCGTTTGTGCCAGGCAATCGCCTTTTGCGCATCAATATTGCCGCTCTGGGAGGGCATAACACCATTAAAATCGTAGCCCATGATCGCGGGCTCTTTCCCACCCGTAGTCTCGCGGATGAACGGCAAATACTTGTCATCACATTGCCCGGACAACATGCCCTTGCCGTACACCTCCCTGAGAAGCCGAAAAACCTGCTTCGTCTCAGGGGTGGCGTTGGGATTGCTGAGTTCGGTTCTCATCGGAGCGAGCGAGTGCGCAAAGAGCGCGGCGGCCACGGCAAGCATGTCGAAGGTTAGCTGATCTCCGGCCAGATTTCGCTCATCAAACGCCCGATTCTTGTCCGAAATTGGGCGAGCGGGCCCCTAGCATTAACACAGGCTTAACAAATCATACTGGGGCATGGCTCGGCTCGCTCCCGTCCTCGTGGCACTTCCTCTCCTTCTCCCAGCGCTTGCTGGTGCGCAATCCAGCACCATGGCGGGAGGGCCTTCGTTCAAGGTTCAAAAGACGGATCGGATCCAGTTCGACTACCGCCAGACTTCACGCAGCGAGGCGATTGACGGTCGTTATGTGAAGAATTTCCAGATCGTCTACGGCATCTACAAAGATTTCGAGCTCGCCGCAGACACGGATTTCGACGGCAACAACCGCCTGGGCGCGAAGTATTCGGTGCTGCTCGATGCCAAGCAAAAACTGCGCTTCGGCATCGGTGCCAACGACATCACCGAGGATCCCGATGTCTATCTGGGGTTGGTCAAGGACTTCGATGGCTACGAGATCCACGCAGGATATCTGGAGTCAAACGACGGTCAAGGGTTCATCGGGTATCGCCGCCGTCTGACTCCGGAGCTTCGGTTCACCGTGGATCACTCGACAGGCTCGCGCGGCCGAACGGCGGCACGATTCGACTACGCTCTGACCGATCACTGGCTCCTGGACGCCCGCATCTACTTCCCCAACGACTCCGCCCGAGACCGCACCCATCGCTTCGGCATCACCTACGCGATGGATTTGGGCAAGTAAGTCATCAGACCGCGCGCCCCCATCCTTCGTGTTCGGGGGCGCGCGGTTTTACAAATCAAAAGTCTGCGACGGGGCGTAGAACGGCTACCTTAGTCGAATCCCAAATGACAACAACTCCGTTCAGAAAAGGCCGAACCTTCGTCGGGAATCCAAACTGAACTTGCGGATGCTCCAAGAGGACCTCCCCGTCGGAGAGCCGCGAGACAGTAATCGGTGCCAACTGCCCACGATTAAAGACGACGGCGCGGTCGAAATTCGAATTCGCCGTGGCTCGCCAACCTGAATTGACCGCTCCGGGTAGTGCCACGTTCCCCAGGCCCCACAGCTCGGTAGCATTCGCGATGAGTCCATCTGAGAACACGAGCTCGTTGCCCAGGATCTCAGGCTCGATCGTAAAAAATTGAACGAGCTGGTCGACTTCTTTGAGTGGCACCAAACTCGCACCGCTGACTCCGAATCGGAAAGTCGTGTGTGCGCTCGTCGAGGCATCAAAGCAGACAAGTTCTTCTCCATCCGGCAGGAAGAATATTCGAGAAGCTTGCAGACCAAATGCCGACCGTGCGACGACCGTCTCACCGTTGTACAGGGCAACCCGATCTTCCGGCGGACTGACCCCTACAGCCCCAGTGGATACGGCCCAACGATTCGGATCAGTAGGGTGAACCTCAAGATCAAGTGTAACGAGGGCAAAACCTGGAAAAGAGCTCGCGCCGAGATTCAGGGTCCAGAGCACGGCTTTTGACGAAACGGAGATCTTAGAGACCTGATCTGTAACGCGAGAGCCAACGTACATGGTGCTGCCGTCCGCAGAGACGGCGATTGCCGACGGAGAAAACGGCAAGTTCATGAAAGTTTGGACCTCTCCAGTTCGAGAGTCAATCTCAACAATTCGATTCTCAGACGCATGTGCGCCGTAAAGAACCGTGGAAGCAGGAGCCATAGCCAAGTCGCTTACGGCCACATTTGCGTACGAGATATAGTTCGCCGCGATGGGGGTGACACTGACAGCCGCAGGAGCGCTGGTGACTCCGTCGACTGAAGCCGCTATTGTCGACCTGCCCGCTCTCGAGCCACTTAAGAGGCCTCCTGGTGTGAGCTGGATGTTCGAAGTGCCAGTAACAGCACTGTAGCGGAAGGAACCTGCGCTGACTGGAACAACTCCCCCCTGTCCGTCGAGTGCAGCTGCCGCGAGCTCCAATGCCGCGCCCTCAGCAAGGGTTGCGTTCCCCAAGCTCACCGACCGGATGGTTCGATCTATTGCAATGTTCGTAATCGGATCGCCAGTCGGCGATTCAAAGCCACCCGTGTTAGTCAAGATTGCTGGCAGCACACCCTCTCCAACTTCGGTTCCTGTTGCGTTGGCATCGGCGAACAACTCGACTCTCAAGGAGAATGACCCGCTGGGCACTTGCTCCGGTGAGGTGTAACTCTGTGAAAATGCAGCGAGATTCGCCCCCCGGTTGATGACCCAGACCACATCCGCGACCGTTGGCTGCGGAGAGTCCAGCGTGATTTTCACCGACTGCGCCGACGAGGGGGCATTGATCGCCCGTGTCCGCTCCGCCCAGTTCACAATCAGGCTCGGATTCACCAAGGTACTTCCGCCACCCCCACCGCAACCGACCAATGACAACAGCGCCAAAACGCCGCTCGAAAGGATTATCTTCCTCTTCATAGCTCCTCGGTTATACGCTAAAAATTCCGTGAAATTAGAGGCATTTTTGAGTTCAAAACTCAAAAATTCTAAGGAGAAACTTCGGCAACGAAAATCAGTGAAACGAATTCCCGTGACAGCGTTGTGAAGTAAAGAAGTGTCTTCAGGACAATGCTTAAGAGAGGCAGTCACAGAGGCACAAAAAACCGCTGGTGCGCGATACAGGATTTGAACCTGTGACCCCTTCGGTGTGAACGAAGTGCTCTACCGCTGAGCTAATCGCGCACGAGCGGATTGCTATTCTACCCGCCCGACCAGAAATCCCGGGTCCCCAGAGGCGCTACCGACACCCCTCAGCAAATACGACCGCGCTTGGCCTCAATGCCATGCGCGATGGGAGAATCCCCGGCATACCGTTCATCCACCGGTTCGCTCACCGGCTGATACCGAACATCGGAGGAGATGCGAAGTCGATCGGTCTGGTTATCGAGACTCGCATGCACCGTGCCCATCGTAAAGATCAGCACGTCACCAGGCTGATACTCCCGTGCCGTGAGCCAGCGGCCGCCAAACATCTTCTGCAGCTCGGCAGGATCATGCGAGAAGGAGCCATCCCACGATTCGCCCGGCTTCTGATAGTGCTCCCAGTGCATCTCACCCTTGGCAATCTTCTCCGCCGCCGGGCCATTGACGCAGTAAGAATCCACGTCCGCCGCCAAATAGTCGCCCGTGAGGTCCCGCCTTTGGTGCGAGCCTTCCAGGATCATCAAACCGCCCAGCATCGGATCGACGGCACCAAATGGCACCCACGACGTGAAGATTCGATGTGTGCCTCGCCCCATGTAGACCACGTCGCAATGCGGCGCCGTGCCCATTCCCCGCCCGAGAGACCGGAACCAAACATACTGATAGTGCATCACCGGCTCCCCATGGAGGCGCTCCATCATTGCATGAAGCTCTTCGCCAAACATCACCCGAGTCACATCCACGTTCTGCTCCACCAGTTCCGGCTGAAACGCGCTGATCGTCGCGCCAAGCTTCACGAAATCTTCGCCCGCCAGGAGTCCCCGTTCACGGAGCTCGCCCAGCACCTGCTCCCGAACCCTCAGAACCAAATCGACCGGAATCAACCCGCGCAGATAAAGATATCCATCCTCTTGCAACCTCTCGGTCAGGCCGTCGTCAGTTGGCAAGCTCTCCCGCAACCACCCAAATGCCCCTTCCGAGGCATCAAGCGGCTTACCGCAACTGAGCAAGGAGGGCAGGGGATGCGATGTCGCCATTTCATCAAGATACCGGCAAAATGCGTGCCTCACCACTCTCGGAAGAAGCCCACTTCAAAAATTCAGTAAATTGCCGGGATCGCATCCCGATGCAAAACTATCATCAACTCATAATCCATATTATAAGTGCATCATTCGCCTCAAGCTATTGAGAGTGGGCACATGCACGAATTTTATTAGTTTCGGCGTCAAGATAGAAGTCTCGGCCTACTGACCGAGAAGGAAACACCCATGACCGTCCGCCCCGAAATCCTCGCCGCCAATGATCTTTACGCCGGAACCTTCACCAAAGGCGACTTGGCCCTACCGCCCGCCCGAGGCTTTGCCGTGCTCACCTGTATGGATGCCCGCCTCGACCCCGCCAAGTACGCCGGACTCTCCGAAGGCGATGCCCACGTCATCCGCAATGCGGGAGGCCGCGCGACCGATGACGCCATCCGATCCCTGGTGATTTCGCACAAGCTTCTTGGAACCAAAGAGTGGTTTGTGATCCATCACACCGATTGCGGCATGGAACTCTTCACCAGCCAAGTCATGGGCGATCTCCTCAGTGAAAGCCTCGCGACGGCCCAGTTCAACGGATCTGCCTGGGTGAACCCGACTCAAGAAGGTGGATCACCGGAGGGCAAGTTCATTCATTGGCAGACTTTTACCGACCTGGCCCAAAGCGTCCGCGACGATATCGCCCGGATCAAGGGGCACCCCTTGGTCAACAAGTCGATCCCGGTGCACGGATTCATCTACGATGTCAAAACCGGGCGCCTGATCCCGGTGGAGTGAGCTTCGCCTCGCCGAAAAAGAAGAGCCCACCTTTTCAGGTGGGCTCTTCGTGTTTTCTAGATGAGTCGAAAGATTCGACTTACTTGCGGCGGCGTCGGCGAGCGGCCAGGGCACCGAGGGCAAGCAGGGTCATCGTGGCCGGCTCCGGCACAGCTTGAACGGAGTAGTTGTCGTATCGGCTGACGACCGTGCTGGTCGCGGTGCCGAGGTTCAGGCTGAAGAGGTCGAAGTCCGAAACCAAGTTGCTACCAGCAACCGTGCGGGTGTGGAACTCAGCGAGCAGGGTCCCGTTCAGACGGTAGCCCGTGCGAAGAGTCGTTGCGTTGACCTGGGTCACTTCCAGGGCGATCGTGTTCCACGCGTTGACGTTAGCCGTCGCACCAGCAAACTGCGTAATTCCCGGAGTGCCATCACCGTTCCGACCAAACACTCGACCGTCGCCCGACACGGAGAGGATGCCATGCAGGTTTCCGCCGCCGTTTGCCCAGAGAGCGAGTCCAGCAGCATCGTTGGCTCGAGCCGAGTCGGCCCAAACGTCGACCGAAGCTACGATCCCGCCAGGAATCGCGATGCCCGTGCCGCTGGTGTAGAGATCAACCCAGGCGTGCGAGTTGCTGCTACCTGCGGCGAGCGAGTAGCTGGATTCAACGGCCTTGGCTCCTTGAACCGGGCCCGTGCTGACAACGTTCGTGCCCGCGCCACCGAACCAAGCTGTCGGCCCACCGGAGGCTTGGGTATCCAAGGCACCATCGTTCAGCGCGTCGAAGTTGCTGACAAAGTTTTGGGCGAGAGCCGCCGGAGCTACAGCCGCAACGAGTGCGAGCAAAAGTACTTTTTTCATTCCTTACCTCAAATCAATGCAGACCTGAACCAGAAACTGGTCAGAAATTTCCTGCAAAGCAGACCACGATTCTAACAGGCCAGCAAATCTTGCAATACAGCAAAATCACTAGGAATGAGTCATTTAGGAGCAATTCTCACGGAAATCAGTCATTTTCGCGACGCCCCAGCTTGAAAGTCGTCTCAATGCGCCGGATCATCCCCGTCGATGATCGCATGACTATAGACTCAGTATGCGCCGATCCATGCCGGAATCGCACACCTTTCAGCAAATCGCCTGGGGTAATGCCCGTTGCGGCAAAAGTGACATTTCCGGAAGCCAAATCCTCGGTTCGGAACACGCGATCCACGTCGCCGGAGACCATCTTCTCTGCTCGCTCGCGCTGCTCATCGCTCGTAAACTTCAGCCGAGCCTGCATCTCGCCGCCGGTGCAGAGCACAGCAGCTGCCGTGATCACGCCCTCGGGCGCTCCACCGATCCCCATCAGGCCATCGACACCGGAATCAGGATCCAAGGCGGCGATTGCCACCGAAAGGTCTCCATCAGGAACCAAGTGAACCCGGCAACCTGCCTCGCGAAGCTCTCGAATCAAGCTCTCATGCCGGGGTCGATCCAGGATGCCGATGATGCATTCATCCACATCCTTGCCCAGAGCTTTGGCCATCAGGCGCACGTTGATCCGCGGCGGAACCGTGATATCCACAATCCCCGCGCACTCCGGCCCGACGACAAGCTTCTCCATATAGCAGTCAGGGGCGTGCATCAAATTGCCTTGTCCCACCACGGCGGCGGCCAACACCGAAATAGCGTTTGGAGTGCCATTTGCGCACAGATTTGTGCCTTCAAGCGGATCCACGGCGATCTGGATTTCAGGACCGCCTGGCTGACCAAGCTTCTCCCCAATGTAGAGCATGGGGGCTTCATCGCGCTCCCCTTCTCCAATGACGATGGTGGCATCCATCTCCATCGAGTTCAGCTCATGGCGCATGGCTTCGCATGCAGCCTGGTCGGCTTCATCTCGTTGGCCCTTGCCAACCCATTTCGAACTCGCAAGCGCAGCGGCTTCGGTGACGCGTAAAAAGTCTAAATGCTTGTATTGATCCACGTTGATCTCCAAGTCGGTCTTATTGTAGCGGAGCCCGCCCCCATTTCGCTTGGGGGGCGGGCTTCCTGCATGATCGGTTTTCCGACGTTTCATGCTGCGCGTCGCTGATCGCCCTGGTTTTCGACCGGACTATCATCGAGCTGGAATTGAGCAACGAGCTCATAGAGGCGATTCGCGACATTGGTGAGATCCGAAGCCGAAGCGTTCAGTTCTTCCGTCGAGGCCATCTGCTCTTCGGCAGCCGCGCTCACATCGCTGATGTCCTCGGTGACTCGGTTCACAGCAACTTGGATTTGTCGCGAGCTTTCCACGGTCGTTTCCGTGGTTCGAGCCGCATCCTCAACGGCGAGTTCCATTTGCGAAGCGAGCTTGCTCACTTCGTCCGCCGTCTTGGCGACTTCCTGCACCGGCTTCTCCAGTTCAAGAACGAGTTCAACGATCTCTTCGAGAGAAACCTTCGTCGCTTGACTCGATTCCACCCCGAAGTTCACCGCCTTATCGGCAGCTTGCATCGCGTTCGTGGATTCGCCAACCAGCCCTCGGATCTGCCCGACGAGACCCGCGATATCTTGGGTCGCCACTGCGCAGCGCTCGGCCAACTTGCGAACTTCCTCCGCAACGACGGCGAAGCCCTTTCCGTGCTCTCCGGCTCGGGCGGCTTCGATGGCGGCGTTCAGAGCCAACAGGTTGGTCTGCTCGGCAATCTCACTGATCGTCTGGATAATCGAGTCGATCTGTTCAGACTTCTGATGAAGATCGCCCAACTTCGCCCCCACCACTGAGGTGGTTTCTTGGATCTGCGCGATACCCTTCAGGGTCTGATCCACGGATTGGCCACTTTGCGTTGCCTTTTGGCTTGCCACCACCGTTTCCGATTGGACGTGGTTGATCTTCTGCGCGACCTCGCCCACCGCTTCGGCGACATTGCGCACATGCAGAACGATCTGGTTCAAGGACTCAGCTTGCTGCTCGTTCGCATCGACAACCTCGTGAATCGACAAGGAAGTATGCTCCGCCGAAGCGTTGATCTCGGTCGCCCGCTCCGCCACGCTTTGGCTTGCGCCCGCGATGCTGCCTGCAGCATCATTCAGAGCCGCCGCCATATCTTGAACTTCCACGCTGTTGTCGCGGATGCTCGAGAGGGCCGTCGACAGGTTCGTCACGATGCTTTCCAGCGATCGACCGATCTCGTCGTCCGGAGCTTCTGCATGGGCCTGATGGCGAAGATCGCCACTCGCTATCACCTTGGTCCAAGCGGCGTGCGATTGAAGCTTGCCAATCAGATACCGAATGCTGTCGGCCAGCTTGCCGAGTTCGTCTTCAGACTGATGAGCCAGTTGCACATCGAGGCTGCCCGTGGACACGCCGTGGAGGCTGTTCGCCATCGTCGTGATCGGTCGCGTGATCGCTCGGCTAATCAGCAGAGCAAGACCCGCAATGATGATCGTCGCGAAGAAGGCGACTCCCGTCTGCTTCCCAAGGACGGCATCGCGGTCGGCATAGAACTCACCGCGATCCACGCTCACGAGGCTCACCCATCCTAAGCCGGGATAGCCAAGAGCGCCTTTACTCTTGAAGTAACCGCCCACCATCGGCTTGGCGCCTGTGCTCTCGCCGGAGCCAGAGTCCTTCGTGATAGCCGTAGCCGCCAGCGATCCTTTGACTTCGGCGTAGTTTTCTTCCAAAACGCCCGTTTCGATCTCTGCTGGGTTAGTCCCCGTTTCGGTACCGTACCCAGCAAGGAAGGTTCCATCGTTGGACAGCAGCTTCATGGTTGCCTGAGTCAGGCCACCCGATTTCAATTCGTTGTAGGCTTCCTCCAGGATCGAGTCCACCGCATCGACGCGGGCATAGTTGCGCCAAACGCCAATGATGTTTCCGCTCGCATCCTTCACCGGCGCACTGTAGCCAATGTAGGCACCCTTGCCACCGAAGATTTCGCTGATCATGGGATCGAAAGCTGCGTCATCGACCCACGTTCCCGTGAGGGCTTCGCTGGCCGTAAACGTGCCCGCCATGGAGTTCTTGAACCAATCCGTATCCGCAAAGTTCTGCTTGTATAGCGGCGTGGTATTGATCGGCTTCCCTTCCCAGGTATTGCTCGAGACAGCGGCGACCTTGCCCTTGGTATCCACAAGCACCATCAGCTCGTAGATCGGAGTGTAGGTCGACATGTACTGGTTCATGATCTGGGTGACCTTGTTCTTCGACCCCCTCACGTACCAGTCTTCTTTGTTGTAAATCCCCTGGTTGAGCCCGAACGCTTGGACATCTCCATAGCGTTCGAACAGATTACGTTCGATTCGGCTCATCACCGTCTGGGCCGATGCCTCAAGGACACCGGTTCGCTCTTGGGCGGTATGACTGAGAGCCTGCGACGACATCCAACTCACGGCGAGAAGAGGCACAAGACCAATTCCCAACATGGCGGCGATCAGCCGTGCTCCGACACTTCTTCGAAACATTTTCATTTCTTTTGGAACCCTTTCACGTAGCGCGATATCGTTCTATTTCTCGCACGCGAGACCAGGAAAAATTGTCGGGCCGACCTTTCGAAATCCTTAGATTTTGCGGTCTTTTGCGCAACCCTGAAAAATGCAGGTCTCGAAGCCGAAACCTCACATAAGGCTAGAAGTTATGAGGGCGACCCGCAGGGTGGAAGCAGATGGGAGAGCGCAGTCGCGTTGGCGAGCCCTTGCGTGCTCATCGCTCGGAGCTCTTGCCCTACCCGCCTTGGCGACCAACCAAGCCGCGGACTGGACCTATCTCTCCTCCGATCCCCTTGCCTTGATGCTCGGCGTGATCGCCGTTTCCTTTTTTGCTCGCAAGCGCGATCCCGAACCGGAGCCCTTCCGGCAAAGCGAACCAAGCTACCAGGAGCTCAAAGCCGCCCTCGCCACCGCGCAAGCCGAGCGCGCTGCTCTCCAGATCGATCTTCACGAATGCAAAAACGTACAGGAGGCCAGCCTCCGGCGATTCCAGGCCATGTTCTACGAACTCCCGCTCCCTTGCTTCACGATCAATGAAATCGGTCATGTGATGGAATGGAACAAAGCCGCCGCCGCATTCTTCGGCCAGGAAGAGCACCAAGTCACCGACAAACCAATCGCCGATGTCCTCGGCAAAGAGATTTTCCGGGGCGACGCCGAGGGCGCGATCTATCTCGTCTTCATGGGCCAATACCCCGAGCCGAGCACCCTCACGCTCACTCTCCCCGATGGCTCCACACGCAAAGCCAAGTGGTACATCTCTCCGGTCAAAAATCGGCAGGGCCAAGTGGTCGGAGCCCTCAATACCCTCGGAATCCTTCCCCGGGCGGTCACTTCTGCGGAAGATCAACCTTCGCATGCCGCGTGAAAAGCGTGCTGTGAAGCGACCACTCAAGCAAGAGGGATGTTGAAACAAGTACCCTGGTGGACCCTTCCGATGATATGATGGGGGTGTGGCACTCCTCAGCCTGCTGGTCAGCGTAATGATCGGATACTCATCCCCGGAGATCACTCCGGGCGCTTCTGGGACCGGATCCACTGCCGAACGAGGTTTGCCCGCCTTCAAAAAGATCTGGTCTATCGAGGGCAATCCCCTCCACGCCTACGTTAGGCGAGGAACCCTGTACCTCAATGGGTCCCCCATAGATGCTTGTACGGGGAAGCCTTCCAAACCCACTCGTTTCGACATCAATATCGTGATGGACGAACGCCAACTTTCCCGAGCCGTATCGGGCGGCAAGTGGACGAGCCGCCTCTTCAGCGGCTCCGATCTGTCTCTCGACCTTCAGGGCCAGGTTATCGTGGAAACCTTGAGCAAACGGTACACATACGATGCTCTTATCCTTCGGAGTAGCTCCTCCGGCACGGGAGGCATACTCGATCTCAAAGCAAATTCTCCCTACCGAGCTTTTTACGAAAGGATCGGTTCTATTCGCGGAAACTTTTCGGACGGATTCCTCCTCCTGACCAGCGACGTCCAGGATAGGCCCTACACATACGAAACCGTGATCCTTACAGAAATGATGAAGCTGTCCCCCCTCAAAATGTTTCACATCTTAGATGCAAACAGTTCTATGCGCGCTGTAGGGTGGCGTGTGGCACAACTGGACAAAACAGACGAGTATGGAAACGGCTACTGGGGCACTGACTATGGTCGTGTTTTGTCATGCGGAAATCTAAGCAGCGGTGATGTGCATTGGGAGAAGCCACACATATCGTGGGCTGGATCACTTGGAGATCGGGTCATGGCCTACACGAGCAAATTCGACTGGGTAGTCATTGATTCGAGAACCGGCAGAGAGAGACCATTGGACACCCAGCCTCTCGGCAAAGTCGCTCCAGAAAATATCCTGACATTCAACTCAGTCGTGATCGTGAGTCAGCGGCTTGACTCCGGTCAGACCAGAATTGCTGGGTATGAGCTGAGCAAATGACCGAGCACGCAATCCCGAGATCACACGGCTGATGAAATCTTATGCCGCCTCGGCTTCGTCCTCGTCCGACTTCTTGCTGAAGACCAGCTTCAGCTTCTCCAGCATCGACTCCGGTTCCGCCTCGACTTCGCTGGGGTCAAGGAAGAACTCAGCCACCGATTCGAGATCGCTGGTGACCTTGCTCGACGCAAACATTTTCACGAACGGAGTGCGTTGACGAGTCGCCGAGACAACCTTGCCATCACGACGAACCGTGCCAATGTGCGGCAACGGCTGGCTCAAGAACTGAGCCACCACCGCCTGCACCTGCTTGGCGATCTGGTCGCCGTGCAACTCCGAATCCGCCATATTGACCACCAGTCCCGCCGCCAACGATTCGTTTTGAACCCAAACAGCTTTGAGCAACGCATAGGCATCCATCAGGCTTGTGGCATCTGGCGTCGTGACCAAAACCATGTGAGTCGCGGGAAGCAAAAACGGCATCACCCGACCGCCCCAACCAGGTGAGGTATCCACCACCACAAAGTCGTAATTCTTGGCAAGGGTCTGGAGCTGCGTCACCAAGTGAGTCATGGCACCAAGATCTAGATTCTCAAGCTCCAGCCAACCGGATCCTCCCGAGATCACATCCACGCCATGGCGCGAAGGAGTCACGGCATCCCGAAGCTCGCGTCCATCCCGAATCACGTGCCCCAAAGTACAGCCGATCTCGACCCCCATCACGACGTCAGCGTTCGCCAAGCCCAGATCACCATCAAAGAGCAAAACCTTTTTCTGATGCTCGGCCAAAACGCAGGCCAATGAGGCTGCCAAAACGGTCTTCCCCGTTCCGCCTTTCCCGCTCGTCACACTGATCCAATTCATTTCATGTCTCCAGGCCAGCTCATGCGACCTTGTTGCAAATCGACTTCACCACGTCCATCACGCTCGGCTTGGCAACCGCGCCGGTCATCACCGCAAATCGTGCATGGGCGTCCTGAACTTCGGCATAAGCCTGACGCAACCCCTGGATCACCTCGGCAATCGGCGCAGGTTCGATAACGATGCCAAATCCCGTCGCTTTCGATATCCGATCCACCGCCGCCCGATCCACCGGCTCAGCGACCTTGCAGACAAGTTTCCCTTCGGCAAACCGCATCGGCAGGGCCAGTGCTCGAACGGCGAGGTGCGCGGGCACCGATTTCACGGCCCCCAGTTCCTGCTCGCCGGAACTGACAACCTTCTTCGCAACCGGTGTTGCAGCGGCCTGGGGTGTTGCCACAGTTTGGCTCACCACCGGTTCCACCTCCACGGGAGCAGCCGTGGGCTCTGGCGTCGGCGACGCGCCCAAATCCGAGCCCAAAGCGGTGGCCTCGGCCAGCAACTTGGCAAGCTCGTCAGCATCCATCGCCATCGAGGACGACGGCACCGGCTCGGAACTATCTTCGGGGTCAGGCACCTCAAGCAAGGCGCTGAGCTGATCCGCCGAGATCAAGGGCTCCGCCGCCGCCGGCTGCGCGGCGGACTCCAACTGCTGCGCTTGAGCAAACAGCGCGGCAATATCATCGTCGTTCAGATCATCCGATTCCGATGTCGCCGGGGCCGGCGCAGATCCCTGCGCTTGCGCGAGAAGCGCGGCGATCTCGTCATCGTTCATCGAATCGGTATCCGACTTCGATTCTGCTGCCGCCAAGGCTTCTGCTTCTGCGGCGGCCTGGGCGTCCAGTTCTTCCCCCTGAGCGGCAATGCTCTGCCGAACCAAGGCCGCCAAAGCGTCCTCGTCGAGCATCAAATCGTCGAAATTGTCTTCCTGGTAACTCTCCACTTCGATCTCTGCCTCCACTACGTTCGGGTCGGCCGAGAAAGTCGGAGAGGAAGGAGAAGCGGTCGGCTCGGCGACCGGCTGGGCAAGAGGTTCGTCTGAGGGCGTCGCCAGCGTCTGAGCCTGTGCCATCAGAGCTGCGATGTCGTCCGCGCTCAAAGGAGCATCATCCGGCAGGTTGTCGATCGCTTGCATCGCGCTCACTGGTGCCGAAGCGTCTGCTTCGAGAGCTTGAGACTGCGCAACCAATGCGGCAATGTCGTCCGCGCTCAAAGGAGCATCGTCCGGCAAGTCTTCGATCGCTTGGATCGCGTTCATTGGCGCCGAGGCATCTGCTTCAAGAGCTTGAGACTGCGCAACCAGTGCGGCAATGTCATCCGCCCTCAGGGGAGCATCGTCGGGCATCGACTGGATCACATCGATCGGGCTACTGACTTCTGCCAGAGGAAGAGGCGCGGACTCTCCACCACTGGCTTGAGCCACAAGCGCGGCAATTTCTTCTGCCGTCAACGGCGTGTTGTCCGGCTTCGCATGGATCGCCTCCGCCGTTGCCGAGGTCTCGCTCGCGGGAACCTCGACAGGGGCTTCCGCTGCCTGAGCCAACTCATCGGCTTCCGCCAGTTCAAAAGCTTCCGCTACCCCTGCGAGCAAATCTCGCTCTTCTTCGGGCGTCACCGCCTCTAAAACGTCGTCAGACTGCTCCACCTCTCCCAGGTTGAACGACTCGATCTCGCTCAAGAGATCGGGGTACTTTTCCGCCAGATCCACGCCCTCCGGCATCTCATCGTCGTGATGCTCGCCGTAGTCGGCCGGATCTTCCTCGTGCCAATCATCGGGAAGTTCATCAGGATTGGCCAAAGCATGGGCCACCGCAGCTGAGAGAGCCTCTTCGCTCCAATCGTCTGCGGCATGATCCGGCGCGTCCAGAATCTGGATCGGATCAAAGCTCGCTGGAACCAAGGGCTGCTCGACGGCAAACTTCAGAGGACCTGGCCCATCGTCCACTTCGGGACTCTGAACCTGAATCGTTTGAGGCTCCGCCGGAACCTGAGCGACTTGTGCCTTCAGCGTCGAGACCTCGGACACCAGAAGCTGCATCTGCGCCATGAGTGCAGTGAGCATGTCGGCCGACGCAGCCGGGGCCGCCGCCGGAGCCGATGGAGCAGGCTCACCAACCGGTTTCTTCTTGGCGGAAGTCGAGGCCTTCTTCGCGGGAGGCGTCGCTTCGGGGTCGGGCTTAGATCGAGGCATGACAGGACAAGCGCAAATGCGTCCTTCTCAATCGTCGGCATTTCCCGCAATTTTCGCAGGTCTCCGCCCCGAAAAAGCTGGAGTAGCGTCTCAGCTTTTCGCGGGAGGGTCGCCACCCTCCGAATCCTCTCGTTGCTTCTTCGCCGCCAAGAGCCGGGAACCAACCGAACCCTCGACCTTCGGCGCGACGGCTGGCGCCGCTGAACCCTTCTCTGGCTTGCTTTCGGACACGGGCGCACTCTCCTTCGCCGGAGCCTTCGGTCGAAGCGAGACGACGGGCCTTGGCTCGCTCGGGGACGCCTTCGTCTCACGTCGGAGACTCTCCTCGGCCCGCGAGAATCGGCTGAGGAATGCCGGCAGAGGAATCATCAATCGACGAAGCGCAATATCGAGCGGAAGCAAGGCGAGAGCGATCCCCAGCAGCCAGGGCCAGAGATCGGAGATGGTCTTTCCGGGCTCCCTGACCGATCGAAGCGCATCCTGTGGACCTGCGAGTTCCTTGCCACCGGTCAACGAAGTGATCCCATTGAGCAGACTCGAGTTCGTGCGAGCAAAGCGATACTCCGGCGGGTAAGGCACGGTGAATCCGGACGTCGCGACCCTGGTCTCGCCGCTCTTCCCCGGCTCCACCACTCCCACGATGTAGCTGCCCAATTCCGTGGCATCAAAACTTCCAGAGAACACCCCCGGAGCTTCTTGAGCCAGAACCAAGTTCTGCGCCTTTCCATCCGGCGAGGAAACCCGGACTTCGACTTCGGGTGATGCGAGAGGATTCCCGGCCCGATCCTTCGCGGACAGTTCGATTCTCCCCCGTCCACCTTCGGGAGTCACGGAAATGTCGTAGTCGTTCTGCGCCGCTTGCCGAAGGCTCGATCGAATTGTCTGAGCCCAAAACCGAGCAAATCCATCCCACGAAATCCACTCCTTAGCCCAACGATTCTGAGCATCCGACGTGAAGGCAATGCTTCGACCCAATCCATACTGCCAGCTTGCCAGAAGCGGCTCATCCTTGTGCGTTTTCATCCCAACTCGGGCCAATGGCCGAGCTTCTGAGATGCAGTAGGCGGTCAAGGCAGGTGTGCCGGTGATTCCGCGCAACGCCGGTTCGCCACCGAAGAGCTTCGGCAAAAACGCCCCCTCTTCAATCGCCGATCGCGACATGATCGCGACGTCTTGGGTGAAGATCTGCGGCAACTTGCTCGCGCGATCGGCGAGGTAGAAACGTCCGCCTCCTGCCGCCGCCAGCGACCTCAAGAACGGCACATCCTTGCCATCGCCGATCGCCACCGCCGAAACCGTGATCTTGCTACTCAGCATCTGGTTAGCCAGGGCCAAACTGATCCCGTGCTGATCGCAGTCCGATCCATCGGCGAGCAAGATAAAGTGCCGAACCTTCGTCTGCTCTTTGTCGAGCAGATTCTTGGCGTAGGCCACGCTTGGTTGGGCGAAGATTCCGCCTCCGCCGGGCGCGAGCCGCCGGATCTGCATCACGGCTGAATCAACATCCTCCAGCTCGCCGAATGGCCTCACCAGCTCAATCGAACTCCCGCTGCCCGCGACAGCCAAACGGTCTCGCGGCGAGAGCAGTTTGGCGGTCATCACCGCCGCATTCGCAGCGAGCTGGAGCTTCGTCGCCCCATCCTCGACCATGCTCATGCTGCCGCTCGTATCGATGATGATCGCCACGCTCGTGCTTGGGAACGTCTTGCGCTGACGGATGTTCAGGTCAACCGGCAAAGCTTCAGCGACGGGAGTTCCGTACCAGCCGCCCGGGAGAAAGCTGCCTTCCCCTCCGATCATCACGAGCCCAACGCCGCTATCGCGCACCGCCGACCGGACAATCTCCATCTGCCGAGGCGTGGTCAGAGAAGCGTCGAAGTCATTCAGGACAATCGAGTCGTAAGCCTGAATATCCTCTGGGCGGGAAGGAAAACTCGATGCCCCTCCCAGCGTGACATCAATCCCCTGACTCTGCAACGCGGCGACCAGTTCGCGCTTGCTCGTATTGCCCTGCAGCACCAAGACCCGCGGTTTCCCACGAACCGCGACAAAAGCCGCCCCAAGGTTGTTCCGGTTGTCCGAATCCTCTGGCACTTGCAAGTAGGCTCGGTATCGAAAGAAACCTGGCTTGTCGAGCTTCTGCGAAACCACAAGCGACGACCTCCCGGCAGGAAGATCAACCGGAATCCGGTCCACGACCTGACCATCGCGATCAATCGCAAGCACTCCTTTCTGAGCGACACTTGATTCGAAAACGAGCCTCAAGTCGAACGGTTCATCCGCGTTCTGCTCATTTGGAGCCTGGAGCTCGACCACCGAAGCTTCCGCCCGGCTCCTCTTCTGTCCCAGCGAGACGGTATCGACAACAATCCCATCGGAGGCTGCAACTTCCGCCGCCTGCAAGGCATCCCCGGTGGTTTCGTTCCCGTCGCTGAGAATGACAATCCGGCGCCCCTTTCCGTCAGGGAAGCTCGCCGAAGCTACCCGAATCGCAGAAGCCAAATTGGTGGCACTCGGATCCACTTTGGCCTCGATCCTCGTGAATCGTCGCTTGCCCCCGGCTGCCGTCTCCACTGCCGCTTGAGAACCAAAAACGACCACCCCCGCCTGGTCATCTTTTCCAAGATTGGCCATGGCATCATTCACAAATTGAATGGCTCGCTTCCTCTCCGACTCAGGCACACTGTCCGATCCATCCACCAGAAAGAGAGTCGCCGTCCCTTGATTCGGCTGAAGCGCCTGAGGCGACATGAGAGCAAGAATCACCATGCTCGCGAGCAATCCACGCAAGAAGAAAGCAATCCTCTTGCGCCCCTTTGTGATGCCATGCACATGCCGCCACGAAAAGAGAAGCCCGGCAATCAGAGGGAGAAACAGGAGCCCGTAGGCTGGCTCCAAGAAGCGGATCATGCCTTACGACCTCCTGGCATACACCCACCACTCCAGAGCAAGGATCGCAAGGACGAACAATGCCAGCGGCTTCCACAAATCGGCAAAGCGATCCAGCTTCTGGTTCGCCGCCACCTGATTCCCGGAGACCTCAACCGTGGAGACCGGCGTGATCGCCGATTCTCGTTCACTGCGCAAGTTTGCTTGAACAAACTTCTGCGAATCTCCGCTCCCCCATTTGTATTGCCCGGGCACCGTAAAGGCCCGGATCACATATCGACCCGCCGTCGCGGGGACTTCCTGAACCTTTCCGTCGGGCAAAGTCACTGGGAGAGGAGTCTCGCTCGGCGCGGGGATCGAAAGGACCTGCCCGGTACGCACCGCGAGAGTCGAAGCGGCATCAGTACCACCGAGAAACTCCAGCACGTTCGCCACGAAGATCGGGAACCCGATGCTCAGGGGAAAATCAGAATCCACCGGATTGAACGCGACATAGACTTGCCGCTGCGCGCCCTCCGAGACCACGACCAGCGGGCCCTCCTTCGCCTCCGCGATCACTTGACCCGAGCCACGCGGAGCGACTTTCTCGCCGGATTCCACATAAACTGATCCAAAGTCGACTCCGGCAAGCAGAGGATGGGCATTCGCGTCCAAGAAAGTCGGCTTGCTCAGCCTGCCCTCTTTCGTCACCGGACTGGGCGTCCCAGCCGCTCCGAAGGTGAGGATGCTCCGCGCCTTCACCGGCACTTCGGTCAGGCCATCAAAGACGACCAAATCGTACTTGCTCGCTCCGTTGGATCCGCGCTTTTCACCCTCTGGAACCACCGCTGCACGATCCAAAGTCACGCGGGAATCGAGCGCCAGTGCCCTCTCCAAAAAGATGTTTCCTCGGCTGATCAGCAGCACCCGCATTGATTTGCCCGGGTTCGCCGGGATGGTCATGGAGTTATCCGCCGCAAGCTGATCCCGAGACTTAATCTCACCGGTCAGCCATTCTGCCCCGGCGGGAACTCGAACCGTTCGGCCCCAGCTGGCCCCCGGCTTCAGAGAGGTCTGAACGGAGAAAATCGCTTTCTTGTCCGCCGAAATCGTGATCGTCGCGGGAAGCTCGGTCCCTCCCGTGTTCTTCACCCCAACAAAGAGCTGGCGCCCCTTCGGATCATCGGTCGTGCCCATCGCGGTAACTGCGAGGTTCTTGCCCTCCTTCCCGATTTGCTCGTACAGCAGCTCCGACTTACCCGGACTGAAGTTTTCGATCGGATCAAAAACCCCATCGCTGAGGAGAATGATCTTCGCCCCTTCAGCCTGTCCCACGAGAGCGGTGGCGAGCCGCAAAGCCTCGCCGACATCCGCCTCCGCGTCGGTTTGACCAAGCCCGCTGAGAGCCGATTTGACCTTCGCGGAATCATTGCTCAACGGCGCAATGACTCGTGGGATCGGCCCGGCTTCGATGACCGCCAACCGATCCCCCCCCTGCATCCCATCGACGAGCGAACCCAAGCGCTTTCGCGCTTCTTCAAATCGTGAAGGCTGAACATCGGTGGCCCCCATACTCGCGCTGGCATCAATCACGACGACCGTCGTGCCGCCGGTGAGCCCGGTTTGGCGCACTTGCCACCGCGCGAGTCCTCCCAAAAGCAGGGCCAAAGCGAGAAGTTGCAGCACGAGCAACCAGTTGAACTTCAGCTTTTGGAAGAAGTGGTTCGCGCGAATCTCGTCCTGACGTTCGGGCCACAGAAACGTCGCCGACACCTTGAGGTCGCGCCGACGCATCCGCATGAGATACATCAGCACGATGAGGCCACCAATCGGCAATGCCCACAGGAACATCCGAGGATCCTGGAAAGTCATCGAACCCACGCCTCCCTCTGCCAAATCTCGCGCACGATTTCCTCGACACTTTGTTCCGAAGTCACCCGTGCATACCGCCCGCCGTAATGCTGAACGGTGTATGCCGCGAGTTCACAATGCGCTTTCAGATTCGCCTTGTACTCGTTGATCGCACTTTGGCTCGCTGTGATCTCCACCGTCGCCTCCGACTCGGAATCAACCAGCCTCAAATCCCCTTCCAGATCGGGCTCCACCTCTTGAGGAGCCAGCACGTGGAGGACGAACAGTTCATGCCCCCGCGCGGAGATCTTGCGAAGAAGCTCGGCAAAGCCGGGATCCAGGCCATCGGTGATGAGGATGACCAAGCCAACCCGGTGCGTGCCCGAGACAAATCGAGCAAGCGACTGCCCCAAAATCTCGTGACCATTCGGCGCAATCGCCTGACACCAGCGATCCCATGACAGAACCCCTGCTCGCCCACGCATTGGGGGAGGCGGAGGAAGGCGCCGACCGAGCACATGCCCGATCACCGCATCCCCGCCGAGCATCCCGATCATCCCTGCTGCAAAGGCAATTTGCTTCGCCAAGGCGTGCTTGTTCGGCGATCCGAAATCCATGCTTGGGCTGCAATCCACCAGGATATGCACGGCAAGGTCTTCCTCATCCTGATAGGTTTTGACAATGGGATGATCGAGCCGCGCAAAGACATTCCAGTCGAGGTGCCGGAGGTCGTCTCCTTCGACATAGTCCCGGTAATCACGAAAATCAATCGAGAGGCCACTTCGGCGGGTGAGACGCTCACCGCGAATCCTCCCGGCATGAACTTGCCGAGGATTCCAGCGCAGGGATTCGAGAACCCGGAGCGCCCGCGGTTCAAGAAGCATCTCAGGCATAGCTCAGATGCTCTTAAACCTTGACCGGATCGCGATCTGCCGCATCCACGTGGGCAATGACCTCGTCGATCACGTGATCGGTGGAGATCGCATCCGCCTCTGCCTCGAAGTTCAGCAGGAGCCTGTGCCGAAGCGTCGGTTTCGCTGCCTTCTTCAGGTCATCACGACTCACGTGGAACCTTCCATCCAACAGGGCATAAACCTTGGCCGCCGTCACCAACGTTTGCGCTCCCCGGGGCGACGAACCATACCGAACATACCGCTTGGTGATCGGTGCCGTCGTGGGTTCACCTGCATGAGTCGCCACGATGATTGAGAGCGCATAGTTGAGGACGTCTTGCGCAATCTCAATGCCACGAACGATCTCCCGAGCCTTCAGAACATCCGCTCCCGTCGCCACCGAGGTAGCCACCGCATGGGTCGTGCCTGTGGTCGACTGGACGATTTGCGCGAGTTCGTGACGCTTGGGATACGGCACGAGGATTTTGTAAAAGAACCGGTCGAGCTGGGCTTCCGGCAGCGGGTACGTGCCTTCTTGCTCAATCGGGTTCTGGGTCGCCATCACGAGGAATGGCTCGGGCAGGGGCCTCCGCTCTCCTGCCGCCGTGACCTGTCGCTCTTGCATCGCTTCGAGCATCGCCGATTGAGTTTTCGGCGTGGCCCGGTTGATTTCGTCGGCAAGAATGAGATTCGCGAAGATCGGGCCAGGGCGGAATTCAAAAGTGCGGGCACCTTCAGATCCCGACAGAATCGAGGTTCCCGTGACATCCGCCGGCATCATGTCTGGTGTGAACTGAATCCGGCTGAACCCGAGATCGAGGACATCACCCAGCGTGCGCACAAGAAGCGTCTTGCCAAGACCCGGCATCCCTTCCAAGAGCGCGTGCCCATTGGCAACCAAGCAGACGAGAACTCCCTCGACGACTTCATCTTGCCCGACCACGACCTTCTGGATTTCTGAGCGAACGGCGCCCCACGTCGCCCGAAACCACTCTGCCGATTGTTGCCCTTCGCTACTCATGATGCCTTGTCTCAACCGCCGATGAATTCAAGAATTCACGGCCAAACTTTCCCGAATCTACTTCCCTTGCCCAAGTGAGTCGAAGTATTCCCTCACTCTCTGACGGTGCTTGGGGGGAATCTTGTTGTTGCCAATCGCCGATTCTGCTGTCTTCTGATACCTTGGCAGAACCTTGTTGTACGGCACAGAGGTGCGATTCCCCGTGGTCGTCGGTGCCTTGATTTCCGTGTAGACCTCGTCGCCCCGCTTCTCGTCCCGTCGTCCACGAACCGCCGTCGGACTCGTCTTACCGGCGAGCTCCATGGGGTCACCTTTCTCGTTCTCACCTTCGCCCATAAACTGCCCGCCATCATTTCGGCCGCCTTTCGCGGAAGGATCGTTCATTTGGCCAAGCAGCGACATCATTTGCTGCATCGTCTCTGCCGAGAGATTCCCCTGCTGCATCTGATCCAACATTTCTTGCATCTGCTGCCGCATCTGTTCGCGACGCTCGGGATCCTTGATGGCTTCGGCGAACTCCTCCATCGCCTTCTGAAGTTGCTCCATCTGCTCCGGGGTCATCGGCTCTCCCTGCTGCATCTGCTCCATGTTTTGTTGCATCTGCTGCATCATTTCTTGCATTTTCTGAAACTCTTCGGAGTTCTGAAGCTCCTGAAGTGCCTTCTGAACTTCCTCTGACATTTGCAGCTTCTGGGCCAGATCTTGCATGGCTTCCATTTGCTTCTGAAGCTCCTGGCGCTCTTCCTGCGAGAGGTTCGGGTCAGACATTTTTTGCTGCATCTGCTGCTGCTGTTTGGCAATCTCCTGAGCCACGGATTCGCGCTGTTGCTGGCTCATCCTCGCCATTTCAGAGGCGGTATTGTCCGCGCCGAGAGCCTTCATCGTCTCTTCATCGATGTTTTCGCCCAGCATCTGATCGGCTCCGGATTGCTTCATCGCATCCTCGAGCATCTGCATTTGCATCGAGTCCAGCTTGAGATCGGCGAGCTTGCCCATGTCGCCCCCCGCTTCTTGGAATTGCTCCCGAACGGACTCCGTCTTGAGCGACTCCATTTTCTCCTCCGCCTTCTCCAGTCGGGTCTCGGTGAGTTGCTTCGCTTGCTCCGCCATGGACTGCGCCTTTTGCAAGGCTTGTTCTTTGTTCAGATCAGCGCGATTCAGCTCCTGAGCGAACTTACGCAGTTCCGCAGCGAGCTTCTTCTCTGCCGCCTGATCCTTGGCCTTTCCGACCTCCAGTTCCTTGGCAATGCGCTCCACTTCTGGACTTGCCGCGCGCAATTCCGACTGCTCAGCCCGCCGTTCTTTGGTGACAAAAGGCATCGACTGCCCAAACGGGACCGCTCCCAAAGCGAGCAAAAACGCGCAACTCGCCGCCGATTGAATTCCCGTCCAACGGAAGGGATAGACCTTCGTAGGCGTGAGATCGCCTAGTGCAGATTCTGCATCCGACTGAATCTCTCCGGAGAGAGGCGTATCGTGAATCTCAAGCCCACTGGTCAGGCGATCTTTCAAGTCAGCCCGACGATCCACGCTCTTGGCCACCGCCTCACGGGGAAGCGGAAGAAGCCACCCAATCAGCGCACCGACAAAGCCAAAGCCGCCCAACACTCCGGCCGCCACGGGCCAGGAGATCGTCGCTCGCCCAAACGCTGCCGAAACTCCCCAAACGACCAGAATCGCCGAAGCTCCTAGGAGCCCAAACGCGACAAACTTGCCCAGCCGGAGCAGCCGAACCCGTTTGACGTAAGGTGTAAGCGATTGATCGAGTGACATACCTAAATCACGCCTAAGCGTTCCCTCTTGCTACGTTTGATGCGTTCTCCAAGATACGTTAGACCCACGGTGAGGATCGCGAGAACAATGATCTTCATCGTTTCCAGATCAAGTTCGACACCCGGAATCATCGGGTACCGGATGCTCCAAGGAACCCAATTTGACCCAATCCAACTGATCATCGCCGCGTCCAAAACACCGAGTCCAGCCGGAACGAGAAACGCGAGCAACGCAAGGATTCCTGTGAAGCTCTTCTTTGCTGCCTCTGCCGTCAAAAAACCGCAGCTCAAAAGTCGAGCGCAAGACCAGTAGAACGCCACGGCGACAAAAAACCAGACCGAGTGAATCACCGCGACCACCCAGTCGCCCCGAGCGTACAGACCCCAAACCACCCAAAGGGGAATCGACCCCGCAAGGGCGAGCACTAGGAGATAGGGCAGCCCGCTGCTCGGTCGCCCCGTGAACGTGCGCCTGAGATTGAACAAACCATCTTCTCGAGTTTTGCGCTCATCGATCAGCCCAAAGCACGAGGTTGTGCTCACGCAGAAGAAAACCGCCGCCGCCATCGGGAAGGCGAGCGTGAAAAAGATCCCGCTCGGCGCGATGGGAGGTCCGCCGGAGCCACCGATCCCGGCGGTCATCGGACCAAGGATCGTGGGGGCCAGCAGAAATCCGAAAAGACTCGATAGCACAGCGAGGCTCACCACCCCATGAAGGCGGAGACTCTTGATTTCCACCGCTCCATCTTTGGAAAGCACAGACCCCGCCCCCAAAAGGCAAAGTTTCACGCCCAAGGCCGCCAGGATGATCGCGAAGATCCAGTTCGGCACCTCAATCGAGTTGACCAACGTCACCGATCCAACCGTGAGGGCGCCAGAGTAGGGCAATAGCAGGCCATAGAACGGCCCAATTTGCGCCCCCGAGGGTGTCGGAGTCGATGGACCAAAGAAGGCGGTGATCCCTGTGATACTCCCGATCATCGAAATCGCGAAGAGGTTGGCATAGGTGACAAAAACCGTGGTCGCCACCTTTTTCGTGCTCACCGCGACGATGGTCGCGATCGCCATCGCGAGTGCTCCCTGCAGGAAGAACGAGAGATACTGCTCCAAGAACTCCTGCCAGGTCGATCCCCCGAAGGCGACTCCCACTGCCGTGATCGGCAAGCTGAGAAACAGCAAGAGGATCAGCTGACGACACGCCCCAAGATACTTGCCCAGGAGGAAATACTTCGGCGTGATCGGTGTCGCGAGCACGATTTCCATGGAGCGGCGATCATATTCTGCGACAATCGGCGAAGCCGCAAGCACCGGGGCCAGAGCCAAGATCGCGGTCGTGATGATCCCCAGCACGGCGAAATAGAAACCGCTCAGGCTCTGTTGGAAGCCCGCCATGGAAACAGACCCGTCTCCCGACCGACCGGCAATTGCCGCGTAGCTGGTCAGCGCCACCAGAACCAAGATGCCGACGTACAGGAAGAGCATCCACGCCGATTTGGTGCTCCGGAGCTGAACCCGGTACTCCTTGATCGCGGTGGCGTTACCGAAGTAAGTAGCCTTCTGCCTACCCCACCACGAGCTCAAGCCGACTGCTTTAATTCAGAGCCCCCTTGGTCACCTTCATGAACACATCTTCAAGGTTCGCGGTTTCCTCGCGGTACTCCATCACCTGGAATCCCGCCGAGACCATCGCCCTCAAGAGCTCGGCCTGATCTTGCGGCGTCCCGGTGAACCCAAATCGAAGCTGCTCAGAGCCAACCAGGTTGGTTTCTGTCACATGCTCTTTGCCGTGGAGAAACATGCTGGCTTCGTTCGCGCGATCCAGGACATGAACCGAAATCATCTTTTGAACTTCCAGGCCACGAACAACATCCTCGACCTTGCCAAACGCCAGCATTTGCCCTTTTTCGATGATCCCGACCACCGTGCTGAAGTCCGCGAGCTCGGGCAGAATGTGTGAACTGACGATCACAATCTTGCCCATCTCGCCGAGCTGCGTGATGAGCTTCTTCAATTCTGCCCTCGCCCGAGGATCCAAGCCGCTGGCCGGTTCGTCGAGGAGAAGCAGCTTTGGATCATGCACAAGGCACCGAGCGAGGCACAAGCGCTGCTGCATCCCCCGGGAGAGCGATTGCGCCATTGCATCGCGCTTGAAGGTCAAGTCCGTCAGTTCCAGCACCTCCCCGATCACGGTCTGACGCTCTGAGTGGGGAACCCCGTAGAGCGAGGCAAACATATCTAAATACTCCCAGACCCGAATGTCTTCGTAAAGTCCAAAGAAATCCGGCATGTAGCCGATCT
>JAIUNY010000027.1 GCA_020161505.1 Armatimonadota bacterium | reverse complement strand
CGCACTCGGAATGAAGGCCCCGATCCCCTTTCTCAAGGAATACCAAAACCAATGAACACCCAACTCACCCCTCCTTCGGTGTCCACAGAAAAGGGCTCACTCCATGGGCACCCTCCCCGAGTCAAGCTCGGAGATGCGTATGCGACGGTCGGTTTCTGAGGTCGTCCGAGCTGAGGGGATCGAGGCGCCCGGCGGTGGCGGGTTCCTGCGTGGCGGCTTGGCACCGCTGTCCGTCAACGCAAACCGTGGGTAACCTGGATTCATGCTCGATCCACGTATCACGAAGCTCGCCGAGATGCTTGCGACTCACTCCACGTCGCTCACCGCCGAGGACTCGGTTCTCGTCCATGCTTTTGACATCCCCGACGAAGCGGTCGCGGAAGTTGTGCGGGTCGTACAGTCGACGGGGGCCAAGGTGGCGGTGCGGCTCGAAAGCAACAAGATCAAGCGGCAGCTTCTCCGCAACATCAGCGAAGAAAACGTGAAGATGATCGCCGACATCGAACTGGCGGAGATGAAGCACATGACGGCTTACATCGCCTTCCGGGGCGGGGACAACGCCACTGAACTCGCCGATGTTCCGAGCGATAAGAACGCTCTTTGGCAGAAATTCTATGGCATCCCAGTCGTGCACGGACAGCGCGTGCCCCACACCAAGTGGGCGGTACTGCGTTGGCCCAGCCCGGGCATGGCCCAAGCCGCGAGTATGTCCACCGATGCCTTCGAGGAGTTCTATTTCAATGTCTGCACCCTGGATTACAGCAAGATGGAAGCGGCCGCCAAGCCGCTCGTCGAGCTGATGAACCGCACGGATCGGGTCCACCTCAAGGGTCCAGGAACGGATCTGACCTTCAGCATTAAGGGAATCGGTTCGGTGAGCTGCCATGGCAAACGCAACATCCCCGATGGCGAGTGCTTCAGCTGCCCGGTGCGCGAGAGTGTCAACGGCGTGGTGCAATACAACACCGTTTCCCTATACCAAGGCATGGAGTTCAAGGACATCCGTTTTGTGGTGGAGGAGGGCAAGATTGTCGAGGCGACCGCAGGCGGCATGACCGCCGAGCTCAACAAGATCCTCGACACCGACGAGGGCGCGCGGTACTTCGGCGAATGGAGCCTGGGCTACAACCCCTACGTGCTGCACCCGATGAAGGACACCCTGTTCGATGAGAAGATCGCGGGCAGCTTCCACCTCACTCCTGGCAACGCTTACGGTGGACCGGGGGGTAACGGCAACCATTCGGCGATCCACTGGGACATCGTCAATATCCAGCGCGCGGACTACGGGGGCGGCGAAGTCTGGTTCGACGACGTGCTGATTCGCGAAGATGGGATCTTTGTGCTGCCGGAACTCCAGGGTCTGAACCCGGATCAGCTCGGCTGAAATCAAGCGGCTGAAACGAAGAAAACCCCGGTTTTCCTCCAAAATGGGGAAAACCGGGGTGGGGTTGTGGGAAAAATCACCCAGATCAGCGGTTCTGCTGCTGTTGCATCGTCTCTGCCCACTCAAGAATTTGGCCTTGGAACACGGTTGCCCCAATTGACCAGAGGAGCCAAAGCGTGGCGACGATGATAGCGATCGTCAAAGCCGTTTTAGCCGTGGCGTATCCCTTCTTCTTGCCGAGAATGGCGAGTACGACTGCGCCAATCGGCAATGGCGCCCCAATCCAACCAAAGCAGCAACAGACTAATCCAATGCCCGAGAGCACGAAGCTGACAATGGTTTCCGTCTTGCCCGCGTCGGGATCTGAGCTTCCAAAGTCGCGCGGATATTGAGCGTAGGAAGACTGCCCCGCTGCGCTGCTTTCCGTCGAGCCATAAGGCGACGTAGCAGGCGTGACCGAGGTCGCAGCAGCCGCGCCCATTGCCGCCGGGAACATGATGCCCGCGACCGCCGAAGCCATCACGCGTTGACCCGACATTTCGCCTTCAAGCTGAGTGGTGGGGGTCAGGCGATTCTCGGTTGCCCACGAGCTGAGCGTCGGAACATCCGCCGGGCCGTACTTCTGGCCATCTTGCCCAACGACCCAGTAGCGTTCCGCGCTTGCCGCCGCCGCCGGAGTGACCGGAGTGGGATCCGCAGCAGGGGTCGCCGGCTGGGTTTGGAACGGATCGCTCGCGACCGGTGTCACCGGCTGAACGGGATCGACCGACTGAATCGGCTGCGCCGGTTGAGCGGGTTGCATCGGCACGGCGCCCTGAGCAAAGATGATTCCCGGGACATCCTTAGCTGGGACCCGGCTGCCATCGACCACCGACTCCAGCTGGGTGTTGGGGTTGATCCGATTCTCGGTCGCCCACTGATTCAAAACACTGACGTCAGCCGGGCCAAACTTTTGCCCGTCGTCCCAGATCACGTAATACTGCATATCTTCCTCAAGCGACCGCTCCCCGTCGTCTTACCGGGAATATTCGGCGATAGCGGGATCATACCGCGTCTGTTTCGGGACATATGGCCCCAGAATCTCGTCCCCCGCAAAGATACGGGAGCCTCCCACTGCGAACTTTCGGGAAGTCGCCGACATAATGAGGTAAGAGATGAACTCGCGCGCGCAAGGATTCGGAATCCTGGGAAAAGGAATCACCGCAACGGTCGGTCTGATGATCGCCCTGTCGGTGTTCTTCATCGCGGGCTGGGCGATGGGTGCCGATGGCACGCTGGCCCGAGTGCTGGCGCTTTCGCTGAATCCCTTCCAGCCGTGGGGATTGGTGACGTACCCCTTTGCGCAGTCGGGAGTCGGAGTCGTTGGATTTCTCTTCCAGCTGCTCTGGTTCTACTGGATTGGGCATCAGCTGGAGCGCACCACCGGCAAAGCCTCGTTGGTTGGGCACTTTTTCGCGGGGACGCTGATCCACGGGCTCTTTATTTTGCTGGCCTCCGTGGTGATTGGAGTTCCAGGAGAAGCCTTTGGGGCCACGCTTCCCATTGCCTTCCTCACCATGATCGCTTGCGCCATGACCCCGGATGCCGAGATTCGGCTCTATGGCATTCTGCCGGTGAAGATGAAGCACATCGCGATCATCACCGCCGTGATCACCGTCTTCACCCTGGGCACCGGAAGCCCGATGTTCGGAATTCTCGCGAGCGTGCCCTTGCTTCCCGCTTGGCTCTATGGCGCCGGATTCTTCAAGGTGTCTCCGAATCGCACGAACGTGGCCAAGGCCAAGGCCAAAAAGCAGGAGAACAAAGAGTTCGATGTCTATATGAACAAGGTTCGGGGCAAAGAAAAGACTCGTCAAGAGAAGGACGAGCAAGAGCGACTACGCCAGCTCTTTGAGCGTTCGATGATCGACGATCCGAAGGATTGACGGGGTCGACCCGTGGCAGCGATTTCGTCTCCGAAGTGAGACCCAACATCGGTGCCCATCCTGGTTGAGCGCTTCCTCGCCTGATGACGTTCCGAGCCTGATTCAGAGTCATCTTTCCCCAGGTCTTGCGTCGTGAGGCGAGCGCGGTTCGTCTTCCCCAGTGGTGGATACGATCCGGTTGATGATTGAGGAGCGCGAGCGCGCCACTTTGAGCCCTCGCGCGATGCTCGCATCGGAGAGCGCGGGCCGCCCCCGCCCCGAGCCTCATGACCCGATCCGTACCTGCTTTCAGCGCGATCGCGACCGAATCCTTCACAGCAAGGCGTTCCGTCGGTTAAAGCACAAAACGCAAGTGTTCATTGCCCCGAGCGGCGACCACTACCGAACCAGGCTCACCCATACCTTGGAAGTCTCGCAGATCGCGCGAACGGTTTCGCGCGCCTTGCGCTTGAATGAAGATCTCACGGAGGCGATCGCCCTGGGCCACGATGTCGGGCACACGCCTTTCGGACATGCGGGCGAACAGGCCTTAGATGCCGTGCTGCGAGAGAGCTTTGCTGGTGTTACCGGGGCTCCGCAGGGGTTCCGTCACTACGAACACAGCCTGCGCATCCTCGATGTGCTGGCGAATCTCAATCTGAGCGAAGAGGTACGAGCGGGAATTGGCGGACACAGCAAGGGGCGCAAAGATCTCAGTGCGCATGATGGTGAACCCACCTCCACGCTGGAGGCGGCCGTGGTGCGCATCAGCGACCGCATTGCGTATCTCTGCCACGATCTCGACGACGCCCTGCGAAGCGGGGTGATTTCCGGGGTTCCCGCAGAGTTTCAGGCCCTCGGCGAGACGCAGGGGCAGAGGATTTCCGCCATGGTCATGGACGTGATCGCCCACAGCGAGGATCGGGACGCGATTGGCATCTCAGATGAGATGATCGGCACGATGAACGCGCTGAAGGAATGGCTCTTCGAGCACGTTTACTTGCGCGATCCTCACCCGATGGGCCAGGTCACTAAAGCCAAGCACGTGGTGCGGGCGTTGTTCCTCCACTTTGCCGAACCGGGCAACCTTCCTGAGGGTTTTGAGGGTGTTCAGGGCGCGGTGGACTACGTCGCCGGGATGACGGATCGGTTCGCCATCCAGACCTACCAGCGTCTCTTCGTGCCAAGTGATTTCACCTCCGGCCTCGATCCGTTCGTGTGAGACGCAGAGATTCGATGCGGAGCCGCCGCCGCGTGTTCCGCCCAAGCCGCCTGCCCACGCTGGGGTGCACCGAGCCCGTCAGGGTCGGGAAAGGAAATTGCATGGCTTCGCAAAGGTGCGAACCGCCGAGCCAATCAGTCGATTCCTTCAGCGATCCGCTGCGCCAGGCTGAACGAAGGGTCGAACGTCAACTTGGCCACCATCTTCTCCTGAGGAGAGATCACTCGCCAAAACGGGGCGACTTGGTCGATCTTGACCCCCTTTGCCAGTTGTTCCATCCCATATTCGGCAACAATCCGAAGGAACATGCTCGTCGTCATCGGGCAGGTGGCGTCCGCGCCGTGCGCGGTTGCGAGTTGTGCGCGAAACTCGGGCAGACTCAGGGTTGTGCCCCTGGGAATCGCGAAGAGCGCCGCCTCAACTTCCCGAGGCGAAGAGATGAGGAGCTTTGTGCCTGGAGGCATTCCCCACATCAGCTTCTGCATGACCACCACCTCCGGGTTCCCGGCCTCTCGCTTCTGAGCCCAAGTCTTCTTCGCCATGCTTGAGTTTACGCCGACTGAAGCGGAACAGGAAATGGCACTCTCCCAAGAGGGCGGAGGTCAACGAGGGCGGTTCCGTCTTCCGCCCATCGCCCAGCATGAGTCGCCAAGACCATTCCGGCAGGATGCGGGGGCGACGGAGTCGACCGAACCATCGGGAATTGAAGGAGTCCGTCAGCGTTGAGGAACGGTTCTTCCTCCCATTCGACGCAGGATTCGAGCCAGCTGAAGGGTGCTTCTGAGATCAAGATTTCGGGGGTCTGTTCGGCCGAAGCAAGTAAATGAGCCCGCGGACCCGATCCTAGTGCCAGCACAAAATTTGAATACGACTTATGCTGAAGCACCACCTCAAAATGGATGATCTCCGGCCTGGTGCCCGGAATCAAGAGCGGATCCCGTTCCACCTCTTCCCACCAGAGCGAAGTGGATGACGCGAAAAATGGCTCTGCTGGAATCTCGATCGGCCTCTCCATGGACAGTGACGAAATCTCTCTGATCACGTGCGTGGCGGCTTTGCTCTGACAGAGAGCAAGCATCGACTCAGTCACGAAGATTTCTGGGGATGAGGCGAGGGGATTCCCGTACTCGGCGAGCATCGGAAATGGTTCGGTGGACAAGAGAATAGCTTCTTCTTGTGTCAACGTGGCAAGGCTGTATCCGCCTGACCTCCGGTCGTAAAGATACGGCTGCCCATCAATTTCCACGACCCCGCCCTGGAAGCCGTCCCACCACATGAAGACCGACTGGACGACCATCCGATCCCCTACCGGCGGACAGGGGCCGACCAGCGTTCGAGCGTGCGGAAGCCTCCGTGCGAATAGAGCGCGGCCGCCGATGGGTTCTGAGCTGGTGTCCAGAGGAAGATTCCCGCCGTCACGCTTTGCATCCCCACATTGCTCGGTACGATCAACTCCGCGCCCGAGGTGAGGTTCAGCAAGACTCTCTGATCCCGCCGACCGTAATAGAGGATCGACGGGGCATAGAGGCCAAGCATGTTGCCCCGAATCTCTGAAACGATCTCCGCCGACTTGCGCTCGCGATCGAGCAGGCTCACCAGCCATGTGCCTGCGCCGGTGCGGGTCCAGGCCACGCCATTGAGACTCCCTTCGATGAAGCGGGCATCGGTCACCCGGCTGGGGGCCATGGGAGCCAGATCGAGCCTATTGTCAGCCAAGGAATAGCTCGCCATTTTCAGCCCCTCCGCATCCTGAACCGGGGAGAAAAGGATGCCGTTTTCTGCCATCAACTTATCGTTCACCCGGCCGACTGCCGTGGTGGTTGCCGGGAGCTTCGCAAGGGCTTTCGCGTTGGGCTGACCTTTCAGATTCACCTCCATCAGCACCTCCAGCCAGGGACGATTGTCTTTCACTCCATCCCATCGCAGGATCAGATACACCGTATCGCCTACCTTCTCCCAGCCCGAAATCGCACTGACTTCCAGTTTGCGGGTACCAGCCTTGACCGCCTCCTTTGTTGCTGCAATCTCTTCGGCGGTGAAGAGTCGATCTGAGGTCGGAACCGTGTTGTACTTGGTGGTCGAGGTCTTTCCTTTGTGCCGGATTCCGACGCCTTCTTTGGTGAAGGTCAGCACTTTGTCTGCTACCGGGAGCCACAATTGACCGGTGGACATATTCATCGCCCGAAACGCAGGTAATGTAGAAACTTGTTCAGATCCTTCAGGGCCTTTTAGGGTAAACACACCGTCTTTGAAGGTAATCGTGCGCAGGTCGGCAGGTTGGCCCTGCTGGGCGAGCACGGTGGCAAGAACAAGTGAAGTGACTCCCATCACCCCTCTAGTATGAACTGTCGCGATTGTCCCCGGTTTGATTCTGAGAAGAGGATTTGCCAAGATGGCAAACTCAACCCTGGTCGCTACGATCAGGCGCAAGAGATTGTGCGGCTTCACGGGCTCCGGAGTATCTGCGTGTTCAACGACTTTCGAGAGCGGCTGGTCTACAACCGCTCCGCGCCACTCACCAAACCCGCCGCTCTCGCACGTAAGCCCCGGCGTCCTCAGGATTTCGGCTGAGATCTGCTGAGGCTCACTGAGGCTTGCGAGGTTTCGAGCAGTTTGCGGGAAATCTGAGGGAGACATCGATTTGGAGTCGGTGGTTCGCGGCTCGGAAGGTATCGGGGAACCCAGTTCCTCCTGTTTGGGCTCCATGACTTTCGCACGAGCGGACGACTCCCGCACTTGCCCTATCCGAGCTTGACGCGGGGAGGTGGCCAACGACCGGGAGGGTCGACACATCGCCCGGTTCCGCCCTCAAACCAGACAAAACAAGCCCCGGCAGATCAGTTCCGCCGGGGCTCATTTTCGTTAGTCGGGATCGCCTGGTGCCGGTGGAGGTTCGACGCTTCGCGTCGGAACCGACACCTCCACCCTGGGGCCGGGGACGCCGAGTTGCCCAAGCTTCTCCGCGAGATCAATCCCGAAGAGCTCTTTCACCTGCTCGTTCAGTGCCAGCAGCTTGCGTGGGTCGGTTCCTCCGGAGCCGGACGGCGAATCAATGACCATGACCCTCTCGATCTTCGTGTCGCTGATTGTTGCCGTGACCTGCTTGATAATCGGCTCGATCTTCTGGAGCAGGAAGATCTCCCGCGCCTGATCGCCGGCGTTCGACCAGCTTCGGCTCAGCTGGCGGAAGGCATCGGCTCGAGCCTTGCCATCCTCGATGATCGGGGCGACTTGCGCCTTGGCGATCCGCTCCATGGCCTCGCACTCCGCCTTGGCCGGTTGAACGACGTCGGCTTCGAGCTGCAAACGAACCTGCTCCAAACGCGCTTGTTGCACGTCCAGGTCGGCTTTTGCCTTCGCGACAAGGGCGGCAACCGCAGCTTCTTCTTCCGCAACCACCGCGGCGCGTCGAGACACCGCGTCCGCCAGACGCTTCTCGGCATCGGCTTGAGCGATCGCGATTTTGGCGGTGATTTGAGATTCCACCTCGCGCTCGTAGTTCTCGGCCTGACGAACATCTGCGTCGGCGTGGGCGATGGTTTCCGCGATCCGGCTGGCCGAAATCAGCTCGGCGTTGCGGATCCGACCAATCGAGTCCAGGTACTTCACGTCGTCCGTGATGTTCTGAATCTTCAGCGTGTCCACAATCAGACCGAGAGCCGTCATGTCTTGCTCAACCTCCGAGACCAATCGCTCGGCGAAGAGGTTCCGATCTTCGTTGAGTTGCTCCGGGGTCAGTGTGGCGAGCACGCCGCGCAGCGAGCCCTCAAGCGTCGACTTCGCAATCAGCATGATCTCCGCCCGGGTTTTGCCGAGGAAGCGCTCAATCGCGTTGTTCAAAAGCGGCTCGTGACCCGCGATCTTGACGTTCGCGACACCCTGAACATGAACCGGAATACCGCCTTTGGTGTAGGCGTTGCGAGCTTCCAGCTCGATGATCATGTTCGTGAGATCAATGCGGTCCACGCGCTCGATGAACGGCTTGCGCATCCGGCGTCCGCCCCGGACGATGAAGTACGGGAGCACCCGGTTTCCGACCCGTCGCTTGCTGCCACTGAAGATAATCACTTCGTTCGGCTGGCACAGATAGAGCAAGCTCTTGAGGCTCAGCAGGAACAGAGCAATCAGCAGCGCAACCGCGCCGAGCACCATGAAAATGATTTCGATCATCGGGTTTCCTCCTTCGAGGTCGTGCGGCCGGCGATGGTGTCGGGAATGTTGATTCCCACTGTGGCATCGACGGCAGCGAAGATATTCGCCAGCATCGCGGGATACGCCGCGACGTAGTTCTTGAGCGTCTCGCCGTCACCGCTGTCGATCATGCTGAGATTTTCGATCTTGACCTTTTGCACGCCTTGGGCGGCGGTGGCAAGAATCGACTCCAGCCCCTCGATGAGGGTGATCTGGCGGGCGTTCGGCCCGGCTTCTTTCCAGGCTTCGTAGGTCAGATCAAGAGCTTGACCAACGGCGGCACCTCGCTCGCGGATGACCGCTGCTTGGCCCCGAGCCTTGTATTCTTCGGCTTGACGGCGCGCTTCGGCGGGGATGACCCGCTCGACTTGGAGACGGATGCCTTCGAGTTCCGCCCGGATGGCTTGGAGCTCGTGCTCGGCAGTGGCTCGGGCTTCTCGGGCGGCGGCCTGAGTGCGCTCTTCTTCCGAGTTGATCTTCGACTCCAGTTCGGCTTGAATCCGGCGCAAGTCGTTGGTCAGCTGCACGATCTTGGTGTCTGCATTGGATCGTCGCACATTGGATCGACCCATGTTCGAGGCCTCGGCTTGCTCGGCATCGCGCTTCCAGTCGGATTCCGCGATTTCGGCTTCCCGGACGATGTTCGCAATCGCCTTTCGGCCTGTGGCATCGAGGTAGCCGACTTCGTCGCTGACGTGGAGGATCTTGAGCGTGTCCAGGTGCAGACCCAGCTTGCTGAGGTCGCCCTCGATCTCGCTCGCGAGCTTTTCCGCGAAGGTGAGGCGGTCTTCGTTCACCTGTTCCGGCGTGAGGTTCGCGACAACGCCCCGGAGGTGACCTTCCAGCGTCTCCTTGGCGACCCGACGGATTTCGTTGGTGTCGCGGTTGAGGAATCGCTCAATCGCATTGCCGATCAGCCGCTCATCGCTGCTGATCTTGACGTTGGCAATCGCCTCGACATTCATGGCAATGCCGCCCTGGGAGTACGCGTTGCGCACGCCGATCGGCACTTCCATCGTGGTGAGCGACATCGTGCTCACGGTTTGGATGATCGGAAAGCTCCAGGCTCGGCCGCCGAAGACCACTTTGTAGCCCTCGCGGCCCCCTTGGTTCTTCCCCGAGGCACCCGAGATCACGAGCACCTGGTTCGGCGGAGCAATCCTGAGAAATGATTTGGCGATCCACGCAATCAGAACCAGGAGGACAAGAAGCCCCCCGGCGCCGATCGCGGCGGACATTGCGTACTTGGTGAGATCTAGCATCTGGGTTTTCCCTTACAAAACGTTTCTTACGAGTTCAAATAATCCGAAGCCTTGGCGACGACGGCCCGGTCTCCTTCCACCGTCACGACCACGATTTCGTCGCCTTTCGCGATGCTGGCTCCCTCCAGTGGAAGCGCGAGCATGTCGATGAGGTCTCCTTTCACGGAAACGCGAATCTTGCCCGGCTCCCCGTTGGTCGGCGGCACCACCATCGTGCCTGTGACGCCGAGGAAATCCGCTTCTTTCACGCTGGAATCGGTGTCATCGCGACGCGCCCAGCGCATCAGATAAGCCGCGATTGTTCCAGCAAGGAGGCCCGTGGCAAGCGAGGCGAACATCCGAATCGGCTCCACCGTGACATTGAGGAGGGTCGTGGCGAGGCCAAAAAGTCCAAATCCGCCCACGAAATACACCCAGAACCTCATGCTGAAGAACGGGAGCCAGAAATCTGAACTGGCGTGGGCGACATCGGTGAGATCGTGACTGGTATCGATATCGGTGTCAAACGAATGATCGCCGAATCCGCCAAGGGCTGAGAGCAAGATAAGCCCTCCCCCTAAGATTGCCGCCACGATGTAAAGCGTTAACATCGAATTCTCTTTCCTCCAAGACTACGTGAATCTTGGCATGAGGTTGAGGTGACAGGTCGAAATTCTTGGGGAATCACTTGCTCAGAGATCCGCCTGACTCCTCAGCGTTGAGCATAGACGGGAAAGGTACAGAGAGGATATTGGGCGGTAGGCGGCCCCTCGCGGCCTTCGGCCACCCTCCCCGGAGAGAGCGCAATCGAAGATCGGTTGCTCTTCCAGAAATCCCGACCCTAAAGGGATCAGGGCAACCAGTTACTGCTTGTTGAGATCCGTCACCTTTGAACCAGCGGTCAACTCCCGGCCTTTGGCCACCCTCTCCAAACTCCGTTTGGAGAGGGTGGCCAAAGGCCGGGAGGGGCGGGATCAGCACTTGCTTCCGCGTGAGCGGCCCCCTCCCTGCCCTCCCCCAGGATGGGGGAGGAATCCGTGATTGCGAGTTGGTGGTTCTCATCGGAACTTGGCGACGAACACCCACTCCCGGACTTGCTTCATGCTCTGAACCGGAAGATGTCCCCGAACTAAGTTCCGATCCGACCGGAGACCGTTGGAGGGGATCCGCCAGTGGTTCCGCCTCCCGTGGAAGTGCCGCCCGCCGCACCTCCCGTCGAGCCACCCTGCTGAGGCAGATCGTTGTCGTCCACCATGTAGACGCCCTCGATTCTCGTGCCTTCGTAGGAGTCGTCGTCCTTCTTGGTGCTCACGATAAACGTCTCCGCCTTCAGGTCGTCTCCGATGGAGTTGATGACACGGATATTGCGCTGAGAACCCTGGCTGGAGAGCCGCAGCTGCTCTTTTTCGCCATCATATTCTGCACGGAAAGCATAGAGTTCGCGCCACTTCATCGCTCCGAGTTCTTGGCGGGCAAACGGAGACCCCGTCACCACCGCACGACGCTGACCCTTGCGGTACCAATACTCGATCTTGCTTGCGGTGATGGCGAGCGGATACTGGCGGAGATTTTCGGGAGAGCGAATCTGCTCGTTTTCGCGGCGCCGCGCCTCTTCCTCCGGAGTATCGCCAGTGGTTGGGCGAGAGTTCGCGACATCTACGGGCACCAGAGGACTGACGGGCGGGATTTGGGACTCCTTCGGCGCAGTTTCCTCGGGCTTGATGAGCATCGTCACTTTCTTCCCCGTGAGGGTGGCCTTGCCGAGCTTGCGCTCAATCACGACTTTTTCGCAATCGACATTCGCTTCCTGACCGAAGTACTCGACATTGCCCTCCGCCGTGACGATTTCGTTCGTCCGATCGTGAGTCATTTTGTCGCTCTTGACAATCGTGTCTTTGTCGGATCCCTTGGCGTTGATGAAGGTGGTGATGCCGTCTTTGTGGCTGGAACTGTCGCTGGAAATGCTCCACCGGGTCAGGCCACGGCCTTCGACCTGAAGCGGGCCGGTCCAGGCGATTTTGCCGGTGGCCAGGCTGCCTTTGGCCAGATTCAGCTCAAGCGTCTCTGCGCGGGTGTCTCCGCCGTTGATCTTGCCGGTCACTGCGCCTTCAACGCGAAGAGTGCGCGTGTTGTGGTCATAGACAAACCCTGCCGCCTGGAGATCCACCTTCTCGTTCCACACCCGAATCCCGTCTCGAGCAATGATCGCCTTGGAATACGTGCCGTAGGTTGCCGAGTTCGCGCTGAACTGGTAGACCTTGCCATCCGCGTCGTAGAACTTGCCGTCGTAGACCCCTTTGAGGTCCACCAGACTCCGGTCGCCTCGGATGACCGCCTCCTTCACTTTCGCTTCCGTGACGAGTCGGCTCCCGAGATAGCTGTTGATGGAGAACCCCTCCATAATCACCCCTTCGCCGAGTTTGAAAGGAGTGTTCTGGGCCCGATACGGGGCGAGGGCGTCGCTCTTCACGACATCGGTCACCCAGCGCACCGAGACAAACCCGACTGCTCCCACCACGCAAAGAAGAATCGCGGTGAGGGCAGTGGATCGAGCCGACCTAATTGAGAGTGACATTGACGTTGACTATTTGTTGGACGTCCGAGATCGTCAAGGGGGTGCTTCCGGATCGTGAACCAAGGGTCGCTTGGACGGTGTAAGTTCCAGCCGGAAGCCAGAGTTTGAACTGACCAAGGCCATCGACGGTCGTGGTGCGGATCACCGATGGGCCCTGCAGAACCTGGATCGTAGCCCCCGCCGCGTTCGGGGTTGCGGTTCCATTGACGTTGCTGGGGATCGGCGGAGGGGTTCCGCTGCCCTGCGAAGTCATGAGAACGGTGCCGACATCGACCACTCCTCCCACCGCTGCACTGGGAGGGTTGAAGAAGCTGGTGAAGTACCCCGCCGCGGTCACCCGGCCCTGCAAACCAAGAAAGACGCTGAGGGTTGAGCCGCTGTAGGCGACATTCGGAACACTGAATCGCCCGTCTGCGGCACTGGTTCCGGCGCGTCCAGCAATGGTGATATTTCCACCACTGACTGGTGAATTTGTCGCCGAATCGCGGAGAATTCCCGTGACAATCACCTCATCGGGGCCGATGTAGATCTCGCCCAGATCGCGATCGGTGGCAGCGGCAGGGAAGGTGAAGGTTCGGACAATCGGGGTGCCGGTGGAAGTCGGCGCATAGGTGACGGTGAGGCTTGTCGCCCCCGCCGGCACGGTCAGACTGAAGTAGCCATCGAACGCATCGGTCTGGGCCGAGACATCTCCGATCCGCACCGTCGCTTGAGGAGCCGTTGCCGACCCGGTTTCGATCCACACAACATTGCCGAAGACATCCACATTGCTCGGCGCAACTCCACCTCCGCCCCCTCCGCACCCGAGGATGATCAGGAGGGCAAAAATCAGAGCCGCCCAGAGACTCTTGTTGGGTCGCTGATTCATCGCGCTTCAATCTCCAGAGTCATCGTCGAAGTCGTTGGCCAAAAAGCAAGACCGGTGCGGGGCAGCGTTTGAGACCCACCGGGGAGCCCGTGGACGGTGAGATTCGACGTTCCGATCCAAAACTGAGGCACAAATGAAACCTGAGTGCCAGGAATCAGGCCGGTGAGGGTCACTCGGTACCTTGTCCCACTCAGAATCGGACGAACATCGCGGTAGAGCTGCCCATGCTGGCTGAAGCTCATCTGGAATCCACCCGGCCCGACGGGAAGGGGATGGTCCTCGACGCCGATTCCTGCCTGCGCTCCCGATTGCATCCCGAGAACAGCCTCGCAGTACTGGCCTTGCGTGGAGCGAACTTGAATGTTGGCAATCCAGGTGGACAAACCACTTCCGCCACCTTTTCCGGTGTTGCCCGTGTTGCCGGTCGTCGTGCCGCCCTTTCGGAATGCCGCGATGTCTCTCGTTGTTCTCGCGTGAGCAAGCGCCTTGGTCACGCTCTGCAGACTCCGGGAACGCGTTGCTCCGTTGTTGAAAACGAGCACGGCTCCTTCGGACGCCAAGCATCGGACAAAGTAGGCTTTCCCTGGCTCAAAGGTCGATACGGGGATCAGCGACCCCGCATCTGGATTGCCGGGATCGGGGTTGAAGGTGAAGAAGGTGTCCCCGACCAGAACCCCACGCGCCTCGGACCAGGGCACAACGGCTTGAGTGGTGGTCGTGGCCTGCACATCGAGCGTGGTCACGGCGGTGGAGCTCGGAAGACTCACCAGATTCCAACCCGGTTGAAGGGCTACGCTCAACGGGGTTTTCTCGCTGGTGCGACCTTGTACCAGGATCCCCGACGTGGTGGTTCCGCGCACAAAGTATCCCAGACCCTGCCGGAACTCACCCTCGCTGGGATAGAAATCGTAGCGAGAGACAAAAGGATTCCAGCGGGCGACCAGGGTTTGGTTGTCCGGGAGGCTCAAGGTGTCGGCGGGATTCGGACGATAAGGATCGATGGGGAAGCCGACGCCGACGAGGCGATTCTCCCGAGCGAACACGAATGACGTATCCGAAGCCGGACTCCTCAGATCAACCGCCATCGGGCCCTTGCCCTTGGCGAATCGTTGGTCCAGAAGAATCGTGCTGCCCTGGAGAACCCGAACCCGAACCATCTGAGCAGGCTCAAACAGCCCCGCGTCGATCGTGGCTCCGAACGCTCCATCAGTGATCGGAATCGTCGAGATTCCGGCTGAGGAATCAACCTGCAGAGAGAGCCCGTTCTGTCCATCGAACCCCACGAGGGTGCCGTAGAAGTTCTTCGCCGTCGGAGCGGCGCCGGTCGCGATGGATCCTGCGGGCACATAGAGCCGCACGAGCTTGCTCTGGAACGGCACGTCGATCGCCACTCGGTACGGCACATTGGCACTGGTGCGGGCCGGGAAGTTCGGTGCCACGGAACCGTAGCCACCGGTCACCGACATGCGGTCGTCTTGCACGGCGGTGAAGAACCGAGTGAAATCGTTTCGCCAATAGAGCGGGTAGCTGGTGCCATCGAGCAAAGTCTCGCTGCCGAGACTTGACGTGCGAAAAGCGTGCAGGATGACGGCGAAGGGGCCAAAATCGGCACTGCCCGCCGTCGGAGAGAGAGGGAAGACTTCCGGAACGATCTTGAGCCCGGCGTTGAGCCGGGTGTCGAGGATCGCCTGGCGGAGAGTCCAATCGGCAAAACTCAGCCCCTCGACGGTTGCTCCCGGAGCCCCTGCCACGGTGTTCAGAGTGGTCTGACCGAGTTGCACCAGATTGGCTTCGGATTGGTACAGCGACGGTGCAGCGAACAGGCTTTGATTGAACGTGCGGATGAACGCGGGGTACTGGGTGAGCACCTTTGACCACGCGGTTCCCGCCATTTTGTAGCGCAAAAGGTAGGCGCCGCCGGTGGATCCGCCGACAGGCAGGGGATCGGTCAGGAGGTTGGGAGCGATGAAACTCGGGGTACCGAGGCCAGGATAGTTGCTCCACTGGTACGAGGCACTGATGTCGTACAGGTTGTCGAGGGTCTGCTCGATGGAATCGGCGGTGACGCTCGGAATCGAGCCAGGCACGCGGGCGACTTGCATCGTGGCGGCGCGAACGAGACCTTCGTTGTAGGCATCAAACGGGGTGACTTTGTCCGCCTGATAGGCCAGCAGCAAGCAGTGGATGAAGTTCACCGCCGTGCTCGCGGGGCTTTGGTAGACCGGGAATCGGATTTCCGGGCCGAGCGGGCCATTCACCACATACACGCCTCCCGCGACGGCCTGTCGGGCCGGGATATCCGCTTCGTAGCTGAGGACGCGAACGGTTCCTGCCACGGCGGGCGGACCGAAAACGGCGTTCATGGCTGGTTCAGCCGCAGTGAAGACCTGCTGGAGATAAGCGCGGTAGTCGCTCGGAAAAGCGCGGTCGCCGGTGGTCTCGAAGGCCAAGGTGAGTCCGCCTCCTGCTTCTGGCCCGCGCGAGGCCCCTCGAATCGTTGGCAGAGCCACTCCACCTTGGGTGAGGGTCGCGCGCATCGGCACGGTGAAGGGCACCGCTGAAGGCTCGAGCGAACGCCGCTGCGCGCTCAGGCCGGCGAGCCGCTGACCCACTTGCCGGGCCACGGCATCGACGCGGTCTCCCATGGATTCGGGGGAACGCGTGGCTCCCACCTCGATCCGCAAGGAGTTCGCGGCACCGCACGTGGTCAGGAATACAAGTAAGAGGGCGGCCGAAGCCGCCCTGAATCGTGAGTCAAGCATCAAGAGCAGAAACCTCTAGGGAATGAACGATCCAACCTTACTAATCGTTCGGCTGGAGTTCCCGTTCGCTACGCCCAGCACCACATAGTAGTATGTCCGACCGGCCTGAAGGGCTGGGCCTGTATAGGTTTGCCCAAGTCCGGTGGTGGGGTTCGATTCGGTGTCCCAGATCTGGTTCACGCCGGCCGACGGGAACTCATCGAAGAGGTAAACGATGTAGCTCTGCGCGCCCGAGCCGTTCGCCCAGTTGAACCGGATTCCCGGGCCCATCCCAGTCAGGTTCAGCAAATTGAGCGTGTTCACCACGATGCGATTGCTCAGAGCACTCTCCGTGTTGTTGGAGAACTCCGGATAAAGCGCAGAGATCGTGGTGAGCGCGTAGCTGTAGGTGCTGCTTGGGTTCAGGCCGATATCGACATAGTACGGGGCGAGGGGATCGAAATAGAGATCGATGCCGGAAAGAGATCCGCCCGAGCTGGGAGCTCGGTAGACGCCGATGCCAAACTTGTCGGCAAAGTCGTTTCGATCCCAGAACAGCTCCGTTTCCACGCTCATGTCGCTGCGGATCGAGCGGCTGGTTGCGCTGAACTGACGATCACGAGGATCAAACTTCTGCTTCACCCAATCCACCGCTCCGCGTTCGCGGGATGTCGGGTGGGCAACCCAGGAGGTTGCGCCGATGTTCTGCGGAGGATTCAGGAACGGCAGACCCGCATCGCGCAGGATAAAGTTCTGTGTGCGCGTCGTGCCAGGAGTTACGGTGACCGTGGTCTGATCACTTCGGAAGGTTCGACCGCTTGCACTGAGCGTGTAAGTGGTGTTTCCGATCACATCGCGCAGGATGTATTCGCCGTTGCGATCGGTGAGGGCGCGTTGAGAGCTGCCCGATCCGAGATAGGCGAACACCGACGCTCCGGTGAGAAGAAATCCGTCGGCATCGCGTACGGTGCCGCGAATGGTTGCGAGTTGGCTCTCCGGGCCAACCACGATGTTCACGCTCCCTTGCTGCTGATTCGCCGAGTTCACAATCACGGTGCGTCCCCGGAACCGGGTGCCGTTGATCGTGGTCTGGGCAAGAACATCGACATCACCTTCGGGCATCTCGGTGAGAGTAAACGAACCAGTGTTCGTGGTTCGCACCGTGGTGCCAGACGCGGTGACTTGCGCATCTCGAACGGGGTTGAAATCTACATCCACCACCGTTCCCGTAATGGTCGCCGTCCGGGTGAAGAGATCGCCTCCGCAACCGACCAAAGCCAGGGTAGCCACACCCAACATCAATCCAAACAAAGCTTTCATAGTCTTTGACTCAATTCCCTAACGTGTTGAGAGGGGCTCTCGTTACGGTTTGGTTCCCTCTCAGCCAGAGAAATTGAACCCGAGTTCGATGTCAAATGTGTTGGATCGGTAAGCACCCGAAGTCAAGGTGGCGTCCCGGTTTCGGATGTTGCGGTATCGGTAGTTCGCATTGAGAGCGAGATTCTGCCAAATTTGGTACCGATAGCTGAAGGCCAGATCGGCTTCATCTTGGGGAAGGTATCCGCTCAAACGGCCGGCGTTGATGAGCAATCCCAGATTCTCCCGGGTGCTGAGGCGGTAGTCGAGGCCAAGGTCGAAGCTCCAGGAATCTTGCTTAAAGGTACTCGTTCCGCCCGTCATCAAAGCGGTTCCGGTGAACCGGTAGCCCAGTTTCCCGAAGGATCCGGTGATGGATCCAGAGCCGGTGGTGACGCTGCTTCTGACGGGAGATTCCAGAAATTCTGTCGAACTCGTGCTCAGATCGCCCGAGAGAACGTGCCCCTTGCCCAGATCGACATCGACGCCAGCGGACAGCGATTTCGATTCCGAATTCGAGCTGAAGTTGCCGGAACTCCGGAAGATCAGTCCGCTCAGGCGACCGGTGATTCGGTCGGTCATCTCCCAGTTTGCGAAGAGATTCAGGCTGCGACCGTTGGTTGCGCCGACGCCAAAGCTCGATCCTGCACCAGACGAAAAACCGTTGCCGTTGTATCCGGCGCCGTAGCCGGTGTCGATTCCCGCGAGACTGCTGAGGTCGCCCGCATCGTTGTCGCTGAAGCCCAGTCTGGCGTTGAATCGCTCGGTGGGGTTGTACTGGGCGGTCAGGGAAAGCTCGCGGCCCTGACCAGAATCGCTCCCGGATTTGATCCAGCTGAGCGAGGATCCAGCGGTGAACTGCCACTCTCGGCTGCGAGAATAGCTTGCTTGGAGCCGTGCTGTCGAAAGGTCGGCCGGTTGGGTTCCCGTCACCTTCTGCTGGCTTGCTCCGAAGCGCATCTGCAGCCCTCCCCAGGTGCGGGAGGATTCGAGGTTCAAGGAATCCACGTCTGTGCGGCTGGTGCCCGCTTGCGATTTTGTGCTGAGGAGCGACACCCGAATCGGGAACGCCTTGGTGTTCTCCCGCGAGAGGTCGTAGCTGATCTCCGAACGGGAGAATCGCGTTCGCGTCGGGGCGGCAGTTGCTCCGGTAAACCGAGTGATGCTCGCGTTGAGGTGGGTCAGAGAGAGATCACCATTTTTCCGGCTGGCATGGCGAAGGGTGAGGTCGCTTGCATCCTCGTTTCGGAGGAATCCGGCCGACTCGACGCTCACGAAGGTGCTGGGGATCGAACGTGTTGAGGTGGTGCCAGACCATGGGCCGAGTTGATAGGTGAATCGGGCACTGCGCGCGGTTCCCGAGCTTGGGGTCGGAGAGTTGGTGGTGCGACCGGTGGCTTGACTCAGCTGCAAGCTGGAGCCTTTGCCAAAGCTGAGTGTGTAGTCAATGCCAAAAACCTCTCGGTCGCCCAAAGTGGAGGATGTCGGCTTGGGGGTGTACAGGACGTCGATTTGATTCGTCGCGGGCATGAATCGGGTGAAGTAAAAGATCGCCCGGTTGCTGGCGTCGAAGGTGTAGTCCACTCCCTGGGTTTGGAGGACACCATCCACGCGGATCACAACCGGTTGCGTCGCGAGAGGCTCAAATTGGAGGAAGTAAGGCGTCGATGGTGGCCCGAAGCCTTGGAACTTCTCCAGACGAGTGGACAGATCCGCGCTGGCTCCGGTGGTTTGGCGCAAGCCGGTGATCCCAATCTTGCCGCCTCTTCCGAGGTTGTAGTTGACCACGCCTCCCTCGACTCGGCCGCCTCCGCCACTAAAGTTGAGCGACTCGTACGTCGCGACAATCGTGCTGGTCGGAGGAATCAGCTTGGCTTGAAGAGTTTGTCGATTGACGAAGGTGATCGAGCCGATTTCGTAGTCGATCGTGTAGTCCTGACCAAGAATCTGGGCGATGCCATCAATCTCGATGCGCTCGCTCCCTCGAATAACTTGGCTGCTTTGGAGATAGTAAGGCCCTGCGGAGTTGGTGCCTTGGATCGTGACAGTCCGTGCCTCGCCGCGCGAATTGGTGCGGACGAGTCCGACCTCCAGCCCTCCGGATCGGTACCCCAGCTGGAGCCCATTGACGCTCCGCCCGTACTGGATGAAGCGGTTGGTGCTCGGCAATCGGGCGTTGACATCTCCCAGCTGACCGTTCCATTTCCCGCGATCGGTGAACAGGCGGTAGCGAGCGATTTGCGGATCTTCGAATCGGGCGTCCTGGAGGTTGGCGTCCAGGTTCAACCAGCCATAGATGCCTCGGCTCTCCACGCGGATATAGCCTAAGTTCGTGAAGCTTTGGTCGCCAAATCCACCCGAGTTGGTGGTGTTGTAGGCGGTGCGGTCGCCGCTGACTTGGCGGAACGAGTAAGCCAAGCGTCGCTGACCAAAGAGCTTGGTGCGTTCGATGAGGGTGTTGTCCAGCCATCGCCGGAATTCCTGCACGGCGGAAGGCTTTCGGTCGGGGAGGTTTTCGACTCTGGGAGGCGGGGCTGTTTCTTGCCCGCTCGGGTGTTCTGTTCCTTTTGGGGTCGGGGTGATGGATTCGGGAGCAGGGGGAGAGTCAGCCCCTCCCGGCCTTTGACCACCCTCCCGAAACGAAGTTTGGAGAGGGCGAGAATCGGCAATTTGACCCCCGGTTCCCAGGGTCGCGAGAACCAATTCTGATGGGGTGTCGATTGGGAGAAAAGCACCTGCGTCACCACCCAACCCCCAGATCTCGCCCTCTCCGAGCTTGACTCGGGGAGGGTGGCCAAAGGCCGGGAGGGGCAAAACACCACCCAACTCTGACCAAATACCCGTCGACCCAACCTCAGCTCCAGAGGACCTTAGAGCAGGCGAGACCGAGAACCCAAAGGCAACTGACCCGCCCAGCAGCCACGCCGCCAGGCCGAATCGGATCACATTCCTACTCAAGGCAGGCACGCAGGGCGTCGATGTTGGCGTAAGCGGCCTTGGCGAGTTCCTCGCGCTTTGCCCGAATCGCCGTCGCCGTGCGCTCCCGATCTTTGATGAATGTTTGGAACCCATTGAACAACCGATCCGCCGTCAACCCCTGGATACTTGGAGGGCTTGCATAGCCGAGAGAGTTCGCAAAAGCCGTGACTTTCGGATCGTAGCTCACCATGTAACTGGGAACACCCACCGTCGTCGCGAGGATTCCGGCATGGAGCCGCATCGCCACCACGGCTTCCATTCGCGAGATGCGCTCCTGCATTTGGATCGGGTTGGAAACACCCTTGAGTTCCGGCACCTTTCCGCCATGAACTTTGGCGATCTCTTGAATGATGCGCGCGTCTTCCGCTTCATCGAGGGCGAGCATCACCGGCACGTAGCCGTTGTTTGAAAGCAACTTCACGAACTCGGCGAAGGTCTTGATGACGGCCTTGCTTTTATCCTTCCCAAAGGGCCGTGCCGAGACGCCGATCGTCTTCATGCCGGCCACGCCGAAGCTGCTGGATTCTTCGCTGCGCGGAGGCTCGGGAAGGAGGAAAGCATTGTCGGCGGTCACTTTGGGTACGCCCTTGATGCCGAGTTCCTTGAGGGCTCCGACCGAGGCGGCGTCACGAACGCAGATCAGGTCGGCCGATTGGAAGGCGGAAGCAGCAAAGCGCTTGCCCATAAATCGATTGAGGGGGCCAACCCCCTGCCCCAGCATGATGACTTTTTTGCCCGCCTTCTTGGCATCCTTTACGAGGGAGGAGTAGTAAGCGACACTCCGCACGCTCGTGACATCTTGGAAGATGCTCCCACCCGGGAAAACGAGGGCATCGCATTCGGCGATGGCTTCTCGGACTTTGGCGAGATCGGTTTTGCCGACACCGCTGTAACCGTGGAGCCGGTTGAGCTTCTCGGGGTTGCCGCAGATCACGCGGAACTTATAGTCATCGGGGATCGCGCTGACAAATCCGCGCAGGATGGCATCGTCCCCCAGATTGCCCGACCCAAAATATCCCGCCAAGAGCAGCTTTGCCATTTACTCAGAACCCCGTGCTCGCAGATCCGGCCAGACCCTCTGCGCCACAAGAATAACGAGCAGGCCGAGTATACATCCCGCCACGAGTCCGGAGAGGATTCGGGCCACGCTGAGGTGGATGGGGGTGTGGAGGTGGCACATCGTGTTCACGATGCTCGTCTGCCCGATCGCTCCGATGGCGAGGAGGAGATAGGCGGCAGGCTTCAAAGCCGATCCCTTCAGGGTCATGGTGGTTTGGCGTTGTGTCTCGCTCAAGGCTTGGGTGGTGAGCGAACCCCCTCCCGGCCCTTGGCCACCCTCCCCCAAATCGGAGATTTTGGGGAGGGCATCGATTGAAGGTTGGGTGGCTTCGCCCTCGCTTGGGTGCCCCGATCCCTTTAGGGTCGGGATGCCCAGGCGGTGCCCGCTGTGAGCGACCCACGCAAGCCAGGCTCCAACCACAAGAGCCGGATGTCCGATCAGGAACTCCTTCGTTCGCGGGCGGACAAACAGAACCCGATCCAGTAAGTCGCGGAATTGGAGCTCAAGTCCACTCACCGCCGCAGGATTGTCATTGCCAGTGCGGGCGTTCATGAACATCAACACGCCCAGCCCGACAATGCTCGCGACCAGCGATCCCCAGAGAACGGGCGTCTCGCCGATCTCCTTCCACGATTTCAACCGGAACGCGAGGATCAGGCCGATGATGAGAATCGGCAGGAACACCGAGAGTTTCACGCCGGTGAAGATGTCGAGGTGGAGCATGTATTTCAGCCCCGTCAGATGCCCCGCAACCTGAAGCCCCCCGACGAAACTGAAAAGCGAGATCCCGGCGACGGCAAGCCACACCGGGCGGCGATCCTTTTCCAGCCACCAGAGATATCCGGCAATCGGGAAGGCGATGCTGGCGGCAAGCGCGGTGTATTCACGGAACGAGGCGCTGATCGTGGCCAGGCCCAGTAAGCCTGTTCCGAGTACCGCAACCGTCTGAAGGCGGCCCGGGGAAAAGAGGCGGCTCGCGACAAACGCCATCACTGGAACAGTGGCGAGGCCAAGGAGAAGCTTGAGCAGTGAATTCGACTCGGGCATCGAGAAAGGTCGGGCCGCTTTCAGCGTCAGACCATCGTGCTCGAGCCCTTGCCGGATCTCGCGCAGGAGCTTGTTGAACTCTCCCAACGGCTTTTCGCCCGATGCGCTGGCCGGGCGAACCAGAAGCATGCGGATGTTCCGCTCGCGCGCTGCCTTGACATACCGTTCGACAATCGCCGCCGGAGCCATGCGCTGAAGCTCCGCCGCCTGAGCCGCATGGAGTCGCACGGTTTGATCTTGGAGCTTGCCGACGATCTTGCTCTCGCCGCTGGTTTTGCCGAACTCCGCCGCGACGTAGGTCAGGCCGTTCGATTCCAGACTCTGAATTGTGTGATCGACGAGCTCACGGTCACCGAGGACGGCATCTCCGAGGGGCAGATAGAACTCGGCTCCATGACGCTTGAGTTCGCTAAGGTTCCAGTCGATGCTGCGTTGGCTGGTGCCGATGGGATTGGCAATTCGTCCGACAATCTGCAATCCGGCATTGCGCACCAGTTTCGCTTCGGCAGGGTCAATGCCGAGGGTGATCGAGCGCAAAAACTGCGGATCATCGGTGAGCAACCGTTGACGGGGAACCGCGCCGCTGAGCCCACTCTGGAGGAGTTTTTGACCGGTTCTCGCCTGATAGGCACTCTGAATCCACTCGAGATCGCTTGCCCGCCCTGTAATCAGAAACTCGTTGCTCGCCAGCCCTCGGGTGGTCTGAGGAGACGGGGTCACCGAGACTTGGCCTGAAGAGATCAGGTCTCCGGCGGTCTTTTCGTTGAGGGCAATGGCGGTCACACCGATCGCGCTGAGCTCGTCCAGGGCGTCGGGAATTGAAACTCCCTGGGAAAGGGCAAAATCGCGAACCGTGGCGAACTCGACAACGAGGGAAACCGCGCGATTGCTCTGCTCGGCTTGCCATCGGGGGATGAGATTGATGCCCGCGAGAATCGCGGTCACGATCAGGCTGGGCCAAAGCAATTTGAGCCAGAGCGCATTCAACCGATCAATCTTCAAAATCTGTGTCCTCCTCGATCTTGCTGCCGTGCAAGACCTTTTCGCGCCCACCCAGAACAAGCACGGTGATCATGCCCGCCAGGAATCCCCCCGCGTGGGCCCAATTGGCAACGCCGGGCTGCGGGAAGATGATCTGCCACGCAAACCACATGCCGAGAAGCACCCAACTCGTCACCGTGAAGGGCAAGAAGATGAACGGCGGGATCACCACCCGAATCTGGCTCCCCGGGAAGAGCAAGAAGTACGCCCCCAAAACTCCTCCAATCGCACCCGAGGCTCCGACGGTGGGGGTATCGCTGCCTGGATTCACATAGATGTGTGCCGCGGCAGCGCAGACTCCCCAGAAGAGATAGTAGAGCGCGAACCGTCCGCCTCGAAACGCTGACTCGACGCTCGGCCCGAAAGCGGCGAGGAAAAGAACGTTGCCAATGATATGCGCCAGGCTCCCATGGAGGAACATGCTGGTGAAAATCTTCGCCATCTCCACCGGGTCGCCGTTCGGCGAAAGCGCGAGCAGCACCTGGCGCGGGCGCATCGCGAGGTCGGCAAACGCGAGGTTGGGGCCAAAGAGTCCACCCCCTCGATCCCACACGTAGATCAGCACGTTCAGCCCGATCAACGTCCAAACAAGGACGGGGATTTCGCGCGTTTTGAGGTTGTCGCGAATCGGGATCATACGGCTACGGGCTATGTTACTGGAAACTCACGGCCTGAGACCGTCAACACCTTTGCGACGCTTATTGATCCACAAAAGCCCCGATGGCCCCTGGCCCTCCCGATCGATTGGCCTGACGGGTGCCTTCGCGCCCTCCGTTTTTCGCGTAGGGGAAGCTGGCGGGATAGCTATCTTGACCGTGACCATCGAAGAAAACCCCAAGGGTCAGAGCCGCCATCCGCAAGGATCCCTGGGCGACTTCGTTGGCTCGGCCAAGGGTCGTCGGGCCTTTGGTGAGGTAGTTGTCGTCCCCGGCGAGATCGAAGAATCCGCCAATTCCGTTGGAATTCCCGGCCCCGAGCGAGAGTCCGGCGCCATTGTAGGTGTCATTCCCCGCGCGCTCCAACAGGAGTCCGATGCTGAAATCGTGGCCCGCTCCCTGGCTCATGTTGATGAGGGCATCGTATCGGTCGGAGCCTTTGTCGTCGACCAAGTAGCCGATCCCGAAGTGAGCCGCCGAGCCCTGAACGTACCAAGTTCCTGTGTACTTGTCGTTCCCGTCGGCATCCCAGAGAGCCCCGAGGCCCATCCAGTAGCCCACGCCCTGACCGAAAACGCCGCATGAATACATGTCATCCCCGCGCAGATCGTGGAGCAGGCCGATGCCTCCGGCAAGGCTTCGACCGTTCACATAGTCGAGCCGCACTCCGTTGCCGGCACCCTGCGCCATGCTGACGTTGTGCTCGGCACTTTGGGGGCTGGGGAAGTCTTTGACGGCGTTTTCGGCGGTGTAAGTATCGTCGCCGGCCCGGTCGATGAGCCAGCCGACTCCGTTCGGAAGCCCCACGCCCTGAACCTGATTGAATCCGGAGTAGCGGTCGTTGCCCTGGGCATCCTCAACGATCCCGAGCCCGAACATGCCGAAACCGATGCCGTCGGCATAGGCATCGTAGATGTCATCGCCGTCGCGGTCATGGAGATAGGCAACCCCGAATGTGCCGGATCCGAGCCCGTTGGCGGCGGAGCGGTAGAGATCCTTCCCGGCAAGGTCGAAGAGGAAGGTCATGCCAAAAGCTGCACTCGCCGGGCCCTGTTTGCCTCTTTGCGCGGCACGAGTTTGTCCCTCGCGCACCGGCTTTCCGACGTAGCCGAGGTCGCTGACGTACTTGTCGTCACCCGCCGAGTCAATCACGGTGCTGAACCACGAAGAATCATTCCCCTGGGTGGGGTTGTTCACGTAGGTGTCGTTGCCGCCTGTGTCGATCGCGAGGAGAATTGCGCCGGTGTGACGGTTTTCCTTGCCGCCGCTCAGCACGATGTCGCCCCACTGAGTGGCAATCCGCCACTCGTAGTTCGCGGTGGACTCCACCGAAGCAGCCAGAGTGCTCGCTTCTTGGATCGCAGCGGCAAGATCTTGCGATGCGGCAATCAGGTACGCCATGTCCACGCGGTCGGCCAGGTTCGTCCATTCGCGGTAGCTGACCGGGTTGGCTCCCTCCCAGGCCCGCTCTTGGGTGAGCTTCTTGAGCCGAGTGAGATCGGTTCCCGATCCCCAGGTGGCCCGGATCAACGGCTCGTTGTCGAGCATCGATTCGAGCACCGTGGCGGCGGCGGATTGAACCTGGTTCGGGATTCCCTCGGGAGGAGTTGGGTCGCCGGTAATCACTCCGCGCTGCCGGAGCCGCATGAGGGTGCGCAGCAATGCCCCAGGTGCCTTGGATCGGTTGATTGCGCTCAGCGCAGGATTTCCGAGAAGATCGCGCCGGGAGCCGTTCTCGGTGAACCGGCCCGCCATCGCCACGATTTTGTGGGGCGAATCGGAAGCGAGAATCACCTCTTGCTGGGCAACTTCCATCAGGAACGGGATCCGCCAGGGGTCGCCCTGGCATGTGGTGACGAACGGGCTCTTGTATCTACCTTCCTCATAAAACCGCTTCACACTAGGGTCAAGTTGGGCGGTTTGTGCATTTAATCCCCCGACACCCAGCGCGAGAGTCACTGCGTTGTCTAAACTTGCAACTGGTTGACCAAGCGTCGCCGTGCTCAACGTGATCCAAGCGGCCAAACTGTTTATCATCTTTCTTCTCTGCGGACTTGCGGGCTGGGCGGCAGCCTCGCAAGAGACGCCGGAGGTTTTGGTTCCCCCTCCCGCCATCGAATTCGATCGCTGGCGGTCAGTGCGGGAAACCGAGTCCTGGGAAAAGTACCAGGTTACGTTCCCCTCTGCGATGGTGACGCCCTACGAAGAGAACAATTCCGTCCGACTCGACTGTTTTGTTCCCACTCAACGGGTAGGACGCGCCCCGGTGGTGATTCTTCTCCACTTTTGGGGTGCCACCGATCAGGCTCTGGAGGAGGAGATGGCGACGGAGCTCGCCCGCAAAGGGATCGCCTCGATCCTGATGCCCCTGCCGTACCACCTCAGCCGAACCCCGAAAGGCACTCGGAGCGGAGAGCTGGCGATTGTCGCCGATCCGGGGCAGCTGCGCAAGACCCTTGTTCAGTCGGTGTGGGATTTGCGGCGGGCAGTTGATTTCATCAGCACCAAGTCGGAACTGGATCCGAATGCGATTGGCCTGACCGGAACGAGCCTCGGGGCGATTGTGTCGTCGCTGGGTTTTGCCGTCGAGCCGCGCTTCAAGTGCGGGGCGTTTATGCTGGGCGGGGCAGATCTTGCCGCGATTATGTGGAACTCCAGTAGGGTCGGGGTGCAGCGCGAACAGCTTCGGGCGAAGGGTTTCACCGAGGAGATCATGCGCGAGCAGTTGCGGGATGTGGAGCCGCTGACCTACCTGCGTAAAGATGATCTGAGGCCCAGCTACTTGATCTCGGCACGGCACGACAATGTGGTGCCCAAGATCTCCAGCCAGAGGCTGCGCGACGCGCTCGGGAACGTGCAGGAATTGACCCTCGAAACGGGGCATTATGGGGGATTTTTGGTTCGGGAGCAGCTCCTGAAATCCGTGGCGAACTTCCTGACCTCGACTTTGAGGGGTCAGCAGTTTAACGCGCCCTCGGCGTTTTATTCGCCCACGATTCGGTTTGCGTTGATCCTGGAGCCGACCGTGGGACTGCAGGTCGGCGCAGGGCTGGATCTTTGGCGACTCAACGAAACGAGCGATGCCTTCGCGGCTGGGTTTCTGACCCCTCGCGGCCTGCGGGGGTACTTCGGATTTCAGCTCGGCGGCGGGGTTTCCATGGGAATCACCCTGGCTCCGCAGCGCGTGAATCCGGCGATGGTGTGGAGCACAGTGTTTTGAGCGAGGCGGTTCTCGCGGCGCTCGACAACGTGGAGAGCACCTACTTTTCGCTGGCTCGACAACTTCCCGGAACAACGATCTCCCAGAGGAGCGGGTATCTGCTGGCAAGATCGCCGCACCGGCTGAGTTTTGGCAATTTTGCCGCGGCGTTCGATGGATCCGCCTCGGTATCGGAGACTCTGCGCGATTTGCGCGAGGATGCGAAGCACCCCTTTGGACTTTGGATTTACGTGGCGGATGATTGGGCACCGGAAGGCTTGGTCGATGCTCTGATCGCGGAGGGGTACACGGTGAGGCAATCGTTGAGCCAGCTCTCTACCGGGCAATCGGGGCAGCCTTGGCGCGGACTGGTTCCGTGTGAGACGACTCATTCGCGACTGGTGGCGGCGAAATTCATGGCGGAGCAGTTCTTCCCGTCGGCTCCGGCCAAGGCAAAGGCTCTCGTGGCTCATGCCACGGCTTCGTCGGCGCATCATTTGCTGAACTTCGAGCTTCACACGCGACCGCTTGCCTCCATGATGCTGGCGGAATCGGAGCGATCGGTGGGGCTTTACAATCTGTGCGTGGCCAGAAACAAGCGCAAACTCGGCTACGGCGGGCAGATGGTGCGGGCGGCGATGTCGATGGCGGCCAGCCGTGGCAAACCTCTGGTGCTTCAATGCCACGGCAGCCTGCGAGGCTGGTACGAGTCACTTGGGTTTGAGTATCTGGGAGAATTTCTCGCGTTCCAAGCCGGAGCGGGTTCTTTGCCCGACGTGATCGGCTAACAGGAATTTTTGCTCCTGCAATTTATGAAACGCACGGATTCCCGGGGCGTGATATAATCAATGGTGAAGTCTGAGCGGTCAGGCTTCACCAAATCCTGTGGAGGCAGGCCGACCAATTTGACGAAATCCGGGTTCACGCTCGTGGAAATGATCGTCGTGGTTGCCATCGTGGCAATCTTGGCGGCTTTGCTCGTGCCAACCCTGGCCTCGGCCAAGCGAGAAGCCCACCACGTTGCATGGGCGGAGTCAGCTCGGCAAGTCGGGGTCGGAATCAACCTCTACCAAGCGGATTACGACGACACCTACATGCTGGCGCGGCAGTCGTTTGCCCACGATGCCAGCCCGCAGACAGATCGCACCTGGGTTCAGGGAGTTCTGCCGTACGTTGAAGAATTCAACCTCTTCCTCTGTCCCGTTGATATGACGCGAGAAAGACCAGCGGTCTCCTTCGATCCCGATTTGACCGGCGGAGATTCCGTTACTCGGTACTACCAGGCTTCGCAGCGGAGCAACTTGGGCTACAACTTCACCTACCTCTCTCCCGTGGTCGATCAGGGCAAAGGCTGGACAAATTTCCCTCGCCAAGGAGGCCAAATTTCCGTTCCCAGCGACACCCTGATGCTCGCTGATTCTGCGTGGGAAATCAAGAACGGGAAGCCGACGGGAGGCGGGAACTACCTGATCGTCCCTCCTTGCCGATATGCGGCAGCGGAGAACAAGCCTCGCGACTCATTCGGATTTGAGGGCACCCCGAACGAGCAGTTCTTCACCGGTGGGCGCGAGTGGGGGAGTGGCTCAGCCAATGGCCTTCCTGGCGGAGGGCTCTACCCGTGGTTCGAAACCAATGTTACGACGGTCTATGCGGATGGCCGGATGGCCCGAGTCCCGATTGCACGCCTGACCCATGGCTGTCAGGTGCAATCCGACTGGCAAGGCCTGATCCTGAATCCGCAGGACTACCTGTGGGACACGCAGTAAGCGGGTCAGAAGCCCGATTCATTCCCAGGGACGCGGCGATTTTCACGCCCATAATGAGGTCATCACTCCTGCCCCGTGGCAGGGTTAGGACGATCATGAAGGTCAGCATTATTGGTGGCGGCGGACGCGTGGGCTCCGATGCCGCATTCGCATTGCAACTCGGCGGCATCGTTAAGGAAATCGCTCTCAACGACGTGAACCAAGATCTCGCCGCCGGCGAGGCTCTTGATCTGCGCCACGGCGCGAGTCTCCTGAACAACCAAACGTTCACGAGCGGCGACTACGGCGTGGTCGCAGGCAGCGACTGTGTGGTTATCACCGCAGGTCTGCGCCGCAAGCCGGATGAAAGCCGACTTGATCTCATCAACCGCAACGTCGGTCTATTCAATGGCATTCTGGATGAACTGAAGAAGGTCAAGCTGAACGACGGCGCGACGATTCTTGTGGTCAGCAACCCGGTCGACATTCTCACCCACCTCACCGTGCAATCGGGCATTGTTCCGGCGAGCCAAGTGCTGGGTCTCGGCACGGTTCTCGATACCGCTCGCTTCCGCAGCCTGCTGGCGGATCACTTTAGCGTTGGTGCTTTTGATGTCAAGGCTCTCATCCTGGGCGAGCATGGCGACTCGATGGTGCCGATCTGGTCGAGCGCGGCGATCAACGGCGTCAGCCTGCGATCAATCCCGGGCTACACGGATGAAAAGGGCGCGGAGATCTTTGAAGCCACGAAGAAGTCCGGTGCCACGGTGATTGCTCAAAAGGGCGGCGCAGGCCGCGCCGTCGGCGTTTCGATCAAGGAAGTGGTCGAGGCGATGGCTCTGGACAACGGCAAGGTTCTGCCGGTCTCGGCAGCGCAAAGCGGGAAACTCGGAATCTCCGATATCTCTCTGTCGCTCCCGACGGTGGTGGGCCGACACGGCGTCGTGGACATCTACGAGCCGGCGGTGAGTGATTCCGAGCGCGAACTGCTCCACAAGAGCGCCGAGGCCCTCAAGGCCACCCTGGCGCAAGTTCAGGGCTGATTCTTCGGCTCCCAAGCCCCCTGGTGATCTTGTTCGCCAGGGGGCTTTTTTGTATCTTTCCGACTCTCAAGAGATCGGGGCACCAGCGACAGGGCTGTTTGAGATCACTTACGTCCGAATCCGGGGACGATTCCTGGACTCGCCCTCTCCAAACTTCGTTTGGGGGAGGGTGGCCGAAGGCCAGGTGGGGCGGGCTTCCCGCTTGCTTTGAAGAGCGCGGCTCGGTTGCAAACACGTGGTGAGCAAGCTCGACTGGGCTACGGCCCAATCGAGTACGGATCCCCCTCCTGCCCCCTTGGGGCCTCCTCCCCCAAATCCGGAGATTTGGTGGAGGAGGTCGATTGGAGATTCCTGGAGATCCTTAGATCAGGCTCAGTTGCTTCACCCGGAGATACGCCTGCACGAGGGCGGTCGCGAGGTCTTGGGGTTCGGCTTCGATGCTTTGGTAACCGAGGGTGCGGAGAGTTGCCTCGGCCTTCTGACGGTCAGCGCGGTACCAGAGCGCGGCCGCTTGGTCGAAGAGGACGCGCTCATTGTCCACCGGCTCCACAAGCGAGAGCTTCCAGCGGGGGTCGCTGACCCGGACAACATAGATCAGGTGACGCGAGCGCACCAGCCCCAGAGCGGCGCTGAGTTCCTTGGCCTGATCCTCGTTCTCGGCGTCGGTGAAAACGATCACAAGCGAGCGCCGCTTCCAGCGAGAAGCCAGGTAGCCAAAAGCTCCGAGATAGTTCGATTGCACGGGCTCGGCCTGGGTGTCGTAGACCGCATCGAGAATTGCGCCGATTTGAGCTTTGCCGCGCTTCGGGGCGATGTAGCGCTGGACTTCGTCGTTGAAGAGCAGAAGTCCGGTTTGGTCGTTGGCGCGCTCGGCGGCGTGCATCAGCAAGAGGGCGGCATCGAGACACAGATCGAGCTTGCGGACGCCGTCAACTTCGCTGAGCATGTGGCGACCGGTGTCCACGCAGATCATCACCGCTTGATTGGTTTCTTGCTCGTAGTTGCGCACCACGAGCTTGCCGCGACGGGCTGAGGCCTTCCAGTCGATCGTGCGGTAATCGTCGTCGTTGTATTCGCGCAGCGACTCGAATTCCATGCCGAGGCCCTTGATCCGCGATTGCCTCATGCCCAGCAATGAGAGGTGACCGCTCTGCTTGAGAAGCTCAAACTCCTGAACGGCCTTAACATTCGGGAAGACTCGCGCGGTCTCCTGGTTTCCGAGTGCGACCTGGACTTCGGCAAGGCCAAAGGGAGCCGCGTACCTGATGAATGTGCCCCGGAAATCCCATCGCCCGCGTGATTGCGGCACAACGGTGTAAGTGAATTCGGATGTTTTGTATCCCGGCAAGGTGAGTTGTTGCTCGTTGCCTTCGACCAGACAGTTCGCCGGGGCCTCGTCTCGGATGCGCACCTTTTGAGATTGACCCGAGGAATTCTCCACCAGCACGCGGACCGTGTTGTTGGCTCGAACGCTCAGCACGGGATCGGTGAATCGGCTGACGACGAAGGGATGTCGCTTGAGAGCCACCGTTCCGGTGAGCCACCACACAAGAATCAGGAGTAGGTTGTAGGGCAAGATCAACTGCTCAAGGCCCGGCACAACGAGCCCGGCGAGGGCGATGGGAATCCCCAAGGCCACCAGGGCCCACAGGCGTTTTGTCGGGATGATCATGACGCGGCGTGCCAGGTACGATGATACTCGTGAATGATCGCTACCTGGTGCTGACGCCGGAGAAGGTGGTGATCCGCTATGATCTTGCCGGAATCGGGCCGCGCGCCCTGGCCCAGATCATCGACCTGTTGCTCCTCGCTTTCGCGACCATCGCCCTCCTGATCGGCACCTCGTTTCTTGGCGTGGTCTCTGCGGGGCTCTCTAGCTTATTGAGTGGGCTGATCGGGGCCTTCAGCTTCTTTGTGTACTTCATTGCGTTTGAAGGAGCGGCAAGTGGGCAGACCCCCGGCAAGCGGGCGATGGGGATCCGGGTGATGCATGCAGATGGCACCCCCATCACGTGGAGGGGGGCAATTATCCGCAACGTGATCCGGGTCGGAGATCTTCTGCCTCCCCCTTACTTGGCCGGCTTCATCACGATGTTTCTGAACGAGCGATCCCAACGACTGGGGGATCTCTTCGCCAATACCGTGGTGTGCCGGGTCGGTGAGACGCAGCGAGGATTTACTCCTGCACCGCACCGCGCGGGCGTTCATCAGCTGGAATCAGTCGTCCCCGAGCTGGATCGGATGACGCTTGCCGAGTACTTCGCGATCAAACGCCTGTGCGACCGTTGGCCGTATCTTCCGCCCGAGGAGCAAGTTCGATCCATGCAGGACATCTGGGAGCCGTTCCGGAAAGAGCACAAGATCGAGAACGTCTCGGGGGTTCACCCGATTTACATCATGGAGGCCGTCGTGATGAAGTACGGGCGGCTGAAAAAGCTTGTCTGATTTCGCCCGAAATCGCCTCGGGGAAACCGCAGGGGAAATCGGGGGATTTCGTGGGGAGAAATGGGGGGAAGATCTGGGTGGGGAGAACCCCCCTTGTTTCCCCCCTGGTTATCCACGGGGCTGTGACAGGTCGATCCTCTCTGATCTGATTGCGTTTGCGTCCGTAAAGTTGGTGTTTACAGCGCGGTTTCTTGTCTCTCTCCAAGTTATTCCACGGATAAATACAATAAGAGAAAGAGTATTACTCTTTACTCTTTATAAGAGAGAGAGGGGGAAAGTGGCTTCGTGGCAGTGATCTTGGAGCGGCTTCGGCTGCACGATTACCGAAACATCGAGGCTGCGGAGATCGAGCTCTCGCCGGAGTTCAATCTCCTCGCGGGACAGAACGCTCAAGGCAAAACCAGTGTGCTGGAAGCCATTACCTTGCTGTCGCTTGGTCGGGTGGTGCGGGGGTCTCGGGATACCGAAGCGATCCGCGAAGGGACAGAGGCCGCGAGCGTTTTTGGAGAGATTCAACCCACTGGAACCGCTTTGGGAATGGAGCTCTTTCGGGGTCGAAAGAAGCGGGCGTTGCTCAATGGCCTTGGATTGGCTCGGGCGAGTGATCTTTTGGGTCGGCTGCCTTCGGTTTCGTTTTGGGCCGGGGATTTGGAACTCGTGACCGGCGAACCAGCGGGTCGTCGGTTGATGATGGACAGCGAGCTCTCGCAGCTCTACCCCTCGTACTTCCGGCACTTGGCGATCTATAAACGAGCTTTGGAGCAGAGAAATGCACTGCTCAAATTGGCTTCGGATCGGTACGTGGGGGACGAGCAGTTTGAGGTTTGGGAGGCTCAACTCGGGGAGAGTGGGCATGAAATTCGGAGTTTTCGGGTGGAGTGGTGCGAGATGCTTGCTCCGCTTGCTGCGGCGGCGCATGGCGAAATGGCACCAGGGGAAGCGCTCTCGCTGGTCTATCTGCGTAAAGACGAGGAGCCGGATTTGACTCTGGCATTGGCTCAGACGAGGGGACGCGATATTGCTCGAGGATCGACATCGGTTGGCCCGCATCGGGATGACTTGGAGATCATGGTCGGAGGGCGTCTGGCGCGGCAATTTGGGAGTCAGGGGCAGCAGAGAACCTCCGTGATTAGCCTCAAAATCGCGGTTTTGGATCTTGCGAAGCAGATCATCGGGTTTCCGCCACTGCTGTTGCTCGATGACATCTTCAGCGACTTGGATGAACACCGCCGAGCCAGGCTGGTGCATACCGCTCTCACGCATGGCGGTCAGGTGGTGGTGACTTGCACCGAGGCGGGCCAGGCGGGGGGAGAACTGGTGGGAAGATCAAAAATATTCCGCGTGAATCAGGGGCAGGTTCAGGCAGAATAGGGTCTCCGAAGGGATTGCATGAGAAAGATCGCCGATATGCTTGCTTCCGTGTTCGAGAGCCCGCAAGTGCTCCGAACGGTGAGCGCGCAGCGCGTGATGAAGCATTGGCCTGAAGTGGTCGGCCCGATCCTGGCGGCGCAGTCCGAACCGGATCTTTACGAAGATGGCACGCTCTGGGTGACCGTGAAGGGCTCGGCGTGGGGTCAAGAAATTCGGATGCGTCAAGATCAGATCCTTTTTCGTTTGAACGAACTCGCCGAGCGCGATGGACTGTTCACTCAGATTCGGGTGACTCAGCGGGGTCGAAAAGAGGAGATCCGGTGACCGAGGGGAGCGATGGGGCATCGTCCCGAGAATTGGCCAAGCTGGCTGGATGAGTTTCGGCATCGGCCGATGGTGCTGATTGCCGTGGCTTTGGCGAGCGGCATGGCGGTTTCGTTTGCCCCTTGGGTTCTGGTTTTTGGGGTTTCGGCGTTTGCCGTGGCTCTGCTCGGTGATCGAAAAGCGCTTTGGGGGAGTATCGTGCTGGTTTCCTTGCTGACGGGCGTGGTGATGCGCCCGCCTCCCGTTCGGGAATTGCCCCTAGAAGCCTCTGAGGCTCGATTTGAGCGCTATGAAGGATCGTTTGTGGTCCACAGTGTGCCTTTGTCCCGAGGGGCCGGTCTGCAGGCGTATGCGACGATCAGAGGTGAGCGATTTGCTGTGCGCTTCCCACGGGGATTCGAGGTCAATCGGGGAGATTTGGTCTCCGGGGAAGGTGAAATCGGGCCGGCATCGGAATTCGCGGGCTACGATTTGGCTTCCCAGGGATTGCTGGTACTGGAGCGCGCTGCGGTGGATCAGCGAGGCCCTCCGATGTGGAGAGTTGGTGCGGCGTGGCATCGGAGCTTTGTCGAATCGGCAGACCGTGGG
>JAIUNY010000037.1 GCA_020161505.1 Armatimonadota bacterium | reverse complement strand
CATGCGTTCCAGCTACGGAATCGATGAGATCGCGGCCCAATGTGGTTATGGTTCGTCTCAGGCACTGCGGAACGCCTGCCGCGAATACCTCGGTCTTCTGCCATCAGAGCTCAAAACGTCCTTCACAGACTGATCTCTCGCTCCACGGGCTGCGGTGCAGCCCGATCACAAACTGAGGATCTGCGAGGCGCGTTCCATGTCCTTGTCTCCTCGGCCAGACATGTTCACGAGGATCCGTGTTCCTGGATCCCACAGGTTCTTTCGGAGCAAGGCAAAGGCGTGGGCTGTCTCAAAGGCCGGGATCAGACCCTCCAACTGTGAAACCCATTGGAAGGCTTCGATCGCCTCCTGATCCGTGATCGCCACGTAATTCACCCGCCCAATATCTTTGAGATAGCTGTGCTCCGCTCCGACGCCGGGGTAATCCAAGCCAGCCGAGAACGATTCGGTCTCAATCACCTGCCCATCCTCGTCCTGCATCAGATAGCTGTACGAGCCGTGCAAAACGCCTGGCGATCCAGCGGTTAGAGGTGCGGCATGACGCCCGGTTTCAACGCCATGGCCACCAGCTTCAACCCCATACAGCTTCATCGAAGCATCCGGGACAAAGGCATGGAAGAAGCCGATCGCGTTGGATCCACCGCCGACACAGGCGATTCCCACATCGGGGAGCACTCCATGACGGGCCAGATACTGCTCCCGAGCTTCGATGCTGATGACACTCTGGAACTCGCGCACCATATAGGGGTAAGGGTGCGGGCCTGCCGCCGTGCCGATGACGTAGTGGGTGTCGCGCACGTTGGTTACCCAATCACGCATGGCCTCGTTCAGGGCATCTTTCAGGGTTTTTGTGCCGCTTTCGACCTCAATCACTTTGGCACCCAGCAGTTTCATCCGAAACACGTTGAGTCGTTGGCGCACCGTGTCGGTGGAACCCATGTAGACCTCGCAATCGAGGCCGAGGAGCGCGCAGACCGTCGCAGTCGCTACGCCATGCTGACCCGCCCCAGTTTCGGCGATGATGCGCTGCTTCCCCATGCGCTTGGCGAGCAAACACTGCCCCAGAGCATTGTTGATCTTGTGGGCTCCGGTGTGGCAGAGATCTTCCCGCTTGATCGCCACCTGGTAGCCGGTGGCTTCACTCAGCCGAGTGGCCTCGGTCAGCGGGGTCTCGCGACCAACGTAGTCGCGCAGAAGTGTTTGGAACTCATCCCGAAATTGAGGATCCGTCCAGGCATCTCGGAACGCCTGGTCGAGTTCATCGAGTGCAGGCACGAGGGTTTCGGGGACATAACGTCCGCCGTAGGCTCCAAAACGACCGGAAATGGGCTCAAATGCCGCCATGTTTCAATTCTACGTGAAAACTCGCGGCCCCTTCCCGCCGAGCGTCCCTGGCGTTACAGCTTGGTTTGAACGTAGTCAGCAGGAGAACTGGGAGTCTCCGGCTCTTCGACCGTGAAGTCTGGGATACGCGCCGCCGGCGCGGAGGGAGCGAATCGGTCCAGCAGAACCTTCCCGGTAATGATCAAAGTCAGACCAGCCCCGAGGGCCATGAACAGCCCACCCAGCCAGTTGACTGGCTTCTTCGGAGTGTCGTCCAGGGTTTCGCTTGCTTGGATCACCGACTTCGCAGCCTGCGATTCGGCCTGGGGGCTTGCGGACTGAGCCTTAAACTCCTCGGGAAGCTCGACCCTTCGGGACGGTGAATAGGGCGCACTGTGCTGAGAAACCCCTCCGCCCGCGCCCGCCACCGCATCGTCCGAGAGCGAGGTACCCGCCGAACGACTCACGCCTGATCTCATTTCTATCTGAGACCAGGCGACGCTTGCCACGGCCACGCAGGCCGCCAGGGCGATGAGTCGTTGCAAATGCACGCTATCAGAGTTATCGGTTACTTAAGTTTGAATCCTCTGTCTTGCCAGGAGAGGAATTCCACCGAGGGGCCGCGCGGCAAGTCAAGATCGATGAGAGGCTCCTTGTCGTCGCCGCGGTCCTTGATGCGCGTATCGTAGTTCATCGTGATCGGCCCGGAGTAGGCGACAACCGCCTGATCCTTACAGACCATCGAACCGTTGATCGTGAGACCACCACCTTCGTAGCCGACTTGTCCGCCGACCATGTTGTTGGTGTACACGATGCCGTCGATCTGGTTGACACCCTTCACTGCCTCAGCCTTGAACGCAGCCTTGAGGGCGTCGTCCTTCTGAATCAAGGACTCGTACCGCTTGAGACCCCAGGGATCCGTTTCCTTGGCATTGAAGGCAGGCACGGTGTTGCCGAGCTCATCCTTCCGCGCCTTGGTGAACGGAGGCACCATGTGATCCAGTTCGTGGCTGGAGAACTGCTCGGGGTCACCGATCATCACCGATCCCCGAGCCGCCATTCCGAGGAAATCGCGCTTAGAGTTCTGCTTGTCGATTTGGTCAAGGGACGTTCCCTTGAAGTCCGGCGCGTCCTTGTATCTCACGGAACTGATGATGTGGATGTTTCGGTTCGCGTAGAGCGTGCCCTGACCATCGACGACTCCGCCGATTGCCACATCGCCGTTGATCGTCACCGGGCCGTGAATGCGGATCGGTTTCGAGCTCGTCCCAATTAGCAGCGCCGAGCCATTGACCACGCCGTTGCTGGAAACGCGGACATATTTGTTCTTGCTGGCATCCCAGACGTCCACGTAGGCGCCGGAGTAGTTCGGGTTCGGATCCCCGTTCGGCAGAGTCTCATTGGTGGAGTTGCCATTGCCATTGAAGTTCGGGTTTGCCGAGCCATCAAGGAACGTTGCCTGAGTGTTGCGCCATGCTTTGCTCCGAGCAAACTGCTTTCCGGCGATATTCGCGGAATCGCTGGGCGAGCCGAAGTCGCTCAAGTCCGGCATCACGATCTCGCTCGTCGGGTTTTCGTCGAGAGTCTTGTACTGAGCCCAGGGACTCGTGCGCTTCCACGATCGAACACCTGCGGAGTCTTGCACCGTCGAGCCAAACGGACGACCGTTCACCATCGTGGCCTCACTCATGAACACGAGGTCGCGCCACTTATCAAACTCTGCGCTGCCCGGGGCACCGTGGATCGCCGGATCATAAGCCGGGCGCATTCGGTTGTGCCAGCTCTTGTTGGTCTTCAGGTGACTGTCGTACTTGCTTTGATCCCACTTGTACGGAGTCTTGTTGACCAAGCCAATCGCGGCAGGCGTCAGCTTGTTGTTGGAAGCGGCAATGACCGAACCGTTGATCGTCGCGGTGCCACTGATGAGGTCAAAGTCGCCATTGACCCGCCAGTCGCCGTTCACGATCATGTTGTTCTCTGTGAAGCCCTTCACCCAGCCGTAGTTGTTGACGAACTGGGCATAGTCAAACACTTGGCTCCGCTTGAGGCCGAAGGAGATCCGAACATCAATCGTTTTGCGCGGCTCGTTGGAGTCAGCGACATTGTTGTTGTTCTGATCCAAGTAACCCACAGCGCGGATCGTGAATGCACGCGACTGATTGTTCGCCGCCTTGGAGTAATCGATGACGGCGGCGGCGTACTTGCCCACATCTGCCTGCGTCCCGGTGATGCCGGCTTTCGGCGCACCGACGCTGGCGCCCGTGAAGGCGGTATCCATCGCGTTGAAGTTCTGGTTGATCTTGAAGTCCTTCCAGTACTGGGCGACAATGTCTTGGACAGCCGCATCGCACAGCCAGCTTCCGCGGGCCTCGTAGTTAGTCAATCGAGCCATGCGGATGGCTTGCGTACTCTGATCAATATAGGCCGTACTGGCCGCCATGACCAAGCTGAGCAGGGCAAAACTGACAATCATTGCCACGCCTTTTTCGCGCTTGTTGACTTTCCTTCGTTGCTTCATGGGTACTCCTTTCGGATTGAGAGGGCCGGTTGGTTGAATCAAATTAAATCTGGGTTTATTCTCGGTCAAACCGAGGGTCGATTCCAGCCCCTAGTGCAGGTCAGAGCAAGCAAGATTGATGCCGATCTGCGTGACAGGGTGGAAGGGGCCTGAAACCCGGGCTAAAGTCTCGGGTTTCAGGCCAGACTGCGATCGCTCCTAGAATGCCGCGATGGGCTTCTTCGGGGGCGGTGGTGGCGGCGGCTTCGGCGGTGTGGGCGGCTTCGGCGGAGGCGGAGGCGTCGGCGGCTTGGGCGTCGGCGGACTCGGCGGCTTCGGCGGCCCTGGGGGCGTCGGCGGCTTTGGTGGCGGCGGCGGCGGCGGCGGTGGCGGCGGCTTTGGT
>JAIUNY010000026.1 GCA_020161505.1 Armatimonadota bacterium | reverse complement strand
CAGCAATCCGGCGACACAGCTCTAACTTGAATTCGCGGGTGTGATTACGACGCATTGGTACACCTCACAAAGTGTAGATGACGTGTCCACAATTTGGGGCGCACTCCAACGGTGACCAGGGGGGGGCTATGTTGCTCAGCACAACACGGTAAGTATAACAGAGTGTTTGCAATCCTGTTGGAATATTTTGAGAAACTTTCTGACTCGGTCGATTGCGCACGAGATTGGCGAACTTTCCGACTACGCCCCGGCGGCTGAACGGAACACGCGGCTGACGATCCCGCGTGGCGCATCGACAACTTTCAAGCCGACCATCGCTCGCGCAAGAGCCTGGAACCGGCGCGAGGTATCGCACCGAGGTTGGGACAGCAGCACGGGCTGACGAGACTGCGCACCCTTGCGGACATGCGAAGAATCCATCAAGCATCCCCGATAAGAAATCGACGCAGGAAGTACGCGGAGGAAGCTCATCAGCTTGAGATAAACCAGCTTTCCTTGCGATTCCGACCTTGCTTGATTCACAAGAATGCCAATCTTGCGACCAGGACGTTGATGCACGGTCATGTGGATCATCGCATAGGCATCTTGCAAGCTACTGGGCTCCGGAGTCACCACGACCAACACTTCGTCGGCCATTTGCAACAGGCTCAGATTGCTCGCAGTGGCCCCGGCGGCGGTGTCGACGAGCAGAACATCGAAGTGGGCACCAAACTGCGAATAGGCCAAACCTTTCTCGCACAAATCGTTGTAGCCAAGAGAAGCCAGGTGACCGGCGCCCAGCTCTCCGGCGATGATCCGCACTCCCGTGGGGCCCCGTTCGAGAGCGGTCCAAAGGGTTGCACGCTCTTCCATGACGTCGTTCAGAGTTCGCTTGGGATTCATCCCGAGAGCTACGTGGAGATTGGGCATGGCGAAGTCGCCATCAATCATTGCCACGCGGCGGCCCAGTTGGGAAAGTGCCAGGCCGAGATTCGCGGAGACCGTGGTCTTTCCGACCCCACCTTTGCCACTTGTCACGGCGATGACTTGCAGGGGCTCGGTGCTCCAGCCGAGGTCGGCGTGGCAGGCTCGGTCGGCGGGCAGGGGTTTGGCAGAATCGGTCACGGCGCCGAGCAGATCGGTGGCCTGGGGCAACACTCTTCGACCATAGGCTCGGTCGAGGGCGAGATCAAGAGCTGAGGCGGGCACCTTGACCACGAGGATCTGGCGTTGCACTTGGAATTGAAGCTCCCCTACCCGAGCCAGATCAACGCTCTCGGAGGCTGCGCAGATGAGTTGCGTGGCGGTGAGGCGCATGGGCAGCAGTCCGTGCGATTGGGCGGCGGAGGTCGGCAGGAAGACAAGTGCGTTTGCTTCCGGGGTCAACCATTCCATCCATTGTTCGAGGGTGCTGGGCATCGTGGACATGCTGGTGCTCGCTTGCCAAGGTTTCCCCAACCCTGGGCAGAGCGTAGGCGCAGCAAGTTGGACGCCAAAAGACAAGAATCCTGCCTAAACCTGGCAGGATTCGCGTTGATATTGTGAGGTTTTGCGGCTTATCTCTCAACCACGCTGTCGAGGGCAACGTTGGCGGCGCGGAGTCGGGCGGCGAGGATTCGGCCCACGTTGAGGAGGATCGTCTTGCCGACTTGCGGCTCGCGATCCATGAGTCCCCAGAGCGCAGAGTTGCTGATGAGCGCCACAGTGACCGGGCCAGCCGCTGTGACGGTAGCGGATCGCGGCTTGTCATCGATCAGGCTCATTTCGCCGATCACGCTCCCCGGGCCAGCTTCAGCGATCTCTTCACCGCTGAACGACTTGATCTTGGCGCGGCCTTCGAGCACGATCATCAGGTCGGCATCCTTGGCAAACTGGCGGACCAGGGTTTCGCCGCCGCCGAACTCTTTGGTCGAGGCAAGGGCGGCCACTTCGCTGATCTGCCGCGGATCGAGATCCCTCATCAAATAGTTGGACGAAAGGGCAGCGTGCAGATCAAGGGCCATGGACATGGCCTCAGTATAAACGGCACGCTTGGGTTTCGTCCACGTTTTTCCGTGGATCGTTTGGATTCTTGGTTAGCTGGCAAGTCGCCCGACGAATCGCAGGGCGGCTTCACCCAACCAGAGGCGCAGGACAGAGGTCGGGCGCGTCGCACCGACAAAACGAACGGCTAAGGGGGAAATACTCATTTTCTCGTCTCCGGGTGATCCAAACGGATCGGCTCTTGCATCGGCAAGAGCAATATCGAAACTTTATCACATGACCCGGCAATTCGGGATTGCTTGGAGGAAAAGCAGGCAAATATGCGGGCTCTCGCCGAAGGTCTGCATCATTAGCACTCTGGTCCCATCTCTGCTAAATCCCACGGCCGAGATCAGTAGAATAGTTAGCAATCGCCGCACGAGAGTGCCAACGGTGTCACTTTGCGTCGGCGTCACACACGGAGAACTACGAACCACTATGTCCATGATTCGACCCCTCGGGGACAAGGTTGTTGTGAAGGTGCTGGAAGCCGAAGAGAAAACGGCTGGCGGCATCATCCTGCCCGACTCGGCGAAGAAGCGACCGACAGAAGGCGAAGTCATCGCCGTCGGCACCGGACGCGTGCTCGACAATGGTCAACGCAACGAACTCAGCGTGAAGGTCGGCGACCGCGTGATCTTCAGCAAGTACGGCGGGAATGAAGTTTCGCTCGATGGCACCGACTACACCATCCTCGACGAAGACCAAATCTACGCAGTCGTTAACTGACACCCATTTAGGAAGGAAGAACAAGAATGCCAGCAAAGACTCTTTTGTTTGATGAAAATGCTCGACGAGCCCTTGAGCGCGGCGTGAATAAGGTCGCCGATGCGGTCAAGGTCACCCTCGGCCCCAAGGGGCGCAACGTCGTCCTCGACAAGAAGTGGGGGTCCCCGACGATCACCAAGGACGGCGTCACCGTCGCCAAGGAAATTGAACTCGACGACGCTTACGAGAACATGGGCGCGCAGCTCTGCAAGGAAGTTGCCAGCAAGACCAACGATGTCGCTGGTGACGGAACTACCACGGCAACCGTTCTCGCTCAAAGCATCGTGAATGAAGGCCTCCGCTACGTCGCGGCTGGTGGCAACCCGATTGCCGTCAAGCGCGGAATCGACAAGGCCGTGGCTGCCGTGATCGAAGAGATCAAGGCCGCTGCCAAGCCGGTGAAGGACAAGGAGCAGGTTCAGTTCGTCGCCACTATCGCGGGCAACGATGCGGAAATCGGCGAGCAAGTGGCCAACGCCATGGACAAGGTCGGCAAGGACGGCGTCATCACCGTCGAAGAAAGCAAGGGCCGCGAAACCAACGTCGATATCGTCGAAGGCATGCAGTTCGACCGTGGCTACATCAGCCCCTACTTCGTGACCGATCCGGAGCGCATGGAAGCCGTTCTTGAGAACCCGGCGATCCTCATCCACGAAAAGAAGATCAGCAGCGCCCAAGACCTGCTCCCGTTCCTGGAGAAGGCCGCGCAAGCTCGACGTCCGATCCTGATCATCGCGGAAGACGTTGAAGCCGAAGCGCTGGCCACCGTGGTTCTGAACAAGATCCGCGGCGTGCTGAACATCGCTGCCGTCAAGGCTCCTGGCTTCGGCGAGCGACGCAAGGCGATGCTCGAAGACATCGCGGTTCTGACCAACGGTCAGTTCGTGAGCGAAGATCTCGGCACCAAGCTGGATGGCGTGACTCTCGACATGCTGGGCACGGCCAAGAAGGTTGTGATCACCAAGGAAGAGACCACGATCATCGAAGGCGCGGGCAGCAAGGATGCGGTCGTGGGCCGCATCAACCAGATCAAGTCGCAGATCGAGAACACCGACAGCAACTATGACCGCGAGAAGCTCCAAGAGCGACTGGCGAAGCTGAGCGGCGGCGTGGCCGTCATCAAGGTCGGTGCGAGCACCGAAACCGAGCTTAAGGAAAAGAAGCACCGCTACGAGGACGCCCTGAGCGCGACCCGTGCAGCAGTTGAAGAAGGCATCGTCCCGGGCGGCGGAACCACTCTGCTCCGCGCGGCGGAAGCCCTTGGCAAGTTGAAGGTCGAAGGCGACGAGCTCACCGGTGTGAACATCGTCAAGCGCGCGCTCGAAGCTCCGATCCGACAGATCGCCGAAAACGCTGGTCTGGAAGGTTCGGTCATCGTGACCGAAGTCCGTAACAGCAAGCCCGGTATGGGTCTGAACGCAGCGACCGGTGAGATGGTCGACATGGTGAAGGCAGGCATCGTCGATCCGGCGAAGGTCACCCGATCCACGATCCAAAACGCCGCTTCCATCGCCGGTCTGGTGCTCACCACCGAAGCGTTGGTTGTGGAGAAGAAGGAAGACAAGAAGGCTCCTGCTGGTGCTCCTGGCATGGGCGGCATGGACGGAATGGACTTCTAAGTCCGCTCTTGATCCAGCCGAATCGAGCCCGCTCCAGAGGTTTCTCTGGGGCGGGTTTTTCTTTGTTCGGGCACTCACGCTCAGGGTGCCCTGATCCCTTGAGGCTCGGGAAGTCTCGCGCTCGCCACCCCACCCCTCAACGACGTCCCCCCAAAAAAACCTGGATCAGTGAGGGCACGGTTCCTGCACGGCCCCTCCATGAAGCCTCCGGATGACCTGCCTCATGAGTTGTCCGGGCGGGCTGAGCGTCCCTGCCCCCAAAAACCCGCAAAAATACCACCAGAAAGAATGCGGGATTTGCTGACGACGACCCTGCTTTTTGGTTAAGATATCGATATTCGAGCAGGTGATTGTGCGTGCAATTCCTGATCGTGATTGCCTCTCTTTTTTCGGAGATCAAAGGAAATGAATAAAAAAGTGCTTTTGCCGCTTTCCGCGGCTCTCCTCGCTGTGATTCCTGGCGCGGCTTCGGCTCAACTCTTCCGCGATGCGTTCAACTCGGCGTCTTCGTCCTCTAACTTCCTCACCACGACCTCCGCTGCTGCTGGCGCGGGCGACGTGGTCACTTTCGGCTTCGACTACAGCACCAAGGGTCTCGCAGAAGCTCCCGGCACGATCGTCGGCGATGCGGCGACGCGTGGTCTTTTCCTGCAAGCCAACAAGGGCGCGACGGGCGTCATCAATGGTCTGAACCTGACCGCTTCTAGCGGTGGCGTGGCGATCAACTTTGGCCAAGAAATCATCTTCAGCTTCGATATGTGGATGGGCGTGGGTGCCCTGACCAACTCGACCGAGCAAGCTCTCTTCGGCATCAACACCGATGGGGCGGGCGTGAACAGCCGAACTGGTGCCACTCAGACGGGTGCCGATGGCGTGTGGTATCACCTCGCGAACGAGGGTGGCTACGGAAACACCAGCACCACCCCGAACAGTCGCGACTACGTGAACTACATCAACAACGGCGTGGCTGACCGAAAGGACAATGCCGAAGAGCCGTTCCTGACCCTCTTCCCGAACGGTCCTCTGGCGGGCGCGCCGGGCAACAGCTGGGTGCGTGTTCGCATCGAAGAATCGGGCGGAAATGTGAAGTTGTTCCTGAACAACACCCTCGTTTCGGACGTCGTGAACACCGGTCCGACCAGCGGTTCCGTCTTCATCGGATACCAAGATCCGTTCAGTGCCTCCCTGGGTTCCGCGACCGACCTGTTCGTGGTCTACGACAACGTTCAAGTGGAAGCCGTGCCCGAGCCGGCAACGATGACTCTGCTCGCCCTGGGCGGTCTGGCGGCTCTGCGCCGACGCAAGAAGAGCTGAGCCTCTCGCTCGACTTGCTTGCATCACTCTCCTCCCCTTCGATGGGGAGGAGATTTTCGTTTGCGGCAGGGCTGTGAGGGGGTGTTTCTGGGGGCATTTTCGGGGGTGAGGGCATGATCCCGGATACAATCGCCCCATGGCATCCGATTTCTCCCAAAGCTGGGCGCTGAGCCGCTCGCGGTTTCTTGATTCATTCTCCGATCTCAACCACGAGCAGATCAACTGGCGCCTCCACGACGAGACTCTGACGATTGCTGAGATGGCCTTACACGTTGCAGGCGTCGAAATCTACTTCACGACCCAACTGCTGAAGCAGACCCCCGAGGGTGTGGCCGCAACCATTGCGAAATGCGCGACTGAGGGCGTTGTGAACGCGAATCCTTTCCCGTTTTCGGTCGAAGAGATGACTCCGGAGTTTGTGGCAGAGGCGATGGGACTGGCGAAGTCGATGGTGGAGCCAGTGATCACGGAGGCTACTGCGGAGGTCCGTGGTGGGGAACTCGTGAGCGCCCTCGGGCCGGTGATTTCTGGTGACGGCGCCTTTGCCCGGCTGGGTTTCCACGCGGGGTACCACCAGGGCCAGGTTCACCTCATCCGCACCGCCCCCGGCTTCCCGAAAACGGGGATTGGAGACTACCACTAGGCTTGAAATTTTGTATCGGCGTATATATTGGCGGGCAAGATTTCCGTTAGGTATTGGATGGTTGAGACCCCTTCTTTCCGTTTATATGTGTGTAATATATCGTGGGCAGTTTCGTTGCGAAGAATTATCACAGGTATGTTTTCTCACGATGAAAAAGGGGCATATACTCTCCGCATGTCTTGCCGCTGTTGCTGGAATTGTGTTGGGCTTTCAACCTGCGAAAGAGCCGCAAATTGTTGCCCAAGCTGAGGTTCCGAAGTCGAGTCATGCGCCGTCAAAGGTGCCAGATTGTCTTTGTCCGTCCGGGACACCCAGGGCTAAAGGATTTCAGCCTACTGGTCTGATGGCCTTCCAGGGTGTTCCTGCGGAAATCTCTGCGGAGCAGCGGTTCCAGCTGTGGAAAGAGCATGCTCTCGAAGAGATGGCGAGTTTGGGGGTACCAGCAGGTTCATTGCACCAGAGTTTCCCAACTCTCTTGTCTTACGTAAAGGACGGGAAGCAGATCGAGTATCGCATGGACTCGTCCGCGAAGCTGATTGGTTTGCGGAACGGCACGGTGGAAGTCCAGTACCACGTACCTGATCGCCCATATGGCGGGTTCGCGTTGAAGGCTCCCCTTGTTGGGTATCACACGTTCACGGACATCATCACCACAACGAGGGATGTGCAGGGCCGAATTCTGTCGGCGACTTTTGAACCCACGGGCGAGGTTTTCTATACAACCAACGGAGTCGAACCTACTCATGCAGAAAACTTTATGGTTGGACGTAGGATGGTGCAATTGCAGCAGAACGACTTTTTGGATGCACATTGGGGGCCTGCTTGGGCTGGTAAGCCGAATCCATTTGCAAATCGAAATGATTGTCTGGCAGTGAGTGATATTCTGTACAAGACTGAGCTGCTTGCCGCAAGTGAGAAGTACCAAGAGTGCATGCAAGAAAGTGCGGCAAGCCTGGCTTCCTGTCTTGGAACTGCTGTGACGGCTGGAGCGATTTCTGGTGCAGCTGCTCTAGGGTTTCTCGGTTCAGTTGTGCCTGCGATTGGGACCGTTGGAGGTGCAGTTGGTGGCTTTTTTATTGGAGGATCCGTCGCTGCTTACGCTTGCCTGCGAGCCTCGTATGCTCATGAGGCAATTTGTGAACAGGCAAGGGTAACACGGATGAATACAGCTCTGTCGGATAAGCAGGCACGAACAGAATTCTGCCTCCAATTGAGCCAGGCCCAGGAGCGGCTTGAATGAATAGGCGAGAAAGTGAATTTATGCTGAGATTACGGTCAATTCTTGTCGCTGCAGCAGCTTGCGGTTTAGGCTCGCTCGGTGCAGTGGTTGCCTTCATGGCCCATAGGCCTGTGCTACCTTCTCCAGAGACTTCTATAGGTTGGGTGCTAGTTGCTATTCTATCTGCTATTCCTGTAGCAATGGTTGTGCCACATATGGTAAGGAAGGGGCGGCAAAGTACTAACTATATGCCATTTTGTCTACTCGTAGTGATGGCGTTTCTAAGTATTCTATCGTTCCTTTCCGTAGGCGAGTATGTCAGGTACTTGCAGTGATGTGATTCCAAATGTGCTGCTCTATGAGGACTTGCGGCGCGAAGACTGCTACAAGTTTTCGGTATCGAATGCTATTTATAGAGCGGTGATGGAATGAAGAACGACATTCTCCAGCAAGTTCTAAGATGCCTTGCCATAGCTTTGACAAGCGTTGCAGCTGGCCTACTCTTGGTTGCAGTTTTGCGTCATCTTTCGGTCGGCGAGACAAACCACGTTCTCTATCGTCTGGCGATTTCCTCGTCATGCCTATTCGTTTTCCTCGGTGCAGTTCTCCTTCGGAAGTTTGCGCGTGATCGTTTGTCGCTCAAGTGTTACATCGCGGCGGCTGTTACGATGCTCTCACTCTCAGTCTTCGGGATAGCGGGCGCAGACTACCTCGCGCTTACCTCCTACCAATCCGCGCTAGAGCGGATTCCACCGGGTTACTGATCTACCTTCGAGGGTGCGCGCGGTCGTAGACGGCGCGCACCTGCTCCATGTCGAGTTGGGTGTAGACCTGGGTGGTTGCGATGCTCGCGTGGCCCAGAAGCTCCTGCACGACGCGTAAATCGGCTCCGCCTCTCACCAAATGCACCGCGTAGGTGTGGCGAAGCGTGTGGGGGCTCACGGCCTGAGGGATGCCCGCATGGCGGCGGTGCTTTTCGAGAATTCCGTAGGCGGATTGTCGGCTGAGAGCGCCGCCGCGATCGCCCAGGAACAGAGAGGCAACGGGACGCCGCACGAGTTGCGGACGGATCTCGGTGAGATACTTCTCAATCCACGGAATCGTGTGGCGAGGGATCGGCACGACGCGCGTTTTGCCCCGCTTGCCCGTCACGCGGAACGCCGCCTGTTCCAGATGCACCTCTTCGACTCGGAGCCCCATGGCTTCGCTCACCCGGAGACCCGTGCCGTAGACCACCTCCATCAGAGCTCGGTCGCGCTGGCCCTGGAGCGTTCCGAGATCCGGGGAGGCCAGCAGCCGCTCCAGCATCTCCGGAGTGAGCGCTTTGGGGAGTCGCTTGGGGAGCCGGATGCCACTGGTCGTGGGCAAGTCAGCACTCGGCCCAAGGCCTTGCTTCTTCAGGAACTTGAGGAACGACCGAAGGGCACTGATCCTCCGCCGGGTTGTTGAAGGCGCGACCCCGGAAGCAGCAAAGATCTGGAAATCGAGGATATCCGCCGGAACCAGCTCAGACCAGCCACTCCTGCCGCGATCGACAAAGAAACCCGCCGCGAGATCCAGGTCTCGGGCGTAGTTTTCTACCGTGTGGGGGCTGGCACCTCGGTCGACCCGGAGGGTGTCGAGGAACCACTCGGCGTCGTTGAGGAGCTGGTCTTTCGCTTCCATAGCCACAGTTGCGGTCGGATATAGGCAAGATCGTGAATGTCGTTCGTGTACTGACGGGCGCTGGCCCCCAGAGGATCCTCGACCCCGGTGCCAATCCCGGGAACCGCGACCTTTTCGTACTCATCATTCAGACGATTCATAAAGGCGCGGAAGCGTCCGAACTGGTCGGCATATTGGTCCGGAACCGTCACGTTCTCGCCGGAGAAGCGGATCAACCCTTCCATCTCGAAGCTTGAGAACACGATGAAGTCCGGCCGGGCTTCGGTGATGAGGCGCTCATCCCAGTCCATTCGTTGGTTGGGATCAGCCTCGGTGTATCGGATCAGGCGCAGGCCGGGGGCTTCGCTCATCCAGGTGAGGCGTTGTTCAATGCGCCCCATGGCCGGGCCCGATTGAGCCTGCGGGTAGAAGTCGGGCGTGTAATACCAAGGGTCGCTGACGAGGCCGATGGTCGAGCCCTCGGGCGCGATCTCCCGGATCACCTTGGCCATGTGGGTGCGGACATCCGGCTCGGTCATCCACTTGGTCATGTTGGCGGTGCTCACCAGGCCTCCGCCCATTCCGCCCAGCGAGACCACCCCGAGAGCGACGACAGCTTTCGCCTGGTTTGTTCCCCGTAAGTGCCCCTGACCCATCACCCAGCCGAAGCCCACCGCGAGCACGGGGAGAAGCGGGAAGATGTAGCGCAGGAACAGCACTTCGGCGCGCCCAATGAGCAGGTAAACGATCACGGCAAATGCCGCCAGACCGATCATCCACGAGTGCTTGCGGGCACATCCTCGACCGACTCCGAAAAGACTGAACAGGAGCAGGAGTCCACCGTAGCCGATGACGAGGTGGTTGAGATGAACCACAAATCCTGATCCCATCCCGGCGAAAACCAGGCCGTGGCCCGTGGAGGTGTGAGTGATTTCGTAGGAGAAGTCACGCCAAAACTTCTCGGAATCCAGCAGCATCCCGGGGGTCACCAGCAGGAAGGTGACGGCGGCGGTCGCTCCGTGGATCAACAGGTTCTTGAGCTTCGTCGCGATACTCTCCTTGTGGTAGGCGATCAGGTACGTGACCGTAAACGCGACGACGGCAAGAATCCCTGTGTACTTGGTCCCCGCGCTGAGTCCCGCAAAGAGTCCAGCGAGGATGGCGGCCTTTTGGATGAACTTTGCGTCGAAAACCTCCTCCGATCCCGTGTCGGGCACCACCCTCGTTGCCCAGTAGAGTGAGGCGGTGAGGAGACAAGTTGCCACGACATCGACGGTGAGAAATCGGGAATGAACCACGAACGCCGGGGTCAGTGCGATGGCTGCGCCCCCCAATGCCGCCCCGATGAGATGGGTGCGTCTCAGGAGGATCAGGTACACGAGCAGGGCGGTCACGCTTCCCGCGATCACGTTCAGCATTCGTCCCGTGCGCAAGAGGGTGGCTTTCTCCGCGATCGCCTCCTCGGGTGATTTGGGGTCACCGAGGCCCGCGTAGGCACTGACGACATCGCTCGCGATCTTGTTGAGTGTCAGGAAAAATGTGCCGTAGTTGTAGAACCCAGGCGTGAACTGCCCCTTGGCAGGCTGAATCATCTGGCTGTACCCAAGCACGATTTCCTCATCAGGGTGATAAGAGTGGTACCGCTCGGGGGTGGGCAATCCCCATCCGAGGCCCATCAGCCGGAGAAGGAAAGCGACAAGAAAAACGGCCAATCCAACCGATGCTGTCACACGATTGAATTGGCCTTTCATGGATTCGGAATATACCGAATTGCCGGTAGGGCGTCAGGGAATCCCTTACTTCATGGAGGCGAGCTTCATCGTCACGCGACCCTTGATCCGCTCCTCAACCATTGCGATGGACTGACCGTGGAGGGTGAGGGACCAGCCGCCGGTGGTCTTTGCGATGGTGTTGACAGGAGCACGATTTTGCAGATCGAGGTCGAAGGTGATCTCGCTTTGCAGTTTCAGAGGAATCTTTCCAATTCCTGATTGCTCCGGTTTCATCCGCATTTGCTGGTTGATGTAGCCCGCCGCGTCGGTGTCCAGACTCATCTTGGCGTTGACCCGGTGGTACTTCTTGCCGGAAACTTCTACAATTCCAGCGTAGGTGTAGGTCATGTCGAGACGTTGGACGGCCTGGCGGTCGCCTTCGCCCTTGATGACTTGCGGCTGGTAGCTCATCGTTCGCTTCCAGGTTTCTCCGACCTTGGTCTCCTCGTATGGGAGCTTGGGGTTGAAGTCGAGCGAACTATCCAGAGAGCCAATGAACAGGGCAAGCCGCTGGAGTTCACCGGCCCACTCGTTCAAGATTCCCTGAGCGACAGGGGCCATCGGGGCAGCGGCGAATGCCGCGTTCAGCTTGGCGGATCGCTGAATTCGATGAGCCTTGACCGGGTTCAGATCCTTTAGTGAGATCACCTCGTTGATCGTCGAGATCTCCATGGCGAGTTTGTAGTTCACCGGGATCTTTTCCGACACGGGGCCGCGCTCGTTATTCTCACCCAGAATCTGGGTCATGGTCGGACGGTTGTAGGTGATGAGGGCAAAGCCGGAGGGCTTGACATCGTCGACCTTGTAGTTGAAATCGTAGTTGATATCGACGTCTTCGGGGATGAAGGTGTCAAGTTCTGCTTGTCGCTGCTCGATCTGCAGATGAGAGCGAAGCTGGTAGTTGTAAACCTGCCCCTTTTTGAAAACACGGCTGAGGTCGGTGGTTTCGGCCTGGGGACTCAACGGAGTCCCCAGCACCGCACCACCAAGTGCCGTCGCGAGTGCGAGAGTGGTCATCATGGCCTTGCTCAAGTTTGACGTCTCTAGCCCTTCAAGAGTTGCTTCGAGATCACCAGACGTTGGATTTCGCTGCATCCTTCGCCGATTTCGGTCAGTTTGGCGTCACGCCAGAGCTTCTCGACGAGGGAGAAATCGGTCATGCCGCGTCCGCCGTGGATCTGGATCGCTCGGTTGGTGACCCGATTGGCGGTCTCGCTCGCGTAGAGCTTGGCGTAGGAACTGGCCTTCACGACATCCTTGCCCGCGTCATACAGGCTCGCACCCTTGAGGAGCAGGAGCCGAGCGGCTTCGATCTCCATCGCAGAGTCGGCGAGCATGTTTTGTACGCTTTGCATGTCGCAGAGGCGTCGGTTGAACTGCTCGCGCTGCTGGGAATATTCCAGGGCGAGTTCAAAGGCCTTTTCGGCAATCCCGACCGCCATGGCAGCAATTCCGAGTCGACCTCGGTAGAGAAGCGAGATCGCTTGCTCGAAGGTGCAGGGGGTGTGCCAGGCTCGGGCATTGGTCAGCTTGAAGTGAACGGTGTTGCTCGCCTTCACACCCACGGTGTGGATTCGTTGGACGAGCTCGAAGCCTGGTTGATTGGTCTCCATCAGGAAGGCAGAGAGTTCCTTCTCACCCGTCCGCGCGACCATCACGATGAGGTCGGCCTTGCCGCCGTTAGTGATGAACATCTTTTCACCGTTGAGGTGGTACCAACCAGCCTCGCCTTCGATCGGAGTGGCGTGGGTTTGCACGCGGCGGGCGTCACTGCCGGCATCCGGCTCGGTGAGACCCCAAGCCAGCTTGACATGACCTTCGGTGGCGGCGCGGAGATACTTCTCCTTTTGGGCATCGCTGCCGAAGTGCTCAATGTGAGCGGCCACGAGAGCATTGATCGCGGCGACATTCATCGCGAGAGCAGGATCGCCTTTGGCGAGCTCGCGGCAGGCTTCCACGTAGGCGCGGCAGGAGTAATCGCGTCCGCCCCACTCCTTGGCCACGGTCATCGCGAGGAGACCGGCTTTGCCGAGCTTGGGCCAAATTTCGTCGGGGAAGGCGGTGGCGTTCTCCCAATCACGAGTGAAAGGAAGGACTTCCGAAGCCACGAAGGCTCGAACTTGGTCGAGGAACGCGGATTCATCAGCGTTGATGAGGGGGATCATATCGTCGATCCCTTGGGTAAGCGACTCGGTAACCATGATGGATTCTCTATTCTACTGATTGGTTCGGGCGAAGTCGGCCCGCCGTTAGGTCGGGGTGGAAAAAAGAAAGAGGCTACGGGGGACGAATGTTTCGTCTATAATAAACACAGTTGACTGTCGTGTTAGCCCTTCTCGTATTGCTCGCGCATGATCGATCTCCTTAAAGAACTCGCCGAACCCAGCAAACGGACGATCCTTGGCCTCATCAAGTCCGGGCCGAAGAGCGTCGGCGAACTTGTCGATGCGACGGGCATGAAGCAGCCGAACGTGAGCAACCACCTCGCGCGGATGAAGTCCAAGGGACTCGTGCGCGCCACCAAGGTCGGCCGGCAGGTCTATTACTCTTTGGCTACCGCGGAAATCGGGGAAGCGCTCGACGGTCTCGTCATCAATGAGGAGATTCCGGGCGAAGATCTGACCCTCGGCGAAGACCTCACCAAGGCTTTCAGCAAGGCTGCGGTTGCGGGCGATGAATTCGAGTGCACGCGCTTGGTCGATACTCTCGTTCGTCAGCGCATTGACATTGTCCACGTCTACGAGAGTCTGTTCGCTGACTCCCTGGTGATGATCGGCAAGTGGTGGGAAGTCGGCGCGATTGACGTGGGGCAAGAGCACATGGCGAGCGCGATTATCGAGCGTCTGATGGCTCGCGTGCTCCACCACAGCGCACCGCCGAAGGCGACGGCTCACTCTGTTGTTTTGGGTTGCGTTGAAGGAAACTGGCACAGTTTGGGGCTGCGGATGGTGGCGGATGTCATGCGACTCTCCGGCTGGCGCACGTTCTACCTGGGTGCCAATGTTCCAACCGAATCGTTTGTTTCTGCGGTGCGCGAGCACCGACCGAGCGTCGTGCTTGTCTCGTGTCCGCTTGATGATCAGCTTCCGGCAGCCTGGAATCTGCTCGGGCAACTGAACGAGCTCCACAAGAGTCGTCCGTTTGTCCTTGGCGGAGGAGGTCGGGCGTTTGTCGAGAACGAAGGCGAAGCGCGCAAGCACGGGATTGCGTTTGTGGCCCGGAGCCTGAGTCACTTCACCGAGCATCAGCTGAGCGAGCTTGAAAAGCAGGCTTCCAGCTCGAGTCGTAACTAGTCGTCTTCGGGCTCTGGTTCAAAGAGTGAGGGCCCGACGGGTGTCTTGCTCTCCTCCCATCGCTCTCCGAGCCTCGAGTCGGGTGGGAAGAATCCCTCGTCAAGCAGTGCGATTTCGCAGAAGTCTTCGGGCGCAATCGGTGGCGGAAGCACCGCTTGCTGGTATCGCCTGCGACGATAAATCTGCCCTGGCCCGAGTCGCCAATCCGGCGGATATTCCGGGTTGATGAAATAGACGGGATCGCTGGCGAACCACTCCGAGCCTTCAAATCGCTCGAGCCACACGGCGGCGAGAATGCCTCCTTTCAGTTCGTGAACGATGCGGGCGTAGGGGGTGAGAAGCCACCAGACGCAGGCTTCCGCTTCTTCAATTGTCTCGCAGTGGGTGTGCCAGCGGGAACAAGCCACCATCACTTCGTCGCCGAGATCGTAGACGCTCACCGGGAAACTGGGGTCCGTTTCGGGGACGAAGCGAACCGATTTTCCAACCGCATCCAGAGTGAGCAGGGAAGGGGAGAAGGCCTCGAATCGGCGCCGCACCGCCGCCACACATTCGGCACCAAAGGATAGGCTCACCGCCCGTTTATACCTGCGAGCCCCGTGATACCCCCGCGATACCCCAAGCGAAAACCTCGAGCGCGGTGAATCCCCGCCGCGATTGCGGCGTCAATAAGAGTAATCATGATGAAATTTGTTTCGCTGTCTGCGGTCGCTTGCTTGATGCTCGCCGCGCCTTTTTCGGCAATCGGTCAAGCTTCGCCGAGCTATCCGTCCAAGGTGGACAAAGAGCTGTATGCCGACAGCGACTTCCGGGGCAAGGCCATGCCCAAGCTGGCATTGGAGAAGGTTCTGAATGGATCGATGCCGGATACGCGGGGCAAGGTCATTCTCATTGATTTTTGGGCCACCTGGTGCGGGCCGTGCGTTCGGTCGATCCCTGAGGTCAATGAGTGGAAGCACAAGTTCGAAAAAGACATGGTCATCATCGGGCTCAGTGATGAAAAGGAAGAAGTGGTCTCCCAATTTATGGAGAAGACCAAGATGGAATACACGGTCGCGATTGATTCTCAGAAGCGGATGTCCAAGGAACTTGGCATCAAAGGGATTCCCCACGTGATCGTTGTCTCAGCGGATGGAATTGTGCGCTGGCAAGGCTTCCCCGGTCTGGCGGAAGATAAGCTGACGACCGAGAAGCTCGCCCAAATCATCGCTGCGAGCAAGGCGAACGTTAAGTAGGCTCTCCGCTCAGCGCGGGTATCGTGGAGGCAGAGATTTCGATTGGAATCTCTGTCTCTTGCCGTTATGAACGCCTCCTATTCCGACCTCGCCAAGATGATCGACCATTCATTGCTGAACCCGGTGATGACTCAGACGGACTTTGTGAATGGCCTGAAGTTGGCGCGGGCGTTCGATGTCGCAAGTGTGTGCATCATGCCCTACGCGGTGCCGCTCTGTGCGGAGATGCTGGCGGGATCGACCGTCAAGGTCAGCACGGTCATCGGGTTTCCGCATGGCGGTCACACTCATGTCATCAAGGTTAAAGAAGCCGAGCAGGCTCTGGCCGATGGGTGCGAGGAGCTGGACATGGTGGTCAACATCAGTCAAGTTCTGAGCGGAAACTATGACTATGTGGCCGCAGAGATTCGGGATATCTGTGCGGTGACCCATGCAGCGGGGCAGAAACTCAAGGTGATCTTTGAGAACGCCTACTTGAATGAGGCGCAGAAGATTCGGCTTTGTGAAATTTGCGACGAGATCGGGGTGGATTGGGTGAAAACCAGCACCGGCTATGCTCCGACCGGCGCGACCACGGAGGATTTGGTCTTGATGCGGAAGCACTCTCCCGCGCATGTTCAGGTGAAGGCGGCGGGCGGCGTTCGTACGCTGGATCGGCTTCTGGAGGTTCGGGAGCTGGGGGTGTCGCGGTGCGGAGCGAGCGCGACGGCGGGGATCCTCAACGAGGCCCGCGAGCGGCTCGGCATGGAGCAGATCGACGTCGATTCGGATGCTCCGGCTGGGTATTGAGGGGATTCGGTTTTAATGGCGTAGGGCTCGATTCGGCTATCGCCCAACCGAGCACGGATTTCCCCCACCCGCCCTTCGGGCACCCTCCCCCAGAATGGGAATTCTGGGGGAGGGCGTCGATTGGGAGTTGGTGATCTCCCGACCCTGAAGGGATCGGGGCACCCGGGAGAGGCTGACATCAAGCAGTAGGCAGACTCGATTGGGCTACCGCCCAACCGAGTACGGATTTCCCCCACCCGCCCTTCGGGCACCCTCCCTCAGAATGGGAATTCTGGGAGAGGGCGTCGATTGGGAGTTGGTGGTCTCCCGACCCTGAAGGCATCGGGGCCCCCGGGGCAACCGGGACAGGGCATATTGGGGGTTGGTGCTTTTGGGAAGAAAATCCCCCGGGAGCGAGTGTGCTTCCCGGGGGTGAACCTCTCTCCTGAGAGTCCGTGAGAACCCTAGACCGTGGCTTTTGTCTTCGCGATGACCCCGGCGAGGAAGGCCTCGTTGCTGGGGGTGCGCTTGAGGAGCTTGATGAGGGACTCGGTGGCGTCGACGGTGTCTTTGCTGTTGGCAAGCATACGGTGGAGGTGGTAGACCGCCTCCAGTGTTTCGCCGCCGAAGAGGGCTTCCTCGTGGCGGGTGCTCGACTTGCGGACATCAATCGCGGGCCAGATGCGGCGCTCGGCGAGGTCGCGGTCGAGAACAATTTCCATGTTGCCCGTGCCCTTGAACTCCTCGAAGATCGCATCGTCCATCTTGGAGCCCGTATCGACGAGTGCGGTGGCGATGATCGTGAGCGATCCGCCTTCCTCGATGTTGCGCGCGGCACCGAAGAATCGGCGCGGGCGATAGAGGGCCGCTGGGTCGAGACCACCGGAAAGGGTTCGTCCGCTCGGGTTGATGGTCAGGTTGCTGGCGCGGCTCAGACGTGTGATCGAGTCGAGGAGAATGACAACATCCTTGCCCGCTTCGACGAGTCGCTTGGCTTGCTCCAGACAAAGATCGGCGACGCGCATGTGGTTGTCGGCGGGCTCATCGAAGGTCGAGGAGATCACCTGGCCCTTCACAAAGCGGCGCATGTCGGTGACTTCTTCCGGACGCTCGTCCACGAGGAGCACCATGAGCACGACATCCGGGTGGTTGACGGCGATACTGTTGGCAATCGACTTGACGATCGTTGTCTTACCGGCCTTGGGCGGGGCGACAATCAGACCGCGTTGACCCATACCGATGGGGGCAATGAGATCAATGATCCGACCGACAATCTTCTCCGGCTCGGTTTCTTGGCGGAATCGGGTGTCGGGGAAGAGAGGGGTGAGATTCTCAAAATCGCGGCGATTTTGCATCTCCGGCGATTGAGTCGCGAACCCGTTAACGCTCTCGACGCGGAGCATGCCCATGTACTTTTCGCCCTCTTTCGGCAGGCGAACCTGGCCGAAAACGGTGTCGCCGGATCGCAGACCGAATCGCTTGACCTGGCTCTGGCTGACGTACACATCCTCGGGGGAGGGTTGGTAGTTGGGTCGGCGGAGGAATCCCCAGCCATCGGGGAGGAGATCGAGAATCCCCTTTTTGTAAACCGCTTCCTGCTCGGCGTTGACGATGGGGAGCAGGGTCTCGATGAGCAGGCTCTTGTCGGTGTCCAGGCTCAGCTTGTGTTTTTTAACGAGCTTGGCGAGGTCAGCAGGGCCGAGCTGATCAAGGTGGTTGAAATCGATTTCTGGCAGGCCCTCAAGATCGGCCTGATCGTTATCTCGCGGGCGATCGTTGCGGCCGCGCCGTCGGTTGTTATTGTTGCGATTGCCGCCATCGGATTTTCGCGGACGAAAGGTGTGACTCATGGGAATTGGGTTTCACAGATGTGAAAGGAGAGGGGTTCAAGAGAACAGACCACGCGTCCGCACCCCGAAAAGGCCACGCCCCGAGAGGCGATTCAGAGAAGAGAAATGACTCCTGAGAATCAGGGAGCACTTTCGGAGAGGACTGCGACGTATGGCAGATTGCGATACAGTTCGCCGTCGTCTAAGCCATATCCTACCACAAACTTCTTGGGAATCTCAAACCCGATGAAATCAGCGAGGTTTTCATGCTGATGGGCTTCAGGTTTGGAGAGGAAACTGGCCACACGCAGGCTCTTCGGCTGCCGGGTGCTGAGAAGCTCTCGAAGATACGCCAGGGTGAGCCCCGTGTCCACGATGTCTTCGACGATGACCACATGGTGACCGGTGATGTCGATCTCGTGATCCTTCACGATGCGCACAGCGCCACTCGAGCTGCGTCCCCCCGCATAGCTGGAGGTTTGGACGAAGTCCACCCGCACATCCCCATCCAGGGCGCGGGAGAGATCGGCGAGGAACGGGAATGCGCCCTTCAGCACGCAGAGGAGGATCAAAGGCTCCGGCCCGACTTCGGCGCGGATCTCGGAGGCCATCTCTTTGACGCGCTGGGCGATTTGCTCTTCAGTGATCAGGACTTCGAGGTGAGGCTTCATAAAACTGTTTCCACGCGGGCACTGGAGTTGGAGGTCTCCAGAACGGTGACGGCGAAATTTGTGCCGCCAGGGAGATGGATGTCGGGGGAGAGCCGGGTCAGAAGATCGAGGGCGATGTTCTCGGCGGTGGGAGGGAAGGGAACAAGCGTGAGCTTCATTCCTCTCTCTTTCAGGACGCCGACCATCGGCTCGTCCGTTTCATCGAGCATCATCGAGTGATCCCACTGGGCCAGGATCGGCTTGATGAGCACGCCGAGATCTCCGTAGTCGAGCACCATGCCGTTGGCATCGGGCTCACCCGTGAGCTCCAAAATCACCTTGTAGGAATGCCCGTGCAGGTTCTGGCACCCTTGCGTATGAAACGCAAGACGGTGACCCATTTCCCATCGGAACTCCTTGGCAATCGTGACCGGCATCAGATTGCTTTAGTGTGGCGGATCAGTCCTCTCGGGCCTGGGCAAAACTCTGGAGTCGCTCCCAGGTGAGGGCGGAATCGATGCGCCCGTAGAACTTGGCGACGAGTTCGGCTTTCTTGCGCAAAGCGGGGTATCGCTCCACGCGCATCCAGAAGCGATTGTCGCCGGTCATGAGGGCCTCGGCGATCATGTTGAAGTCTTCTTCCTTGCTGCTGGTGGAGTATTGGCTGAGGAATCCTTGTTCGTTAAGGCGAGGGTCGTACCAGGTGCTGGCGGTTCCTTCGCGCACGGATTGCGTGCCGTCGCCCCGGTACTCAAAGTGCTTCGGAAGGGCGGATTGCCATTCGTCCTTGGGGAATTCTCGGTCGTGGTTGCGGAGCAGGATGCTGCTGAACTCGTGGTGGAAAGCGCCTTCGAGGAATCGATTGCTGAATCCGTTGCGCACGCCATCGTTGGCAATGTAGACGGTGTCCAGGCTGTTGGTGCCTCCGTAGGGGAGATCGAAGAATCGGAGTTCGCGGGCCACGAAGACGGCCTTCAAGTTGCGTTTCAGCACCTCGTCGGGATACTTCGCCATCGCGGCGGAGATCATGGTGTGGCTACGCTCGACTTCGGTGTCGCTGAGTTCGACAGCGGAGGCGCGGATCTCAGGAGATCGCCATTCGCGCGGGAACATGTCGGGCTGGATTGAGCAGTCGATGGCGATTTGTGTGCGCGAGTCAATGACCCGCCGCGGGGAAGTCGTGGGGTTGCTAGTTGTCGCGAAGGCATAGGCGCTCGCGGCCACTGCCGCGACCACCAGTCCACGCGTCCAGCGAGAGGAGGGAACCGCACCGATCATAGATTTGTCCACCAAGAAAAAGCAGGAGAAGCAATAACTATACCGATCCTGACCTGTCTGGATACTACGGTTCTGCGAGATGAATTTGCCGGGTCGAGGAGGCAAAAGTCGTTTTGCCTCGGAGTATTGTAAAATGGGTGTGCGACTATATGAACAACCCGAAATTGTCCGAAATCAAGAAGGAGCTTGAGAGGCTTTCCGCTGCAGAGCAAATTGAGCTTGCTCATCACCTGCTTGAGTCGAACCGCACGTCGCGCTTTCCGACGAAGATCGTCGATCTGAGTCGCCACGCTGGCAAGCTTCACTTTGATGGCGATGCACTCGAGTGGCAGCATCAGATGCGGGCTGAGTGGGATCGGTGACTGTTCTCGATACGAATGTGCTCATCCTGCTGGCAACGGGAAAGCTCGCAACACAACTCCCCCCTCAAACCTACCTGGTCAGTGTGATTTCGAAAATTGAAATGCTTGCATTCCCGAGAATCACCGCCCAGGAAGAGCGGGCGCTTCTGGACTTGATTCAAGATTTGACTATCGTCGGGCTCGATGATGATGTTGTCGCGCAGGCTATCCAGCTGAAACGGGCTACTTCTCTCCGCCTCCCCGATGCGATCATTGCCGCGACCGCGATTGTGGCTCAAGCAGAATTGATGACCATGGACAAGGGATTCCTGAACGTACCGGGCCTGCGAGTTACCCCTGCCATATCGATCTTGTAAGTCGTCGGACTACCCACAGAAAGCCCCGCCCGGGCTCCCCCAGGGTGCCAGAATCCGAGGCATGAAGCATGCGCTCATTATCTATTCCGGCGGTCTCGACACAACGGTCTGCGTACCCTTGATGCGGGAGCGGGGATTTGAGCGGATTTCCACCGTGTGCATCGACGTCGGCCAGCCCCAAGCCGACATCGACCAAGCCACCGAGCGCGCCAAGATCATGGGCACCGAGCACGTGGTTTTGGATGTGAAGGAAGAGTTCGCGGCGCAGCACTGTTTCCCGGCGATTCACGCCAACGCGGATTACTTCGGATACCCCCTCAGCACGGCGATTGCTCGCCCGATCATTGGGCAACAAGCGGCACTCTACGGACTCAAAGTGAAGGCAGATGCGTTCGTCCATGGCTGCACGGGTAAGGGGAACGACCAGTTCCGCATCGAATTTGGACTGCGCATGTTTGCTCCAGAAATCCCGATCATTGCGCCGATTCGGGACGCCAACCTCACCCGAACCTGGGAAATCGAGTACGCCGAGAAAGTCGGGGCTCCGATTGGCCAGAGCAAGGACAAGATTTGGTCCATTGACGAAAACCTCTGGGGACGCTCGATCGAGGGCGGTCGACTGGAAGATCCGAGCTATGCGCCGCCGGAGGAGATTTTCCAATGGACGCGAGGCTTCGATGCCTGCCCGAACGAGCCGGAATCGGTGACGATCTCCTTTGAGAAGGGGAATCCCGTCGCGATCAACGGCGAGGCTCTGGCCCCGGCGGCAATTGTCGCCAAGGCGAACGAAATCGCCGGGCGCAACGGGGTTGGCCGGATCGACATGATGGAAGACCGCATGATCGGTCTCAAGGTGCGCGAGAACTACGAGTGCCCGGGTGCGACCATGCTCATTCATGCCCACAAGGGCCTGGAAGCTCTGGTGACTACGCACCCCGAGCGACGATTTAAGGCTCAAGTGGATCAGCAGTGGGCAGAGATGGCCTATCAGGGCCTCTGGTGGGATCCGTTTATGGAGGATCTGAACGCGTTTATCGGATCGGTGCAGACTCGGGTGACGGGTGACGTCACGCTGCGGCTCTTTAAGAGCTCCATGCAGATCATGCAGCGATCATCGCCATTCGCGCTCTACAGCGAGGCGGCGGCGAGCTTTGATGATGTCGAAGCTCTGGAGCAATCGCAGATGACGGGCATGGTGAAGACCCACGGCATGGCGAGCTTGCTCTACGCGAAGCTCAAGTCGTCCGGAGCCTTGTAACCATCATGCGCAAGCTCTGGGGCGGGGTGTTTGGCGAAGGCGACGGCGAAGCATTTGCCGTCGCCTTCGGCGAATCTTTGGCGAGCGATCTGACCTTCTTCGCCGAGGATGTCCGGGGCTCCATGGCCCATGCGCGGATGCTTGCCTCAGTGGGGATTCTCTCTCCGGAAGAGGGGGAATTGCTCCTGGCGGGTCTTGGTCAGATCCTGGAAGAAGGACCCCAAAGGCTCCCAAAAGATGTCGAGGATATTCACACCGCGGTCGAGGTTCGCCTCGGTGAATTGGTGGGCGATGTGGCGGGAAAGCTGCACACAGCGCGAAGCCGCAACGACCAGGTCGCCACGGATGTTCGACTCTGGATTCGGGGGCAGTTGCCGGTGCTGGAGGCTGGGATCAAAGCACTGCAATCGGGTTTGCTGGAGCAGGCGAAGAAGCACGCGGATACTCTGATGCCCGGCGTGACTCATCAGCAGCACGGGCAGCCGATTTCTCTCGGGTTTCATTTCCTGGCGCTTTTCTTCGCCTTTCAGAGGCATGGGCATCGGCTGGGGTGGGTCGCGGAATCGACGGGGGGATGTCCTCTTGGATCGGCGGCTTTAGCGGGGACTCCTTTTGGGATTGATCGCGCGATGACGGCGACCGAGCTGGGTTTTGATGCGCCCACACCCAACGCTCTCGATGGCACGAGCGACAGGAGTTTCATCCTGGATTTTCTGCACGTGTCGAATTTGCTGATGCTCGATCTCTCGCGAATGGCTCAGGAGTTTGTGCTCTGGACGACCCCGGAGTTCGGCTATCTGCGTTTGCCAGACGAGTTGACCACCGGAAGCAGCATCATGCCGCAGAAACGGAATCCCGACATCGCGGAGTTGATTCGCGGGAAGAGTGGCGTGCCTTTGGGAGCCTACAGTCAGCTTTCGATGATGATGAAAGGGCTGGTTCTGGGCTACAACAGGGACACTCAGGAGGACAAGCCGGCGATGTTCCAGGCGCATCGGATGACCCTAGCGTGTCTCGAAGGGATGACCAGAATGGTCGTCGCGGCGGAGTTTCGGCCGGAGAGGATGCGAGCCGCGATCCATGGTGATTTCTCCACCGCCACTGATCTGGCGGATGCACTCGCGGCGAAAGGAGTTCCGTTCCGGGAAGCGCATGAGATTGCCGGGAAGGCGGTGCGGTTCTGTCTTGAGGCCGGGATCGGGTTGGAGGATCTTTCGTTGGAGCAGCTCAAAGGGTTCTCTGAGCTCGCCGATGAGTCAACTGTTTCGGCCTTGACCCCCGAGTCGAGTCGGACGCGTCGGGAGTCGCAAGGTGGCACGGGGCCAGTTGCGGTGCGGAGTCAGCTTGACCTTGCTCAGTCGCTCCTCGAAGAAGCGGGATTCACCCGTCTATGGTCGTGAGCCGGAACGGAAAGAAAAAAGATGGGCGGCCTCCGAGTGGAGGCCGCCCATCTTGATTTTGCGTTGACGACGCTTAGTTTCCAGCTTTCTTGGCGGCAGCGGCGTCGCGGGCTTTGACCATGGCTTCGCGCAGACCCTTGTTGCGCTCGTCGGTGGCCATCGGGCCGCCGTCGAAGTTGGCGATGCCCTTTTCGAAGGCTTCGACTGACTTATCCCACTTGGCCACGTTGGTGTACGCCATGCCGGTGTAGTAGTAAGCCAAGACTTCGGTTTTCGCGTCCACCTTTCCGAGTCCAGCGTCCGCCACGACGGCGACCAGATCGGCCTTCGGGCTTTGCTGTCGGCTGAGGTTGAAGGCCAGCAGAGCCATGTCCGGGCCGGTCATCGAATCCTTGGCCGAACTGAAGGCCTTGGTCGCAAGCTCCGTGCTGTGCTGGCTTGCGGAGACGATGCGGTTCAGTCGGATGCTTCCGGCGAGGTTCGGATTCAGCTTTTGGGCTTCGGCATAGAGAGCGTCGGCTTCGGCCTAATTCCCGGCGGCCATCGCCTTGTTGGCGGCACCCATCTTGGCGTTGATTTCGACTTCCAGCTTGCGGCCTTCGATGTACTTGTCGTACGCCTTGGCGTTGGCCTCGATGTCGATGGTGCCGTTGATCGTGTCTTCGAGCGGCTTGTCCATTTGCATCGGGTGACCGATCCAAGCGACCTTGCCTTCGCCATTCACGATGAAGGCGCTGGGGATTCCGTTGCGGTAGCCCGCTTCCATCCAGGCCTTGGTCATGTGGGTGTCGGCACTATCGATGGCCACGTTGTAGTCCATCTTGTCGCCGAATTCCTTCACGAAGTCCTTGACCATGGTCGGGATGTCATCGCCGCGCTCCCAGATGGAAACGCCGATGACTTCGACCTTGCCCTTGTGCTTCTTGGCAAGTTCGGTGATGTGAGGAATCGAGGTCTTGCAAGGGCCGCACCAAGTTGCCCAGAACTCGACGACATACACCATGCCGGGTTCAAAGCTCTTGATCTCTTTGCCCTTCACCCATTCGCTCACCTTCAGGGGAGGAGCGTCGGCGCCGGGCTTGAGGGGAGTCGCGGTCGTGGTCGCCTGGCCAAAAGCGACGGCAAGCATCGAGACAGCGGCCAACAATGCGGGTCTCAGCATGATCCTCACAATACACGGAATCAGGGGACAGAAGTGCCGAAATATGAAAGTTTTGTCAAGAAAACGGGGTTTCTTGGTCGATCTTGACCAAGAAACCCCAGAGTCTCGCAACAGTCGAGTTTAGTAGCTGACGTCGATCTTTTCTTCTTGACCGGTTTCGCTGCTCTTGTAGAGAGCATCGAAGATTGCGTTGAGGGTCAGGCCGTTCTCGCCCGGAACCGGGGACGGCTTGCCGTTCTTGATCGCATCGAGGAACGCCGCAACCTCTCCGTTATAGGAGCTCTTCACGTCGGGGATGTTGCGCGGCGCGAAGTCGAACAGTTGCTTGTCGATTTCGGTGTAGATCTGCACCGGGTTGTCGCCCGAAGCCTTGACCTGCGCACCCGACTTGGTGCCGAAGAGCTGGGTGGTGAAGATCTCTTCTTGGATGTTGCTCATGAAGCTGCTTTCCAGCACCACGACTTGACCATCCTCGAATCGGATAAATCCAACGGCCATATCTTCAACCGTGAACTTATCGCGCGGGTAGTCGCCCCAGAAGTTGAACAAATCCGGATTCTTGCCCAGGGTGTCCCAGGCCTTGCCGCTCGCGCTGACTGGCTTCGGATAGCCCATCATGGAGAGGGTGAAGTCGAGGACGTGCACACCGATGTCGATGAGCGGACCGCCGCCTTGTTGCTCCTTATCAATGAACACACCCCAGGCCGGGACGCCTCGGCGTCGCAGGGCTTGAGCGCGTGCGTAGTAGATGTCGCCCATGTGGCCGTTTGCGATGTAATCGCGCATGAATAGACCAGGGCCGCTGAATCGCATTTGGAGAGCGACTTGCAGGATCTTGCCGGAATCCTTGGCGGCTCGGCACATGGCTCGGGATTGGTCGCCGTTCATCGAGAGCGGCTTTTCGCACAGAACGTGCTTGCCGGCCTTGAGGGCATCCACGGTGATCGCCATGTGAGCCATGTTGGGGGTGCAAACGCTGACCGCGTCAATTTCGGGATCGTTGAGGAGATCCTTGTAGTCGGTGGTCGTTTTGGCGATGCCGTACTCTTTCGAGACTTCCTTGGCACGCTCTTCCTTGATATCGCAAGCCCAAACGATTTCGCATTCTTCGGGGAGCGCGAGATATCCAGGAATGTGGGCGTGACGGGCGATCATGCCGTTACCAATGATGCCGACCTTCAGTTTCTTAGCCATGGTGAGAGTGAGCATACCGATTGAGAGCGCGGGGTTCAAGGTCTGAATCGAAACGGTTCGCAAACTGGCGAATTTCCTGTGGCGTGGTCGGAGAATCGTCTCCTGCGGTACCCTGCAAGGCATCGTTTGAGAGGCAGAAATGGCTGAACCTATCTTTGTAGGAAAATCTGATCAACCTGTACATTTGCTCCCGCAACTGGCGAACCGTCACGGACTGATTGCCGGGGCAACCGGTACGGGCAAGACCGTCACCCTCCAGGTTCTCGCTGAGCAATTTAGCCAGATGGGCGTCCCGGTCTTCATGGCCGACGTCAAGGGAGACCTGAGCGGGATCAGCCAGCCGGGGGGCGGAAAGCCAAAACTGGAGGAACGAGCCGCGGAAATCGGACTGGGAACTCTGACGTATTCTGGTTGTCCGACGATCTGCTGGGATGTTTTTGGTGAGCAAGGCCATCGCCTCCGCGCCACGATCAGCGAGATGGGGCCCCTTCTGCTGGCTCGATTGCTTGACTTGAATGAGACGCAGGAGGGCGTGCTGAACATTGCCTTCAAACTCGCCGACGACCAAGGGCTGCTCCTGCTGGATATGAAGGACTTGCGGTCGATGCTGACCTTCATCGCCGATCACTCGAAGGAGATTCAGGCGGAGTATGGGCAGGTGAGTTCGACTTCAGTGGGTGCGATTCAGCGGTCGCTTTTGGTACTTGAGCAACAGGGAGCCGAATCATTTTTCGGGGAGCCCGCACTGGAACTCAGCGATCTGATGCGTACCACTTCGGACGGAAAGGGTGTCGTCAGTCTTCTCGCAAGCGACAAGCTGATGGCGAATCCTCGGCTCTATTCCACCTTCTTGCTGTGGCTGTTGAGTGAGTTGTTCGAAGAACTCCCGGAAGTCGGCGACCTCGAGAAGCCCAAGCTGGTTTTCTTCTTCGACGAGGCGCACCTGCTCTTCAATGATGCGCCGAAGGCTTTGGTAGAGAAGGTCGAGCAGGTGGTTCGGTTGATTCGCTCGAAGGGGGTGGGGGTCTACTTCTGCTCGCAGAATCCGCTCGACTTGCCGGATGCGGTTTTAGGGCAGCTGGGCAACCGATTCCAACATGCGTTGCGAGCATTCACACCGCGTGATCAGAAGGCGGTGAATTCGGCGGCCGACACGTTTAGGCCGAATCCTGCGTTCAAGACGGACGAAGTCATCACGAATTTGGGCGTCGGCGAGGCTTTGGTGAGCACACTCGAAGGGAAGGGAACGCCGATTATCGTGCAGAAGACTCTGATTCGGCCGCCTTCTGGTCGGCTCGGGCCAGCGACTCCGGAGGAGCGAAAAGCTCTGATGGCTTCCAGTCCCGTCGGAATGACTTACGACAAGGAAGTGGATCGCGAATCCGCCTACGAGATTCTGAGCGCACGCGCCGAGAAGGCGGCTCAGGAGGCAGAGGCGGCGGAGGCCGCAGAGGCTCAGGCGAAGGCCGAAGAAGCGACGCGAAAACAAGCGGAGAAGGAATCGCGAGTGACCTCGCGTGGGCGGTCTCGGGCGAGTGATTCTCCGGTGGACGCCATGATGAAGAGCGCGATGCGATCGGCGGGAACGACGCTCGGTCGGGAAATCAGCAAGAGTGCGCCGAAGCTCCTTCGCGGGATTTTGGGCGGGTTGTTCAAGGGCCGCTAAGGGCTTCGCCCTGGTCGTTCGTGCAACTCGGTTGGGTGAGAGCCCTGCCGAGTTACAAAGCCTCCTCCGTGGCTTCCCGCGACGTGCTTGGCGATGAGTTTCCCCCATTATTTTTACTAGCTTTCGGAACAAGGCTGTTAAATGCGCGGTCAGTGTTTTTGCTTGGGTGTTCTTTTTCGTATACTGAGAACCTCAGTTGGGGTCGGGTTTTCCGGTCTGCCATCGTTATTCGGAGACAAACAAATATGTGCTTTAAGGTTCTTGCCTCTTCCGTGGCTGTACTTGCCGCGAGCGCCAGCTTCGCCACCTCTTTCACTCAGAACTTCGACGACATCGGGGGTACCACGACCAACGGACAAACCGCCGGGGCCAATTTGGAGGCTCTCGGCTGGTTCTTGCTCAACGATTCGACGAATCTCGGTCCGGAAGACTGGTTCCAAGGCAACGCCACGATTCCCGCTTTGTCGGGTGGTTATATCGCGACAAACTTCTTCGCGGGATCAAGTACCGGACAAATCAGCAACTGGATGATGTTGCCCACGGCAACCCTGAACAATGGCGATACGCTCTCGTTCTTCACCCGAACTGCCACTCACGATTTCTCGGATCGACTTCAGGTTCGACTCAGCACGAGCGGAAACAGCACAACGGCGTCGGCGTTCAGCACTGTGCTCCTTGATATCAACCCGACGGAACTGCAGACCGGATACCCGCTGGCCTGGACGCAATTTACGGTCACCCTCTCCGGGCTCACCGGCCCGACGAGTGGGCGCCTTGCCCTCCGGTATTTCGCCGAAGACATCACAACCTCCGGGAACTTCATCGGAATTGACACTCTGAGCTACCAAGCGGTGCCGGAGCCGACCACCATGGCGCTGCTCGGCCTGGGTGCCGCCGCGATGCTGAAGCGTCGCAAGAAGTAACCCTTCCGCGAATTCCTTATCTTGAATAAATTCGGGCTCGCTGAATCCAGCGAGCCCGTTTTTTTTTTGCTGCGGAGCACAGAGGGCTAGCACATGTGGAATTCCGGAGCGGATCCAAGAAGTTGGAGTGCCAGTGTGCACGCCCAGGCAAAGTGCCCGGCCTCAAGAACCGCGACTCCTCCCATCTTTTCAAAGTGCTTGACCAGCACCGCGTTTTGCTCGATGCTCAATGGACAATCATAGATGGTGCAGAACGCGGCAACGATGGCCTCGATCGACTGCGGATTGCGCTTCTTGATCTCGCTGGTCACGTACTGCATGGGGAGATCGGGGAGCCATTGTTCTTTTCCGTCATTTTCAACCCGATAGTAGGTGTGGACGCCGGTGAATCGCTTGCGCTGAATGAGTGTATTCGTGCTGATCCAGCCCTTGCCCCAGTCCCATCCGGCCACCGTTTGGGGGAAGAAGAGGTTCATGCCGCACTCGCTGAGGTAGTACATGATCGCGCTGGTGGACCCCATGATGTCCTCGGGAATCGGAGTGGATTTGGTGTTCTCCTTGGGAAACTCGCGCAGAATCCGTTCACGAGAGTTCTGCGCGCGGACGATTCCCACGACATAGTCGACCGGGTTCTTGACGAGATTGCGAACGCATTTCTCGCTCCAGAACTCGTCCATCTTTGCCATGCTGCGCAGGGTTTCGAGGATGCTGCCATCGTGGGCAAGGAATTTCTTCGCGAGCTTTTCGACGGTTTCCGGCTCGGGACTCGAATAAGCGAACCATTCCCAGAGCTTGCCGCAGATGTAACGGGCGGTTTGGGGGTGCTTGCTGAGCATCGCCACGACGTCGGCGGAGGATTCCACGGTCTGACCGAGAACGCTCTTCGGCCCGGGGATGTGCACGGAGTCGGCGTAGATGGCAAAAACACCCGGCGTATCGTGCTTGATGATGTGGTTCATCCGCTCGGTGTTTTCCTGACCCATGCGCCAGAAGGCGTCGTAGTGGGAGTGCCCGGTGAGCGCTCGCGCGATCTCCTTGATGTCTTTTTCGGTGTAATTGCCTTCGCCGAGGGTGTAGAGCTCCAGGAGTTCGCGCGCGAAGTTTTCGTTCGGGGTCGCGCGGCTGATCATCTCCACGTTGAGCTGCCGCATCAAGGCGACGTTGGTCATCATCGAGGTGAGGATGTCTTTGAATTTGCCGCCTGGATTTTTGCGGATGGTTTCCAGGTAGTCCATCATGGCGATCCCGTGCTCCACATCCTCTTCGTTGACCGCGAAATGGTCGTGCCAAAAGAGCGCGAGTTTCTCCTTCAGAGGCGTCTTCGTGACGGCCATCTGGAGAATCCAGTGGAGGCGGAATCGGTAGCCGCCTGGCTCAGCTTCTTCGTCTTTTTTGAAGGCCCATTGGGGGACAAATCCGATGTCTTTGCTCGCGGAAAAATCGAGGAGACGGCTGAGGGCTCCATCGGGTCCGAGAGGCACATATTCTTCCATCTCGGGCAAGCTCGCTCCGAAGCCGAATCGGCGGAGCAAGTGGGCGACCTTCTGACGATCTGTGAGCGCCATGACTCTATTATAGGGGCATTCCGGGGAGTTCAAACACTTGGGCGAATCGATTCGACAAAATGCCTGACTTTTCAGGTTTTCAGGCCCCGGGCCAGGGTTCTTTCCAAGTGATTTCGATGATCCGCGCGCCTATCAGAAAGGCTACACATTCTTGACCAACCGCGACATCCGCGGCAGCCGCCGTGAGGGCGAGAAAGGTGCGCTCCTTCCCCGACTCTTCGCGGACAATGAGATAGCGACGGGCCCCTGGAGGGAGGTTGTCGAAGTTCCCCACATAGTGGGCCATGCCGTCGTCGATGAACATCTTTTTGGCGACCCGGAACTTGAGGCGGTAGCCGAACCATCGCGGCCCAATTCCCCAGCAATAGATGGCGGCGAAGAGTCCAGCCATGAGAACCGCAAGAGTTGCGAGAAAGTACAGGAGAATCCACCCCAGCGAGATAATGAGGGCGATCATGCGTCGGGATCCGGCGGGGTCAGCGGGGAGTGGAGTTCGGTGAGGCGAGAGCCCAGGGCTCGACCCCGAAACACCGTCCCGGGTGCGAGAAGGCCATAGACCTCGGGCGAAGTTGCGACTTCATCGCTGTGCCCGGCGGCGGTTTGGAAGCGTACGTAGAACCTCGCGCCTTCCGACACATACTCGGGAACTCCAAAGTGCTGCGTACCTTGGTAATCGACAAATCGCTCCGAGACGGTTCCGTTGACGATGCTCCCCATCCAGCGAGGGCCGACGCCGAACGCGATGACGAGCCCCGTGCCGAGCGAGATCAGGGTCGTGACGATCCCCCCGTAAAAGACCGCCGGGTAGAGGAAATTGAAGGTTGCGTTCTTCTTTCGTATCCTCTCACGCTTGGTGGCCCGTTCCTCTGCTGTATCGTTGCTGTCTACACGGTAGGGCGCGTCACTCGTGAATCTTGTTGACCGCTTGGAGGTGAGGTACTCGGGGTCGAAGTGACCAAGAAGCTGAGGGGCCAGTGCGGTCAAAAATATTCCGGTTACGAGTCCACCCCCTACCGCGATGCTCCAGCGATCCAAACGCATCCTTGCCGTAGTATGGTTCATCCAGCGAATCCCAGGAAAGGGGTGTCCGGTTCGGTATGCTCTCACGCTACAACGGAGTTGCAATGTCGGTACTGGTCAACAAAGATACAAAGGTGATTGTCGCGGGAATGACGGGGAAGGAAGGGAGCTTCCACACCGAGCAGATGATCAAGTACGGCACGAAAGTGGTCGCGGGTGTGACACCGGGTAAGGGTGGAACCGAGCTGTTCGGCGTGCCGGTGTTCAACACGATGGAAGAAGCCGTCGCCAAAACCGGCGGCGATGCGGTGATCGTCTTCGTTCCTGCGCCGTTCGCGGCTGATTCCGTTTTGGAAGCCGAGGAGGCGGGGGTTCCGTTCATCACCCTGATTACCGAGGGCGTGCCCATCGCCGACATGACCCGGGTGGCGAACAAGATCAAGGCCAACGGCAGATCGATTCTGCTCGGGGGCAACTGCGCGGGGATCATCACTCCGGAAGAGTGCAAGATGGGAATCATGCCCGGGCACATCTTCAAGAAAGGCCCGATCGGCATGGTCAGCCGCTCTGGCACCTTGACTTACGAAGTGGCGTGGGAGCTCACCCGAGCTGATCTTGGTCAATCCACCTGCGTCGGCATCGGCGGTGATCCGATCATTGGCACTCGATTTGTGGACGCGCTTGAGATGTTCGAGAATGATCCAGAGACCAAGGCGGTTGTCATGATCGGCGAGATCGGCGGAACGGACGAAGAGAAGGGTGCGGAGTTCATCAAGCACCACATGTCCAAGCCGGTGGTGAGCTTTATCAGCGGTCGAACGGCTCCTCCGGGCAAGCGCATGGGGCACGCTGGGGCGATTATCAGCGGCAAGCTGGGAACGCCGCAAAGCAAGGTCGATGCGTTGCTCGATGCAGGCGCGAAGGTGGCGGACACGACAAGCCAAGTCGCGGATCTCGTGCGTGCCTCGCTCGTGGCTGCAGGCGTTTGACGCTTTTTGAGTAAGTAGGGAAACGGCGTGGGGGTGCTGCCTCTGCGCCGTTCTCTTTTTTGGGCCCCCGGCGGCCGTCCTCCTCTTCGAGGAGGACGGATTTCCCCCTCCCGACCCTTCGGGCCACCCTCCCCCGACGGGAGTCGGTGGCGGGCGAGTACAAAAAGCTTACGCCTCTTCCGGGTCAGCGAGACCTTCCCTCAGAATGGGTCGGGGTTTCGCTCTCCAAGCCCACCCCCTTGGAATCGTTCGTCTCAGAGCGATTCGTGAAGGATTTCGCGCATGGTGCGGATGCGGGATCCGGATTCGATTTTTGTGCGGATCGCGGCTTCCCAGTCGGGCCACTGTTCGGGTTTTTCGCCGTGGAGAGTGAGGTTTCGGGCGATGACCTCCGGTGGGCCGGGGAAGACGTGGATCCCGGGTGTGGATGCAGAGAGCGCCGGGAGGGCAAACGCGGCTTGACTGGGTCGCGCCGGTCCGGCGATCCCTCGCAGATTGTGCTCGTGAGCTCGGAGAATCGAGACGGCCTCCTCCCAGGCTTCCTCGGGGTCATCGAGGGGGCCGAGGAGGAGGTCGAGATCGTGGCCTTCGGCGAGGATCCGTTCGATGAGCGCGGGGAGCATCGCCAGGGCCCCGCGTCCGACAAAGAAATGCGCCTTCACCCCAAGAGCGAGGCAGGCTTCCAGGGCCAGAGGCACGGAGGCAGCGAGAGTCGCCACGCGCTTGCGGGGCCACTCAATGAGCTGGATTTCAACATCAAAACGCACCACCAGCCGGGGATCCGGGCTCTGTGGTGCGTCTTGCATGGTCGAGAATTTCGGGGAGTTAGGCGTCTTGAAGGGCGACGATTCCTGGCAGTGCTTTGCCTTCCAGGAACTCTAGGCTGGCGCCGCCGCCCGTGCTGACATGGCTGACCTTGTCCGCGAAGCCGAACTTTTCGACCGCTGCCGCGCTATCGCCGCCGCCGACGATGGTCGTTCCGCCCGATTCGGTGAGGGCCTTCGCGACGCTGATCGTTCCGGCTGCAAAGGCGTCCCACTCAAATACTCCGACCGGGCCGTTCCAGATCACGGTGCCGGCTTTTCGGATGACTTCTGCGAAGAGCTCTTGCGTTTGAGGGCCGATGTCGAGACCCATCTGATCCGCCGGGATGCCGTCGATGGCGACTACCGTTGACGGGGCGTCCGCCTTGAACTCGGGAGCGATGCGGATGTCCACGGGGAGAATGATCTTGTCGCTGTACTCATCAAGAAGCTTTTTGCAGTACTCCAGGCTGTCGGCATCGAGAAGCGAGGTGCCGATTTCATGGCCCTGCGACTTGAAGAATGTGTACGCCATGCCGCCACCGATCACGAGCTGATCGACCTTCGGGAGGAGGGAATCGATGACCTGAATCTTGTCCTTCACCTTCGCGCCGCCCATGATGGCGACGAAGGGGCGCTTGGGATTCTCGAGCGCTTGACCGAGGTAGTTGATCTCCTTCTCGATCAGGAATCCCGCGACGGCGGGGAGGTGGTGGGCCACTCCTTCAGTGGAGGCGTGGGCGCGGTGGGCGGTGCCAAAGGCATCGTTTACATAGAGCTCGGCAAGGCTGGCCAGGCTGGCGGCGAAGGCCGGGTCGTTCTTTTCTTCCTCGGCATAGAACCGCACGTTTTCCAGAAGGACGACATCGCCGTCATTCATTTGGGCGACAGCGGCGGTGACCTCTTCGCCGATGCAGTCGGGGAGAAGGGGCACGCTCTGACCGAGGAGTTCGGAGAGCCGGGTTGCAACGGGAGCGAGGCTAGCACTCGGATCGGGGCCGCCTTTGGGTCGACCGAGGTGGCTGCACAGGATGACGCGCGCGCCGTGCTTCACCAGGTGCTGGATCGTCGGCAGGGAAGCGACGATGCGGTTGTCGTCAGTGATCGCGCCGTTCTCGAGCGGCACGTTGAAGTCACATCGTACGAGGACACGCTTGCCCTGAGCTTGCAGATCGCGGACGGTTTTCTTGCTGAGTGCCATATCGGTTCGGTGAGTTTACCGGGGCGATGTTGTGGGTACGGGATAGGGGCGGGACGCATGAAAAAGCGGGTCTGCCTTTCGGCAGACCCGCAGTCGACGAGCCAAACGAGCTCAGTTTCCAGCGGCTTTGTCGGCGGGCATTCCGCTGACGGGATCCGCTGCCGGTGCTCCGCTGGCTCCCGCTTCGGCGTCTCGACCGCCCCCTTCGCCCATCGGCAGTTCGCCGACGACGACGGTGCCGTCACCGCCCGGAGTTCCGAGGGCTTGCACACCCATAAAGGCGGCTACACCCACCGCGACGATGGCCGCGACAATGGCGAGAGCTTGCTTGGTTTTTTCGTTCATTGCTTAAACGCGTCGTCGTAGTGGAACAGGTTGCGAGTGCGGTTGGTCACGTTGGTGGCAGTCCAGGGGTGGCTGGTGTTGCCCATCGTGGTATCGCGCTTCAGGCCCTTGGCGTGACCATCGGCGAAGCCGTAGTTGATCACGTCGTTGTATGCACCAATCGACATGCGGCCAGCGCCTGGGGAAGCCGAGCACCACGTGAACGAGAGAGCTCTCGGGAAGGTCGGGATCGGTCCGCGCGGGCCGAGATCGTCGGTGTAGTAGCGGTAGTAGGCGAAGCCGTTCTTGTATGACGCGGTCGTCCAGAGCGGATACATGTTGATGGTTTGGGCCGGAGCACCAACCGCCGTCGTCGTCAGAGACGGGCGAGCTTGGGCGGGGGTCCAAGTCGGGGCATTGTAGCCGTGGACGCCGAAGGTTCGGATGTCGTCGTTGCGGTAGTGAGTCCAGCTGAACGAGGTGGTTCCGCCGGTGGGCGTGCCGCAGTCATCACGAGTCACGGAGTCGCTGGGATCCTTTTGGAGCTCATAGCTCTTGATGTAGGGGTTCAGGGCATCTTCGGCACCAAACGCCCAGTTGAGCGGATCGCCCGTGTCGACGCGAGCTCGGATGAGGTGGTACATATCATCGTAATCGATGGCGTACATTTGCGATGCCAGGAGCATCTGCTTGGTGTTGCTGAGAGCAGCGGTTCGCTTGGCGGCCATCTTTGCCTGAGCAAAGACCGGGAACAGGATGGCGGCGAGGATCGCGATGATTGCGATAACCACGAGCAGCTCGATAAGGGTAAAGGCTTTCTTCATGAATGACACCTGTGTCAGATAATAGCGTCGGATGCGAATTTTGCGATTCGCAAGAATGATGCCAGTCCAAAGTATACGACATCCTTCCTTGGAATTCGACCAGTTTTCAACGGAAATGTTCCGAGACAGCGGTGCAAGTTGAACTTGCACCGCCGAATTTCAGGGGGATGTGAGAATATTCTTACTCGGCTTGCCGAGCGAATGGCGAGCTGTAGTTGGGCGGCTCTTTGGTGATCCAGACATCGTGGGGATGGCTCTCGAGCAGACCCGCGTTGGTGATCTTGATGAACTCCGCTTTGTCGCGGAGTTCTTGCAAGGTGGCGGCGCCGCAATAGCCCATGCCGCTTCGGAGTCCGCCCAGAATTTGCTCGACGGTGTCGCCGAGCGGGCCCTTGAACGGAACGCGCCCTTCGACGCCTTCGGGAACCAGGGTCGCCCCGGCTTCTTTCACCGCGAAGTATCGGTCGCTGGAGCCTTGCTTCATCGCCCCGATGCTGCCCATACCGCGATAGACCTTGTAAGCCCGGTTGCGATAAATCTCCATTTCGCCCGGAGATTCTTCGCATCCGGCAAACATGTTGCCCATCATCACCGCGCTGGCTCCGGCGGCGAGACTCTTGACGAGGTCACCGCTGCTGCGCACGCCCCCATCGGCGATGGTGGGCAGGCCGAGCTTGTTGGCTTCTTCGGCGCAATCGAGCACGGCGGTGAACTGGGGAACACCGACACCCGCGACGACGCGCGTGGTGCAGATCGATCCCGCGCCGATTCCGAGGCGCAGGCCATCCGCTCCAACCGCATGGAGGTCGCGGACACCTGCCTTGGTCGCGACGTTTCCGGCGATCACCTTGAGATCGGGCAGCTTGCTCTTGAGCATCTTCACGCACTCGATGACGCCTCGGCTTTGGCCGTGGGCGGCGTCGATGACGATGAAGTCAACGCCGGCTTTCTGGAGTTCCAGCGCGCGCTCGTAGGGCTCGCGGAGAGGGCCGATGGCGGCTCCGCAGACCAGACGGCCTTTGTCGTCCTTGGTGGCGTTGGGGTGGCGCTTCACCTTCTCGATGTCTTTGATCGTGATGAGTCCGCGCAGGAATCCTTCTTCGTCGACAATCGGGAGCTTTTCAATGCGATGCTCGCCCAGGAGCTTCTCAGCTTGGTCGAGCGTGGTTCCCGGGCGGCCGGTGACGAGATTTTTCGTCGTCATGCGCTCGGCGATCTTCTTTGTGAAATCGTGTTCAAACCGAATGTCTCGGTTGGTGAGAATGCCGACGAGAAGCCCATTCTCATCGGTGATCGGCACGCCGCTGATATGAAAATGCTCCATGAGGTTGACTGCCTCTTGGAGCGTTTTGTCGGCGGTGAGCTGGATCGGATTGGTGATGACCCCGTGCTCGCTGCGTTTGACGCGATCAACTTGCCGGGCTTGCTCTTCGATCGGCATGTTGCGGTGGATCACACCGACGCCGCCTTCCCGGGCGATGGCAATGGCGAGGCGGGCTTCCGTCACCGTGTCCATCGGGGCACTGACAATCGGAACGGTGAGAATGATGCCAGGCAGGAGTTCCGTACTCGTGCTGACATCGCTTGGGAGGACATCCGTGCGGTGGGGAACCAGCAGCACGTCGTCGAAGCTCAGACCTTCTCGGAACTCGGGCATACGTGCAATTCAGTATGGCACTGATCCCTTTTGGGGCGGGTCTGTTGGAGACGGGTTATGCCCCGGCGATCGGATCGGAAGCCGCGAGCTCGGTGCGGAGCTTTTCCGTGCGAAGCGTCTTCCGGAACTGTTTCGCGGCCCAAAGGGCGAGGCCAAGGTACATCGCGGTGGCGATGATCGCGAATCCAAGCGACGTGCCTTGGTACCGGACGCCGAGATTTAAGGAGATCGCCAAGGCAACATCGAGGATGGCGAGAAGAGCCAGGCCGATCACGGGTTCCCACTTGGGGAATCCGCTCCGGTTGAGAGCGGGATGGAGCTGGCTCGGCGGGAGCAGCGACTCCAACGAGCCCTTCGGGCGATCGGTGAGCCATCGGCAGTAGGTGCTGTAAAACTCGGCGGCGCGACGCCGGGTGCCGTAATCGTCGAATCGGTCGAGCACCTCGAATCGCACCTTCAGGTCGTGGCCCAGACTGGGAACGGGGATGATTTCCGGGACTCGGTTTTTCGCGAGTTGCGGGCGGTCGGAGTTCTTCCAGAGACTCATGGGAGGGACGTCGTCCCAGTTGATGCGGAAAACCGTTTGGATTCCCTTGAAGAAGATGGTTCCGTCCTCGATCCACATGTATCCTTCATCGAGCCCGGTGATCGAGTCCTCTTGAAGGATCTGGATTCGTACCGGCAGAGCATCCTCGGTCGGAATTTTGGTTTTGAGCTTTCGCACGCCTGGTCCGATGTGAATCGAGTTGGTCACCCGGTGGTAGGCGTAGATCAGCGCCGCGTGCATCGCGACGACCAGGGCATAGGCTTTGAGGTGGAGAATCCAGGCGATGTCGTCGGTGAGGTCGGATCGGCGGAGGAAGACCAGGGCGTACGTTGCGCTGAGTCCCAGGATGAACCAGCAGACGGTTCGGAGCCACTGAGTGTCTTGGCTCGTCTTGAGCACGTGTTCTTCGAGCCGAGAACTGAGTCGCCACCCACTGCTTGCCCGGATCGGGGCTTCGCCGGATCCCAGTCCGAGACCTTCCGTTAACCTCACCTTGATATAGTATCACGGGGCCGCGCGATGTGCGCGGCCCCGTGTACTGGGTTATAGACTGGGTTTGGGATTCAACTGGCCATGCGCGGCGAAGCGTAGCCCACCGGTTGAGCGTCGGCCAGGAGGTGCCACACGCTCTTGTGCGACTCTTCCATTTGGGTCACTTCGTAGAATCCAAAGGTGATGTGAGGCAGGGAGTAGGTTTTGGTCAGCTTGGCCCGGAAGGGAACGTCGCTGCTCGGCCCGTTGTAAATCAGGCCCACTTCGGTCTCGATTTCAATGCCCTGCGGGACAGCCGCAATGAAACCTTTCGAGCACCAGCCTACCGGCGACAGGCCCTTGCCCCCCAGCTCTTCGCAGTCGGGTTGGAACAGCTTGTCCGAGGTCAGGGTGATCAGCGAGTACTCCACATCGAATTGGGTGGGTTGTCCTTGGACGGCGAGGAAGACTTTGTCCCTCATTTCCGTGACAACTTTGGCGAATCCAAACCACATGTGGCCCTGGTTGAAGGCGACAAATCGGATTTCACCTTTGACGCGGCGTCGCTCGGTTTCGAGATACTGAGCCACCCATTGATCCTGAATAGTCTTGACGCACCGAGAGTACGCGTGCCTCGGACTATCCTGTTCCGTGAGGCGCAAACCTGCGCCAATGATTGCATCTTGCATAAAGCCCTAACCCTGAAGAGACATTGTCCCGTGGTTAATGGTTGGCAGATGGCGGCTTGATCCTCATAGAGAATGTGAGGATTTGGTGGCTTCCGGCCTGGGGTGACAGAGAATGATGGATACCGTGGAAGATCCTCTCACGATCCACTACGGGATTTGAGCTCTTCGAGGACTCGGCGGACATTCCACTCGTTGGTTTCCAGGAGGTGAGTGGCTTCCTCTTGAGTGGCGGGGGTGAGCTCTTGGACAATGCGGACGCAGCGCTCTTTGAGCTTCAAATTCTTTGCTTTGACATCGACCATGAGGTTTTCGATGACCTTGCCCGCCAGCACCATCGCCCCAGTGCTGATTCGATTGAGGATCAGTTTTTGGGCGGTGCCCGCCTTCAGTCGGGTCGAACCGGTGAGAACTTCTGGGCCGGTTTCCAGGAGGATTGGGAGATCGACGTGGTCGAGCAGCGGAGCATGGCGGTTGTTCGCGATGCCGCACGTCCAAACACCCTTCTGCCGGGCATGTCGGCAGGCCGCGATCACAAACGGGGTTCGACCGCTTGCGGCGAGGCCGATGACGACATCGGAGGTTGAAATCTTGAGGTCATTCAGCGCGGTGACGGCAGCGTGGTCGTCATCTTCAGCGTCTTCGACGGCGCGGACTCCGGCGGTTTCTCCACCGGCGACAATGGCCACGAACTGAGAGGGATCGGTGCCAAACGTGGGGGGCATCTCGGCGGCGTCCATGGTGGCAATTCGTCCGCTGGTGCCGGCGCCGACATAGATGATTCGGCCCCCGTTGAGATAAGCCTCGGCGGCTTTCTGCATGGCCTGGGCTATCTCAGATTCGGCCTGCTGGAGGGAGCGTATCACCGCCAATTCTTCTTCATTCATCAGGCGGACGATTTCCACGGGGGACATCGTATCGAGGCCGATGGAACGGGGGTTGCGGGCTTCAGTGCTCATGACCAGGGTTCTCGCGCAAGACGAACCGCACCGTAAAGGGGCGGGGTTTCCATTTTATGCAATCTAAGGCTTGACCCGCGTGGGCCCGCGAGGTCAGTCAGGACTTCCGACAGGCGCCCAACAAGGCTCTCGTCAATTTCCCAGAAGCCGCCGGCGAGGGCTCCATGAGGGGCTTCGAGATGGGGGAGCACCTGCTCCAGATGAAGAAGAATCGCCTGAGCAAGCGTGATCAGCGTTTCTCGGAGGCTAATAGCAGCGAAGGGCTCGCCACGGTTGGCTTCCAGGAAGACATCGGGAGCGAGTCGGGCCACGAATCCCGCTGGAGAAGGAGCGCGGTAGATCGCGGCGACCATTTCCGGGCGACTCTCGGTGCCGAAATGCTCGACGAGTGATTCCCAGAACATCGGGCTGCAATGGGGCTGGTTCGGGGCGAGGAGGAGTCGGCGCAGAGCTCGGCGGACAAGATCGAAGGTGGATCCTTCGTCGCCGATCAGGGGGCCACCGCCCGACGATTTGGTTACGACTCCCTGGGATCGACTGGCGATGAGGGTTCCTGTGCCGGAGATGGCGATGAAATCGGAATCATGCGCGGCAGCCAGGGTCGCGTAGTAGTCGGGGTAGGCGCGGCAGTTTGCTCCGGGAACCTGCTCTTCGAGGAGCATCGTGGCTCGGTGGCGATCCGCGTGGGTGAGAAGTCCGGCGAAGCATCCGGCGACGTGGGAAACGGGCGGCGCATCCCTGAGGGCCTCGCGTAGATGATCGCGGATGACCTCGATGGGCGTGGAGGCCAGGTTGGCGGAGCCCGATTTGCCCTCGAAGACCGGGTTGCTGTGTTCATCGGTGATGAGCGCGCGGGTGCTCGATCCTCCGCAATCAAGGCCAAGGTACAAGGGCATGAGGCCGATTGACGTTACCCAGAAAATCGCCCGTCGGGTTGGATGTTGCCTGCGATAAACTGCGCCCGATGCATCGCTTTGACGGCAATCTGAATGTCCGACACCCCCGCATGGCTCTGATTGCCAACGACGCGCTAGGGAACTTTGCGATGTCCTCGGTGGTGGGTCAGGCGATGCGGGCTCAGTATCCCGAGGGGTTTCTAACGCTCTACACGGGCTCGCGGGTGACGGAGATGGCGCAGGATTGCACGTGGAAGCACCAGATCCGCACGCTGTATGGGCCAAATCCGTACGATGTCGTGGCGGGTCTTCCCGGGCAGGCTTATGATTTGGTCGTGAATCTGGAGAACTCGGCTTTCGCGAAAACCGTCGCGGGGCTGATTGTGAAGGAGGATGGATCGGTCGTCGGGCCGTGCGTGAACAAGGATGGGCGGGGTGATCTTCCGTGGGGCGATCTGCCGATGCAAAGGCTCTGGGCGGACGAGAAATGGCTGGACGAGAAGGTGCGGGAGCGGCACCCTCTGCTGCAGTCAGGATTCATCGGGGAGATTTTCTGCCGCAGCTTTGGGTTCGAAGGCGTCATCCCTGGCTACAACTTGCCGCGAAAGACCGAAGGCGTTGTGGCCAGCGATGTGCTGATCGCCACCGCCGCGAGTTTGGATTCCAAACTCTGGCCGGTCGAGAAGTGGATCGAGCTGGCCCAGGCTCTGCAGAGTCGAGGGCTTTCGGTCGGTTTGCTCGGGGCGAAACCGAGCGCGCAGGGGCAGTTTTGGAAAGGGGCCGCCGAGGAAGAAGAGATCATCGCCAAGGGAGCGGTGAATGATCATCGGGGGGCTTTCACTCTGCCGGAAGTCGCGGGGGCTCTGAGCCTGGCGAAGCTGGTGGTGACGATTGACAACGGCATTCTCCACCTAGCGTGCAGCACGCAAACTCCCACGATTGGCCTGTTCCGGCACGGCATCCACCGTCTGTGGGC
>JAIUNY010000025.1 GCA_020161505.1 Armatimonadota bacterium | reverse complement strand
GCCAGCTTTTTGGCATCAAAGTCTTGCGCAGTAAAGGTCTTCATCAACTGAAGGTATTTCTCACGTGGAATCCCTTCCATGTGTTGAACCCACTCGCCTCTTCCCTCCTGCGAATAAAGCCCCCAGTGAACAAACAGACCAAAGGCAAGATTCTCGAAGGCGGCAACGCGCGGCGAAGGCGAAGGAAGTGAATCAGTCATGGAATGTCCCCCGACCAGGCGCGTCAGCGATCCTGCCGCCATCGCGGAGGCCGAGCCTGCAAGAAATTCGCGCCGGGTGGTCATGCCCGGAGTATGGTCACGCCTGGCTCAAGGCGCGCAAGCGATCCAGGCGTTCCTTTTCATTTTCGACCATCCAAGGGTCTGCCGAGAGCGCCTCATGGGCGGCCCCAAAGTACGCCGCCGCTTCCTCCCCACGACCGAGGGCAAGCAAGTTCTCCGCAATCTCCTCCACCACGTATCCGTCATCGGGCGAGAGGGCTTTCTGGCGATCCAATGCTTCCTCAAACCGACCCAGCGAGCGCAGACACCGCGCCACCGACCACTCAGCGATCGCTATCCGCGATGCCACGCCCTGCTCCCGCCGGAATGCGAGCGCATCCTCAAAGAGCCGCAATGCTTCGTCGAACCGCCCGAGGTCATGCAGACTCCAGGCCGTATTGTTGAGCAAGCTGCCGAGCCAACCGCGTGCGCGTTCATCCTGACTGGCCTTGGCTCGCTCAATCGCCCTCAGGTTGAGGTGAAGGGCCTCGTCGCCTTTGGCGATAATCGCCAGCATGTGAATCGCGTCCACGGCATAGAAGTCGGCCTGCGCCGCCTCGGCAAGGGCCAAGGCTGCCTCAAAATGAGGCTTCGCCGCAGAATCATCGCCCGAGGAGTGGAACACGCGGCCCATCTCCAGATGCCAGCGCGCGCCAACCAACCCCTCGCGCTCACCGACCTGCTCCAGCGCGGCTTTGGCCGCCTCAAACTGCCGCTGAAGCCCCCTAGCCCGAGCCACCTGAGTCCAAATCTCATCCCGACTCTCGGGATTCTCCTCAGCCAACCGCAAAAAACTCTGCTCGCTCAGAGCCGGGTTGTCGTATTGCCAATGCGAATCAATCTCCGCCGAGGTGAGGGCACGCATAGACGGACTTTACATGAAGGAATCGGCCGCCTGTTCCCCTCACTTCCCATTCACGCTCCAAATTTTGGTCGCATGTTTGCCGATGCGGGCACTCTGCCTTCCTCTCGGTTCAAGCAAGACAAAGTTCGATCCTGGAGGAAGCGCGAACGACAATTGGTTTTGGCGCTCGATCCATGCTGGCGGCACGTGATCGGGGAGAAACGGCACTTTCGCTGGTTGAAGAAAGATGAGGTGAATCACCTGTCCTGGGAAGGAGCCCGATCGATACGTTGCTCCGAAGACGGCGCTGAATTCCGATTGGGTCTCAAGCGCTGACTGCAGCAGCTCAAGCCCGCTGGGCTCAACCTCCAGCGGTTCGATTCCGGCTCGTGGCCAGGAGCGTTGCACCTCCTCCGTCATCCAGGCGGTCACCTTTTCCGCAGCCACCAGACCCTCAACCTCTTGCCTCAAATCTTGAGGAACCTGCGCGAGGAGCTTTATCCGAAGAAGCTCATCCGCAACGTTCTTGCTCCAAACAGGCGGCCCTTTCTGAAAGTGAGCCTGCATAAGTTCGATCCCTTCAGCCCTTGAATCTTCCGACTGCGCCAACAAAAACCCGAGCCAGAGGGCGATTCGAGGTTCATCAGGGTAGAGCTCGCTCAGTTTCTTTGCCAGAGGCAGGAAGAGTTTGTGCTCGCGGGTATAAAAATGGTCGTTTGCCATGCTTGCCGCCTTTGCTCGTGCGCCTGGATCATCCGGGATCCCCTGGCTCAACCCACGGAGTTCCTTCTCCACCGACTCTCGCTCTTTGGCGGCAGCCTCGAGAGAATCCTTTTCCTGCTGGTGAATCGCTTCCTCCAGACTCTCCATCTGACGCCGAAGTTCGGGCGTCGCCCAGGCATCGAAAGCCGAATGGAGAACGGGCCCGCCGACCTTCGCCGCAAACGCACGAATCGCAGCCTCATCGTCCGGCGCGGCAGGAGCCGTCCAAGGCAGCTCTCTCCGATCAAACGGCTATGACGCCCAGATGTATGAATGCTCTCCGAGGAGAAAAAGCTTAATCCCGTCGACCGCCTTTTCGGAAACATCTGTCCGAGCCGCCTCAGATACGCGCTTTAAGTACGACGGAAATGCCGTTCCCGCCTCCCAATCAGTTTCCTTCACCGCCTCAAACGCGAGGCTGGCCCTCAAACCTGGTAGCACCGAGACGGTCACCCAGGCCTCCCCAGTTGACACCGCGTCAAAAATGAGCTGGCTCTGAGATGCTCCAATACTCGCACGGGCCGCTGCCGAGGCAGCGACTCGAGCTTCCACGACTTTGAGCATCGCAAAAAATGGCCAATCGAAACCAAAAAAGTAGCACAACTTACTAAATGCTGGTCGCTCAAAAACAAGTCTCAGCAACTCGGCTTCGACGCGCACTTGCCCTGCTTTCGCGAGAAACCCGTTTGCCACAACGGGGATGAGGGAGGCGAGAACCGCGCGAATCTGTTCGGGAGTCGACGTGGCCAAATCAACATAGTTCAACCAAAGACAACTCTTAAACTTTCCATGCGCCCTAAACGTTCGATGGATTGAGACCATCGTTTCTTCTGTGGGGGAGAGCACGATCATGTCCGGTTTTCCCCCGCCCAGCTTGTCGCAATAGTCCTCGAGAATTCGCAGAAGCTCTGGCATATTTTGCGAATTAAGGAAGAGATTATTTGCGAGAGGCCACTCCGAGAAGATCACACAGTTGAGGGCTCGCCAAAGGCAAAACAAAGGATAAGCCAGCACCATCACGACGACAAAGCCCCACGGGACGATCGCGCCGCTGAGTAGGCCAATCGCGAGCACGGTCAGGGCAAAGGCAAGCACCGCCAGAGCCACAATGGCGGCCTTCATGAGCCGAATCAGCCACTCCGTTTGTGCGACAAACGCCTCCGGATTTCGGTCGCACGCCGCGCGTAGCTCGGCCGCCCTCCGTTCTGCCCGAATCTGATCCGCTGACTTCCCTTGCATGTGGTCAGATTATGTCTCTGGAGACGCGGACAATCGACGCTCAGCGGCCGTCGATCGTCCAGATCTTGTTGCCTCGATTGCGGATCTTGCGGGCGATCCCCCAGTTGCTCTTGAGGGTAAAGAAGAGGGTTCCGGGAGGCAAAGCAAACCAGAACTGCTCCATCCACGCCTCCTCCTCGCCGCTTACCGCGCCGGGGAAAAATGACTGTTTGAGAGGATCAAGGAAAAGCACCCTGACGAGCTGATCCGGGTACCGGCGTGAGCGGTAGTTCACCAGATATGCGGCTCGAAAGACCTTTTGCGTGCGCAGGCAGGCTTTCATCAGTTCCATCTCTCCCGCTTCGACCACGCCAGGCTCGATGGGGAGATTGCCGAGCGTCGCATGAACCTCGTTGAATGCTGCGCTGATCGCTTCCTCGTTGCGGAAGAAAGCCAGCGACTGTTCCTGGATCTGGTCTGTCTGCCCGGCAAGAACTTGGGCTCGCAGGGCTTCCCGGCCTGCGTACAGAGACCAAGGATGCTGAACTTTTCGGTAGTTCTGCTTCAGCAACTCAATCCCCGAAACGTCAGACGCGTTGGCCTGGGCTCGAAGCACCCCACACCATAGCGCAACCCGGGGCTCATCGGGATACCGCTCGAGCAGTAACTCTGCGAGAGGCAAAAACACCTCGTGCTCCGGAGAGTTGAAGCATGAATACGAGTTGCGAGCGGCAAGGATCCAGCCGATCGGCTCGCCGTGGATATCCTGGCTATATCGCAGAATCTGGGTATTCACCCACTCGCGATCTTCCTCCACTTCGGACAACGCGCTGACCTCCGCATCATGAATCTTGGACTCCAACCGGGCGAGTTGGAACCGGAGATCGGAGGTTGCCCAAGCATCGAAAGCCGATCGCGAAAGCGGTCGGCCAAGCTTCACCGCCAGACTCTGGATCGCCGCGTGATCGACGATTTGGGCAGGAATCACCCACGCTTTGCCCGCTGCCTTCGTCGGCATCACCAGCCACTCACCCCGATGAACATCATACAGTTCGAGCTTGAGGGGATCGAGAAGATCATGGGAAACATCGCTTCGGGCAAGGCTCTCCATCCGGGCGTAGTGCGAAGGAACTTCCTGCGTTGATTCGGGATCGCGCGGCCCCAGCGCATCCAGAGCCAGTTTCGTGCGAGTTGGAGGAAGCACGCTGTGCGCGATCATGGCTTCGCCCATTGTCACGGGATCGACCACCTTGCCCCAAAGCTCACCGGCCCGCCGAACCTCCTCGGCCGACGCCGCCGTCACCCGTGCGTCCAGGGTGCGATACAGGGCTTCCAGAATCTGATTGACCCACAAGAAATTCCCGATCTTCAGAAAATCTTCGTCATCCAGTATTCGTTTGAACGACTGCCCCTCCAAATTTGCCCGGCGGTTCCGTGCGGCAAACCCATTGCCACCGTAGGCGAGGCGAAAAGCCACGAGCGCTTGAATCTCCTGCTCTCCCATGGAGGCCAGACTCGGGTATCCGACCGAAAGCACATCGCGAAACGTGCCATGCAGCACATGATCGCGGTTGGATTTCAGATCGACTTCATGGAGCGACGAGAGCCCGACGATGGGAGGAAGCGGGACACCCATCTTTGCCGCGGCATCCTGCACCGTGCCGAGCAGATGAGGCATTGTCTGAGGGGTCAACACAATCGGCTCCCAAGGCATGTATCGAGCATTTAAAGCCGACCAGACTCCCCGATTGAGCTTGTAAGCCATGAAGCCCAGATAGAGGGCCACCCAGAATCCTCGGGGCAAGATGAACCCGAGAAGCAGGCCGACGATGAGAATCACGAGCACCAGCCCCAACACCGTGAGGCTCACCATGAACGCCTTCATCAGGCGGATCAGCCCCTCGGTTTGGGCGATAAACGCCTCGGGATTCTTGTCACACGCCGCCCGCAACTCCGCCGCCCGACGCTCTTCCTGGATCTGATACAGTGACTTCCCTTGCATGTGGGCAGATTATGAATCGTTCCCCCGCGCTGAAAGGGCTCATCAGTCGTACCAGAGGGAACCATTTTTGTAACGCAATCGTTACTTATTACAATGACTCGACTGCGCACGACCTTGTTTGCCAACGGAATATTCAGCACCGTCTCCGGACTCCTCATCACGATCTTTGCCGAGTGGCTCTCATCCCGCCACATCGCCTTGCCGACCCTATTCCTGCAAGTTGTCGGACTCGGACTCGTCGGTTTCGGAGCGGGAGTGCTGGCGACCGCTTTGTCAAGATCCCGAACGAGACACTTCGCCACAGTTCTCATCTCTGCGCTGGATGTCGGCTGGGTCGTTCTCACGGTACCGATCGCCTTCTCGCCGCTCGCCCAATCTGCGGCTGCTCAAGCAAGCATTCTCGCCATTGCCCTCATCGTGGGCCTGCTCGGCCTGGCGCAAATCGTCGCACTCGACGACTCCTTTGTGACAGAAAGCGGTCACAGGAAGATCTGCTTCCGGTTCAGCAGTACCACCTCTGCCGATCTCCTCTGGAGCCGCCTGGCCGAACTCGACCAAATTGCCCGATTCATCCCTGATCTGCGGTCGTCCCGATATGTCGCCGGGTCTTCGCTCAGCGTGGGCGCCATACGCGAGTGCATCGATGTCGCCGGACAAAGATGGCGCGAGGAAGTCACGGAAACGACCAGCAACAGCTTCACCCTCCGCTTTGAGACCGAGGCACCGGACTACCCGTACCCTCTCACCGACATGCATGGAGGTTGGCAAATCGAGCCAACGGGAGCTGGATCGACGGTTGAAGTCTGGTGGACGGCACGGGGCAAATCGCGCCTCCCCGAATGGATCCTCTTCCCTCTGATGGCCGCAAAGGCCGAACGCAGCACACCTACCATCATCGCTTGTCTGGAAGCAGGAGAAATCCCGGCACAAGACGCACTACGCCGTTCCCGATCTCGGCTTCGTCCGGGATTGTGTTAACTCATGGGGAAGAAAGCTGAAGCTACCGAAGCGCGTATCCGCGAGGCTGCCGTCGAAGAACTCCGCGAGCGAGGGTTCGCGGGGTTTTCGGTGGATTCAGTTGCGGAGCGGAGTCGCGCGAACAAAGCCCTTATTTACCGCTACATCGGAGACCGCAATCAAGTGATTGAGGAGTCGTTCCGGCAGCTGCTCCGGGTTCGCATTCAGACTCAAGCCGAGCAGCCCAAAGATCTCGCGGCAGGCATGGCTCACTGGATTGAAGCCAACCGGAGCGACACCGACTTTTTCCGCTTGCTAGCGGAGGAAGCCTCGCTCGGCGCACCTGCAATCCTTGCTGGCGAGCGAAGTGCCTACTACCGCTCCCAGGTCGAGCAGCTCGCGCAGACTCGCCCATCCGATGATCCCGAAATGACGTTCGCCGCCCTCCTCGCCCTCACGGTCTTTCCTTCCGTCCTCCCACAAATTTTTCGCCTCATCGCCGATCCAAACGACGAGCTGAGCGAGCAGGTGTTGCTGGAAAGATACGCAACAGCATGTGCAAACCTCGTTCGCCGAGCTGCATCCTCGGGCGGCTCTGCCCAGTAATACTCTCTGGCATGACTCAGAGCATCACGGCACGACTTGACGAGGGCAAACGGTGGTTCACCGATCTCCTCACTGAACTCCCGGCGGATGAAGCCGCCCGCTCGCTCGGTGAGGAGGAATGGTCGATTGCTCAGCACGTGGAGCATCTCATCATGACGGAGCGGGTGTTTCTTCTCGGAGTGGCGCGGTCTTCGGAGCCGATGCCGGAGCGTACGGCGGAGCAGAACGAGATGCGGGGCAAGCTGGGCGAGTATCTTCGTACCGGGGTGAAGTACGTGGTGAATGCGTCTTCGGTGGAGCCGAGCGGCAGCAAAGATGCCGAAACCTTGCTGGCGGATTGGGACAAGATCCGGGAAAAGCTCCTGGCAAAACTGGACTCCGGCACGCTTCCTGGCCCCGAAATCGTGGTCTTCCCTCACCCCATCGCCGGCCCGCTGAATGTCGGCGAAACGCTCGACTTCCTCGCCGACCACCTGATCTACCACCGGATCCGGATCGAGGCGTTACGGACGCCCTAACCCAGTGAGCCGTCACGGAATCAAAAGGAGACTCTCATCCTGAGCAGAAATGAAGTCCATGATCTCCGAACGTGCAGAGATGAGACAATCTGCCACATCGCTCGTGCGGCAGTTGCCCATTGTCAACCGAATCACCTTTCCTGGCGGGGCGTGGAGAAGGACAATGTTTTCAAAGTCCGCATCCTTTGTCACGACGACCAAACCATTCTGAAGCGCGAACTCCCAAATCGCCCGATCAGATGCTGAAAGGCCGAGATCGCCGACATGACGCGAACCGGGGAATTCGATCGCAAGAATCTGTGGAAGTGCTGGCGCAAGGTGGGCGTCAAACAGCAGACTCATGCCACGTGGTGGCGGGTCTTTCGCTCCCGATCAGCGGCAAATGCCAGACACGCTCGGATGTCGTCTTCGGTGATGTAAGGAAATTCCGCAATCACGGCATCCCAGTGCTGATAAACCGCCAACGCATCGAGGACGTCGGCCACTGTAATTCTCATCCCTCTCACACAGGGCTTCCCGCTGCGGATTTCTGGGTCAATTGTGATCAGCGGATGATTCTCCATTGCTCTATTTTAGACGACTCTTGTCGTGAACCAAGGGGTGACAGCCCGCTATGCTAGAGTTTGAGTATGCCTGACCCGGTCGACATCCTCACCATCCTCCACGACCGATTTGGACGCCACCCGCATCGGCATGCCGGAATCACGTGGGACGAGCTCGAACCCAGGCTCCGAGACCCCAAAACCCTCTCCACTCTCGCCCAGATGGAATCCACCGGCGGCGAACCCGATTGCATCGGGCGCGATGACACAAACGGGCAGTTTCTCATCGTCGATTGCTCCTCGGAGAGCCCCAAGGGCCGCCGGAGCCTCTGCTTCGACCACGAGAGCCGTGTCACGCGCAAGGATGCTCCTCCCGCGAACAGTGCCCAAGAACTCGCCGACGAAATCGGCATCGAACTCCTGGACGAGGCCCTCTACTTCCGCCTCCAGACCCTCGGAGAGTTCGATCTCAAAACCTCCAGCTGGCTCGCCACGCCCGAGGACTTCCGCGCCAAAGGCGGAGCCCTCTTCGGCGACCGACGGTTCGGGCGAACCTTCATCTATCACAACGGAGCGCAATCCTACTACGCCGCCCGAGGGTTCCGAGGCGTGCTCCGGGTTTAACGCCGAGCGCGCAGAGTCAAAACCACGGCCACCAGCACCGCCACTGGCAGCCCGATGAACACGGCGATCAGCCACCAAGGCATCCCCGATTGCACCATCACGACGAGGCACACCGCCAGCGATCCCACCGCATAGAGTCCCACCGACACCCGGCGAATCCGCGTCAACTGAGCCGACCATTCACGGGCCGCACGCAGCTCTTCCCTCTGCCGCAAAATCGGCCCAGGAGCCGAGGCGACCATCGACTGCCGAAGCCACTGGTCAAATTCTTGATCGTCTTGGGGGATGTTAGGATTCATCGTAACCTCGTTGAGAAAGGCAGTTGTGGAGCAGCTTCCGCGCTCGATGAAGATAGGATTTCACCGTGTTCTCTGGCAAAACCAGCAGCGCGGCAATCTCGCCGACCGGCCAATCGAGCCAGTAGTAGAGTCGGACAATCGTTTGGTAAATCTCCGGCAGATGCTGGATGCAGGCCTGGAGATCGGCGTTCTGCTGCTTTGCCAGAGATTCCTGTTCCGGAGTGGCCGCCTCATGCGGCATCGCCGCCATCGACTCTTCTCCCAGATGCGGACGCCGGAAACGCGACCGTGCCTTGATCGCCAGTGCCTCGTGACGAACGATCCGGGAAAGCCAAGTAGCCACCGATGACTCCGCCCGGAATCCCGCGATCGCCCGGTAAGCCTTCATGATCCCCACTTGAGCGGCATCCTCGGCCTCCGGCGAAAACGCTGGGCCAAGCACCGAGAGCGCGACAAAAAACAGTCGTTCCCGATACCGGTCAACCAGTTCGGAAAACGCCTCGTCGTCGCCCCGTTGCGCGCGAGAAACGAGCTCAGAATCGGCAATCAGAACCGTGGTTTCTCCAAAACAAGGTGGTACCAAAGCAGCCCGAGGCCCATGAACGCCACAGGCAGCGGGGCAACCCAAAGGTGCTTTTGTGTGACAGGCAGGATCGCGAACATCACAATCATCGCACCGACGGCAAAAGCCAGCAGCATCAGCCCGATAAGCGGCAGCGTCCGGGTATCCGCAGGTTTGCGCTCTCCCTCCCGATCTTCCCCGACTTCCACCAGCGGGATCCCCTGCTCCATCGCCTTCATGCGTTCGGCATGCACAATTTGCAGCCGCTGGATCCGGTACCGGCGTTCGACAAACACATAGCCCACAATCCCCGCCGCCAGAGCCAGCGTGACCAGACCATCGCCGAGAGAGTAACTCACGCCCTCATGGACTAGGCGACCCCGGGAACGGTTGCAAAGATTTTCAGAAATTCATCGCCGGGACTTTGCAACCGTTTGTGTCCTGGCCCACTCAGGATGGGCGATGAACGCTCCTTTTGCTCGACTCATCTTGGTTGGACTCTCCGTCGCCGCCCTCATCGGCTGCCAATCGCCCGGGGCATCGGCTCAGACGCGCAGCGAGACCTTCGATTCCAAGGGCACCAAGATTCGATATCTGATTGCCGGAACCGGTGAACCACTGGTTCTGCTCCACGGATGGCAAGGCGAAGCCAGCACCTGGGGACCCGGCACACGGCAGAATCCCAAGCTGAGCCCTCCTCCGGGAATGCAGGTGATCGCGATTGATCTGCGCGGGCATGGCCTGAGCGACAAACCCCACAACCCGGCCAGCTACGGCTCGGAGATGGCGGCCGACGTCGTGAGGCTGCTGGATCATCTCAAAATCGAAAAGGCGCACATTGTCGGCTATTCGATGGGCTCGTATGTCGCAGGCAAAGTCGTGGATCTCGCTCCGGAACGAGTGAAATCAGTGGTCTACGGAGGCAGTGCGCCCGTGCTGGATATCCGCGAGGTGAAGGGATTCAGCGAAGCCGACGCCTTTGCCGACGCTGCCGAAAAGGGCAAGATGGGCGAATATCTGCGCGAGCGTACCCCCGCCGGAATGCCAAAACCCAGCGAAGCCGACGCTGAGAAATTTGCCGCGCAGTTGTACGGTCACCAAGACGTGAGGGCGCTTGGCGCGGCGGGCCGGTCGTTCGGTCAGCTGGAGGTCAAAGCCGACCGACTCGCTCAGCTCACCACCCCGACTCTCTTTCTCTACGGCAGCAAAGAGGGCCCCTATATCCTCGCCCGAATCGCCGAAGCCCGCTCCGTGTTGCCGAACGCCGAGTTCAAAACCATCGAAGGCAAAGACCACATGACCACCTTGATCGATCCCTCATTCGGCCGGTCGATCGTGGAGTTCGTCGGGCGTCACTCGAAGTAAGGCTGCGGCCGGATAGGGGGGAGCGGCCCGGGGCAGTCTTTGAACCGGGCCGATTGGGCTACCGTGTCTACAGCCCGCGCAGCGCCACTTCCGCGACCTGGCGAAGAATGGTCTCGCGCTCGTCGTAGTCCAATCGAGACCCCCGAAGCAGGCCGACCATGATCACCCATTCCCCGCTCGGACGGCGGGCGTAGCCGACATCATTAGTGGCCCAGGCCAGACCCTTGTGGGTGGAGCTCGTGCCCGTTTTATGCCCGAGAATCCAGCCCGCGGGAACCCCCGCTTTCAATCGATCTGCCCCGGTTTCGGTTCCCTCCATCACACCCATGTAGTATTTCGTCAGCTTAGGAGAAAGCAGCTTGCCCGTAACAAGTTTCTCCAACAGCAAACCCATCGCGGCCGGCGTGGTAGTGTCGCGCTTATCCTTTTGGTAGCGCAAATAGGCTTCATCCTTCAGCTTTTCAGGAACGCGATCCAGCGCGAATTCGAACTTGGCTGGATCCACCATTTCCGCAGACCAAGTGGTTCCGCCGACCTGAGTCTGCAAATCGCGTTCCTGTCGATCCACCGACATCCCCACGATCTGATGCTTCTTTAAAAAGGCATTCACCACCTGAGTCCCGCCCATCTTGCGAATGAGAAAATCCCCGGCGGCACTGCAACTGTTCTGCGTAGTGATCTCGATGCACTCGGCGACCGTCACGGTCATGGAATCCTTCTCCCCTAACTTCTCGATGAGAGGTTGCCACGAAACGCTGAGATCGGATCGCCGGAAGGTGAATTTCTGATCGAGCTTCCACTTCCCCTGATCCACCAGATCCAGCGCGGTCATCGAGACCACCATCTTCATCACACTCTGCAACGAAAACCGCTCGTCTTTGCGCGAGTAATGGCGGCTGTCCTTCGTGATCACCGCTGCCCCCAAATGCCCTTTTGAAGCCGCCTCAATCTCCGCGAGCTGGGTTTCAACGGAAGGCGTCGGGGCGAGAATCGGGAGGAGCATCAGGGAAAGCAGGCTCATGGAACGGACAGTATATCTGCCGGGCGAAAGATCCTCTGCGTTGAGATCGATTCCCGCGTTGAACACAAATCGCCAACCCCCTCGGTTACCTATGGAGGCCACGGCCGGAGCGAAAGCTCTTCTCCCCGCCGCGGATCAGGGCCCGCTCTCGACGCTGATCGAGCGCAACTCGACCAACCGTGCCGCGCGACGTCTCAGCGCCCGGCATTCGGAGGCACTCAAATCCGAAGCAAGCTGCGTCCGAATCTCCCTCCATCCGTGTCGTTCGAGCGGGCTCGGCGCCCCGTTGTTCACCCTCTGACACGCGCGGGCAAACCAGAGCCAACTCGCTGCGCTCCCAAGTTCTCCGTGAGCCGCTCGCCCGGAGGCAATCGTCTCCGCGCAAGCGGCAACAAAACTGATGCCGGGACGGAACCCTTCGGAGAAAAGCAGCTCTTCCGCAATGCGCTTGGCTCCCGAAAAGTCGCCCCCGGATCGGCAAATCAAGGCTTCGGTGAGCCGGTACCAGGGCGCAAAGCGATCGTCCTTGCAGGTGGCGTAATGCGCCCCTGCCTGATCCCAAACGACCCTCGCCTCCCGAACCTGGCCAGAGAGAGCGAGCGCCCGACACCGAATGGTGGTGAGAGCGGCTTGACCGTTCGGATGACCAGCTTGCGCGAAAGCATCGGCACCTTCCTGCAGAAGCCGGATGCCAACGGAAAAATCCATCGCGTCGATCCGCGCGATTCCACAATTGCCCAGCAGTCCCGCTTTCGCGTAAGGATCGCGGAGCCGAGAGGCGAGCCTCTCTCCGGCAGAACACCAGTAGAGCGAATCTCGGAAGTTCCCGCAAGCCGACGCCCGAACCAGAAGAGACCGCAGAGCTTTGCTCGCGAGAACCCAGTCGCTCTCCGCGCAAGCTTCGCGGCAGAAGCGAGACAGCAATTCGTCTCCGCCAGAGCCCGCACCTTGAACCGTGGCGATGTGCCGCTCACAGGCAAAGAGGGCTTTTCGGAGCGCGGATTTCTGGCCAGTCGTCGACGTGAGAGTCGTCTTCAGCACGGGGTGGACAATGTGCCAAGGCGTGAACTCCCAATCCCGCTCGTTCTCGACCAGAAACTCGACCGCCGAAACCGGGGCGGCATCGGCTAAGTTCCGGGCCTCCGTCAACAGGAGCGAAGAATCAGAACCGTCGGCCTCGCTCCTTCGCTTCTCTCTAGCCCAGATCTGATCGCAGCCCTGATACAGTTCTCCCACCCCGATCGTCTCGACCTCCAGCCAGCCTGGCGTGAGACCGAGGCGGTCAAGATCTTCCTGAAAGGCGAAGGCAGGGAGCCGAGATCGCAAGCGGGCCAGTCCCACGCGGAGGCAGGCTCGAGGATCCTGGCAACGATCAGGCTCCCAGATCATCGAGGCCAGATCAGCTCGGGAAAGGAAGTCGCCAGACGACGCGGCGAGCACCGCCAAGAGCAACAGCTCCGGCTGAGTCAGCCCCGGACAAGGCTTGTTGTCCGGAAGCAGGAGTCGTAACCGACCTCGGATTCTGAGACGCCACATCTTTGTCGCCTGAACTCCCCCATTCTAGCTTCTTCCTCCGGCTCGGGATGCGAAACACAGGAATGGGACAACCTCTGTAACGGTTCATTCCAAAGGTCTGCATGTATCGTGAAATCGACCATGGACACAAGAATCACATCCTTGTCCCCGATCCATCGCATCGTGGAGGAGAACCTCAAGCGGCTTATCACCCTGGCCTTGCTTGCGCTCGTACTCTTTGCCGCCGGATGCGCCGGCCACGGAGGAACCGGCCTCCCCACGTTCATCAACGGGAGCGTCTCGGACGCCGAATACGAAGCCGCCTCGGCGGCGATTACCCAAGCTTTTCAGGATGCCGGGAGCGGCTCCGATGTCACCGAAAAGGTCTTAGCCGCGATGCGGGCTCAGGAAAAGGTCGTCGTCGCACGGCTGAATTCGTCGGATCAACCCGTTGCTTGGTTCAAGGATGGACGCAAGCTGATCGTGCTCGTGGATAGCCTCCTCCGCGCCCCCGCCGAGAGCGTAGGCTCCGGGTTGACCGCCGTCAGCCGAGAGGGCGCCACGAGAAATCTGGTTTCGGGAAAGAAGGCCGTGTTCATTAACGGATTCTTGGGTGCTGGAGTCCCTAACCTCGAGCCACTCCGTGCTCAACTCGCTGACAAAGGATTTGAGGTCCAAGTTGAGACCTTGACCGCCGAAACCGGTCCGAGCCTCGCTGGCCTTGATCTGTTGTTGGCCTCATCCCACGCACTCGTGGACGAAAGCCGAACCGGCGTGAAGAAACTCTTCTACGGCTCGACGACGGAGGTCACTCGCGAGACGAGCCAACTGTATCGCCAACAGATTGCCGACGAAAAGATGGTGGAAGTCGTGACGCGGATCTACTCCGGGCCTCGAACCTACGAAACAAAAGTCTTCTACGGACTCAGCCAAGCCTATCTGCAAGAGCGCGGAATGAGCTTCCGCCCCGGCGCATTCTGGCTCAGCAATGCATGCCACTCGGCCCGGCAGCCAGCCATCGCCTTCGCCGACACCATCCCCGGGCTCACGTGCTACACCGGTTGGAACGGAGCCGCGCTCAACATCACGGCGGATGAGACCACCGCGTTTGTGTTTGACCGACTCCTTGGCGTCTTTGCCGCCACTCCTTCCGATCCCGCCCCTCCCGGGCCCCTCACCACTCCCGAGCTGAAGGAGCGTCTCACCGTGGTTCGATCCACGGGCGGCCTCCGGATGGACCAAAGCCGAAACACGAAAGACATCGTGGTCGATCATGTTGTCCATCGGCCTTCCGGGGCATCTCAGGCCAACCAGACCTTGATCCCTTCGATCCGATCCGCCACCCTGAATGCCACCGAAGAGACGGTCACGATTGAAGGCTTCTTCGGTACTCAGCAGGGACCAGTGACGCTCAACGGGACAATCCAGAATGTCCTCTCCTGGGGCGAGACCTCGATCGTCATCGACAAGCCAGGTGAGAAGTCGGGGACTCTCTTGGTGCGGTCCATCGGTGCGCCCAGCGCATCCGGATTCTTGTTCAGCAATAGCTTTAGGTACCAAGAACCGGAGCCGTTCACCATCACGATCTCGCCCGAAATCGCGATCACGACGCCCGACACGATTCGGACCCTAACCGCCGTTGCGGCAACGGGCACGATCCCCGCCAACTCCCGCTTCCGCTGGACGGTCACGTCTGGAGGCGGCAAGGTCAACGGAAAATCGACCGTCACCGGAAGCGAGCCGACCGTCGAATATCGCTCCGCACCTGAGGTAGGCACTGATGTCCTCAAGCTTGATGTCTTGAACCAAGCGGGGCAAGTGATTGCTTCCAAGACCTTGACCGTGACGATCAGCCAGCAGGTGATGGCCTTCACCGTCGCGGGTGGCTGGGATCCCAGCAAGGCTCCGCCCAATGGCTCCTACAGCTACTTCGATGGAGGATCGAGCTACGACGATGAGTCCTCGGGGCTGGCCCGGATCCTGTTCGCAAGCTCGAACATCGGCGCAACCGACCAAACCATCGGCGCCCTCCTGACCATCGGTCTGGCGCGGGGAGAAACGGTGCAACCTGGCACCTGGACAAAGGTTGGGACGGGCCAACAAGTCTCCGCCGGTCTGTTCCAGTTGACTCTGTCGACGAATCAAACCAACCCCGATGACCTCAACAGCAAGCAGGTTGCCATGGGAGACTCGGGCACCCTGACGGTCTCGAAAGTGTCCACCTTATCGAACGGGCGCACCGCGTTCACCTACACGTTCAGCGTGGCACGGGCCGCCGGAGGGACGGTCACCGGCTCAGGAACCGGCATCATCACGCCTCTGTAGCCCTGTCCTGAGGTTCGTCGGGCCCACCCCGACGAACCTCGCTCAGCTTGAGAGGTGCGGGAAAATACGCACGAGAATTTCCCCCCAATGCAGCAAGGGGATCCAGCCCCTGGATCGGTCGATCCGCCTGCACGGACATTTCCGTCGGCAGCTGCCGCGACGAAATCCGACCGTGCCATACTCCCACAATGACCTCTGCCGACCGTGCGAAGGCAAGTGCGATCCAGCAGATGGAGATCTTCCTCCGCAACTTCTCGAAGGTGCCAGACGACAGACTCAACTGGAGCCCAACCCCGACGTCAAAATCCGCCCTGCGAATTGCCGCCCACACGGCCCTCTATGCGGGCCGATTCGCCAAGATGATCCGCGAAAAACAGCTCCCTCAGCCCTCCGATCTCGACCAGTGGCTGGCCGAAAATACCGAAGAGGAGCGCGCCATCACCACCAGAGAGGAGGTCGAGGCAATTTTCCGAAGCGGGACGCTAGAAGTGATCGAGGCGATCGACGGACTCAGCCAGGAAGATCTTGATTCGACGCTCGAAGCCGGACATGGCGGAGCCTTCACCATGGACCACCTGATCCACCTTCCCGGCTGGCACGCAACGGTTCATCTCGGCCAAATTGACTTTCTGCAGACGTGTTGGGACGACCAAACCGTCTACATCGACTAGTTCATCGGAAGGTGAATCGCAGGGAGAGTTGACTGATGTTGACTACAGCCTGACGCCAAGTTTCGCGATTTCCTTCTCAATTTCGGCTTGGTCAGAGTCTGCATATCCCTGCAACACATAGGCAATATCACCTTTCGGACCAATGAGGTAAAGGGTCGGATAGGCAACAACGCCGTAGGCATCGGCTACTTTCTGCCCTTCAACCCCGATGCGCATCTTATATTTTGTTGAAGCAAGAAACTCCTTGATGACGCTCTTGGAATCATCTCGATTGACGTACAGGAAGTCCAAACCTCCTTTCTGCGCACGTTCTTGGATACCCGAAAGATACTTCAGCTCCCGCTGAGAGTATCCACAGCCGTGATACCAGAAGCAGACAAGAAGGCCGCGGTTCTGAGACCACAAATCTGCCAATCGAAGAGGGTTTCCATTCAGATCGGCGAGAGGAAGTACGGGTGCTGCGGTTCCGGGTTTGAGTAACTTTGATACTCGCGGAACTTTATCATTGTCGACGGCATCGCTGGGAGGCTGCCACTTAAAAGATTCAACAGGATATGTGGTTTTGAGGTCAATCTGAGTGTATACACCTCGGTAAATGGAGTCGCCCGTCACCTGTTCCCATCCGACCGGTAATTCCGACTGAGTATCAACATAGACTTTCAAGATGAGGCCCGGCACCTCCGGTTCGTCGTACTCCAAGCAATACGTCTTTTTCCCAGCAAAATCTTGCCTCGATACTCTCGCGTACTTAACGTTGTAGATCTTCGGCGCACAAAAGTCGAATAAGCCTGCCCCAACGGGAAGCCAAATTCCATCAGCGGCTGCAGGACGAACCCGATACACTTTGGCGCGCGGGGCAAAATCGTAGACCACCTTTCCGTCCGAGTAGGTGCACTCCGAGTCCGATTCGCTCCAAAGCAAGTTGGGCTTCATCGCTCGAACATGAGTCACCTGAGGCGGGGAACTCTCGCTGCCCTCGATCTGCCACGTCTTCACGGTATACGTCAAGCCGGCTGCGGCCTTGACGCGAGTCCTCAGTCGCTGGTGGATCTCGTCCGGATCCAAGTTCGTCTGCTGAGCATGAAGAAGCAGAGTCGCGGCGATGAAGACCATCGAACGATGCTACCTGACAGAGCTTGAATCCCGGAATTTGACTTCAGTCAGGTGCGCGCACCACTCAATTCTCCCCAGATTGGTCGGATTACTCATCGCCCGCAAAACTTCTATTCAATCCCCGCATCGTCGAGTGCCACCAACCGTGCGATCCAGTGTTTGAGCACCGATTTCAGGATGCATCACCTCGTGATAGAGTTCTCGGAGTTCGAAGATGGCGCGAACCTTTTCCTCGGGCGTCGCTTTACTCCAAAAGACGCGGTCAAATGATCCATCGTCTTCGCTCACCTTCCCCATTCCACCCATCATTCGATCAGATCTCATGGCGGACTCACCCTCGCGCAGGGTTCTTTTGGTACTCCGAAGTGGACGCGTTTAGAACTGCGGTGGGCGGACTCAATCGACAACTCGCTCCTCTCGAACCACAATCTAAGCATGAGGCTCCAAGGAACATGCATGACCGATCAACTCGACAGGGAGTTTACGATCATCACTATTGGTGCACTTGTTGAATCAGTCTATGAGTTGGCTGACCGGGGCATGCCAGCGCTCATCGGTCACGACTTTACGAGGCCAATCGGTTGGACATCAGTTCATAGTCTCCTGTTTGAACCTGGTCTAACGCGTGCTCTAAGCGAAACTCTGCTTCCCGAGACGACAGACGAACTCAATGCCGTGAACACAAGACTTGCCCGATTCATCCACGGAGTCGCACTGAAAAGTCAATCAGAGGAGATTGAAGAATTGAAGGTCCTGCTCAAGGATCATCTTCGCGGGAATGAGTTGTCCATGTCAATGGACGGGGCAGTGCTGGTCGAACCCGGGTTGGCCAAGCGGGTCTTTCCGTCCTTGTTTGACGGCAGCGCTGTTGATGATGACGGACTCACATATCTGGAAAAACTTGAAGCTGTGGGACCCGGCGTCTATAAGATTGGCAAGTTGCTCCTCTACGCTCACCCCCTCCTGAGGCGATCATCGCATCGACTCAACACGCTCAACACACCATTTCTTTCAGCTCTTCAGGAATTGTCTGGCGACAATGTTTGCAAGCGCGTTCGGCTTGATCCAGATTCTGTTGGCTTGGCCAGCGCGCATAAAATGCGGATGGAGAAGAGCCTTTGGGCGCATGGAGCACCATTTTCGGATGAGATCCCAGCGATCTCCGACGGAGTGCGTCGACTTGTATCCACCGAAACTGAGCTTCACTTTAGCCAGGTGTCTCTTACGGAGTGTTTCTGGTATACGCGCCAAGGATTTCACAATTTTGAGGCAGAAGAGCTGCGAGACGTGCCCGGATTTGACGAACCTGGCCAACCAATCTCCTACAAGTGCAGGTACGTCCACTCAATGGTGCCTCAAGATACATCATCGCCCTCACACTTTGATGGAGCGATCCGGAGTTACAGCGAAGAAGAGATGATTGCGCGCCTAGGCACTGACTTGATGAGAGCTGAAAGGCAAACGCGCTATACGAAACTCTGGCGCGTTGACGGACAAATCAATATTGCGGACTGGAAACGTCTGTTTGCCGATTATTTCCGCGACAACGCCCACGTCGGCGAGTATCTCAGCGGTGCGACCAATCCCGCGAAGCATCCAAGCTCGGAGGTTTCCGAACACAAGAACATCGTCACCGTCCCATACTCGTTCGCAGGTGATTCCGGGCCAAGGCTTCGCTTGACGTTCATGGACAAGCTCGATATTCAGAGTGAAGTCTTTCTTGTGCCGTCGCAAAGTTGGGTTGTAGGTGATCGTATTCACCCCCTTTTGGAGGTTAATGCACTTGACTTCGCGAAAGCTCTCAGAAGAGAAGCATTTGAGGTTGAATTGCCAAGAGATTGCTATCTATTCGGGTCAAAGGATCAGTACGTCACCTATCCAATCGTTGCTCTCCGTGACGCCACCGGTTCAAGCATCCAACGATGTCTTGAGGCTCTCACAAAGCTAGTTCGCTCTAGGTTAGAAAAGCAATCCGAATTCGTAGTGACCTGTGGAATACGATTTCCTTTAGGAGAGCGAGACGCGGTCATTTCCTTAGGAGGACCGGCAAATGACACCCTACGCACATTGGAGAAACATATGCTGGATATTCAGCCTAGCGTCGAGGGATTGCGCATTTGGGCTGAGTCTGTAGGGGCATGGTTGAGGAAGCAAGGTTGGAACCAAGGACACCCCGATTACTCTGAAATACTCGGGCCCGATGGTAGCTTCAAATTTGAGCGGAGCAACATTCCCAGGGACGCGATTGTCTTTTCGCAGGACGAGCGCGGCTTGAAGTATAAACTGCGTTTTGACGCACTATCACAGGATGTGCAGGATGCGATCCGTTCGGAAAGAATCGTCCCGGCGGTCCACTATGTCTATCAAGAGGTTGATTGCACTCGTTGCGGCGGATCTTACGCTGACTGCGACTGCTGCAAATGGCTTGACGCAGACTGCAATTCGTCAATCAAGCGAATAGAATACGTAGGGGCTCACTGGACTGATCTGCCGCTCTAGTTGAAGACCGACTGTCCGTACTGAACATCTCGTTGGCTTGTAGTCGGGATTCGCTTGCTAGCTTGAGCTTACGAGTTCGAATCCCGTCCGGTTGGTTCAGAATTTGAACCTGAGCAAACTGCTTTTTGAACCTAAAGAGGCTGGTACTCCGGACGGGATTCGAACCCGCGACCTTCGCCGTGAAAGGGCGACATCCTAACCGCTAGACGACCGGAGCACGCGAAGCAACAGTTTGACCCAAACCACCCCGAATCCGCAACCTTGCCAGGACCCTTGAACGCGGACCAAGCTCGGAGGAGCCCGCCCGACGCGAAGCCAACGCTCGCCAAACGCCCCCCTCAAACTCAGATTCGGCCCCGTAGAACTGCCAGAGAGCCGAAAATCCTCTGTCGATTCACGATATTTCACGAATTTGCGGATCAGTTCCTACTTCCATTGTCTAGAGTGAAGGCATGAAGCGAAATCTTCTTGTTTGTCTTCTCGGTGGAGTGGGTGCGGTCGCGGCAACGGCACAACCCGTGGCGTGGTGGAAGTTTGATGAAACGAGCGGCACCACCGCCAACGCGACGATCGGTTCGATCAATGGAGCCCTCGTCGGCGGCTCAGGGTTTGTGGCCGGAAAATCGGGGAACGCCGTCTCCGTCTCGCAAGCCGGAGGCGGTCTGGTGACCTTCGGAAACAACTTTGACTTTGCCGCCAGCAGCTTTAGCTACTCGTTCTGGCTCAAGACCAACACGACTGCGGCCGACCAGGTTGTTCTCGGCAAGCACACGGCAACCGTCGTCGCCGGCTACTTCACCGGCGTGAACCAGAACACGCCGTATGGCGCAGCGAACAAAGCGTGGGCGTACCAGTCAAACGTTCCCGGCAACGAACCGATCAGTTCCACCAGCGTCAACGATGATGTGTGGCACCACATCGCCGTCACGTACCAAACCGGGCAGCATCGGCTCTACGTTGATGGCAACTTGGAAGCCACCAAGACCGGCACACCGAACGTTTCCACGACCGCTGAGTTCATGATCGGCGCTTACAGCACGGTGAGCGGAGGCCGAACGGCCTCATTCACTGGTCTGGTGGATGACTTGCAAATCTACGATTCCACCCTCGCCGATACGGACGTGAGGTTCCTTTCGCAGAATGCCGGACAGGCTGTCCCCGAGCCAGCAACGATGGCGATTCTCGCCGGCGCAGGTCTCGCCTGGATGCGCCGCCGTCGCGTCTAAGCCCATCAGTCTCCCAAGGAATCCCCGTCAAGCAGGCTTGGCGGGGATTTTCATTGATTCAGACCTTCACTCCCAGTCGTCCACCCGCCACCGACTCCACAGATGCTCTTCCTCCCACTCCTCACTCGGCTCCGCGCCGCCGAGACGGAGGGCCAGCATGATGAGCCCGACGTGGTACCCCTCGTGCCAGATCATGTGCTGTAGCAAGAACAAGGGGTGATCGTAGTTCCCCGCTGGCCCTTCCCGGTCGAGGGCCCCCGCCAGCCACGACTCTAACGCCGCCTCACTGGCCTTCAGAGCCCCGCAGATCGCCTCGTAGCCCTGCAGAGGCACCCATTCCCCGTCCACCGCCGTGAATGCGGCAGGAAGCTCGTCAAACGGCAGCCCGCTCGCCTTGCGCAGCCAGTGCGAGCGCACCTGATGCACATGGCACAGCTGAACCCCGATCGACCACCCATCCTCCGAGGCCTTCCAGTCGAGGCGATCCGCCCCACCGAACTCGACCAAATCGTTCACACAAGCCGCCTGACGACGCCACGATTCCACCAGCAGACCAGACAACATACGTCTACGTTACCCGCCTCGTCCGGAAATTGCAAACAAAAAATGCCCCCGGGTCACAAAACCCGAGGGCACTTTTTCTGCAAGACCAACTCTCAGTTGCCGGTCTCGTCCAGGCCTTGCTGGATCGGGGCACTGCCGCCATCCAGATCACTCGGACCACCCGTTTGCTCGGGAACCGCCGGCTGACCAATTTCTTCGCGCGCCGATTCAACAATCTTCAGATTCAGCTTAGCCACCCGTCGGGCACCAGCATAGCGTCGATTGTAGTAGCTCGAACTCAGCGCGTCGATGCGGACACGTCCGCCACCGCTGCTCGCGTGGATGAACTTGCCTCCGCCGATGAAAATGCCGACGTGGCTCACCCGCGATCCGCGAGTAATGAAGAACACCAAATCGCCCGCTTGCAGGTCTTCACGGGCCACACGCTGTCCGACACCCGATTGAGCGATCGACGTGCGCGGCAGGTTCACGCCGTGCTTCTTGAACACAAATTGAACAAATCCGCTGCAATCGAACCCACCTCGGCTTGTGCCACCCCAGCTGTATCGAACGCCGAGTTGATCCTTGGCCGTATCGAGCAAGGCCACGGCCGACCCGCTCACCTTGGGAGCCGAAGCCGGAGCCTTGGCGATCGTCGTGCGCTTGGGTTCGCGCTCATCGTTGCCGGCGGGTCGAACCAAATCGCGATGAACCCATCCCGTGGTGCCCTGACCAAACTTCACCTTGTACCAATCGCCCTGACCCGCAATCACATCCGCGATGCGGCCCTTGCTGACCTTCACGATCTGCTTGGCACTGCGGCTCGGCTCGCGTCGGATAATCACATTGTCCGCCGTGATCGAGATGCGCAGAGGCAGGGTGCGAACCACCGATGCCTTCGCATCTGGGGTTGCCGGAAGCTCAGAAGGCTTCGCGGCCGACTTCTTCGCTACCGTAGTAGCAGGCTTGCTCGCGGGCTTCTGCGCAACTGGCTTGGTTGCTGGCTTCGCAACGCCCGTCACCTTGACCATGTCGTCGCGAATCCATCCGATGGTGCCACCGGTGAACTGGATCTTCGTCCAACCACCTCGTCGCTCAAGAACCGCACCCTTGTTGCCCTTGGTGACCTTGGTCACTTGGTCAAAGGTGGTGCCGGGGCCCTTGCGAACAATGACATCGGTCCGAATGACCTCCGCCGAACCGAGTCGTGGGTTCACGACCGGCTTGGCAGCAGGCTTGGCGGCGGGCTTCGCCGCGGTCTTGGTGGCCGACTTAGCCTTACCAGGCACCTTAATCTTGGTGCCAATTTGAAGTCGATCCCATTTGACGTTCGGATTCAAGCGATGGAGCTCGGCGGTGGTGATGCCGAACTTCTTCGCGATCTTCCAATCGTTATCTCCGCTGCCCACCTGATACGTCGTCGTCGACGTGGTGGTGCGAGATGCATGGGCTGGCGCTGGTACCAGGCTCATCGTAGCGGCGATCATTGCCGTGAGAGCACAGACCAGGAGCTTTCCTTTCAGACGCAAAACTTTCAGTTCCTCCAGGTGCCAGGCGGATCATCACGAGCTCAACACGCAATGTAAAGATCCTTTTATGCCCGGACAAGGGTTTTGTACCGGTTCATCTCCATGAGAGTCAACCAAGCCCCAGAGAATCTTCGGGTGTTTTCGAGTTTCCGCGTTTTTTGGGCCCAGCGAAGGCTTCCAAAGCCCACCTCCGATTGTTAGGAGAGGCAACGCCCTTCTGGTAGGATCGCATCCGACATGCTGAGCATCTTGATCGTGAACTGGAACACGCGCGAGATGCTCCGTGCCTGCTTGACCTCGATTGTGTCGAAACAGGTTCAAATCCAGCTGGAAATCATCGTAGTCGACAACGCCAGCCACGATGGATCCGCCGAAATGGTGGAGGCCGAATTCCCCCAAATCAAGCTCATCCGAGCCCCGGGAAATCTCGGATATGCCGAAGGAAATAACCTCGCATTTGCCGCCGCAAAAGGGTCCTGGTTGCTCACCCTGAATCCCGACACCGAGGTCCCAGAGGGAGTGCTCGATTCCGCGGTGCTGACCCTCGCTCAGCATCAAAACTGCGCGAGCCTCAGCGTGAAATTTATCGGCCCAGAGGGCGAAATTCAGCAATCTGTGCGAGGTTTTCCGTCAATTCCTGGCATTTTCGGTGCTTTGCTCCGCCTCGACCGCCGATTCCCCACCACCGCGCTCGGCGACTACACCCTGCCTCATTTCAACTATGAACGCAGCCAATTCGCCCCCCAGCCGATGGGAACCTTCTTGCTTTTCCGACGGTCTGCATTAGAGCAAGTTGCCGATGTTTCCGCCCCATTTGACCCCCAATTTCCGATCTTCTTCAACGAGGTCGATCTCCTTTATCGCCTGAGCGAAGCGGGATGGAAATGCTGGTACGAGGCAAGTCTTTCGATCTTCCATCACCACGGCGGGAGCACGCGCCAGGTGAAAAAAAGTATGATCTGGGAGTCGCATCTCAGCCTCATTCGGTACTTTGCCAAGCACCTCCGAGGGGTCGATCGGTTGATGCTCCCGCTGATTTCGGCGGCGAGTCGAGGCGCGGCACTTGTTCGCGCCAAGGGCACCCATGCCGGATTTCGACCTGAGTATCACGATCTGCAGTTGGAACACGCTGAGTGATCTCCGCGCGTGCCTCCAAAGTCTGCGCGAGGCCAAAGACGAAGCCGATTTCGAAGTCGTGGTCGTGGACAACGCGAGCAAAGACGGCTCACCGGACATGGTGGAGAAAGAATTCCCCGAGTTCCGGCTGCTCCGTCAAAGCGTGAATCTTGGCTTCACCGGGGGCCACAATCTCGCCCTGGCCGAGCGGCTCGGACACCATGCCGCTCTCCTCAACTCCGATACAGTCGTTCATCCTGGGGCAATCCGGCGCATCACGGAGTACATGGAAGCCCACCCCGAAGTGGGAATCGTCGGCCCGATGCTCCACAACCCCGATGGCACGCTCCAGTTCTCCTGTCGACGCTTCCCCAACCCGGTTGCCGCGGCGTTCCGCAACACAATTCTCGGTCGGCTCTTCCCCAACAACCGATTCACCCGCGAATATCTGATGCAAGACTGGACGCACGATCAGCCGCGTGAAGTCGATTGGGTGAGCGGTGCCGCGCTTTTCTTGCGTAAAGAAGTCATTGACCAAGTCGGCGTTCTCGACAACACCCTTTTTATGTATTGCGAAGACGTCGATATCTGCAAGCGCACGTGGAAGGCGGGATTCAAAGTGATGTATGTTCCGGATGCCGTGATCACCCATGCGATCGGACGAAGCAGCGACCAGGTGGCGAACAAGATGATTGTTCGCTTCCACCGCTCCATGTTCCGCTACTACCGCAAGCATGATCTGCGTGAACTTCCCTTCGTCGCCCGGCCATTCATGGCGGCCTTTGCCGCGACCGCTCTGACCTTGCGAGCCTCCGCTTTTCTTGCCAAAAACTATCTCGACGCGCTGAAACGGAAGGTGTCGCGATGAGCAAAACCGCGACCTTCCCCAAGGTCAAGCTGGAATATGCATTGCTTTTGGTCGCTCTTTTCCTCGCCCCCATCATTGGGGGACACGTGGCGACCGACGCCCTCCCAATGACCGGCACCCTCATGCAGGAGCTGATGGGCGGAGGGGCCTTGCCCCTCGGGAGCCGGATGGTTCTGTGCCTCTTTCTCTTGGTCGGACTTGCCGCGCTGGGCGCCCGAAATAGGGTGATCCAACTGCCGAACATCCGCATCATGGCGGCCTTGGCGGCGCTTGTTCTCCTCCTCGGAATCACGCCACTCCTCAGTGCCTTCCGGTACGTGGCTTTCCGAGAGTGGCTCTCCTGGTTAGTCTATGGTGCGACCCTTTTCTTGGTCGTAGGGAGTGTGGGGCGGGGCAAAACCGCGAAAACCGCTCTTGCCGTACTCGGTGCCGGGTGTACGATTGTCGCTCTGCGCGGGATTGTCGAATACGCCGGCGTCATGGCGGAAGAGCCAACCTATCGAATCTTTGCCGGATGGAACAACCCGAACGCTCTCGCTGGCGTGTTCCTCCTCGGGAGCCTGAGCCTGATCGGCCTAGGGGCGAGCGAAAAAGCAGCAGGACGCGGGGTGGCCTGGGCAGCCGCCGCGCTGAACATCGCTGGTCTGATGCTCACCCAGTCCAAAGGCGGCTATCTAGCATTTGGAATCGGTTTAGTTGCACTGATCGCCATGGCCGCGCTGAGCCGAGTGCCGTTGCGAACATGGGGCGCATCCCTTCTCCCCGTCCTGGTCGGAGTGATTCTTGCCCTCGGGCTTGGGGCGGCGGCGAGTCAGGCGAGCAAAGGCGGACAAGCTCTGGCCCGGATCACTGAAGCGGGATCGATGGCAGAGCAAAGTGTAGGTTTTCGCCAGAATCTTTGGAAGAGTGCTCTCTCGATTGCCCAAGAATATCCTGTCGGCACCGGGGTCGGAACCTTCCGATTCTATTCCGCCAAGCCTGGCCTGACGGATCAGACAGTGTTTGCCCACCAAACCTACCTTCAGCTTGCCTCCGAAGGCGGTTGGCTGGCGATGCTCGCCTTCTTTGCGCTCGCCGGGATATGGGCCACTTTCATGGCTCGAGGTGGTAAAAATCAACCTCCCGATCGTGTGGCCCTCAAAGCCGGCATCTTCGGGGCCGCGATGGCCTTCGGTGCGCACGGGTTCATTGAAAGCAACCTCTCCTTCTTCGGGCTGGGAATCATGTTCTTTGCCCTCGCCGGGATCGGGCTCCAGATGGCAAGCGATGCCACCTCGCCAGAGGCTCTTCCGCAAGGCGTGAGAAGCATCTCCGTGCTGGTATTTGCGCTCTTGCCGTTGCTGGGGATCACGACCACCGCCGCGGCAGAGATGAGCAAGTCAAACCTCCTGACTTCGATCGCCGCTCGTGACCCAGAAGCCTCGATTTCCGCCGCAAAAGCCATGGAAAACGGCCTCTTCGGCGACCCCGAGTCGATTTATCTGTACGGGCTTTACGCCACGGGAACCCCGAACGAGCGACTCATCGCCATGGAGCGTGCCGCCGCGCAGTATCCCATCCCGCGCGTTCTCCGAGGCACCGCCATGGCGGCGCGCGATGCCGGCGATCTTGCTAAGGCCCTCAGCTACACCGAAATGGTGTTCCGCTACGAGCCGAACAATCTACGCGCTTGGGAGCTCAAACGCGAGCTTCAAGTCAGCAATGGCGACATGGACGCGGCGCGAGAAACCGCACAAAAAACCATTGACATCGAGAAGAGCATCGCTTACCAAGTGCGCGCTATCCCGGAAATGATCCCGACGACCACCTTTGAGGCGAGGCTCTTCCTGGCTGAATTTGAAGAGGATCAGGCTAGAAAAACGAAACTGATCGAGGAAGCGCTGGAAGGCTTGAAGCGGTACGCCGAGATCACCGTCCCCCAAATCAAGCGCATGACGGATGCCGGACTGCCCGACTACGCAGGAGAAAGTAAGGAAGACGCCCAGCGCAAACTGGAGCTTGGTCGCAAGTGGCTGGGCGAGTTGGAAAAGCTCTACGGTCGGTCGGCCGGAGCTTCTTCTGGCGAGATGCTCACATCAATGCGGGACGCCTTCGTCGACCCGTTCTGAGCCTGGGCCGGGGCAACCGGCGCATCCTTACTGAAGAATGCTTGGAGCATTTTCTGTGCGACAGGCGCCGCAATTTCGCCGCCGTGGCCTGCGGTTTCGAGGATCACCGCAAAAGCGATTTGCGGATTCTGTTCAGGCGCATAGCCCACAAACCACGCGTGGGTTCGACGGCTCTGACTGTTCTCCGCGCTCCCCGTTTTGCCACTCACCTCCGCCGAAGCAATCGCGGCTCTGCGAGCCGTTCCTTGAACCACGACCGCGCGCAGAGCGGTGTGCATGGTGTCCCAAAAGCTCGGATCTGCATCGAACTTCGCCAAAACCTGCGGCTTCACTGGCTCGGCCTGCATGTTCTCGCCAGCGGGAATAATCGACTTGACCAGATGCGGACGGTAACTCACGCCGCGATTCGCGACCATGGCGGCGAGGCACGCCATCTGCAGCGGAGTCACTTCAAGATCCCCCTGACCGATTCCGACGTTGTTCGTGTCTCCGATGGACCACCGGCGCTTGTGCGCTTTGAGAATATGTTCAGGATCAGGCACTAATCCCTTTACTTCACCGGGCATATCCAGACCGGTAACTTGTCCAAATCCAACCTGCTCGGCAGTTTTACGCATCTGCTCTTCTCCGGTTCTTTGTGCAAGTTTTCCGAAATAAGTATTACACGAACGCGCCATCGCCATGGTGAACGAATAGCTGGTGGGAGGGTGGTTTTCGCACTTCACCCGCTTGTTCCCCATCGTCAAATACCCCGGACACGAGACAACGTTGCCTGGATTGAAAATGCCCGCCTGATAGGCCGCCATCGTGGTGAGGATCTTGTACGTCGATCCAGGAGGATAGCGTCCAGCGATGAACCGCTTGAGCATCGGTCGATCTTCGTTTTTGTACAGATACTCAGCCTCATCCGTGCTGAGTCCGCCATCGAACGCCGCCAGGCTGTAGTTGGGCGACGAAACAAGCGCAATGATCTCTCCGGTTCGCGGATCCAGCGCGACCACCGCGCCGCGACGCCCGGCCAGAGCCTCGATCGCCGCGCGTTGGGTCTTCAAGTCAATCCCGAGCACCACCGATGCCCCCGGCTGTGCAACCTCGGACATCACGGTGCGCATCGGTCGGCGGCGACTGTCTACTGTGTAAACCTGGAGTCCAGGTTTACCCATCAGAACCTCTTCGTATCGACGTTCCACCCCATCGCGTCCCACGTACTTGGGGATATCTGTGATCCCTTTCTCTTTTAGATCCTCCTCGATGTTCGCATCAGGAATCGCGACCCATCCCAGGGCGTGCGCCAGAGCCTGCGGCTCCTTGTAAAAGCGCATCGGCAGGGTCTCCACCCCGACCCCGCTGAGGGCGTCGCCACTCTCCGAGATCTTGGCCCCCTGCTGCACCGTTGCCCCCACGAACACAGGCACCGGCAGATTCCCCTTGTTCCACTGCTGCTTCACCGCCCGATCGAGCTTCTTGACCGGCACTCCCAACACAGCCGCCAACCGAGGCAGCAAGGTTTCATCCTGGGCGACCTGGGCCGGTTTGACCGTCACCACGATCTTCGGGCGCACATCCGCGAGTACCGTGCCATCGCGGGCAAGGATCTTTCCCCGAGGCGCCAGGCTCTTGTTCTCGATCTGCCCGGTCATCTTTGCCTGCTCAGAAAGCTCTTCGCTTCGTACAACTTGAAGCACCCAGAGTTGAACCAAAAACCCTAGAAGCCCCATCAGGAGGAGGCCAGGAATGACGAGATGCCGTGAGGTAACCGGATTCTCTTTGGGAGCGTGGATGACCGACACAGTGAACCTCCGCTAGCGCCGATAGGTGGCAAATGCGATTCCTTCCCGCACCAGAGCGGCGAAGTTCAGGGTCGCGGGCCATCCATTGCGCCAAGTGGGGTTCGCCTGAGCTCGGCGACCATGAAGCGGGCACGAACCACGTGGTTCATCGCCCTTGCGGAACGGTCGGCGAACCGTCTCTGGGCAGTAGGCGTTGGCTCTCTGACCGCTATCTGCACAGACCGAAACATAGACCAATTCCGGCTCGCCCGGGCCAGCCGCGCCGCCCGATGATCCATCGTTGCCACCGCCGCCGGTCGTTCCCTGCGTCGGAGGAGGCACGGTTTGATCGGGTTGGATGGCCGGATCGTCAATCACGCCGGGATCAATCTGGTCCTGTGGCTCTTCCGGTGTCTCGACGGGGGTTTCCTCTTCAGGTTCTTCCTCCGGCTCTTCCATTCGGTCGACACGCGGCATGGAACCAAACGAGCGCGATTTCTCGCCGATCTCATCTTGGATATCGCCGATGATATCGTTCCAGACTCGGGCCGGGCCTTCGCCGCCAAACAGACCGCGCATCGAAGTCGCGACAGGACGGCCATCCACAATTTGCTCGTTGGCGGTCCACACAATACCAACCAGCTTATCGGTGTAGCCGCAGAACCACGCGTCTTTGTGATCGCTGGTGGTTCCGGTTTTGCCCCGGGCATTGCGGACGCCTCCGGCAGCGCGCGCGGTACCGCTGGTCACGGTGCTCCGCAAGGAAAGGTCGATGTACTCCGCCGTTTCTTCGCTGACCGCCCCCCGAACAGCGCGCGGGGCCATCGGCTTCTCCGTGCCGTCGGGCATGGTGATCCGCGAGATCGCGTAGGTGGGATACCGCGTCCCGTGGCTCTGGAAAATTCCATAGGCCGATGCCAACTCGGTCATGTAGGCTTCGCCCGATCCAAGCGCCAAGCTGATGACGGGCGGCAAATTGCTCTGCCTCAAACCGAGCTTCGTGCGGCAAAACTCCACGACATTGCCCGATCCTACGTCGTCCATGGCCCGCACCGCCGCTGTGTTGTTCGAACTCGCGAGAGCGCTCGCAATCGTGATACGCCCACGATTCGCGCCGCCTTTGAAGTACTCGCTCGTCCCCGGCTTCTTCATCGCCTTGGTGCTGATGGTCGAGTTGCTACTAAACGCTCCCCGCTCCAAGCCAGCGGCGTACACAAAAGGCTTGAACGACGACCCCGGCTGACGCCCTGGGGGCATCCAGATCATGTTGAACTGAGACTTCTTGTAGTCCGGCCCACCAACCATGGCCACGATGCGCCCCTGGCTATCCGTGACCAAACACGCCATCTGGTTCACGCGGTATCCACGCAGCCGCTCCACCCACTTCGCGACGCCCTTATCGGCGATCTCCTGGTACTTCAGGTTGATCGTGGTGACCACTCGGTAGCCGCCGGTGGAGATATCAATCCCCTCTTTTTCGAGTTGAGCGAGAACGTAATCGACGAAGTAAGGCGCCTTCTTTTCGCCGCTGATCGTGCGCGGTCGGTCAGGGCGAACCTTAAGCTCCTCAGCCCGAGCCGCGGTGTACTCGGCCTCGGTGATGAACTCCTCGTCCCGCATGATGCGAAGCACGGTGTTGCGGTTGCGGAGTGCCTTGTCGAGGTTGCGAACCGGGTTCTCTTGGCTCGGACGACGCACGCAGCGCGCGAGGGTGGCGGCTTCACTAATCGTTAGTTCATCCAGCGTCTTGCCAAAGTAGACGTCGGCGGCCGCCGCGATTCCGTAAGCGCGCTCACCGAAATAGGATTCATTGGCGTACAGTTCAAGAATCTGATCCTTGGTCAAAATCCGCTCGATTTGCACCGCCAGCGCCATGTTATCGAGCTTGCGCTCCATGGTCGGGCTGTCTCCGGTGAAGACTCGCTTCGCCACCTGCATGGTGAGAGTCGAACCGCCTTGGCTCGCATCACCCTCCTTGGCGGCGACGAACAAGATCCGCGCGAGAGCAATCGGGTCGATGCCGCCGTGATCGTAAAACCGCTTGTCCTCGGCGGCCAAGATCGCGCTGACAACGTTCTCGGGAATCTCGGATCGCTTGACCGCTTTGCGATAGTTCTCTTGTTGAGAATAGAGAATCGTGCCGTCGGAGGAAACAATGGTGGAGGGTCGGTTGCGGAGCCCTTCCATGATCTCAGGGAGTTTGGGCACCATGGCGGCAGCCTTCTGCAGTCGCTGCATCGCCATCAAGCTGATGGCAATGAACGCAACCGCCCCGAGCACAAAAGAAATGTGAAAGGCTATTTTGAGTCTGCGCTTCCAGCGAGGCAGTTGTTTGGCTGGTCGCTTTGCGCTAGTCCGCACCTTCATCGATCTACCCCCATTATGACGGGCAAGGGTGGAGCGACGATTCTGCCTAGTCCCTTCCGAGAAGTTTGACGCGTTTCGCCAGCTTCTCGAGCTCTTTCTGATCCATTTCTCCGATCAGTGCGTAGGCTTGTCCACCGCTCTCCCAAGTATAAACACGGAAACGTCGGCTTTGCGTGCCCGGGTTCATCGATTCCGGGGCCTTCTTCGTTTGCATCAAGGAGACACGTCCGGTTTCCGAGACATAAAATTGCCGCAGAATCGTCACGCCCTTGACCTCCATCTTGCTCACCCCCGCGAGGGTGTAGCCCGTTTTGGGATCCAGGATCGCTGGTGTGATTCCGGCTTCCTTGGCTAGCTGCCGAAGCTCGGCATCGAGGGTGATGATCTTGGCCCCGCGCGGGAGATCGAAGGCTCCCTTGGGGATGCTGGCGTTGAAACGGATGCTGGTGAACTGGAATCCGGCGAAGACATTGCCTTTGGAGTCCAAAACTTCGCGCTTGAGGATCAGGGCCTCGTTGCGATCCACCCAAATACGTTGCCGCACCACGCCCTCGCGATCTTTGGCCTCAATGACCCACGTGCTCCGACTGGCGACGGTGGTGCCTGCTTTGGCGATGAGCGATCCACCGCCCCGAGGCGGCCGGATGGTCTCCGTCACCGCGTCGGCGAATCGAGAAGGTGCGACGCGGACTTCGTTCTTGGCCGCATTGTAGTTGTAGCTCTTGCCCTCGAGTTCGTAGACGGCTTGACCCGCATAGGGCGAATTGTCAGGATAGGTGATGACCCATCGGAGCCCTTTTCGCAGGATTCGTTCTTCAAATGAGCGCGTGCGCCCCTCGGGCATGCGCATCGTCACGGAACGCACGCCAGCGTAGGTGACCTTCTTCGCTCCATCGCTGAGACGCTTCACCAGTGCTTCGGGAGTGGGGGGCTGCTGGGCGAAGGCCAGGCACGATCCCGCCGCGACGATGAAGAGCATCGAGGCGCGAAGAAGGTGCTTCATAGGTTCTCCAAAACTCAGCGGCTTTCCAGCGACGACCAATCGTAACCCACGTCGATGGTGCGCATGGGGGCGCGCACTCCGGCGGCGATCTGGGCATCGTCGGCTTGGTGTGCGGTCATCAGCACCGTTCCGAGGTCGTTGTTACTCGTGCTCACGCCCGCCACACGATCGTGCGGCTGGGGCTCGGTGACCGCGGGGGGTCGGTTCATCGTGAACAAAACAAAAGCGGCGCAAACCCCTGCGGCGGCAATCGCCGAGGTTCCGAGCCAGTTGAATCGCTTCTTGGCGGGGGCAGGAGCAATCTCTTGCAGCTTGGCATTGAGTTGGCTGCGCCAAGCCATGCTGGGATCTTCATCGTGAAGTTGGGACATCCACTGGGCGGCGGGGCTCGCCTCGCCTCGCTCCAGAGCCTGTTCCAGGTCGAGCCGTTCTGCGGTGTCCAGCGCTTGCTCATTCTTCAATTTGTTCAGCAGATCACGGTTCATGATTTAGGCCCCTTTCCCATAAAGGTATCGGCCAACTTGTTCTTGCAGATGAGCCCGGGCGAGGAAGAGTCGGCTCTTGACGGTTCCCACGGGGATATCCATGGCCTGGGCGATCTCTTCGTACCCCATATTTTCCTGATCGTGGAGGATGAGCACCGACCGAAGTTTCTCGCTCATTTCCGCCACTGATTGTTCGACGACGGATCGAAGTTCGTCGTTCAGCAAGACCTCCGACGGATCCCAGCGGTGGTCGGCGAATTCGAAGGTTTCTTCGTTTTCGTCGGTGGGTTCGTAGCTGTGGATCAGCGGTTGTCGTTCTTTGCGCCGCACTTTGTCGATGCAGGAGTGATAGGCAATCCGGAAAAGCCAGCTTCGCAGGCTTGCCCGTCCATCGAAAGAGGCCACGCCTTGGAAGGCCTTGATGAACACCTCTTGGGTGATATCGAGGGCTTCTTCCTCGTTCCGGATCATCCGGCGGACGAATCCGAGAACTCTGGCCTGGTAAAGGTCAACGACGCGGCCGAACGCTTCGTAGTTCTGCCGTCGACACTGGTCGAGCAGCGCTTTCTCAGCGGCGACGTCGTCTAGCCTTCTTGCGGCCAATAGGGTGGCTCCTTGCACATGGCTCATCGTGTATGCAGGTGCAGACGCACAGATTGTAGCCCGGTTCACTGGGTTTTGCACATCGGGACTCTGGCTGGCGCGAGTCTGGTGATTTTTTCGGGCGGGATGCTTGGGTCGTCTGTGGCCGTGATGCCCTAGAAAGCAACTCGAGACGGGAGATTTGAGCCGCGTTAGCTAGCGAGAAGTCCCGTAGCAAACACCCTCGCCGAGATCAGGGTTCGCGAGATATCGGCTGATGCCCGCCCGAACGAGATACGAACCAGTGGCGTTGGACGGGTACTTCTCGATACCTGCTTCCGTCATCGCCTCGTGGAGAATCTTGAGTCGACCGCGACGATCGGCTGCCTGGGCGTCAGCGAGGACAATCGGGAGATCGGCCCCGTTCACCTGCCACCCATCGCGAGTTTTGAAGGTCATCGTGTAAACAATGAAAGGATCCTTCCCCCACTTCCGAAGTGAGGGATAGGACAGCCTCCCGTGATGAACCCCCGGCAATTGCCGGGATGCTGGAACCTCGTTCCGCGACCATTTGTAGTCGGAGAGCATTCGGGAATCCAGTCCCCGCGCCGCGGATTCTAGAAGCCTGACGTACTGCGACTCAGAGACGGGAGTATTTCGCCATATGGCAGCAGGGGTTCGCCGATAAACATCTCCCCACGCCCGCTTAGAGATTAGTTCTCCGTACTCAAGCTCCCTTCGCTCCGGGTTATCATTCAGCCTGGAGAACGCAATCCAGGCGGCTGCAGCAATTGCGGAAAGTACCAAGATCCAAAGAAGCGGGCGTTTCATGACTTAGTTGCATGTACCTGGCGGATCGGTGCAAGTCTTTCCAGGGTTCACTGAGAGGAAACGCTTCTCGATATCCGGATCGGACACAGGGTCAGGAAACCCTTGAATCCCACAGTTTTGCTTATAGGTACCAATCATCTTGTAGCACTCCACTTGCCTGCACTCAAGCTGGTTGCAGCCAGCCGAATCAGTGCAACAGCACATGAACCAAGAAGTGAGCACTCCCTTGGTACAGATAAGACAGTTCACAGTTTAATTAGTCACGCACGGCGCGTACGCGGTACTCATACCTATTCCGGCGAAGATTACGATACAAGCGTATTTGAGCATATATTTCTCACTTTGCACATTCATGGGCAATATCATGTCCTCGGAAAACGTTGAACCGACCTGATTTGATCGCACCCTTTGAGTTGATCCACACGACATAAGGTGGGTTCAGCAGCTCAGCAAGGTGCCGCTCGCTTGGGTAGAAGTGAAGCTCATCATGCACCAAGCAGTGAATCACGGGATAGTCTGACTCAGGCGATACGAACCAATCGTCAAACTGGGCTTTCGCAGACTTATAGAGCCCGCTATTCTCTTCCGGTAGAACCGTGAAAACATACGATGACATCAGCTTCTTCTTCGCACACGGAGGACAAATCGGACAATAGAGCATATCCGGGGACTTAAGGTACGGTAGAAGCGCATCGGGACGACGCATGGGTTCAGCGGGAAAATCCACATTCTCATGGACCGGCATGTACCCGGGATGATCGCTCTTGTACATTTCCAGCGCCATGTGAATCTGAGAAAGTCGCTGTTTGCACGCCGTCACTCCAGCCGTAACCTTTGTCCGGGGATAGACGGCAAGCGTGATCGCGGCCAGGAGGGCAATAATTCCGATGACGACCAGCGTCTCGGTGAGAGTAAATCCTACTTGCCGCAGCCGCATTTCAGATCCTCCGCCGTCAGGTTTTTCGGCTGCCCTTCAACCAAGGCTTGCATCCGCTCGACTTCCGGAAGGTACGACTGCTGATAGCGATCAACCAACGCCCATCCTAAGCATGCTAGACCTAAAAACATAATCGCCAATGCGACCTTTAGCTTTTCTGTGTCCCTTACCATATCGCAAGAGTAACAAAGAAAAATGCCCCCGCAAAATGGGGGGGCATTTAGACCTATTTTGAGTCTGGGCCGCGCAACTCTAACTCAAGAACTCAAGCGGACGATCCTTTGCCAGAAGAGCCTCCGCCAACGCGTCGGTGTGCGCGGCAAACGGAGCCGGGAGTGACACTGCTTCGCCCACGACCTTTTGATAGGCCGCCGCCGCGCGGGGATTGGCCCAGTTGCAGAATCGCTCGTATGCCGCTTGTCCGAGCCCTCCGGTACGCGCCGCCCGGAGCCGCGCCGATTGCTCGGCGTAGGCGAGGATCGTAAGGTCGGAGAGGGCGCCCAGTACCACCTGATCCTTGCTGAACTTAGCATACGCCCGGCCAGTCAAATCGTTGATGAAGCTGTCTCCACTCGCCTCCAGCGAGCACTTCCCTTCGTTGGCCCGGCGCACCAGACGATCGGCAAGAAAGAGACGGTTGATCTCGTTGGTGCCCTCGTAAATCCGGCTGATTCGGGCGTCCCGATAGATTCGCGCCACGGGGAACTCCTCGGTAAATCCATATCCGCCATAGACCTGCAGGCAGTCATCAACAATCGCCGCCTCAACCTCAGTGGCAAAGACTTTGCACGCGCTGCACTCGACCGCGTACTCTTCGGCGGCGAGGCGATTGCCTTCCAGCGAATGGTCGCTCTCGGCAAACGCGCCGTCGATCAACGCTCCGGTGCGATAAAGCATCGCTTCGATCGCAAAGTAGAGAGCCGCCATGTCGGCGAACTTTTCGCGGAGCAAACCGAAGTTCGCAATCGGCTGACCGAACTGCTTGCGATCTTTGGCGTAAGCCGTCGCGTGGCCGATGGCTTGACGCGCTGGGCCGATCGACATCGAGCCCAGCTTGAACCGGCCCATGTTCAAAGCGTTGAACGCCACGTGGTGACCTTTGCCCGGGAGATACAGCATGTTCTCCTTCGGAACCACCGCATTTTCCAGCACGAGGCGAGCGGTAGAGGAGCCTTTGAGGCCCATCTTGTGCTCTTCACGGGCGATGCTGACGCCGGGGAACCCTCGCTCCACGAGAAAAGCCGTGACGTGCTCACCGTCAATCTTCGCCATCACCAGGAAGAACTCGGCCCACTGGGCGTTGCTGATCCACATTTTGGTGCCGTTGAGCAGCCAGTGATCGCCTTTGTCTTCCGCGCGGGTGGTCATGCTCAGGGCATCACTTCCGGAGTTCGGCTCGCTGAGCGCGTACGCGCCAATGATCTCGCCGCTCGTCAGGCGGGGCAGATACTTCGCCCGTTGCTCATCGGTGCCAAACCCCACCAGACCGAATTGACTGATCCCGCTCGTGATCCCGACGGTGACGCTGAACGAGGCATCGAGAGAGAGGTGCTCCAGAATCCGCGCGGCGAGGTTCTTGCTCAGCCCGAGTCCGCCGAATTGTTCGGGGGTATCGACTCCGCAGAATCCAAGGGCTCCGGCTTTGGCGATCAGGCCGGTCATCAGCCCTTGCTCTTGCTTCTCAAGCCGCTCGACGACGGGCAGGACTTCTTTGCGGCTGAAATCCTCCGCCATCTGCACCATCAGGCGCTCATCGCTGGTGAAGTCTTCGGGCGTAAAAATAGAGGCAGGAGTTTGGGAGAGGAAGGAGCCGCCTCGCTCCGTTGCGACGGTGTTGCTCATAGGTTTATGGATCGGGAGTATACGCCCGAGACCCTGGGTCAGGCTTGGACTGGCACGCGCAGGCTGTAGGAACCGCGACAAAATAGAAATCGGGCGAGCCGTTGCCGACTCGCCCGCTCTCTCCTATTTCTTCCCCCCGGTTTCAGAACTAGCCGCCGCGCAGAAGCTGCAGGATGTTCTGCGGCGACTGGCTGGCCTGGGCGAGAACGCTCATGCCGCTCTGTCGCAAGATGTTGATCTTGGTGAACTCGGTCATTTCCTTCGCCATATCCGCGTCTCGGATGTAGCTCTCGGAGGCAGTCAAGTTCTCTTCAGCGACGCCCAGAGACCTCATGTTCGACTCAAGGAAGTTCTGTTGGAACGATCCCAGGTTGCCTCGGATGATGCCGAGCTCTTGAATCGCCGCGTCGACGATCCTCATCGCGTCGCTCGCTCCGTTCTCTGTCGTAACGTCGATGTTGGAGATATTCTGTCCGGTCACAACGCCCGAGCCGAGATCGCGAGCAAATACGCTCGGCATCGAGAAACTGGCGTATTGATTCGAGTTCGCGCCGATTTGGAAGCGAACCGCCCCGACAGTGATCGACCCCACGTTGGTCGCGCCAGCGATGTTGTTCCCCGCAGGAGTAATCGCCAGACGCGCCCCGCTGGGCGAGCTCAGGGTCAGACCATCCACTCCCGGGCCTTGACCTCCGGTAAATCGTTCTGTTGTGGTGGTGCCAGGACCTGGCTCCACCGGGACCAAGACATCAAAGACCGCATCCGCTCCGACTGCCGGGCTGGATGAAGCTCCGCCGTTCATGATGTTCAGCGTCTCGGTGTATTGAATCGGGAAGTTGCTGCCGTATTGGATTGAAGTGAGGGCGATCCCACTTCCCGCGGTGAAGGTCGCCATCACTCCCGTGGCGCTGGTCTTGCCGTTGATTTTGGAGAGGAGGCTATTGACCGTTTCGCCCGGCTCGCTCGTGAAGCTCACGCCATTGATCGCGAAAGTGCCAGCGTTCACCGCAGCTGTGCCGGACGCGAAGTTGGTGGCAAGAGCGCCCGTCGTGGTTTGGGTCGCCGGGGTCACCCGGGTCATCGTCACCGAACCCGACCGAACCGTCTCCTCATTGAACGTCGAGCCGATGTAAAGGCTCCGCACCGAGTTCGTCGTCGTGATGTTGGTGATGGTGCCGCTGGCACCATTCAAAAGCTTCTTGCTGCCCCAGCTTGTGTGCTCGGCAATTCGGTCGAGCGACGAGAGGATGTTGCGAATCTGGTTCTGATTCGCCTGAAGCTGGTTCGCATCAACAACGGCGGTGTTCGCCGAAGAAACGGCAATCGCCCGTACGCTCAGGAGAAGTCGGGAGACTTCCTCAAGCCCACCTTCTGCCGTCTTCGACATGTTTGTGGCATCTTGGGAGTTGCGAATCGCCTGCTGAACGCCCTTGATTTGGCTGCGCAGACCTTCGCTGATGATCATGCCCGCTGGGTCATCGGCGGCCGAATTGATTCGCAGGCCGGTACTCAGTCGAGTAATCGCTCCCTGCATATTCGATTCATTAATGGCCAGCTGCCGCATCGCCGTCATGGCGGGAACATTGGTATTGATCCTCAGGCTCACTCAGTCACTCCGATTGTTGCCTGGCAAACCGAATAGACGGAATCCAGGTGTTCTTACTAGGTGGATTCTCGGTTGGGTATGGAAAAACCTTTAGCCCCCATTCGAGAGCCCATGAGAAGGTTCTCACGAACTGAGCCAGTCGAACGCAGAAAAACGTCGTTCGACCAAGCGAAGCCCCGGTCTCGTGTGCCAAGGTGAAACCGGAGTCAACGCATGGGGACCACATCTTTGAATTGGGCAATCTTAGCAACCGGACGCATCGCTCGCGCCTTTGCTGATGGAGTGAATAAGAGCGAAACCGGCCGTTTGGTCGCGGTGGGATCGCGGAGTTACGAGAGCGCGACCCTGTTTGCGCAGGAGTTCGGCGGCAAGCCATACGGCTCCTACACGGAAGCTCTGGCGGATCCCGACGTGCAAGCCGTTTACATTGCCACGCCGCACCATCTCCACGCCGATCTCACTGTGGAAGCCGCGCAGGCCGGAAAGCACGTTCTGGTCGAGAAGCCTTGCGCTCTCAATCATGCCGATGCAGCGCGGGCGGTTGCCGCTTGCCAAGAGAACGATGTTCTCTTTTGCGAGGCGTTCATGTACCGTCTCCAGCCTCAAATGGTCGAGCTCGTCCGCCAAGTGCGCGAAGGGGTCATTGGCACGATTCGGCACATCCAAGTGGATTTCGGATTCGCGGCATCGCGAGACTGGAAAGACTCTCGCACCGTGCTCGAATACGGCGCAGGCGGCCTGATGGATGTCGGATGCTACTGCATCTCGTTTGCTCAGAGCGTCCTCGGCGAAACTGCCAGCCGATCTGAATATGCGTTTGAGCGGTGCGGAGAGGGTTACGATGGTGTCGGAACGGGGATCCTCCAGTTCGCGAGCGGAGCGACCGCCAACTTCGGCACCGGAATCCATATCAATCTGCGGAATCAGGCGACGATCTATGGCGATCTCGGCCATATCACGGTGGAAGAGCCGTGGTTCTGCAACGGCAAGTTCACCATTCACCTCAGCGGGCAGGATCCGCAAGAAGTTGTGGTTCCCGCGCTTGGGCTCTATGCCAACGAGGCGGATGTCTTCGCGGCAGGTGTCGAGGGCCGGGTTGTTCCCCACTGGACGCACGAAAACTCCTTGGCGAACCTCGCAACCATGGATGCCCTCCGACTGAGCGGCGGTCTGCGATTTGGCGCGCATGATCCTTTGTTCGCGGCTCAGGGAGGCGCAAAGTGAAGCACATTCCTGGCCCTGATGGGCGCGATTTGAGCGTGCTGGCCATCGGATGCGTCGGATTCACCCCAGACGCCCAAGATCGAACCGATGAAATGCTCGACGCCTGGGTGGAGAACGGGGGCAACATCATCGACACCGCCTGGGTTTACGGCGGTGGCGAAGCCACAACCTCCGTCGGAAACTGGCTGCAAAAGCGGGGCGTGGCCGAGCAAGTCTGCATCTACACCAAGATTTGTCACCCCTGGGGCGAGCCTCGGTTCGGGCCTGAGTTCTTTTTGGAAGACCTCGCCGCCGAGCGTGAGCGGCTCCAGGTCGAATGCATTGATGTCGTCGGCTTCCACCGCGACGGCCCCGAGGTGCCGATCTCGGAGATGATGTCAGCGGTGGTTTCGGCTTACGAGGCGGGACATTTCAAGGCTCTGGCGGCCAGCAACTGGACCATCGAACGCGTGGCGGCTTGGAATGCCTATGCCGAGGTTCACGGCGGCGTTCCGTTTGCTTTCAACAACCCTAATCTCAGCCTCGCCACGGTGAACGAACCGATGTGGGGCGGCTGTCTGACCGCCGGCGATGAGGAGAGGTCGTGGCATGCGTCCACCGGCTTGCCTCTGTGGTCGTGGAGCGCGACGGGCGGCGGATTCTTCGCCGAAGTCGACAACGATGACGTCCGACGGGTCTATCACAACGAGGAAAACTTCCGCCGCCTGGAGCGGGCTCGGGAGCTCGGATCGAAGCGCGGCCTCAAGCCTGTGCAAGTGGCTCTGCTGTGGACATTGCATCAGCCCTTCCCCACCCGAGCCATCGTCGGCCCGCAAACGGTCGGGCAGATCGCGGAACTGGCGACCGTGGCATCAGAGAGCCTCTCGGTGGAAGAGGTTCGTTGGCTCGAGACTGGCGAGTAGTCCCCGCATAAATACTGGCTTCTCGCGGGCCTTCGCCCCGAGAAGCCAGTTCATCGTTATACTGATTGCTGGGGAAGCGATTGATTCGTGAGGAAAACAACATGCGCTCTTTCATTTTCGCGCTGGGCGTGATCGCTCTGGCTGGCACCGCAAGTGCCCAAATGCTCAACTACACCTTTGATACCGACAACCAGGGTTGGCGTCAGGGCGACTTCAACAACAGCACGATCGTGCTCACCGATATCGGCGCCGCCACATGGAATTCTGGCGGCTACATCGACGGCGGAGACTTTGCCGGCTGGGCCTTCCACTTGAGTCCAGTATTGACGGGTAGCTACCTGGGTGCCACGTCGATCAAGTTCGATCACTCCACCAATGGCGCAGGTGGCCCGTGGCCGCTCCTCGTGCTCACGAACGGTACCGAAGCGATTTTCCGACAGCACAATCACACCACCCTCACCAACTTTGTCAGCTATGACTACAGCTTGACGGATGCAACCGGCTGGCTCTATGGAAACGGCGGCCCGATCCAAGCCGCGACCCTCACGAACATCAACAATGTTCTGGCGGGCCTCACCCGAATCGGGATCAATGGTGACATCGCAAACGGCGCCGACTACACCCGGGTGGATAACGTCCAGCTCGTCCCAGAACCCGCGACGATGACCCTTCTGGCTCTCGCCGGGATCGCCACAGCGCGGCGAAAGCGTCGCACCGCTTGATTTGAATTGGGCCGGACTTCTCTTCGAGGAGTCCGGCTTTCCCCCACCCGGCCTTTGGCCACCCTCCCCCGATGGGAATCGGTGGAGGGCGAGTCCATGAATCGTCCGCTGGTTCGAAGGTGAAATCCTTCCGGGAGATACCCCGAAGGGGCACGCATTTTCGGTGCCCCGACCCTTCAGGGTCGGGAGACCACCAACTCCCCAATCGACGCCCT
>JAIUNY010000024.1 GCA_020161505.1 Armatimonadota bacterium | reverse complement strand
GAAGTCCGGCGCTCGAAAGGTCGCTTAATCGGCGAGTGAAGAGGGCCAGATCGCTCTTAGTCGCCTTGGCCCGCTTGCGCTCGCCGTCGGCGGTGGTGGACTTCTTTGCCACACCCTCCTGAGGCTTAATTTCGAGAACAAATCGACCTTCTTTGGTCATCAAGGCGATGGCCGATTGCTCATCGGCGGCTTCAATGACGCCCGACTTTTTCTTCCCGGCGGTATCCACCGCAGAGTAGGCGAAGGTCGGCACGGGTTAGATGTCCTCCCTCTGACAAACGCGGAGCACTTCCTCCGCCGTGGTGATGCCTTCGAGGACAGCAAGCTTGCCCTCGGCGAGGAGAGTACGCATGTTTTGCGCCTTGAGCGCATGATCCTTGATCATGCTTGCCGGGGCGCGATCCACGGTCATGCGACGAATTTCTTCGTCGACCGACATCAGCTCGTAGACCCCACGGCGACCCTTGTATCCGGTGCCGCCGCACTTTTCGCATCCGACGCCCGCCATGAACGGCGGATTCTGAGGATGCCAGTCCCCGTCGCGAATCCCGAGAGCGGTGAGTGCTTCAGGTTTTTCCTCGCTGGGTTGCTTGCAGTTGTTACAGGCGGTGCGGATCAGCCGCTGAGCGAGGACTCCGACAATCGAGCTCGCCGCGAGATACGGCTCAACCCCCATGTCGAGCAGTCGCGTGACGGCAGAGGGCGCGTCGTTGGTGTGGAGAGTCGAGAAGACAAGGTGACCGGTCAGCGCCGCGTGGATGGCGATTTCCGCTGTTTCGTGGTCACGAATTTCACCGACCATGATGACGTCGGGGTCTTGTCGGACAATGGATCGCAGGCCGTTGGCAAAGGTGAGACCGATGTTTGCACGCACCTGGATCTGGCCGATTCCCGCGACTTGGTATTCCACCGGATCTTCGATGGTGAGGATGTTTCGCTTCGGCGAATAGATCTCCTGCAGCGCGGCGTAGAGCGTCGTGGACTTACCGGAACCCGTCGGGCCGGTGACCAGGATCATACCATACGGGATGCTGATGAGCTTCCGGAAGATCTCAAGTGAATCTTCACGCATGCCGAGCTGGGGCAAGGTGAGCATGCTCGTGCCCTTGTCCAGAATACGCATGACCGCGCGCTCTCCGTGCACGGTTGGGACAATCGAGACTCGCACGTCGATCTGCCGCGCCCCCACCGTGAGCTTGATCCGACCATCTTGCGGCAGTCGGCGCTCGGCGATGTTGAGCTCGGCAAGAATCTTCAGACGGCTGATGAGGGCCGCGTGCATCCGCTTTGGGGGATGCATCGACTCCTCCATGATGCCGTCGATCCGGAACCGGATCTTGAGTTCGCGCTCGTAGGGTTCGATGTGGATGTCACTGACACCATCGCGAACCGCTTGGGCGAACATCAGGTTCACCATCTGAACAACGGCGGCTTCTCCGGCAAGCTTTTGGAGATCCTGGAGGTCGCTGACGTCCTCAAAATCGATCCCAGAATCTTCTTCGCCCGGCAGATCGCCGAGCATTCCTTCGAGGAATCGCTCTTCCAGCCTGTCGCGGATGAGATTGGGCGCGGCTAGGCTGACTTGGATTTTCTTCTCGGTCAGAACGGCAAGATCATCCGTGGCCCCCAGCGAATCAAGGCTGCCAATGGCAACCCGAATCGTGCCGTTTTGGGCCTCCATCGGGAGAATTTGGTGCTTCAGGGCGAAGTCACGCGGCACCGCGTGGATTGCGGCGGGATCCGGCTTGACTTCTTCCAAATCAATGAAAGGAAGCCCGGCCGTCAATGGATTCGAAGTAAGAGGATCGTTTGCCACGCTCAACGCCACACAGAATTCAAGTCAAGCTCCAGAAGGAGCAAGGAAAGAGGAGACGAACTTTGATGCTGGGAGTTCAGTGATTTGACGGAAGTCCCAGACCGTTCTCGATGCGCCCCAAGCATCATACGGATCAGCGGTGGAAAAGTGCGCCGCTCAGATTGAAATTGACCGTATTTGAGCCATTTTGCTTCGGATCACCGATGCATTTCGCACCCCCGAAAATCAGTGATCGAATCGGTGCTTTGCGTTGGTAGACTCGGGCGAGAGGTTCTTTCCATGCCGAACAATCTAACCCGTCGCGAAATTCTCTTGGCCGGTGCTGCAACGACCGCCGCTCTGGCAACTTCTAACGCGTTCGCCGCCCCCACCATTTGGGTTCCGAAGAAACTCCGTGTGGGAGTCATCGGATGTCAGGGGATGGGGAGGGGGGATCGGCTCAACGCGGCGCGTTTTGGCGATGTCGTGGCCCTGTGTGATCCCGACCAAAAGCGACTGAGCGAAGCCATGGTCGATCATCCTCGCGCGTCGGCGTTCTCCGACCTCCGTGTGATGCTCGAGGCGATGGAAGGGCGGATTGACTTTGTGACTGTGAGTACCCCCGATCACACTCACGCCCTTGCGACCGCGATGGCGATGGAGCGCGGGATTCACTGCTACACGCAAAAGCCGCTCACCCGCACGATTCCGGAGGCTCGAGCCCTCGCGGGGATTGCGAAGCGCAGTCGGGTGATTACTCAGATGGGGAACCAAGGCACCGCCAGTTCCGCTCTCCGGCAAACCGCCGCTGCCATCAAGGCGGGGGTTATCGGTCGAGTCAAAGAAGTGCACTGCTGGACAGATCGAGCCGGCGACTGGTGGAAGCAAGGAGTCGAGCGCGCTGCGCAAGCTCCGGAACCAAAGGAACTCAACTGGGATGCTTGGCTTGGCCCTGCTCCATTGCGCCCCTACGCCCCGGGGTATCACGCCTTTGCTTGGCGCGGATGGTGGGATTTCGGCACGGGATCTCTGGGAGACATGGGCTGCCACGTGATGAACCTGCCCTTCATGGCTCTCGACCTGCGAGATCCGATCTCCGTGTTTGCCGAATCGAGTCGACCCGAGATGAAGCACAACAAGGACAGCTTCCCCTCAATGTCCCACGTGAAGTACGTATTCGGCGAACGTAAGGGGCGCGCACCGGTCGATCTTCACTGGTACGACGGTGGCCTCAAACCAGAAGGTGTGGTGAAGACTGACGAGCCCTTACCAGGCAACGGTGCCTTGTTCATTGGCGAGAACGACGTGCTCTTTGTGCCGGAAACCTACGGCGATGGGGCCAAGCTCCTGAGCGGCAAGCCGATGCCGGAAGCTGCTTTCGTGGAGAGTCCGGGGCACTGGGAGGAGTTCATTGCCGCAATTGAAGGAGGGGCACGCCCGATGAGTGACTTCGTGAGCTACGCCGCTCCTCTCACGGAAACCGTGCTGCTCGGCAACCTCGCGATCGCCGCGGTTGGCACGGAGCTCAAGTGGAATCCCCGCCGGATGTCGGTTCAAGACGGGGTCGATGTCGCTCACTTGCTCCGGCCAGTGGCCCGACCGGGTTGGGGCCTCTAACCCCAGCTCAAGCGCGCGGGGAGGCGAGCAACACGCTTGATCTTCCCGCGCAGACTTCCACCAGGTTCATCACGCACTGCTCTAAGGTGTCGCGCAGATCCATCGCGCTGCGCTGGCCTTTGATCTTGGCGTCCGTGTCGAGCAAGATATCGAAGCACATCAGCAGGCGCGGATAGTCAAGCCGCTGGGCGGCTTTCATGGCCTTGGTTTGAACCCAATCACCCTCCTGAGGAAGGCCCTTTTTGATCGGCATCCACTGGTCAAGTTCGTATCCAGGCGAGCGGGGAGGAACTCGATTTTCGACGCAAGCCCTGGCTTGCCAAGCCAGCCGAAATTGCCGGATCAGCTGGGGGAGAATGGTTTGGAAAGCCTCGCCGGAGAGGTCTTTCACATTTGAAATCAGGGTGCTGAACTGCGTCAGGGCGAGTGCCGCGTTGCCATCGCTGACCGCATCGACCAGCTTCCAGATGTTGTATTCCTGATCCGGTGTGACGGTCGAGCGGATATCGTTTTCGGTGATCTGAGGAGCTTCGCCGACGTAGAGCGCGAGCTTTTCGAGCTCATCTCGGGCCAGGTCAACCCGACCGCCGAGCATTTCCGCCAAGAGACTCGCCGCTTGTTTCGTCATGCTTTTTCCCAGCGACTCGGCATGTTCCGCGATGTGCTTGGCCTGGTTATCAGTCGGGACTTCAAAGCTCAGGACGGTGCCGCCGCAAGCCGTGATCAGCTTCTTCCAAGCATTGATCCGGCTCTGGAAATGATCGGGACGGGCCCCCGCAGGGATGCGCTCGTCGTCGATAACGAGGAGGAGGAGCCCGGTCGGCGGAATCGTCTTGAGTTGCTCGGCAAGCAGGTGAACCTTCGTGACCTTTTTGGAATCTGGATCGGTTCTCTCGCTCCACATGAGCTCCGTCGGATTCAGCCGGGCGAGATTGCGGACGACTACCGCGCGGCGATCGCCGAGGAAAGGAAATGTGGCGACGGTGCCGAACCACTGGCTCGGATCGCCGGTATCGGCGACCACGGTTTCCACGTCCATCGCATCCTCGTCACCCAGTCCTGCGGAGGTCAGGAGAGTCTTCAGCGCCTTCAGCCGGTTGGCATTGTCGGTGCCGCAGAGCAGAACGACCTGGCTCTGCAGCACCTTCTCCGGCTGCCATTTCACGACCAAAATCCTCGCTTCACGCCTTCCGGTTTCGGAACGGATTTGAGCTGCTGGGCAAACGAATCCACTGACTTGTTCAGCTCAACGAGTTCTTCCTTCGTGGTTTCGCGCGCGCCGAACATGTGTGCATCGTACCGCTTGGCCAGGTCTTGCGCGGCCTCGGTGCACGGGCCAAGTCGATCCCCCGTCCAGTTGACATATTCTCTCAGCGTCTGACTGAATCGCTTGGGGTGACCAACGTGGCGCTCGATGATCTGGGCAAATCGGTAACTGGATCTGACAACCTCGACGCGGGTGGGAGAGACCCCCTTGGGGATCGAGTTTTTCGCGAAGAGGAGGAAGCCTCCGATCAAGGCCAAGCCACCGACGAGAGCGGCGACCATCCCGCCGTTTTCCTCAAACCAGGCCTGGAGGGCGCGCTGCCAATCCGGTCGCTCCTGAATCTGGCTATCCGGCGTGACATCTTCGGCCCCTTCAGTGGCATCAAAGGGAACCCAGCCGTATCCGGCAAAGTAGACCTCGGCCCAGGCGTGACCGTCTTTCTCTCGCACCGTGAAGAAGCCTTCTGCATCCAGCTGAGGGTCGTTCATCAGGTACCCGGTCGCGTATCGAGCCGGAAGCCCCTCCGATCGGGCCATCAGGATGAACGCGGAGGCGAAGACGTCGCAGTAACCTTCCTTCGACTCGGTCAAGAAATACTCCGTGGCGTCACGGTTCGGAGGTGTGGATTCGATCTCCGTGTTGTATTTCATGTTCGCGGCGATCCAGCGACGAATTGCCTCTGCCCGCTCAAAGTCGCTCGACGCGTTGGCTCGGTTGACGGCATCTCGGGCGAACGCTCGAATCGAGTCGGGAATTCCGAGCCGGTTCGTGTAGACACGGTCGATGGATCCTGCTGCTTCGGTGGTCGGCATTGTGGCCAAAGGGAGAGTCGCCACGACCTCCAGGCCATCAACAAAAGCGCTGCGCTCCGTGGTATTTGAGAGGTCGATGCCGAGCATGGCCGTGCCCGACTCCCTCAGTTCGTCGTCGTTTTTGCTCAGTTCGATCACTGGCCCGGGGATCGGCAAGTTGCGACCCATCGCGCCCTGTGGCTTGTAGAGCAGACGCACCGTCCTTGCCAGCGGACTCTCTTCCTGAGTCGGGATCGGGGTGGTTCGACGGAAGGGAAGTTCGGCCGCGCCCTCTTCGGAGAGGGGCAATCGCGTGAAGACCTCGCCGGTGGGGATCTTTCGCCATCCGCGCCCGGTGTAGGCCCCGTAAACGGCATCTTTCAGATAGAGTTGCTCGTCGGTTTTAACCTTGAAGATCGGGGTGTCAGAGAGCCGAACGGGTCCGGTTCCGATGCTTGTATCGGAGGGTCGAGACTGATTCGCCCGGTTCTGCTGCGCGGCCTGGCGGAACTGGCTTTGCACGTTCACCCGGACTTGCGAAGAAACTGTGCTCAAGCTCTGCTGAACGACCGGGGCACCGATAAAGCTGAACAGGATGATCGTGCTGGCAGCGGCGAAAGCCCACTCTGGCCCTGCCATCCACCTCCATGCGCCTCGCCGGAGCTGTTCCTCCTCCGCGCCGAGCTTCGCGGCCCGGGCGATCATCGTGCGTTGGTGAGTTCGGGCGTAGAGCACCGCCACGAGCACGAGGAACAGACAAAACAGGAAGAGCCCGGGTCGGTAGGAATCAATTGTCCCGACAAGGCCGAAGATGGCGATGCTCGGCAGACTGAGGAACAGGAGCGTTCCATCCCGCCAGGCAAAAATTGCGCCTGCCGCCAGCACGCCAAACATCATGGCCCCGGCGAAGAGCTCAAACGGGAACCCTTCTTCCGGGAGGATTCGGTTGATATTGCGCACCGATCCAACCGCCATGAGGGCGGCAATCGCGAAGAGCCAGCCGTCTGCGTTGTGGATCTTGGTGTCCTGAAACGCGAGCGACAGACCATATCCGGCGAGCCCCGCCATCAAGACAATGATCCCCATGAACGCGGCAAGTTGGGGCTTGCCAATGCTCATCGCGACGGAGTAGACAGCAAGCGATCCGGGAACGACCGCCAGCATGTGGTCCACAAAACCGCGTTGTGATCCAACTTTGATCATCCTACACGCTCCTGGCGGGGCATCGCGATCACTCGTGTCCCGACCCGCTCCAAGGCGGCGACGTATTCAGGGTCGCTCGCCCCACGAAGAGCGGGATCCGGCTTCGCGGTGTATTCGCGGGGATCGTAAGCAAGAACCACAAACTGCACGTCAGGGATCGAGAGGATCACGCCCGGGAGATCAGGATCAGGGATCGCGACGAAGAGAGCCACCGTTTCACCCTCCTTCAGTTGCCCGCGCAGCGAGGCCAGATCCTGAGAAATTGAGGTTCGGTGGGTCGGCATGATGTCCGTGAGGATTCGCCGGAAGGCGCGCTGCCGCACTTCGGCATGCTCAAAACCGGCCTGCTTCGGCTCCTCAGTCGGGAAGCTGACTACGGCACCTTTCTTGGCGTAGTCGGTCGCGAGATAGAGCGCGTGACCGCACATCGCCTCGAACGTGGAAGTTTCTTGATCGCCGATCTCGGTTCCCTCGGTGCGCTGAAGAACCATACTCAGCGAGACTCCGGAGCCTGTCTCGAACTCCTTGACCATGATTTTTCCTCGACGCGCGCTGGATCGCCAGTGGATATAGCGCATTGGGTCGCCCTGAACGAATTCGCGAACACCTTTGGGATCAAGTCCGGCACCCTGAGATCGACCGGAATCGAGATCGCTTGCCCCCCAACCCATTGCCGGGCGCAACTCTTCGTTTACCGGGAGCGGGGACGGATAAACCTCGAGCTCAACCGGCTCGGTGTGATAGGTTTTGGACATCGTGACGAGTCCGAGCGCATCGGTGCCATGGACGGTCAGGCGTTCCCACTTGTACCGGCCGCGTCTCATGGGAGTGAAGGTGTACCGGGTGCGGATCGGTTGGTCGAAGCTGGGCGCCACGGCGAGGCTGTGGGTCAAGCCCTTGGTCACCAACCGCCCGGGCAGATGGTCTTCCACGGTCACGAGGGGTCGCTTGAGCTGCCGCTCGCTCCAAACCACGATTTCGACGGTCACGGGCTCTCCAACCCGAACCGCAGGGGAAGTGAATCGCTCGAACCGGAGATAGCGCACCGCCAGCCATGCCTGCAACCGTGCCGCCAAGATCGTGATGATCACGGCGGTGGCCATGTAAAACAGCATCGGCGAGAAGACAAGCACCGCCATGACGAGCAGGAACACTGCCGCCCAAGTGAGAGCAGTGCCGGCATATCGGTTCAACCGATGAGTCCCGTAGACGACTTGTTCTGCCATCGGGAGTCCTTCTTAAGTTAGGCGGTCACCGGCTGAGGAGCCGGGACGGCGGCGAGAATCTGAGCGATGATGTCAGCGCCCTCCAGGCCCTTGGCCCGAACTTCGCCACGCACAATCACCCGGTGGCCGAGTACAGCCGCTGCGGAGGCTTTGACATCATCCGGAGAGACAAAGTCGCGACCATCCATCGCGGCGCGGGCTTGCCCGGCGAGCATCAAATAGAGTGAACCACGCGGCGAGGATCCGAGCATGAGCTGGGAGTTCTCGCGAGTCGCCCGGACAATATCCACAATGTAGTCGCGGATGGATTCGTGGACAAAAATGTTCCGAATCGCCTTTTGCGCCGCCACCATTTGCTCGAGCGAGGCGACTTCGGTGACCGTATCGACCGGGTGGGAAGTTTGCTGATTCCGCAGAATGTCTGCCTCCGATTCGCGCGTGGGATACCCAATCGCGACGCGGGCGAAGAAACGGTCAAGCTGGGCTTCCGGCAGCGGATAGGTGCCGGTCATTTCGATGTTGTTTTGGGTCGCGAGGACAAAGAACGGCTCCGGAAGAGGCCGGGTGATGCCGTCGGACGAAACTTGTCGCTCTTCCATTGCCTCCAGCAACGCCGATTGCGTCTTGGGGGTAGCCCGGTTGACTTCATCGACAAGGATGACGTTGGTGAAAAGGGGGCCGGGGCGGAACTCGAACTCCAGCGTGTTTTGATTGAGGATCGAAGAGCCGGTGATGTCGCTGGGCAAAAGGTCAGGCGTGAACTGGACGCGTCGGAACTCGCCGCCAATCGAACGCGAGATCGCCTTGGCCAGGGTCGTTTTGCCCACGCCGGGGACGTCTTCGATCAGGACGTGTCCACCGCACAGGAGGGCGAGCACGCACTGCTCGACGGACTCCCGTTTCCCCACAATAACACGGCTGATTTGATCAATCACAGACTGCGAAAGTGCTTGTATCTCTTTTGGTTGCAAACTCGTACCCCAGGCTGTCTGCCGCAGCCTTGATCATATTACGGTTCCTACAGCGCGTCTTGTTGCCGTCTGGGCCTTGATCTTGCTGGGCATAATGAAAAAGGTTTCTATGAGATGCGTGGTTGGGGTTGATTTGGGTGGCACAAACGTGCGCGCCCAGGCGTTTTTTGAGAACGGCGATCCCGCCGGTCAGCGATTTGAGCATCCTTCGTTTGCTCAACAGGGAACCGAGCGAATTCTTGAGTCGGTTGCGCTGGTGGTGCGTCAGGCAGTCGCGTCGTCTTCGGTCGCTCCTGAAGCCGTGGGCCTCGCGATTCCCGGGCATGTCAACGACAACGAAGGTCAGGTGAAGTGGTCGCCGAACTTTGGCGAGAACGTCGATGGCGTGTTCCGCTACTGGAAGGATGTGCCGATCAAAGAGCCTCTGAAGCGCATGATCGACCTGCCGATTGTGATGGCGAACGATGCGAATGCGGCGGCTTTTGGCGAATACGTGTTTGGATCAGGCAAAAATTCGGCGCATTGCCTGTGCATGATCACCTTGGGCACGGGCGTGGGAGGTGGCGTCGTGCTCGGGCCGCAGAGCGTGTTGGGGCACGCGAGCGGGCCGCTCTTGCTTCTCGGTGGGAATCAGGGCGGGGGAGAACTCGGGCACATCATTGTCGAGCGAGGCGGACTGGACTGCTCCGCCGGAACCTACGGTGCGGTGGAGGCCTATTGCCAGCGAGACGCCATCGTCCGCCGTGCCCAGCACCGGCTCCGACGAGGACGCGTGAGCCTGATTCACGACCTCGTGGAAGGCGACTACTCCAAGATCACTCCCGCCGTCATCAGCGAGGCCGCTCGCCACAACGATGCCGTTGCTCTCGAAATTTGGCGAGAACTCGGTGGCGTTCTCGGGACGCTTGTCGCTTCGATGATTAACGTCTTCGCTCCGGATATCTTCGCGATCGGCGGGCAGGTAAGCAAAGCGGGAATGTGGTTCTTGCCGAGCCTGATGGAGCAAGCCGAGAACTCCGCGATCCCCTCGCTCTTCCGAGATTGCCGTGTGACCGTAGCGGAGCAAGTCGAGGATGCAGGGATGCTCGGCGGAGCGGGACTCGGACTCCTGATGACCAGTTGAGATCAGAATAGAACCAAGGGCAACTTGTCAGATCAGTTCGCTCGTCGAAAGAGGTGGGGAAGGAGAAAACGATGAAGTTTGATGCGCAGTACCAAGAAACCGTCCTGGGAAAGGACGGAACCTCGTTCGATCTGCGCTTGGTTCGCGCTGAGGACAAAGATCTGTTCGTGGAAGGGTTGAGCCGGTGCTCGCCCCTCACGCTCTACAACCGTTTCCTCAGCCCGAAGCCCAAGTTCAGTGCCGCCGAACTGAAGTATCTCACCGAGTGTAATCCCAAAAACCATGTTGCGATCATCGCTCTGCATGAGGGGTTGCTCGCGGGCGTGGCACGCGCTGTTCGCTATGTCGATCACCCGGATTCCGCCGATTTCGGGATGATTGTCAGCGATGAGTTCCAGGGGATCGGCTTGGGGCGGATCTTGCTGGATCGACTTTTCCGAGCCTCCCGGGAGTACGGCGTGGATTACTTTGAGGGCGAGATGTTCTCGACCAACCACCACATGTTCAATCTGATCGACACGATGCCGGTGCAAACCGAGTGGCTCCTTGCCGGACAAACCGTCTCGATGGTGATCGATTTGGCGTCGTACGTCCCGAAAGCCTAACTATCCGAATATTCCCGGAAAAACGGGAGCATCCGGCTGAACTTTATGCGTAAGATTCTTCCGTGATGCAGTTGCGCACTTCTTGCTTCGTGGCAGCCGGGGTTTTGACTTTCGGCCTTGCCGCGATTTCTTCTGCTGAATTCAGCCCGCTGGAGCAGGTCAAGGCCCTTGAGACGAGTCTCAAGTTCGAAGACCTCTTCCCACGACGACCTTTTACGGGCCAGACGGCAGGGATTCAAGGTTGGTCGCATGACGACCGCTATCTCGCCTATCTCTGGAATCCCCTCGACACCCCAGGACGCGATCTGTATCTGTTTGATTCGCGATCAGGGAAGAGCGAGCGCCTGACGAACATCGAGATGATGGCGAAGTACGACTCGCAAGCCATGAAGGCCAAGGCGGAGTTTGAGGAAACTCAAAAGCGCCTGGCGACGTGGGAAACCCTCTCCCTGACCGAACTGCGAGAGGTTCGACAGAAGTTCAAGGAAGATGAAGAGAAGCGCCGAGAACCCCGGCCCAGCTACCCGGGAGTGAGCTCGGTGACGTGGGCCAACAAATCGAACGAGTTCCTCTTCACCTACCGTGGCGACATCTTCCGCTGGAAGCTCGGCGAGAAGGAGCCGACTCGTCTGACCGATACCCGAGATGGCGAAACCAACGTCGAATACCTCCCCGATGACAAAGGTTTTGTTTTTCAACGTGGTCAAGGCGCGTACCGGATGCGATTTGACAGCCCGGTCGTCATGCAAATCACCCCAGAACTGAAGGATGGCGTGAGTTTTGGTGGCTACAGCATTTCTCCGAATGGCGAGACGATGCTGGTCTACGGCAACAAGCCTGGTCAACCAGGTCGCCAGGTTGACTACATTGTCTACCGAGGCCGATTCGCCGAGGCGCGTAAGACACCGCGCGGAGTTGCCGAAGACGATTTCTCGGGTGAGAGCCGCATTTACCTCTTCGACATCCGAGAGTCCACTCTCACGGATAAGTCGAAGGAAAACGAGCCTCTGGAAATCTGGAAATGGGCCGGTGGGGAAGAGTGGCAAGAGACCGCGATTTCCGCACATCCTTGGTCGCCCGATGGATCACGAGTGGTCTTCGGCAGCTGGAAGCGCGACAAGGCGGAACTGGAAATCCTGGAAGCTGATCTCAAAACCAAGAAGATTGAGTCGATCTACAAGGGTACCAGCGCAGGCGAGCATGGCACGCCAGGTCTGGCCGATCCGAAGTACACGAAGGATGGCTCCGCCGTCATCGCGATGCTCGATCTCAGCGGTTGGCGACACCTTCACATTCTCGACCGCAAGGGTGGCAACAAGCCTCTCACGAGCGGTGAGTATGAGGTCTATCCCATCCAGCTCTCGGCGGACAAGGAGTCGATGCTCGTCAGCAGCAGCAAGGAATCACTCTCCCGACGCGAGATTTATCGGGTGAACATTGCCAGCGGCAAGATGGAAAAGCTCACCATCACCGCCGGGAACTATGCTCAGCCGAGCTTCGCCCACAAGAGCGACAAGTTTGCCGCCATCCAGTCGAGCTGGAGCCAGCTTCGCGAGGCCTTCGTGATCGATGGCGCGAATGAGCGACGCATCACGGATAGCCACCGCAGCGAGAAGTTCTGGGGTGTGGTGAAGCAAAAGCCGGAGCTGTTCAACTACAACAACCGCCACGGCGACAAGATCCACGGCTTCCGATTCTTGCCACCGGGTTACGCCAAGGGCCAGAAGCGACCTCTGTTCATCTATGTGTACGGAGGCCCACTTGGCACGAGCAACTCGGTCACCGACGGTGCCTTCGGAAGCACCGACTACATGTTCGCGATGTATCTCACGCAAGTGCTCGGCTATATCGCGGTCACGATTGACCCCCGTGGTCAGAGTGGATACTCGGCGCGATTCGGTCGGGCGAACTGGGAAGCTCCCGGTGTGGCTCAGACCGAAGACATCGTGGATCTGATCAAGTACATGGAAGCCGAATACACCATCGACCGAAGCAAGGTCGGCTTGACCGGTTGGTCGTTCGGAGGATTCCAGACCCAGCATACGATGTACACGGAACCCGGTTGGGTAACCCTGGGAATCGCGGGTGCCGGACCCACCGAATGGCAGAACTACAACACTTGGTACTCGGGTGGCGTGATCGGCAACGCTCCAAAGGGCAAGCCGGAGGATATCGACAAGTTCTCTTTGACCCACGTGGCGAAGAACCTGCAGGATCCCCTGCTCCTGCTTCACGGCATGGAAGACACCAACGTGCTCTACCAGGACACGGTCAAGGTCTATCGCAAGTTGCTCCAAGCCGGCAAAGGCCCGCTCGTTGAGTTGTCTCTTGACCCGACGGGAGGTCACGGAATGGGCGGCGATATGGACAACCGAGATCGACACGAGATCTACCTGGCGTTCATCCTGAAGCACTGGGGACTGCCCCCGGCTCGTTACTGAGTGCCGCGGTCTCGCTGAAGTGTGCGCTCGTTCAGGGTGTCCCGATCCTTTCAGGGTCGGGACACCCTTGTGATATCAGCGGGGATGGGTAGGCCTCGGAACGAGAAGGCGGGGTTCTTTGTCAAAGAAAGTGTGAAGCAACGTCCTCGCATCCGCAGAGTGGTCGCTCCTCTTGCCCTGGTGGCTGTTCTGGCTGTCGGATTCCTGGCGGGTCGCAAGTCAGGCCCGGCCCATGAACCTCGATTCCAACTCCCCTTGATCGTCGAGCGCGTTCAAGGGATGGGCGAACTCCACACGGTCAGCCACAGCTACCAGAATGTGATGGACTACTCCACGGCTCGTGAGCCGAGTGATCTCGCTCGCATGCTCCCGGGGGGAAGCCAGGTGGTCTCCAACCTGACGCGCAACGAGGGAATGCTCGCCGTTCACGGCAAAGTCGAGGCAGGTGTGGACCTTCGACAAGCCACGGCACGCACGGAAGGGAAGACCCTGGTGCTCTCTCTTCCCGAGCCGACGGTGTATCCGGCTCAGGTCAAAGTGTTTGTCCACGACCACAAAGGCGGCCTGATGTGGCGCGATCACAACTTCGCGCTGAAGGCTCAGCAATCTGCAGGCGAGAGGTTCGAGCAAGCCAGTCGCGCGAAGGGGATTCTCGATCAGGCTAAGTCTGAAGCCACGAAGACTCTTAAATCTCTCCTACAATCGTCCTGGGACGGTGATATCCGGGTCGAGTTTCAGCCGTCATTCCAGGGATAATCGAACAATGAGGGATGCTGAAGAATATTCATGCATCCGATGATTGGAACTGACATGTTGCCTGGACGAAATTTGCTGATCTTGGGGGGAATCCTTGTCGGGGTTGCCTCTGCCTTTGCCGACATTGGCCCGGATCCCGATGAAGGGATTTTGGTTCGAGGTCGCGTGATTGATGCCGTCACGTACGCCGATGGCGACAAGTCGATTTACGTCCCGATCAGGGAGCTCGGCAAGGAATTGGGAGTCGAAGTGGGCTGGAACCAGGCGACCAAGTCCGTCACATTCGATGGCGCAGATGTGAGCGGCAGGTTTTTCCGCAAACTCTTTGACGGCACCAACATGGTCGATGTGGTTCGAGTGCCTGTCCATACATTCAAGCGAGAAGTCGCGGAGACGGAGGGCGAGACTTCCGTGATTTTCTGGAACGCTGAGACATCCATCGCCGCGGTTCCGGGCGAAAAGTGGGTTGAAGTGAGCCTGGAAGATCAGAAGCTTTTGGCTTTCCAAGGCAACCGATTGGTCATGGAAACCAATATCAGCAGCGGCAAATCGGGTCACCGCACGCCTACCGGCGAGTACACCGCGGGGCCGGAGAAGACTCGAGATCGTGTCTCGCGAAAATATGATGATGCGCCCATGCCTTACGCCGTGCAGGTGGAGGGCGACATCTTCATCCACGGCTCACCGAGCGTGCCGCGTTACCCCGCTTCGCACGGTTGCATCCGGATGCCGGTTCGGGGATCGAACAACGCCGCCAAGTACTTTTTCAACTGGGTGAGTCTTGGTTCGTCGATCCGAATTGGTCGAGAATGGTCGAGCCGGGTCACTGAACTCACGGCGAAAGCCAGCACCGGCACTCAGCAGATTGCGCGAGTCTCCGGGCGCTAAATCTCGCATCACAGGCAACAAAAAGCCGCCGAGTCAGATCGACTCGGCGGCTTTGGTTTTGCGTGAGGCAGACTTACTGCGCAAATTTCATGCGCCACTTGGCTTTCATCGGCTTGCGACTCAAAATGCGCTGAAGCTTGATCACGAGTGCCCAGGCAAACTTGGCGAGGCGCACGATGGTCTCGACAGCTCCCGCCAGCGCGGCGAGCGTCATGATGAACTTGATAGCTTTTGCGATCCCTACCATGATGTGTTAGACGGCAAGTGTGCGGTGAGGGTTGCGATGACCTAGAAAACCTGATTCCGGATCACCCAGTCGCCCTTTTCGCGATCTCGCCAGTTACGAACATCATCGGCATTTCGCCCCTCTTCGATCAGGGTGAAGTCCAGATCGGCAAGGGCGATGGATTCCTCTCCCGCAGGAGTTTCGGCGAGAATTCCCAACTCCGGGAAGGGGTGCACACTGGGGCAGAGGATCGCGCTTGAACCATAGGTGTACGGCACCGGCTCACCACCAAGATTGCCCACGAGGCTTGCGTGAGCCACGTACACCTGACACTCAATCGTACGGGCATGACACGTCCGGCGTACCCGGTGAAATCCTCGGATCGTCTCGGTGAAGCTCGGTACGGCGATGAGTTGGCATCCTGCCTCGGCAAGGGAGCGCGCGGCGCCAGGGAACTCGATGTCGTAGCAGATCGCAATTCCCATCGGTGGCTCCTCGATCGCTACCAGTCCAGACCCCGGTTCGATCCGCCATTCTGTTTCCTCCCACTGGGTCATCACGTTTTTGTCAGCCAGATAGGTTCGGGTGGGTGTGGCCAGGATCGCCGTGTTCACGTAGCCTCGATCAGATTTTCTGAGGTGGGTTCCCGCCAGGAGGGTGATGCCGTGTTTTCGGGCAAGATGATCGGCGTGGGAAACCGTGGCATCGAAACCAGGAGCAAGGGCTCGCGGGATTTCTTGGTCGGAGAGGCGGTTTTGTCCCGACCCTGAAGAGATCGGGTCGATCATCGAGTCAGCTCGAAAACCTCCGAACAACTGCGTCCGCTCTAAGTCAATCGATTCGGGGAGGATCACCGTGTCGGCACCCTGGGAGACCGCAGATTCGACCAATTCGGTCATGTGGGCGAAAAACTCCGCTTCCGAGGAGATCGGGCGGATCGCCCAGGTGACGACGGCAAGCCTCATCGGGTCGGCTCCCAGGTCAAAATGGCCCCGGCATGGAGAGATTCTTCGTCATCCATGTAGCCGTGGATCAGGCCGCCGTAGCGGAGACCGATCCGGAGGAAGGGCGTGAGAGGGGAATCGATGCGTTCGCCCGCCAAGACCTGCTGTGCGAATGCTTCGGCGGAGAGTCCAGACTCGCTTGCGCCTGGCAGTCGGCACACCGTCCCGTAAAATTCCAGCCCCAATTCCTGCACGAGATCAAACCGTTTTTGATAGAATCGCCGCGCCAGACCTTGGCCTCGGAACTCGGGATGGATGCTGACATCGACTCCGTAGAGCACCGTTCCATCCGGGTTGTGGCGAGCAAGAGAGAGGCCTCCGATCGCGTCGGCCCATCCTCGATGGGCGTTCCAATCTTCCCGGCTGGCGAGCATATTCGTGCAGCTCCCAACGACCAACCCCTCATGGAGTGCCACGAATTGGCCTTCTGGGAATCTCCGAATGTGCTCTGCAACTTCGTCTCCCGAGAACAAGAGATCCTCGGGGAAGGGTGCAGGGAAGCACGCGCGCTGCAGGGCAGCCGCACCGATTGCGGTCTCGAGGCTCGTGGGCCGGATTTCGATCACTCCTGCGATTGTGCCATCAGAACCCAAGCGAAACTGGGAACCCCTTTTCCTGGTTCACAGGTAGGAACGTGCAAATCGGAGACCGCCATGACCCCATCCACAACCGCGAGTACGCTCCTTCATGAGCATCTTGATGCCGTTACCCATCTCGCTCTCTCGCCCTCCGACGAGGTTCTGGCCGTCGGCTCGCGTCAGGATCCGATGGTTTTCATCGGACCGAATCAGAAGAAACTAGATGCCTACGTCGAACCAAGCCGGGTGAAGGTTCGCTCCGAATCAGAGCTCAAAGGTCTGGCGTTTGCTGGGCGAGACGACTTGGTCGTGGCGATTACCGGGGTGGATATCGTGGGAATCAATGTGGCAAACGGGCACGTCGCCTGGGTGCATCAAGCGCATCGCGATTTCGGCTTCTTGCGCAACGATCCTCGGGTGGTACTCCAGATCGACGAGCATCTCACGTTCGTTGCCATGACAAGCGGCGAAATGATGTGGTTTGATGAGAAAGGGAGAATTGTCCACCAGATCCGCGACAATGAAGCCCCAACCTCTGCGTGCTATCTCCCCGCCCATGAGGCGATTTTCGGGCTTCAGGGCACCCACGCCAAAATGTGGAACGCCCGAACGGGAGCGGCCCTCGGCCCGGCCTCGGCGATGGGCCGAATCTACTCCGTCGCCGCTTGCCCCGAGAGTAGCCTTGTCGCCATGAGGTCAGAGGCCGGGCTGGTTCTTGCCGATCCCACAGATCTTGCCGTCAAGGTGGTTGTGCCTTGTCCGCCCGGTCACCCGATGATCTCCTTCCTGAGCTCCGGGAACATGCTCGTCAGCGGAGCGGCAGAAGGGCTGACGGTGTACCAGGTGTACGACGTCTCTCCGGGCGATCCTCAAGCCGAGATGCTGGGGACCTGGCGTCCGGCGCGATCCCGAGTGATCAGCGTGGCGGCCTACCACAACGAGGCAGCCCTCGCCGTTGGCTTGGCCGATGGTTCCGTCTTCAAAGTGACATCCGCCGAGCTCATGGAATCGCACGAAACTCAGGCATAGCGGGATAAGATGGAGCCATGACACCGGTCGCCATCGCGCTAGGGCTCACCTTGCTCTCTCCGGCGTTGCGCCCGGCGGAGCCCTCTGCCATGTCGCTTGATGCCCTCTGCACTGAAGCTTTTACGGATGCCGTCCGTCAGTTTCCCGACGACAAGTTCACTCCCAAGGACGTCGGGATCAGTCTCGCTTTCATCGATCGTCCCAACAAGAGCGTCTCAATGGGAGGCTACCGTGCTTCGGTCACGATGTATCCCGCGAGCGTGGTGAAGATGTTTTACTTCGCCTATGCCGCGCATCTCCTCGACACGGGCCAACTCAAAATGACGCCCGAATTGCAGAGGGCGGCCGAGGACATGATCAAGGTCTCGAGCAACGATGCCACGGGGTACATGATCGATCTCTGCTGTGGCACCACACCCGGCCCGGAACTCTCCCCCGACCAGCTTGCCGAGTTTGGTCGTCAGCGCCGCGCTGTCAACGACTGGTTTGGCGGACTGGGGTATTCCGGGGTCAACGCAGTTCAGCGGACGTTCAACGAAGGGCCCTACGGGCGCGAGCGCCAGTGGGTCGGTGAGAAGTACGAGAACCGCAACATGCTCAGCCCGGAAGCCTGCACCCGCTTGATTGCCGACATCGCTTTGGGCAAGCACTGGAGCAAGGAACAAACGGCTTGGATGCAGGGGATTCTCGCCCGCTGGAATCCCCAAGATGAACCCGAGAAGGCGGATGGTCAAGCAAAAGCCTACACGGGCCGGGTCATCCCGAAAGGAGCGAAGCTCTGGAGCAAAGCCGGATGGACCAGCGAGGTTCGGCACGACTGTGCCTGGGTGATGATGCCCGATGGAAGGGAATACGTGGTCACCGTGTTCACGAAGCGAGGCAACAATCGCCTCCTTGTGAGTTCGATTGCGGCGGGGCTTTTCCGTCGACTGGGATATGAGATCCCCGAGCCCGAAGCGACCCCAGAGGAGCTACGGCTCATGGTGGAAGGTGTGACAGACTAGAAATCTGATGGCGGCAGAGAACGCGGTGGTCTGGCGCGGGGCAGCTAAGGCGAAGCGCCCGCCCAAAGGTTTAATCGGCTGGTCGATCCTGGTGGGATTCCTGATTGGCTCATCGTTGATCCGCATCGGGATCGGCTGGAGCCTTGCCATCTGGGCGTTCTCGACCGTGATGACGTACATCGTGCTAAACAGTGGCGGAGCCAGCGGGGCCTGGATGGAGATCTCTCCCATCTACGTGGAGTTTTCGACGCCCGAAGGTGTCCGACGGATCATGATTTCCGAGATTCAGCAAATCACCCGCGACCCGGAAACCGGCGCGGTGCATTGGCTGGTGAACGGTCACTCGTTCGAAGGGCCATCGGGGGCATCGTTCGAGGAAGGCTACGCCAGACTCGCCAAGGATTTCCACCGACGGCTCTCGGGATTCGAGCCTACAGTGTCTCGGTAACCTTGCTCAGATTCTGCGCGCGGTCGGGATCGAGACCCCGAGCTCGGGCCGTGAGCAGGGCGAGCCACTGACCGAAGAAAATGTTGCCCAGCGGAGCATAGGGCGAATCCTCAAACGCGGGAGCTTGAACCACGGAAGCCCCGGTTCCCGCGAGTCCAGCCGGGACATCGCCGTACACCACACACGCCGTGCCGTGGTTCGCCAGAGCCTTCGGGCCGTGCTCAAAGTCTGCAGTGGAATAGCTCTTGGCCGAAATCAGCGCGCATTCCATGAGCTTGAGCGCGGTTTCGACGGCGGTGCAGTAGCTGTATCCCCGTCCGAGCGAGAAAACCGGCGAGCAGCGCACGACGTCGCCCGAGGCAGCTTCAGCAGCAGCCCGGCACTCCTCCAGCCAGGCATCGCTAGGAAGAGAGGACGTTGGATCGGGAAGGTCTCCGCCAGCGGCTCGAACCACCTGAGCCAAGGCCAGCAGGGATGCCGTGTAGGTTTTGGTGGCCGCGATGCTTTGCTCCAGACCAGCTTCGAGCAAGATCGAGAATTCAGCTTCTCGGGTTAACCGGGATCCCGCCGTGTTGGTGATGGCCAGCGTGGTGTGCCCCTGAGATCGCATATCGGCCAGAACTTCGCTCACATCTGGTGCGGCTCCGCTTTGGCTGATCCCGATTGCCAGACAGTTGGGATAGCGAATCTGACGCCCATACTTGGTGAGCACCGAGGGAGCGGCCAGAGTAACGGGAATCCCGAGGTGGATTTCAAACAGGTATCGGGCATAGAGAGCGGCATTGTCGCTCGACCCGCGTGCGGCCAGGAGAATCATGTCGAACGACTTGCCCGCCAGGGCCTGGCGCGCTGACTCAAAATACTGTCCCGCCTGCTCTCGAAGCACCTTCGGTTGCTCCAAGATCTCTCGCTCCATCACCGCGCCACGAATCATGCGATGAATCTACCCGCGATGCTTCTCCGGTTCCGGGTAGCGTAAGGAAGTCGGGCGAGGAGGCCCACCCAGCGATACCTCGCACCCTTGCGGGGCGTCTGGAAGGAGACGGTGACAACGATGCCATTGACTGCGATGATCTGTGCGCTTGCTTTGGGGATGCCTTCGGCACAGGAGGGCGGCACCAAGCCGCCGCCGATGAAGAATTACGAGAACAAGGTTCTCGACCTCAAGTTCCAGCATCCCGCCGAGTGGCGAGTGCGCAAGGAGCGGCTGTACGACACATTCGAGTTCCGCATTGAGGGCACGCTCGTTCGGGTTCAACTTCTTGTCACTCAGATGAGTGCTTCGAAGGAGCACTGGCAGAAAGTCAACCTCGATATCAATTCTCAAAATGGACGCCAGGTGCTTCGTCAGTGGGAGGAAGAGTTGCTCAACGTCCCCCTCCTGATGACAAAGGTGCGCGAGGGTGAGCCCGGCAACGTCACGATTTCACTCTCGGGCCTGCTGCTGAGTGTCCGGCAAGACAAGCTCTTGTTCCGCCTCTATGCTCCCGAAAACGTCGCTGAACAGGCCGAAGCCGCCTGGTTCAAGGTTCTCTTGAGTGCGGATAGCCTCTCCGGCAAGCTCCCCAGCGAGACTCCCGCGACGGCGGAGGATCCGAAGACCAAGCCGAATGACAATCCTCCACCGGTGGTGGTGATGCGTCCGGAAGCAAACCGTCCGGGCAAAATCGAGCGGGGCCCGATCCGGGTTCAGGTGGATGCAAACGCTGGTCTTTTCGCGTATCTTCCGACCGGTTGGGAAGCAAAGGATGGGCGTCTGCATCACGCGACCGGACTCTCGGTGAGCCTCGGCGTGACCACGGGCGAGGAGGCCCTCGGGCGACGCGAGTACCTGCGTCTCGGGGGGACAATGCTCAAAGAACTCGCGACTGTCGGTCAACGAGAGGAGCTGGAACCCAAGGCAAATCGTGCCGGTTCCAAAGTGACCAGGCTCACCCGAAACGGCACCAACGCGGATGGCAAAGCGGTCAATCAGTGGATTGCCTTCGGATTCGAAGGCGGCTACAGTTGGGTGATTGGATGGAGCGGCACGAGTGAGGAATTTGCGAAGCAGAAAGCCGCACTCACCGATCTGGCGGATCGGCTCTCGGTGATTGCCCAGTGATCCTCGTTCTCTCGACTTCCAGCCCGCGCACGAGTCTCGCCTGGTTTGAGGGCGAGACTTGCGTGTGGTCAGGAGATCGAGAGGCTCCCCGAGCGGCCAGTTCCGCGATCTGCGCTTTGCTTGAGGAATCCCAGATCCCGCTGGATCGCGCTTCGCAGATCATGGTCGATGTCGGCCCGGGCAGCTTCACGGGAGTTCGCGTGGGCGTGACGATGGCGAAAGTTTGGGCGGCATTCGGACCGATTCCCGTTGCCGAAGTTCACTCTTTTGACTTGATCTCGCCCGATGCGCCGGTGGCGGTCTATGCAAAGCGTGGGAGGTCTTTTCTCAGGATTCCCGGCGAGTCCCCTCAGGCGATTGAAGACGCTATGATTCCGGGAGACGCTCTGGGCTACGGAACACACTTTGCAGATGCGGCTCAGTTTCCGGTCGCCGCCCGCTGGGGGCCTGGACTTCCGAGCCAGAAATCGGTGGAGGCCCTGAATCTCGTGCCATGCTATGTCGCCGAACCCGATATCAGCGTGCCGAAGCAGCAGCTCATCATGGGGGAGGCCTTTGCGCATGATCCCGTTCGATGAATCTCAGCTTTCTCAGAGCCAGAGTCTGAGGCTCTACACGACGCTCAAAGCCGGGGGCGATGCGGAGCTGTTCACCATCGCTCGCACAAGCGAGGAGTTGGCGAGCGCTTGCGCCTGGGCACAGGCTCGCACAATCCCCCACACGATTCTCGGCTGGGGCAGCAACATGCTTCCGAGTGACGCGGGAGTTCCCGGTCTGGTCGTGCTCAACAAGGCCGCTGAATTGACGATCTCCGAGGGCGGGGAAGTGGAGGTCGATACCGGGATCAGCTTCCAAGATTTGTTTCTTCAGACGGTTCAGGCCGGGCTCCGCGGGCTCGAATTCGCGGTGGGTATTCCCGGGACGCTGGGGGGAGCGCTGGTCAGCAATGCCGGTGCCTATCGCAGCAACGTCAGCGAATTCCTGACTGAACTCGAGGTGGTTCGCGATGGTGTTCGAGCTTGGGTTTCGCCGGAAGTGATGCAGTTTTCTTACCGCGATTCGATCTTGCGAAGCGCGAATCCACCGCAGATGGCGGTCACTCGGGTTCGGATGAAGCTGCCGTCGGGGGACTGGAAGGCGGCCTACGACGAAGCGCGCGACTACCAACGCCAACGGATTGGCAAGCAGCCGCCGAGCGCCAGTGCGGGAAGTTTCTTCAAGAATATCAACGATCAGGCCTTGGCTGATTCGCTGCCCAACTTGCCTGAGAGGCTGCGCTCGGCCGGAGTCGTCCCGGCGGGATATCTCATCGAAAACTGTGGGCTGAAAGGCTTCCGGCATGAAGGGGCGATGATTGGTGCCCGCCACGCAAACTTCTTGTTGAATGTCGGAAACGCCCGTGCGAGTGCCCTGAGACGGCTCGCCGAGTACGCCAGCGCCCAGGTGAAGAGCCAGTACGGCGTGGGGCTCGAGGAAGAAGTCCTCTATCTCGGTGATTGGAGCGCGTGGGAGTCGACGGGCCGACTTACTTGAATTTCTTGGAGAGTTCGTCCGCGAAAGCGGAGTCCGAACTCAGCACGCGAAGCACGATTTCCTTCTCGCTCACCCGGATCATCACGACTTGAACCTGGAGGGTCTTGTCTTTGTGCTTGGCGACCATCTCGCCCTCTAGCTTTTCTCCCTCTTTCAGCCAGCTCGCTTCGGTGACGGTCTCCTTGATAAAGGCGTCGTTCCAGTCCATGTGAGGGTCGTACTGGGCGAGGATCCGGAGCTTGGCCCCGAGTTGCGTGATCGGCGTCCGCACCTCCGCCAGCGCGACCTTCGATTTGTCGATCTCCTCAATGCCGGTTCCGGTCGATTCCGCCTTCACGGTTTCCTTGGATCCTGCAGGAGGAGTAGCCGTCTTGCCGGCCGGGGTCTCAGCCGGACGCACTGAGCAACCCACCAGAGCGAGAAGGAGAACGAAAGCCACGCCGAACTTCATGCCTCTCCAAGGTACCCGCAGGCTGGTCTCAAACTCCGACTTACGCACCTCACCGCTAACCTTGCGGGTTTTGTGGGAACACGTACACCTTGGCACAAGAAACGCAAGAGATAGTTGCGGATGGAAGCACTCAATATCATTCCCACGGAGCCATCATGTTCGCTCTGACGTGCTTCCCCCCTCGATGGGAATCGGCCTCTTCCGCCGAACCATCACGGCCAGGCTGCCGCGTGCGTGCGGTGGCCTTGGCCGCGCGGGCCGATCAGGGTCCGGCACAACAAGCTCCGACTCCTCGGCCGCTCCCGGTTCAGCCCCGCAAGAGTCTCCAAGCTGATCCTCGATTGGGCAACCACCTCGACATCCTCGCCTGATGTCGTCTTAGCCAGTCCCGTAGAGCCGGTCGCCGTAGTCTCCGAGCCCGGGAACGATGTAGGAACGATCGTTCAGTCCCTCGTCCAAGGCCGCGCAGTAGATCTCCACGTCGGGATGATCACGCTGCATCCTGGCGACTCCTTCGGGTGCGGCGACCACAGAGACCAGCCGCACCAAGGCCGGGCCTTCCGCTTTCACCAGGTCGATCGCCTGGCTGGCCGATCCACCGGTGGCGAGCATTGGATCCACGACCAAGGCGGCTTTTCCTGCCAGGGTGGGGAGTTTGCAGTAGTAGCTGCTGGCTTCGGCGGTTTCGTGATCGCGTTCCAGCCCAACATAGCCGACGGCCACTTCAGGGAAGAGTTCCAGGAACGGCTCCAGCATCGAGAGTCCCGCGCGGAGAATCGGGATCACCGCCAGAGGCTGGGCCAGGACGGCTCCGGTCATTTCTTTAATTGGCGTGACAACCGTGACCGGCTTTGTCGGCAGGGAAGCGGTGGCTTCGACAGCAAGCAATGAAGAGAGAATCCGGGCCGCCTGACGAAAGGTGTGGGGGCCGGTTTCTTTGTCGCGGAGCGTCGTGGTGAGGTGATGGGCGAGAGGGTGGGTCGAGACGTGCAGTCCCATAGTCCAGAATGCTACACGATTCGGGCTCCTTGGGTATCGTCTGAGAGCCACTATGTCCACCGCCCGCATTGCTTCTCCTGCCGCCCTGGTGCTTGCCGCCGGACAGGGCACCCGCATGAAGAGCGATCTGCCGAAGGTGCTCCACCCGGTTGCCGGGGTTCCGATGGTGCAGTGGGTGGTGCGGGCTCTGAGAGAAGCGGGCGTCGAGCGGATTGTCGTCGTGATTGGTCACGGCGGCGATCAGGTTCAAGCAGCGTTGGGTGATTCGGTTAAGTTCGCCTGGCAGCGCGAGCAACTCGGCACCGGTCACGCGGTGTTGCAGGCGCGAGAGCATCTCGGAACGTTTGATGGCCCGGTTTTGGTGGTTGCGGGCGATGTCCCCATGATCTCCGGCTCCACGCTGCGCGGGCTCTGGGAAGATCAGGCGCAGTCGGGTGCGGCATGCGTCATGTCCACGTTTGAACTCGAGGATCCGAGAGGGTATGGCCGCATTCTTCGCGATGTCAGCCACGGCAGTGTCACCGCGATTGTGGAGCACAAGGACTGCACCACGGAGCAACGTGAGATCACCGAGGTCAATCCCGCGATCTACTGCTTTGACAATCAGAAGATGTTCGCGGCCCTCGATCAGGTTGGCAACGACAACTCTCAGGGCGAGTACTACCTGCCCGATGTCATCAAGATTTTTGTCAAGCAAGGCGAAACGATCAAGGGCGTCCTCAGCGATGATCCGGACGAGTTTCGGGGGATCAACGACAAATGGCAACTCGCCGAGGCAGGCGCGATTGTTCGGGAGCGGATTCTCAAGTCCCTCGCCGTCAGCGGAGTGAGCATCGTTGATCCTGGCTCCACCCACATTGGGCCGGACGTGAAGATCGGCAAAGACACAGTGATCCATCCGAACTGCGTGATTGAGGGCTCCACCAGCATCGGCTCTGGGTGTCAGATCGGCCCGAACTCTTGGATCAAAGACAGTGAAATCGGCGACTCCTGCCGCGTGTTTATGAGCCACATGGAGCGGGCGAATATGGCAAATGGTTGCCGCCTCGGGCCGTTCTCCAATCTCCGCCCGGGAGCGGTTCTGAAAGAAGAAGCCAAGATTGGCAACTTCGTCGAGATAAAGAATTCCGAGATCGGCGCGGGAGTCAGTGCCTCGCACCTCACCTATATTGGCGATGCCTCAGTGGGCGATGGCACCAATATCGGCGCAGGCACAATCACCTGCAACTATGATGGATTCTCCAAGCATCGCACCGAAATTGGACGCGATTGCTTTGTCGGAAGCAACTCTACGCTCGTCGCACCGATTACAATCGGCGATGACGTGTTGGTGGCAGCGGGAAGTGTCCTGACGAAGGATGTTCCGAGCGGCGCACTCGCGGTCGCGCGGAGCCGACAGGAGAACAAAGAAGACTGGTTTGTTCGCTGGCGCGAATGGAAACGGGGTTCAAACGGATGAATCAAGAAATGGTGGGAATGAAACTGTTCGCCGGGAATGCTCACAAAGAGCTCGGCATGAAGGTCGCCGAATATCTCGGCATTGAACTTGGGCGATTGACCTCCACCAAGTTCTCCGATGGCGAAATCCGGCTGATGGTGGACGAAAGCGCTCGTGGGAACGACGTCTTCATCCTCCAGCCGACCTGTTCGCCGGTCAATGACTCCGTGATGGAGCTCTTGATCATGCTCGACGCGTTCCGCCGAGCGAGTGCCCGCCGTCTCACCGTGGTGATTCCGTATTACGGCTACGCCCGCCAGGATAAGAAGATTAAGCCTCGCGAGCCAGTCACCGCTCGCCTGATTGCGGATCTCATCGCCCGCGCGGGGGCTCACCGGGTTGTGGCGGTCGACCTTCACGCCGAACAAATCCAAGGTTTCTTTGAAGTCCCGGTCGATCATCTCTATGGCGGCCCGATCATCGGTCGATATTTCGTGGACGAGGGCTATGCCGACCAAGAAGACATTGTCGTGGTCAGCCCGGATGTCGCCGGGGTGGCTCGCGCACGATCGCTGGCGGAAATGCTCAAGGCTCCGATTGCGATCATTGCCAAGCGACGACCTGAACCCAACAAGGTGGATATCGTCGAAATCATCGGCGACGTGACGGGCAAGCGCTGCATCATGATCGACGACATGATCGACACGGGCGGCTCGATCATCATGGGCGCGGAGGCGCTGATGAAGCGGGGAGCCACTGAGGTGATCTGCTGCTGCACCCACCCGGTTTTGAGCGGGAACGCGAGCCAGCGTCTGCAAGATTCTGTGGTCAGCAAGGTCGTCACGATGGACACAATCCCCATCGGCAGCGTGAAGGAATTCCCGAAACTCACCGTTTTGCCGATCGCTCCGCTTCTCGGTGAAGCGATCCGACGGATTCACTTGAACGAGTCGGTCAGCACCCTTTTCAACGATTGGCGGTGAGCACTCTTCCGGATTCGAGGCCCAGCAGTGATCTGCCGATGGTTTGGCAGGTCAGGCTGGGCGACCGTATGCCGGAAAAGCGTCTGCCTGTGATTGTTTTTGCCGCTCTCACGGCGGTTGTAGCCTATGCGATAGGGTTTTACTTGGGAATTCTTCTCGGGCCGATCGTGGTATTCGCTTCGACGGCAGAACTCTTTCTTCCCATCAAGTACCGGATCGATCAGGAGCAGGTCAGCTCGAAAATCGGGGTCTCCCTGACGGCGATGAGGTGGGAAAACGTAAAGCGAACCATCCCGGTTGAGGGCGGAATCCGACTGTCCCCGCTCGAAAGTCCGAGTCGATTAGACGCTTTCCGGGGAGTCCTGCTCCGATTCTCTGGCAACGAAGACGCTGTATTGGTCAAAATAGCCGAACTAACCCAACGCGATGGACGAACTTTGGACGGAACAGCTGACTCCCGAGGAGGAGACGAAGCTCATAGAGAAAGTGACCTGGGAGATCAAGCGCCGAAAGCTTGAGGTTCCCACGGTGTTTTTCTTGGAGCTTCACAAGCCCGTTTCGGGGGTGGCCAGTCAAGCGATGATCGTGGGGTCACCGTTTTTGGCACCATTTCTTGGGGCAAACCAAGTGCGAGATTTCAGTCGGCTTCTGAGTCGTCGGGAGTCTTTGGAACGTCTGATCCTCGCACTGGAAGATCCCACTCCGCCGAAGCGCCCTGGGGGCGATGATGCGGAGAATCTCGCGCAGAGCGCGGGAGCATAACTTATGTCAGGAGAACAGTATCTCGACTCGGGCTGGATAGGGACGGCGTTTACCTTACTCGTCGTCTTCTTCATCCTCTTTAACATCTACCGGGCGAACAAAGGGGCCAAGAACCTCTTCATTCGCCGGATCGCTGGTCTGAATGCGATTGACGACGCAATCGGTCGGGCGACCGAGATGGGTAGACCGGTGTTGATGGTTCCCGGCATCGGCGCTCTGGACGCGATCTCGGTTCAGGCGATCAACATTTTTGCTCAGGTCACCAAGACGGCGGCAACCTTTGCCACCCCGGTTCGGATCTGCTGCGCCAACGCTCCGGTGTTTGCGGTGGCTCAGGAGGTCATTCGTGACGTGTATCAGCAAGCCGGACAAACGGACAAGTTCGGGGCGGAAACAGTTCAGTTCGTTTCTGACCAGCAGTTCGCGTTCGCGGCTGGCGTCAGTGGCATCATCCACCGCGAGAAGGTGGCGGCGACGTTCCTTCTCGGCGCGTTCTTCGCCGAGTCTTTGATCTTTGCGGAGACCTCGAACGCGGTGGGCGCGATTCAGGTGGCAGGTTCGACCCAGTCGACCCAGACCCCGTTCTTTATCGCCGCCTGCGACTACGTTCTCATCGGTGACGAGTTCTACGCAGCGTCTGCTTATCTCACTCGACAGCCCGTGCTTGTCGGATCACTCGTGGGTCAGGACTGGGCGAAGATGACGGTCGCGGGGCTTGTGCTCGTCGGAACCCTGATGGGCTCGATTGAGCGAGGTCAGGCCGCGACAATGGTTCGCGTTGACGGAGAAAATGGATGCGTCTGGGAGCAGGCAACTCCAGCGGAAGGTCAGACCGGCCCTGTCAAGAAGGCCACCAAGGACACATTCATGCATCAGATTTTCAATCCTTGCATTCCTAAGGCCTGGACAGAAGTGGAGCGCGAAGACAAGCCGGTGGAAGGCGCCGCGGCAGAAGGTGAAGGCGAATGAATCTAACTCAGTGGCTTCCGTTAGCCCAAACCACAGAAAACTTCTGGCGCAAGATGCCAGGCTCCACCGATCTTTACATCTGGTTGGGTGTTGGCTTGCTCCTCGGCTTCGGGATTTTGTTCCTTCTCTCGATGGTGCCGAGTCACTTGCGGCGCTGGGTGGTGGTGACCTTTACGTTCCTGGCAGGTTTGCCCTACGTGCTTGCGTACCTGTGGCCGAAGCCGATCGCAATGGACGTCGCGACTCAGCTTCCGAATCCAGGTGAGCAAGTTGGCTTCCTGATCAACGCGGCGATTGACCCGGTCGGAAAGCTGACCAACATCTTGCAGGGCTTTCTGCTCGGTGTGGGAATCTTCTCCTTGCTCCGCGTTCACTCGATGAAAATCAAGCGAAAGGCGGAGAACTACGGGTTCTCGATGGTGTTGATCGTCTGTTTCATCACCATGGCCACGGTTGGTTTTGGCGACTGGACAACGCGCACCTTCCAAGATCCCCAGGGTCTCCTCAACGACCCGGTGAACTGGGGCTTCTTCAACCGCGCCAACGATCTGTTGTTCGAGGGCATCTATCAGCAAATGGATGCGGCGATGTTCTCGATGATCGCCTTCTTCATCTTGAGTGCAGCGTTCCGCGCCTTCAGAATTCGCAGCGTGGAAGCGACCGTCATGATGGCCTCCGCGCTGATCTTGATGCTGAACCTGATGGGCGCGCTCACCTTCGTCTGGGGCAACGCGATTGATGGGCTGGCGGCTCAAACCGGCAACACGTTCCTTCTCAACTTCAAGCTGACCGAAATGGCGAACTGGCTGAGATCCAACATGCAGATTCCTGCGATTCGTGCAATCGACTTTGGCGTCGGACTCGGAGCCCTTGCGATGGGCCTTCGACTCTGGCTTGGACTTGAGCGCGGTGGGGTGTCGGCATGAACTTCTGGGAAAAGGCACAGAAGGTTGACCGGCGCGTTCTGTACGCGATCCTGATCTTCTTCGTCTGCGGAGGCTTGTTCTTCCCGGCCACGATCCCGGTTGACCCGGATCCGAGCAGCAAGAGCTTCTACTCGGAAATCAAAAAGCTGAACCCGGAGAAGGTCGTTCTCATCCAGTCCGATTGGACGAACTCGACTCGGGGCGAGAGCATGGGGCACTTTGAAAACCTCATGCGCCTGCTGATGAGCCAGAACATCAAGTTTGTGTTCTACTCTGCGGCCGATCCTGTGGCACCTCAGGTCGCCCGCACGGTCATCACGCGCATCAATAAGGAGCGCGAGGGTCAGGGACTCAGGGTTTACAAGGCCGGGGTGGATTACCTCGATCTTGGCTACTTCCCGAACGCCGAAGCCACCAACACCAACATGGGCAACAACTTGCGCGAAGCCTGGAAAGGCCGCAAGGCTCGGGTGGATGGTCGCGAAGTCGATATCTTCGCCACCCCCGTTTTGGGCAACGTCAAGAAAATCGAAGACGCTGGAATGATGATCGTCGTTACGGCCTCGGCTTCGATTGATGTCGCGATCCAGCGACTGGCCAAGCGCGTCCCAATCATGGGCTTGGTCACCGGCGTTGTCGGCCCGGGCGTTCTGCCGTTCTACCAATCGGGCCAGCTCAAGGGCGTGGCAATTGGGTTGAAGGGAGTCTACGACGTTGAGTACATGATGGCCAATGGCATCAACGTCAAACCCGGCGGCGAAGGCAAGGCGAAGGTGGAATGGGATGGCAACAATGGAGCCGAAGTTCCGCCGGTCACGGAAGGAAAGACCCTTGCTCGTGGTCAGCAGTACTACGGAACGCTTCACGTGGCGCTCGTCCTGCTCATCCTTGCCGTTGTGATGGGCAACGTCTCCATGTTCATGGCCCGACGTCGCCAAGGAGAAGAGGCTTAAGATGAACGAGAATCAGTATCTCCTGATTAAGATCACCGTTGGCGTGATCGCCACGATTGGCCTCTACAGCGTGCTCTATCGCGAGACGAAGGTCTATCGATTCTTCGAGCACATCTTCCTTGGTCTGGCCGCGGGCTATACCCTGGTTGCTACTTGGAAGGACACCCTGTTCAACGATTGGTTCGTTCGAATGTTCGGTCGCGCGGCCGATGCGGCAACCGGGCAAGAAGCGCAGGTGGGTTACTGGATCTACGCGGCTTTGCTCCCCATTGGCCTGATGGGCTACATGGTGTTCAACCGCAAGCACAACTGGATGAGCAAGATTCCGCTCGGAATCATTCTCGGCCTCTGGTCGGGGCAGCAAATCCAGATCTGGTGGGACACCTGGGGGCCGCAGATCTATGCGACGATGAAGCCGGTGATCCCGACGACGTTCGATTCGCTGACCCGCCCCTCCACGCTGGAAGTTGTGGATGGTCGATTGGTGCCGATCCCGGATGCCGCCAGGCTGGCAGAGGTTAACAACCTCATTGCCCAGAACGTCTACGCCTCTCAAGCGCTCTCGAACCTCGTGTTCGTGCTCACGTTTGTCAGCGCGTTCAGCTACTTCATCTTCAGCTTCGACCTCAAGGGCAGGTTCCTTACCGGAATCAACACGTTTGGTCGCTGGATGCTGATGATTGGCTTCGGCGCGATCTTTGGCAGCACGGTCATGGCGCGCTTCGCACTCGTCATCGACCGAATGAGCTACATCGTCAACGAGTGGCTGCAAGTCCTCTTGCGCGGCGGGGCCTGAAACGGATCGCACGCAAGACGGGCTCGTCCTTCGCCGATCTGACTCGGGCGAGTCGGATCGGCGACTTACTTTGCTGACCCGCGATTTTGGCAAAGTCGATGTCGTCGCCAAGGGGGCGAGAAAGGCAGGTTCTCGACTAGCCGGATCAAGCGAGCCTCTCGTCTTCGCTCGGTTTGCTTGGGCGGAAGGGAAGCACCGGCGTTTCATCACCCAGGTCACGCCGATGACCTCCTATCCAAAAATTCGGAGTGACTATGATCGGTTGCTCGCCGCGCTCGCTTTTGCCGAGGTACTCGCGACGTCCTTGCCCTACGAGAGCCCGGCTCCGGAGTACTTCGATCTCGCCACGGAGGCTCTCGGCCACTTTGAAACCTGCGCGGATCCTGGAAATGCCCTTACGTGGATCCTGATTCGGCTACTGGAGGAGGAAGGCCACGCTGCGCAGTTCACTCAAACCATCGATTCCGACGAGCCGCTCACTTGGTCTCCGGCTGCTTTTCACTTTCGGAGCGGAGGCATCGTGCGTCAGATTGATGATCCGGGCGGATGCGCGGTGGTTTCGGCGGAGGCCCTGATTGGTCTTTCTCGAATCGGGTCACTGGCCGCGCCTCCGGCAAAGTTCAATCGAGGATTTGAAGCCCTCTGCCTGGTCATCGACTATTGGGATTTCCTGCTGGAACGCCCGCTTCCCGCGTGCCGAGCGCTGATCGAAAGTCTTATCCCTCACGATCAGCCGGGCGCGTGAGTAAAATAGCCGCCATGAAGCGATCTCGGCTCCTGCTCGGCGGGCTGGCCCTCGGCCTTCTCTCCGTGGCGTTTTTGGCTGGTTGCAACTCGGGCGGCTTTAGCGAGAAATCGGGCAAAGTTGCCGCGAATGTCTTGCGCTATCCGATCCCGAATAACCCGACCAGCCTCGACCCTGCCACGGTGCAGGACGGCGATACCCTCGACCTTCTGATTCAGGTCTACGAAGGCCTGGTGGGCTGGGGCCCGAACAACGAAGTTGTTGGCCTCCTCGCGGAAAGCTGGGAAGTCTCGCCCGACGGCAAGACGTACACCTTCAAGCTGCGCGACGCCAAGTTCCACAACGGTCGAGCCGTCACGGCGGAAGATATCAAGTGGAGCATCGAGCGCGCCGCCGACCCGAAGATGGCCTCCCCGACGATCGAGGCTTATCTCAGCGACATCAAGGGCTTGAGCGACATGGTTCAAGGCCGTGCGACGAGCATCGAAGGCATCAAGGTCATCGACGACAAGACCGTCTCGATCACGCTGAACGATGTTACGCCGTACTTCCTTGGCAAGCTGACCTACCTGGTCGCGGCGGCGGTTCCGAAGGAAATCGCTCCCAGCGGCAAGCAGATTTCCAGTGCGGCCGAAATGATCGGCACGGGCCCCTTCAAGATGAAGGAATGGCAGGATAAGCAACTGGCCGTCCTGAGCCGAAACGATGATTACTGGGGCGGTGCACCGAAGCTCGAAACGATCGAGCGCCCCGTCGTCCTGGATGCCAACACTCGCCTGAACCTGTATCTGAGCGGGGAAGTGGACATGATCCAACTTCAGCGCCAAGACCTCAAGGGTGTCCTCGACAACCCCGAGATCAAGGATCACGTGGTCAAGCTCGAGCGCGCGGCGATTTGGTACATCGGCATGAGCCAACTGGAGTACGCCCCCTTTAAGGACAAGCGCGTTCGCCAAGCCTTCGCCATGGCGATTGATCGAGACACGATTGTCAACGAGCTGATGGGCGGCATCAACACTCCTGCCTACACCATCCTGCCTCCGGGGATCCCTGGTCACCGCGACAAGGGTGCGGCTCCGGAATACAACGTCGAAAAGGCCAAAGCTCTGCTGGCTGAAGCTGGATTCCCGGGCGGCAAGGGACTGCCTCCGCTCAGCATGACGCACCGAGAGGGCTATCCGGACATCAAGCTCGTTGCCGAAGCCGTGGCCGGCCAGATCAAGTCGAATCTGGGCGTGGACGTGCGCGTGAGCCCCCAAGAGTGGGGCAAGTATCTGGAAGACTACAACAACAAAAAGCAGGTGTTCTATCACATGCGATGGTCAGCGGACTTCTTGGATCCCCAAAACTTCCTGAGCCACATGCTCACCACCAACGGCCCGGAAAACAAGTTCGGTTGGTCCAACCCAGAATACGATGCCCTCTGCGCAAAGGCAGATCGACTCCTGAGCATGGATGAGCGGCTTCCGCTCTATGCTCAAGCCGAAGACATTGCCCTTTCCGAGGCCGTCTGGATTCCGATCTTCTACCAGCGCGACATTGAACTCCATCGTCCGGGGTTGAAGAACATCCGTAAGTCGCTGTTTGGTCACCTGCCTCACACGACCACTGAGGTCACGCGGTAAGGAATGGGTCAGGTTGTCGTCCCCGGAGAGTTTCTCCGGCCCCACGGTGACCTGACCTGGGTCGATCTCCACGGAGAGACCCACAGCGCTGCACTCTGGCAGAGCAACGGCGGAGCGAGTCGATCGCATCCGAGCCGGGCTCTGCCTTTTCTGTGTGAGATCATCCCTTCTACCGAGCAAGGGGGATTTCTCTCTGTCGAGATCACAGGGATCTTTGCTCTCCATGCCGGGTTAGAAAATGAGCCCGCGGGCACGATTGGCGCATCGCTTCAGTGGATCGACAAAACCGGCCGCATGCTTCACGGCATGAGCCTGGTGTGCGGCAAGCACTACGGCGACGCCTCCGATGGGCTGGCGATTGACCGGATCAATGGGGACGGGAGTTCGGTCACAACCCTCGGATTCGCCGAGAGAGACGGGCAAAAGGTTCGAGTCGATCGCTTGAGGATTGAGCTTCCGCAAGCCAGCAACCCAGCCAAGATCATGCTTCGCGACCTGGGGACATCCGCCAGTTTTGGGCTGCTCTCTGTTGCGCTCGTCGGCGAGGTCAAGGCGGAGTGCCCGTTCCGTGGGCATGGTCGCCGCGTAGGGCTGGATGAGCTCGGAAGCATCCTGCGGCTCAGAGACCGGGGGCGTTTCGATATCGCGCTCCGTCAGCTCGATGAAGGGATCCGCTCGACCGATGATCTGGACGATGCGCGGGGGTCTGCTCTCACGTTTCTCGCCGTTGTCTCGGCAGCTCTCCTGGAGATCGGACATTCGCAGAAGCTGCACGCTTTTCAGCTTCAAGCGGCGCGGCGCCTGGATCAACTCGCCACTCTGGAGGAGATCGCGGACTATGCCTCGGACTGTGTTCATCAGCTGACCGAGGAAGTGATCCCCGAGTCACGCAACCCGAACGACATCCTCATCGACCGCGCGATCCAGGTGCTGGAACGCCACTACTCCGCGGATGTCACGGATACAGCGATTGCGGATCGGCTGGGCGTGAGCACGTCGCATTTCCGGCATCTCTTTAAGCAGCGCACGGGACAGCCGTTCCATAAGTTCCTGATCTCGATGCGGCTGGAGCAGGCTCGTCTCGCGATCTTGCAGACAGACCGCTCGATCCACGAAATTGCAATGGAAGTTGGATTCCAGAGCCCGGCTCACTTCAGTCGTGCGTTCACTCAGCGATTTGGAACTCCGCCATCCGCGCTTCGGCATCCCAAAACCGTAAACTCGTAAGTGTGAGAGGTAAAGACCTCGGCGGATTGTCCGACAACTTAAAACAAGATGCTTTTGGTTCTTGCTGGAATCGCTTATCTCGTCTGCGCTGTTGCGTTCTACGCTGTTCTTGCCCGAACTGCGGTCGAGATTCCTGAGCCGGTTGTCCTCTCGCTTGTCGAAGGTGGACAGCAAGACGAGCGTCTGGCCGCATAACTCGCGACGAGCACGCAATTTCGACCGGCTTCAGGATGAATCCTGAAGCCGGTTTTGTTTTCATCTCGTATGGAACTGATATGGATTGGGGAAGATTCGGCCTCGTTCGGTTCTCACGATCGGTTTGTGTCTCTGGGGGATGATGAAATTCTGGAAGTACCAATCCAGCGAGATTGAGTGAGGGCTTATGCTACCAACTGACACCGACTCAAAACTCTGGTCCGTGGTGGCCACGCTCTTCCTCAGTTTTTGGGGACTCCAGTGCTGGTGGAGAGCCTATGACGCTTTCACTTTTGGAACGCTCAGCACCAGGGGCGGCTCGTTGCAGGTTCAAAAAGACGTCGGGGGAGACCCTCGAAACTTCGGAATCGGGATGATCCTTCTCGGCTGCTGCTTCTTCTACGGCCTGTACCGGTACTGGAAGTGGTGGCTCAGCGATTCTGACTAGGGTGCGAATCGCAATCGAACCCGGCGCGTCACGGTGACAGCGGCATGCTGCTCGGATGCTTGAGTGGAATTGCCCCGGGTGAGATTCCGGTTCTTGGCACTTGCCGTGATCGTGATGGTCACGATTCGGTTCGCTGAGTCATAGACGTATCGGACGTCATCGATGAGGTTCCATTTGGAGGTGCCATTTCCGTGGCGCGCCCAGTGGACATCCGCCCCCGTGGATCCCCCGGTCAAAGTGCTCTGGCTTCGCCAGAAATCACGACCTTGGCTCACCACCCCGTTGGCCGTAATCCAGCCATCGTCGCTCCAGTAGTAGGCCACGTTCTGCCCGGCGATGTAGTTCAATGATCCATCGAGATTGACGCTGGCGGGTTGGAAGAAATCTCCGATGCCATCGCCGTTTGTGTCCGAGGCATTCCCCGGAAGCACGAAGTAGACGTACTGCCGCGGACCGCTGACCCCGATCCCCACGGAGCGAGCTTTGCCAATCGTGTCCGTCATGTCATCGGCCAGCATCACGGCTTGGCTCAGCGCCATCGCTCGAGCCGCATCCTTTTGGGTGCGCTGGCTGAGGAGCAGATAGAGGGTGGTGCTGCTCCCGAGCAAAATGCTGCCGATGACCGAGGCGTACATGATCTCGGTCAGTGAGGTTCCGGCGCGTTTGGAGAGTCGGGGCATGGCGGACGGGTTCCCGGTAATTATCGGGGGACGATCCGCTTGCCATCAGGGTCGGCGATCTCGCGCAAACAACCATGCCCGAAGGCACCCAGGCCCTGGATTTCGTAGGCCATAATGAAAGAAGTATGCCCATCGAGATTCTGATGCCCGAACTGGGTGAGTCCGTCCACGAAGGGACAGTGAGCCGCTGGCTGAAGCAAGTCGGCGATTTCGTCAAGGAAGACGAGCCGGTCGTGGAGATCATGACCGACAAGGTGAACACGGAGCTGGGGGCTCCGGCATCGGGATTCCTCGTCAAGATCACGATCCCCGAGGGCGATCTGGTCGAAGTCTTTAGCGAAATGGGCCTCATTGAGCCTGACGAAGCCAAAGCGAAAGAATTGATCGCCAGCGGAGGTGGCTCGTCCTCGAATGGCGCGGCTCCGGCTCCGGCGGCGAAGGAAGCAGCACCCGCACCTGTGGCTGCCTCGGCTCCGGTTGTAGAAGCACCCGTCGCGACCGACGGTCGCCGCTGGTACACCCCGGTCGTTCGCGTGATGGCGAAGGAGAACGGCGTCAGCGAAGGCGAACTCAGCCGCATCTCCGGCACGGGCCAGGGCGGTCGAGTGACCAAGAAGGATTTGGAGAACTATCTCGCCAACCGAGGTTCCGCTCCAGCTACTCCGACCGCGTCCACTCCGGCACCGGCGCCGCAAGAATTCAAGCAATCAGCCGCTCCTGCCGTCGCAGGCCCGGATCAAGAGATTGTGCCTCTCGTCGGGATGCGCAAGATGATCGCGGAAGCGATGGTGCGATCCAGCCAGGTTCCGGTGGTCAGCACTCTCATCGAAGTCGATGTGACTCCGCTGGTCGACTACCGAACGCTGAACAAGGACAGCTTCCTCGCTACTCACGGCGTGAAGCTCACCTACACCCCGTTCTTCATCAAGGCACTTGCGGAGTGCCTCCAGCAATTCCCGATGCTCAACGCGAGCCTGGTGGACAACCAGATCACGATGAACAAGTCGGTGCACATGGGCTGCGCGGTCAGCCTCGGCAAGGATGGAGAGGGCGGACTCATCGTCCCTGTCATCAAGGATTGCGACAAGAAGAGCCTGATCGACATTGCGCGTGATCTGGAGAGCATCGCGGCCCGTGCCCGAATCAACCAGCTCGGCGTCGCCGACGTCCAGGGTGGAACCTTCACGATCACGAACCCGGGTTCCTACGGCGCGGTGCTCGGCACTCCGATGATCAATGCTCCGCAGAGCGGCATCGCGGGAGTCTACGGCATCCAGCAGAAGCCGGTGATCATCAACGGCATGATCGCCATCCGCTCGATCATGAACGTGGTGTTGACGTACGACCACCGCCTCGTCGATGGTCTGCAAGCCGGCCGATTCCTCCAGGCATTCAAGAACAAGCTGGAGAAGATGGAGTTCTTCAAGTAACTCCTGCTTCGCCGCAAAGAAATGGGCCTCTGCATCGTGCAGGGGCCTTTTTTGTGAATCCTCCGCAAGGCCACGAGTCTCTCCTGAGTTGAGAGAGCAGGGAAACCTATGATGACTGCCAACATCGGAACCACAGATCGCATCCTTCGCATCGTCGCGGGACTTGTCATTCTCGGCTGGGGTGTTGCGGCCCAGAACTGGCTCGGGGCAATTGGGTTGGTACCTCTTGCAACCGGAGTGATCCGATGGTGCCCGCTCTACTGTCCGCTCAAGATCTCCACGACCCCGAAGTCGCAAGGCTAGGGCAGACTGCCGCCCGGAATCGTTCGGGCCTTGAGTAGAATAAGCGCATGACGTCGATTGATGTGAACCTCACCGCGCGGGATGAGCAAGTCAACGAGCCGTGGATGTGCCGGCTCTGCAAGGACTTCGACATCAGTGCCACCATCACCAAGGCCAATATCGAATCGGACTTTGGTTGGATGCAGGTTCGCCTCACCGGGCCGATCGAGGAAGTCCAACGAGCCATCACTTGGCTGATGACGACCGGACTCCACGTGGACGCACTGCAGCGCTCTGTGGGAGCCTAAGCACTCCGCATGGCGGAGCTCGAACCAGGGCTGAGTCCGTATCTCCCCGATGGGTTTGCCGATTTCTGGCAATCGACGGTCGGGGAGGCTTTGTCTGCTCCTCTAGACTTCACCCTTCGGGCTCAGAGGGAGCAAAGTTCCTCGACTCATGACATCGAGGTGCTGGAGTTTCGTGGGATCGACGGAACCCCCCGATTCGGATGGGTGGCCTTGCCCTTCCATTCCGAGCCTCACGCACCAGGATTCGTCTGGCTTCCCCCTTACTCCCGTTGGAGCATGTTGCCGAGCGAATACGGCACGAGGGAAGGATTCGCGAGCGCGAGTCTGAACTTCTTCGGCGAGTCGTCTTTCCACCAAGAAACTTACACTCCCTCGCGCGGCTATTTCGGCGAGGGAGCTTTGTCGCCTGAAACTTGGATTTTTCGGCGTATGTTTCAAGACGCGGTGCTGTTGCGGCGGATTCTCGCGGAACTCCCGGGAGTAGACGCGGAGCGGCTGGCAAGTTGCGGGATGAGTCAAGGCGGTGGCATGTCGATTTGGCTCGGGGCCTGGGATCCGGGAATCAAGTGTGTGGTTGCGGATGAGCCGTTTCTGGGCGGGATGCCCTGGTCGCTCAGTGGTCGAAACTATCGCTATCCGATCAAGGAACTCATGGATCTCGCCGCGAGTTCACCCGAGAACGATGAGGCGGTTCGGCGCACCGTGAGTTTCTACGACACGATGAATCAGGCCACCGCCTGCCGGGTTCCGACCCGGGTCGTGCTCGGGCTGAAGGATCCAGCGGTGAAGCCGCCGCAGGTCTACGCGGTGCATCAGGCTCTTGCCGGGGAAAAGGAGCTTGAAGAGCTCGACTGGGGCCACGACTGGCACCCCCGCATGATCGAAGGGGGCAATGAATGGATGCGAAAGCACCTTGCCTGAGTGCCTCAAACTCCTGTAAAGTGATCCCATGAATGGGATGATCGCCGCCTGCCTTCTGGCAACTTCAGTTGGAAATCAGGGTCTCGTCGTCAAAACCACAAAGATCGCGGGAGCTTCTGTCTCCTATGTGGTCATCGATCCCAAGCTCTACGCCGCGAAGGTGGTCACGGGGAAGGGCAACGTGGGGTCGCTAGATAGCCTGAAGAACATGGCGAATCGGCACAAGGCGGTCGCCGCGATCAACGGCGCGTTCTTTGATGCCTACAGCAACAACGCGATTCGCAACACCGTGCAGACGATGATCTCGGACGGGATGCCAATCAACCTCAGCGATATCGGAGTGGTGTTTGGCATGAACCAAGAAGGGAAGGTGAGGCTGGATCCGCTGAAAATCAGGATTCGGGGCAAAGTGGCGAACCAGAGTTGGTATGCCTTCCGAGCGAACAATGACCCCCTGAGCAAGAACCTGGCCCAGATTTTCACGCCTCATTGGGGTTCCGCAACCGGTCTTGCCGGAATGCAAGTTCAGGTGAGCAACGGTGCCGTGCGCCAAGTCAGCCGATTGTCGATGACGATTCCGCAAGGGGGCTATGTGCTCTACTTCAAAGGCACCGAAGAGTCGATGGGCTCACGATTCAAGTTCGGCGAAAAGGTCTCGATGTCCATCGACTACGGCACACCGCAAAGTGCGTTTTGGGAAGAAGTGACGGAGGGTATGGGCGGCGGCCCCACGCTTCTGCGCTCAGGGAAAGATGTGCTAGACGCCGAGTCTGAAGGCTTCCGTGATCCCAAGATTCTCAGCGGAAGCGGTGCCCGAACCTTGCTGGGCATCCTGCCCGACGGGAAGGTGGTTCTCGCGGTGAGCGCAGGCCCGATGACAAAGATGGTTACCGTGATGAAGGGGCTCGGGTGCGCTGAGGCGATGAATTACGATGGCGGAGCAAGCAGCGGAATGATCGTGAACGGCAAGGCTGTCCGCGCCGAAGGAAGACCCCTTGCCAACGCTCTCGTGTTTACGAAACGTTAAGGAAAGTCTGGGGCTGCGAAACTAAAATCCGGGAGTGCTAGTATCATTCTATGATGACCACCGGAACTGCCCTTTCCGCCCTGCTGGCTGCGATGTTCGTGATGGCACCGCAGAATGCCGCCGATTTCTCCAAGAGACCCGAAGTTAATTCGGTTCGCAAATATGCGACCACCATCAGCATTCCTGGCGATCCCAATTCGGGAATGCCGGACGTGGAAGTCAAGATGGGTTCCACCGAGAAGACCGTCGCCGTCGATGCTGAAACAGTCACGTCGGAAACCGTGGTGACGGCGTTCGATGTCCTCCTCGGCGGTCAGCCGCTGGATCCCGCCATGCTCGGCGATGCGGCGGAGCAAATGAAGAAGCCCGCCAAGATGGTCTACAAGCACGACGGTACCCTCGTGAAGGCTGAGGGCGGCGACAGCATGATGAGCGATCCGCGCATGGCTCGCATGATGAGCCGCAAGATCCCCACCGGAACTGTCGAACCAGGCACAGTCTGGGAAATGGAGTATCCCGGTGACAAGGCCAAGGGCCTCGAATCCGCCAAGGCTCGCTGGACCTACGTCGGCGTCGAGACCCGCGCTAACCGCCCGGCCTATCGCATCGACTACGTGTTCGCCGAACTGGACTCTTCCCAAGGCATGAGCGTCACGGGAACCGTGTGGATGAACTCCAAGGACATGACTCTCATTGAGATGATCGCTGAGATGCAAAATGTCAGCTTCAACCCCATGATGCCGCCCTCGGCTGGCAAAATGGTCACGAAGCTCGTCGACTGATCGACCGCCTCAATTCCATGCTCCGGGGCCAGTCTTGGGATAGACTGGCCCCGGAGTCTTTTTGAACCATGACCGTTTCACGCGCTGTTGCTTGTCTCGCGCCCGGAGAAGTGGAGATCCGCGAGGTGGAGCTTCCCGCTCCCGACCCGGGTGAGGTTCTCATCAAGACGTCGTTTTCCGCGATCAGTCCCGGCACCGAAATCCGTTGCATTCGGGGTGAGCAACCCGATTCCGTGCCATTCCCCTTCGTTCCCGGCTACTCCATGGTCGGCGAGGTTATCGGTGGCGAATCCGCTTGGCTCGGCAAGATGGTCCACTGCGGCGGCTCACAAAAGGTGAGCATCGACCGGATGTGGGGAGGGCACTGCGGGCATGCCATCGCAACAACGGAGAGTCTCTGCGAACTTCCGACCGGAGTCAGTCTTGCCGATGCGGCGATGGCCCGGCTCCTGGCGATCGCGTTGCGCGGCGCCTCGGTGGCCCAGCCAACCATCGGCGAGAGAGTGGCCGTGATTGGTCTCGGAGTCATTGGCTTGTTCTCGGCGCGAGCCTTCGCCGCATCTGGAGCGGATGTTCTCGCGCTCGATCAATCTCCCGAGCGGGCACAAATCGCGGGGCTGACCGGCATACGAACGGCGGTTGTCGAGCGGAATCTGCCGGAACCGGTCTTGGATCTTTGGCCCGACGGAGCTGATATTGTTGTCGATTGCACCGGTGTACGGGTCGTGCTTGATCACGCGATCGCCTGCGGTCGCGAGCGGACGTGGGCCGATCATGAGGAGCAAGGATGCCGGATCGTCCTCCAGGGAAGCTACCCAGGGGATGCTCATTTCAACTATCAGTCGGCGTTTCTCAAGGAAGCAAGTCTGCTCCTGCCGCGAGATTGCCAGCCGCACGACGTCAAGCTCGCCTTGGAAATGATGGCGGATGGCCGCGTGAGCACACTGGGAATCAGGGATATCCAGTCGGCGGAGTCCGCGCCGGAGATCTATCACCAACTGCTGGAAGGCCACCGCGAGCCCCCGACTTGCGTCCTCGCTTGGTGAGAGTTCTCAGGCGTGATAGAAGCGAGGCCAGTCTCGTGGATGCTGTCGTTGCTCGACAAAATCGGCCATGAGCGACCCCACCCAGGGGCCGAACTTGAATCCGTGCCCGCTGCAAGGCGATGCCCAAAATACGCCTGATTCAGCTTCACCAAAGAGGAAGTCGATGTTCGAGGTGCTGGAGTAGAGACACGCCTGCGGTTCGGGTAACGGGTTTTCGATCCCCCAGCGGCGTGAGGCAAAGTCTTTCAAAAGCTCCAACTTTTCGGGCGAGAAGGGCCGGCTTTCTTGGCGCGGGTTGATCTCTTCACCAGGTGAATGGACGCCGTACTTCACGCGACTGCTCCCAGGCTCAGGGGGAAATCCGTAGATGCCATGGGGGCCATCCTCAATCCACACCGGCCCGTGGCCCTGGGCTTCAACCTCAAGATAGGCAAAGGTTTGCAGAGTCACCGAGAGGGGAAGACCAAACAGATCCTTCGCCCAGCCACCCGCGCAGATACAAACCGCATCGAACTCACGGATGAGTGCCACGGGATCGGCCACTGACTGAATGTGCAGCACGGCACCATACTCTTGGGCAAGCTGTAGCGAACCAGCGACCGCTCGTTCGGCGGAAACCCAGCCCGCGCCTGGTGTCAAGATGCCCACTTCTCCCGGCTCGGCGCGAAAAGCGGGATACACCTCCCCGATCCGGCGGTGATCCAAGACTCGATGCTCGACTCCCAAGGCTTCGAGCCCCTTTTGCATCGAAATCACATCGAGACTTGAATCTGCCCCAACATACAGCAGACCAGTTTCGTAGAGCACCTGACCCCCGAGCCGTTCATCGAGAACTTCCCACCGAGGATAGGCGTCGAGCATGATCTCGGTGTAGAAAGCATCAGGGTACGCCCGGCGCACGATCCGAGAGGCGCCGTGGGAGGATCCCTGGGCGTGAGGCAGAGGAAACTGCTCAAAAATCTTGACCTCATGGCCTCGATCGGTCAGGGCAAGCGCGGTGCTCGCCCCCATGATTCCGGCACCGACGACCGCGACTTTCATCGGCTCTCTCAGTCCATCTCCTCTTCGCCGACCATCTCGTTGCGGGTGAAGATATCGCCGTGAGTGGGGTCAAAGTAGATGGGCCGCTCGTTGCGGAGCAGGTCGATCAGAGCATGAAACTCTGGAGCCTGCATCGCGGGGAGCGGATACTCAACGCCCTGGCTGATGAGAACAATCGTGCCGCTGTGATGGTGCGCGTTCCACTTCGCCTGATAGTGGGAGACAAGAAGGGGTTGCATGCTGCAACCGATCTTACCAATCTCAGGGCTGACTTGGCTTGGCGTTTGCGTGGGGGTTGGTCAGACGCTTGGCTCGGCTAATCGGGAGCCACACAACTTCCGCCTTCCCGACGATGTTGGCCCGAGGCACCAGACCCCAGAAGCGGCTATCCTTCGAGCCGTTTCGGTTGTCGCCGATCATCAAGAAGTACCCATCGGGAATCGCCACCGGAGGCAGCTGCGCCGCAGTCTCCCAGTCGTTGATCTCGACCGGATAAGAAGGTTCCCAAGCGTTCACGCTGATCCCACCGCCGAACTGCGATTGGTACATGAGAGGGATAATCGCCTTGCCGTCTTTTTGGGGATACAGAGGAGACTTCGGTTCGCCGTATTCAACGAGTTTGAAGTTCGGCATCGTATCCTTGTTGCTCTCCCACTCCGACTTCGGAAGCGGCGACAAGTATTGAGCGTTCCGGTCGCTAATGACCTTGTAGTCCTCGTTCACGGGTTGGCCGTTACGATACAGCTCCCAATCGCGGATTTCGATCACGTCGCCAGGCACTCCGATGCAACGCTTGATGAAATCTTGCTCACCCATGTCCGGCGTGATCGCCTCCTTGGGTGGCTTGAAGACGACAATGTCGCCGAACTTCGGATCGCTCGTTCGGTAAACCCATTTGTTCGCGACAATGAAGTCGCCCACGCGGAGGGTATCCACCATGGACGGACTGGGGATAAAGAACGTTTGAATCCCGAATGGTCGAACGAGCAGGAAAACCACGACGGCGGCATAGAGCACCGCGTCGGAGATGTCGTTGATCACCCGAGCAAACGAATAGACCCCGGTTCGCTTATGAATCGGGGTCTTTCGAATATAGGGGAAGAGGGCCAATCGGACGAGGGTCAGAACTCCTGCAAACACGACAATCGTGCTGATCGGAACCCGCGCAATGCGGTCGATTGCAAAAAGGAGATCATTTGGCCGGCTTTGCGCCAGCATCTGTCCGAAAACCCATTCCACCGCGACTATCGCCTCTCAGCGACGCGCGCAGCCTTACCAACCTTGTCTCGGAGGTAATAGAGCTTGGCTCGGCGAACCTTACCGTGGCGGATCACTTCAAACTTTGCCACGTTGGTGCTGTGCAGGGGAAGGGTTCGTTCCACGCCCACACCGTTGCTCACTTTGCGCAGGGTGATGTTGCGGGCCACGCCGCCATTCTTCATCGCGATGACCAGACCTTCGAAGATCTGAATTCGCTCTTTTCCTGCTTCGCGAACCTTAACGTGGGCTCGCACGGTGTCGCCGGGTCGGATCTCCGGCAGGTCGGTGCGCATGTATTCAGCGCCGACGCTTTGTAAAATCGCTTGCTTGTTTGCCATGTGGGCCTCCATTCTGGCGTGGGGGCAACTCCCGGAGGAGCGCACAATGAACCCAGAGGCCAGGAGTCGTGACGCAGGATTATAGCAGGTCGGAGTCACCAGGCTGCAGATGGGCCCGGGAAAACAGGTCTGGTCTGTGACTTTTGGTGCGTTGGAGCTGCTGGGTTCGTCGCCATTTGGCAATCGCCGCGTGGTTTCCGCTGGTGAGCACGTCTGGTACCGCTTCGCCCCGAAACTCAAGGGGGCGGGTGTAGAGGGGGAAGCCAAGGAGCCCGTCGGAATGGCTGTCGTCCTGATGACTTTCCGGATCGCCCAGCACGCCAGGCAAAAGCCGCACGACGCTATCCGCAATGATGAGCGAGGGAAGTTCGCCTCCCGTGAGAACATAGTCGCCAATGGTGAAGCAATGAGTGGCGAGCTGCGTTCGAACCCTCTCGTCAACGCCCTCGTAGTGACCACAGATCAAGATCAGGTGATCGAACCGTGTGAGATCCCTGGCATGAGCTTGGGTGTACTTTTCGCCCATCGGGTCAGTCAGGATGATCGCGGTGTTGGGCTCAGGCTGGCAGGCACTCAGAGCCGACTCGATGAGCGGGGCCATCATGACCATGCCGGGGCCGCCTCCGTACGAAGAATCATCGACGGTTCGATGCTTGTCCTGCGCGAAATCGCGCGGGTTTTGAGCTCCAAAAGATACAACCCCGGCCCGCGACGCCCGGGCGAGAATGCTGTGCTCGGTGGCCGGCAGCACCATCTCGGGGAAGAGGGTCACGAAGTCAATTTTCATGGAGACGAGGAGGCAGGTTACCGGAGAGTGCGAGTTTTCACAACCAGATGGCCCGCCGGAACGTCAGAATAGACAGCATGTGGCTCAACATTTTCCTTGGCGCGGCGATCTCGATGGCGGAGGTCAAAACGGGGATCACCTACAACACCGTGGGAGAGACCGCCCTCCAAGCTGACTTCTACCCCGCCAAGCAAGCCGGGCCGACTCCCGCCCCGTTCGTCATCGTGATTCATGGTGGTGGCTGGATTGGAGGCCAACGGTCGGAAATGGCCGCGCTCTGCAAGCAGATGAGCGAAGCCGGACTCTCCAGCGCAACCGTGAGCTATCGCCTGGGCCCGAAGCATAAGTGGCCCGCGATGATCGAAGACGTGCAGGCCGCGGTTCGGTACTTTAGAGCCAACGCCAAGGAGTACGGAATTGACCCCAACCGATTTGGTGCGAGCGGAGGAAGCGCAGGCGGGCACCTCGCCTTGTTGCTCGGATTCCGAGACACCTGGGATCCCAAAACATCCTTTCTGCCCGATCAATCCAGCCGCGTGAAAGCCGTGTTCAATATCTTCGGGCCGACCGATCTGCGAAAGGACTTCGATCGCACCGTCGCGGGGTTTGTGTCGATGCAAGTGATCGGAAAAGCTTACGATCCTGAGAGTCCGGATGCCGCTGCCTTCAGCCCGGTGAGTTACGTCAGCAAGGACTCCGCACCCGTTTTCACCCTCCACGGGAAAGCCGATAAGCTTGTCCCGGTGATGCAGGCTCAGCGTCTCGACGAAGCTCTGAAGGCCGCAGGCGTGAAGCACGAGATGCGCTTGATCGAGGGGATGGATCACGGAGTCGATCTTCAGATCGCCGGCGTCCCAGAGGCCGTGAACGATGGGATCAAGTTCCTGGTCGATCAGCTCGGGCCAGCCACAGGATCACGCGGATGATTGCTTCTCTCGTGGCGGGTCTGGCGTTCGCCAGTGTCGGGATGCAGCACCAAGAGATCGAGCCGGACATTGAGACGCAATCTGGTCGCCTCTTCCTGATGGGAGGCGGCGACACAACGCCGGATGTCGTTGTCGCCTTCATCGGCGCCTGCGGCGGGGGCGATGCCCCGATTGTCGTTCTCAGCCAGATGCGCGAGGAGCCGTGGCGGGGCGCGGGTTCGGTTGAACTTCTGGCGGAGAACGGCGCACGCAATGTGACGCTGGTCAGCTACGTCGATATCACCGAGAACGAGCGGGCCTTGACTGAGAAAATCCTTGAGGGCGCAGCCGGCATTTGGCTGCCAGGTGGCGACCAGGAAATGTTCATGAATCGCTGGAAGGCAAGCTGGCTGAAGCCTCTTTTCGGGCGACTCGTGCGGAAGGGCGTGAACTTCTTCGGCACCAGCGCAGGGGCGATGATGATGTCCGATCCTATGATCTATGGCCCGGGCGGCGAACCAGATACGGTCCAGATCGGCGAGGGAATCGGCCTGGTCCCTTTCCTGGTGGACACGCACTTTGTCGAGCGCAACCGCATGGCTCGCCTGCAAAACGGAATCCAGCAGATCTCCGCCAAGAAAGCCCTCGGGCTCGATGCCGGGGAGTGGGTCATGGTGCGCGACGGCAAGATCATCCAAGCCAAGGGCAATCCTTGGACGTACGGGATGTAGGTTCGCCTACGGCGTAAACCGTCGGCGAACCTTGAACTCCGGCATCGGCACCAGCGGAGTGTCTTGCCGCACGGGGGCGTTGCTGTTCGCGACCATCGCCTGCATCCTCATTTCAACATCCCGGGCGAATTCCATGAACTGAGATTCGAACTCAGTCTGCATCTCCTGCATATCGTCGAGGAGTTTGAGGATGATGTCCACCCCTGCCAGATTGACCCCCATTTCCTGGGTGAGTCGCTGGATTTGGCGAACGCGCTCGATATCATCTTCGCTGTAAAGTCGATTCTTCGCCCCAACGCGGGCAGGCACGACGAGCCCGAGCTTTTCGTATTGCCGAAGGGTTTGGGGGTGGATCGCGCAAAGTTCAGCGGCCACGCCGATCATGTAAACGGGTTGCTTTCGATTCCTCATGATTGCGCTTCTCGTTGCTTCTGAATCTGGGCGAGCAACTCTTTTTCCTTCTCGGAAAGATCCTTCGGTACGGTGATCCGGATGCGGGCATGGAGGTCACCAACCGACTTGCCCGGGCCGTGGAGCCCCTTCTCTCTGAGTCGAAGCACTTGCCCCGACTGGCTTCCGGCAGGAATCCGGGCGATCACCGAGCCTTCCAGAGTGGGAACCTTGGCTTCTCCGCCGAGGGCCGCGGCCAGATAGTCGACCGGGAGATCCAACTCGAGATCGTGCCCCTTGCGTCGAAAGATTGGATCCTCTGGGACGGTGACCATGACATAAAGATCACCCGCCCGACCGTTCGATCCCTTGCCCCCACCGCCGGAGACACGCAGCTTCTTCCCAGATTCCATCCCTTGGGGAACGGTGACATCGACC